>NZ_JBFUBB010000005.1:107500-440136 GCF_056405975.1 Polaromonas sp. P1_E12 | reverse complement strand
GTTGGTGCGGCCCTTGCCTTTGCTGGCGCTGACATTGACGAGGAAGCCGTCGGTGCCAAAGCTCACGCCGACGCTGCCCGAGCTGCTGCTGTTGGTGCTGCGTTCGCTGGCGAGGTTTTGCGCGGCCAGAAGCCGGGCTTCGTTTTCGGCGATGAGTTGCACGGCCTTGCCGGCTTCGACGGTGCTGCCCTGTATGGTCAGGTTGCTGGCTTGTCCGCCGCCGGTGGCGGCAATGGTGATGTTGTTGCCAGCGGTGATGTTGCTGCCGCGCGCGGTGTTGCTTTCGCTCAGGGAGTTGCTCTGGCTCTTGCTGCTGCCGATGCTGATGGCCAGGTTGATACCACCCGCCTGCTCGGCCGCGCTGTGTTCTGTTGCTGCACTGGGGTTGTTGCCCGTTGTGTTCTGGCCGGCCTGGATGGCGTTGTAGGCATTGTTGGCAGCAAAGGCCATGTTGGCACCGGCCAGGGCCTGCATGCGGCTGTCCTTGGTCTGGCTGGCCGCTTCGCTCATCTTGTCGATGGTCTGCAGCGCGCTGATGACGGGGGAGGTGATTTCCAGCGTCAGGCCGCTTTGCTTGAATTTCTGCTCGGTCTCGCTGCGGCTGGCTTCGCGGGCTTCCACGATCTCTACCGTTTTGGCGGCAATGGTGATGTCGCCTTTGGGTGCGATGACGTCGCTGCCGACCTGTTTGTAGACGTCATTGGCCACCAGGGTCACATTGCCGCTGACGGCGCCAACGGTGGAGGCGGCTGCGGTGGTGCCGCGGTTTTTCTGGTCGTTGGACTGCTCGCGCACGCCGACGGTGATGCCGAAGCCGTCGCCATCGAGCAAACCCGACTCCTTCTTCTCAAAGAAAGACGTGCTGCTGCTGGTGTTGGTGGCTGCCTCGATGGCGATGTTGCGGCCGGCGGCCAGGGTGGTGCCGGTGTCGCTGATGACGGCGCTGCCTTTGACATTGATGTCTTTGCCTGCCACCACGGTGACCGTTTTGCCGCCCAGGCTGGAGCCGACGGCGTTGTCCTGGTCGGTGGTGCGGCGCTCTTTGGTGCTGGTGCTGCTGAATAGGTCGCTCTCGGCGGTGGTCATGCCAAAGCCGAAGCTGTTGGTCTGCCGGCCTGCGCTGAGGTTGACGTTGTTGCCGGCGCTGGCGGTGAGGTCGCCGGTGGCCTGGACGTTGGCGGCGCGGGCGTTGAGGTCGTTGCCGGCGTTCAGGCTCAGGCTGCCTGCGGTCTGAATCTGGCTGCCGACCTCTTTGGTTTGCGCGTCGCGCACAAAGTCGTCGTCGCCGCGGCGCTGGTCGCTGCTGTTGGCGGTGGTGACGGTGGCCAGGTTGATGTTGTTGCCGGCAGCAAGCATGGTGCTGCCGCTGGTGTTGTTGTTGCCGATGACACCGGCGATGACGTTGAGGTCGCGCCCGGCGCTGGCGACCAACGTACCGGTGGTGAGTTGGCCATTGCCCGTGACATAGAGACCGGCCACCCGATCAATGCCAGTCATGCTGAAGGTGTTGTTGCTGGAAGCATTGACGGCAGTGGCCGCGCCGTTGGTGCCCAGGCCGCCGGTGCGGTTGGTAGCGCTGCTGGTGGTGGTGACGATGTTGATGTCGCGCCCGGCCAGGGCCGTGAGGCTGTTGACGGCGTCGATCTGCCCGCCGGTGACATTGATGTCGTTGCGGGCGGCTACGGTGACCGCGTCGCCGGTGATGCGGCCGCTGATGTTCTGCACGTTCTCTGCCGTGAGGTTGACGACGTTGCGGCCTGCGATGGTGCCGCTGTTGCTGAGATCGCCGCTGAGGTTGATGTTGACCTCGCGCCCGGCGAGCAGCACGCCCTTGCCGTTCAAATCGCCGGCGCGGGGCACGACGTAGACCACGGGCACCAGGGCCTTGACCTGCACGGTGCCGCCACGGCCATCGGGCACGGTGACGTCCTGCTCGACCAGCCAGACGATGTCACTGGTGAGCTGGGCCACCTGCGCGGCCGTCAGCGCGACGCCGGGGCGCAGCTGGAATTGCTGGGCAAAGGTGACACCGGCGTCCATCAGCGCCTTGTACTGGACTTCTTCGCTGGTGTAGTTGGCCAGGAAGCGCTGGCCGGTGAGCTGGGCTACCTGCTCGTTCACCAGGCGCTGCTCGTAAAAGCCGTCGCCCAGGCGCTTCTGGGTGGTGGCCGGGTCCAGGCCCAGGGCATTGAGCATGTAGTCGCTGCCGAGCCAGTTGCGGTAGTTGGCAAAGCGCGGGTCGGTCTCGACGATGAAGTTGCCCGCGGGGTTGGGCGTGACGCGGAACAGGCTGCTGCTGGGCACCGTCAGGCTGTTGCTGCTGGCCGGCAGCGCTGCCGCGCCGCCGGCCACCACGGCCGCCGCCAGCTGGGTGCCGCTGGCCAGGCCCTGGCTGGAAGGCGCCGTCATGCCCTGGCTGCGGTTGACGTCCAGTACAAAGGTCTTGGGCACGTCCTGCACGTAGGCGGAGTCGCGGTAGGCGCTGTAGTCGTAGTCGCAGCCGTCCCAGCCGCCGCAACCTTCGTCGTAATGGCTCCAGGCATAGGCGGTGCCGTTGCGCTGGGCGTTGACGGTGATGCTGCGGCCGCGGTTGTCCACGGCCCGGCCGGTGATGTTGAGGGCGCCGCCGGCAACGATCTGCGCCTGGTCGTTCAGGAGCGCATCGCGCGCGTTGAGCGTCATGGCGCCGCCGCTCAGGATGCGGCCGGGCGCGCTGCGGGTGATGGTGGCGCTGGGAACTGACTGGTTGTAGTCGCGGAAGGCGTCAAAACTGACGGCGTTGGCCACCACCGTGGCGCGGAAGGCGTCGATGCTGGCCTGCAGGGCAACCCAGGGTGCGGCGGCCGCATCCCAGGCGGCAACCGCCACCGGATTGGGGGGCACGTAACTGGATTCATGGCCGGTGTAAGTACCTGTTGGCCGGGGGCCGGGAATGCCGCTGGTGGGCCTGGCGACACCAAAGACGTCCCAGACCGGGCTGCTGGCGTCATAACCGAAATACGCCGGCATGTAGACAGAGGTCAGCGACTCACGGGCGCCGGTGACTGAGTTGTGCGGGGCGATGTAGGCGTAGGGGCCGCTGAAGTAGGGTGCGTATTTGGGGTCTGCATAGGGCGCGCCCTTGAGCAGGATACTGCCCTTGCCGAGAGTGTTCAGGTGCCCCGTGTAGGGCGGCAATGCGCCGTCTTCTGAAAACCACCGCCCCCCCAAAGACTGGGCGGCAACGCTGTCGACATTGGCGGCATAAAGATAACCGCCGATGGGTGCCGGGCTGAGGTTGCCGTCGTTGAGCAGCCAGCCCACATCATCAGGCGAATAAGTGCCTTGGCCGGTAACGTATTCCTTGCCGTTGGCGCCGGGCGAAAACTGCACCGTGTAGGCAAAGTCAGGGTTGGTGTTGTTGATCTGCGCGGCGGCGATCGTGAGGCCGCCCAGCGACTCGATGGTGCCGCCGGCGTTGTTGACCGCCTGGGCCAGGCCCGTGGCCTGGCGCGATGCGTCCAGGCTGCCGCCGATGTTGAGCGCCGCTGCGCCCGTGCCGCCGCTGAAGATGAGCGCACCGATGCCGTTGTTGATGGTTCCCGCGCCGATGTCGAGCCGGTTGCGCGCGGCGATCACGCCGGCCTTGGTGACGCCGGCAATGGTTTCGGGTGTGTTGTTGAGGGTGGCGGTGGCGATGCTCAGGGTGTCGCCGTAGATGCGGCCGGTGCCGATGTTGGTGATGAGCTGCGCATCGAGCCGGGTGACCTGGCCATCGATGAGGCCGCGGTTGGTCAGGCTGTTGGTGGCCGTGAGCTGCGTGGTGGCGCCGGTGATTTCGCCGGTGGCCGCGTTGTCGATGTCGGTGGCTGACGCGGTCAACGTACTGCCGGCTTGCAGCTTGCCGGCGTTGGTGATGCCGGCCGCGTTGATGGTGAGGTTACCCCCCGCAACCAGCTGGCCACCAGCAGTGTTGTCGAGCACACCGGCGGTGGTGATGGCCAGGTCGGCGCTGCCGGTAGTCTGGACCGTGCCGCCCTGGTTGGCCAGGCTTTGCGCCTGGAGTGTGATGTTGCCGTTGCTGGCCAGCGTGCCGCCGGTGTTGTTGATCTGGCCCTGCGCGTTGACGCTGCCGGCGGTGGTGCCGGTCTGGGTGATTTGCCCGCCGAGGTTGGACAGGCTGCCTGCCGCCAGGCCCAGCTGGCCGGCCACCACGGTGGCCGCGTCGGTGCGCAGGGTTTGCGCCGTGCTGGTGGCCAAGAGGCCGGTGGCATTGAGGTTGGCGCGGCTGGCGTCGATGTCGCCGGCCGTGGCCGTGAGCGACATGCCCTGGGCGCGCAAGGTGCTGTCGGCCAGGTTGAGCTGGCTGCCTGAGAGAGAGGCGTTGCCGCCGGCCAGGGCCTTGCCTGCGATGGTGACGGCACTGGCCGCGTTGATGGCCAGGTTACCGCTGGCGGCGAGGCTGCCGTCGCTGTTCAGCCCCGCGGCGATCACGGCGCCGGTGGCCGAGGTGACCTGCGCGCCCGCACCGCTGGCCTGCACCGTGGCGTTGCCCTGGGCGCCCAGTGTGGCGCTGCCGGTATTGCTGACGCCGGCCTGGCCCGCTACTGTGGTGTTGCCATTGGCATACATCGTGCCGCTGTTGGTGGTGACGCCGGTGGTGGCGGACTGCAGGTTGCCGCTGGCCAGCAGGCTGCCGCTGTTGGTGAGCCAGCCGTTGGACTGCAGCACCAGGTCGCCGCCCGTTGCGTTTATGGCACCGGCGTTGCGCACACCCAGGCCGGTTTCGGTGCCGATCAGGAAAATCTTGCCGGCATACATGCCGCCGACCTGGGCCACGTCAATCGCATAGGTCGGTGCAGGGCCGGTGCCGGCTATCGGTGTGGCGCTGGTCTGTGCCGCATCCACCTGGTTGGCACCGGTCGTCACGCGGAGCTCTTTGGCCCAGATACCCGCATTGAGCTGCACAGCCCGGGCGAGGATGCCGGTGTAGTCGGCCGTGCTGGTGTCCAGGCCTGCGCCGTTGACCGTGATGCTGCCGCCCTGCACGCGAAAGCCGTCGAGCGCACCGCTGTTGAGCACCGGGCTGCCGGTGGTGAGGGTGACGCGGCTGGCATTGAGAAAGCCGCCACCGTTGACGTTGATACCCGCCGGGTTGGCGATGATGACCTCGGCACGCTGGCCGGCGACTTCGACATAGCCCCGGATCTGGCTGGGGTTCGACGAATTCACTTCATTGAGGATGACGCGGGCTGCGCCTGTGGCCAGCCAGGGGTTGGCCCCGACGAAACCGCCGAGCTGGGTCTGCACATTGCTGCGGCTGTTGTTGAGGATGACGCCGCTTTGCGGCACATCAAACTGGATATACGTGTTGCGGCTGACACCGCCGGCACTGGGTGACTGGATATTGACCTGCGGCAAGCCATTGGCGGTTTGCAGAACGGTGGGGCGCTGGTTGGCCGGGGCTGACGGGTCTGCAACGACCTGTGCCTGCACGGCCGGTTGCAGCCACAGCACAGCACCCAGCACGGCAAGGCGCAGGGGGTGCAGGCAGGCCAGAAGATCCACGGAAGCGGCCACGCCCGACGTTTCACCACCTGCCGCCTTGCCCTGGCTGCTGGCGGTGTCGGCCACCACCATGCGTTGGCCGCGCTTTGAATTGAAGATGATGCGGTGCAGGTTCTTGTTCATGGCGAAAGGTCAGCTGATATGACAGAAAGGGGAAGCGTTAGAACGAAGCGTTGAGGCTCACGCCCACTGTGCTGTTGGCGGTACGAAAGAATTCGGGTTTTTTGACGGGCGCGCCGATAAAGAAGTCGTATTGCAACTTCTTGAAGCTGCCGCGCAAACCGATCACGGCGCCGGTCAGCCGCTTGCCCGCCAGGAATTCACTGCTGGGCCCGGCCACCTCGCCGTGGTCCAGGCCGACGTAAACCTCCTGGCCGCTCTCGCCCAGCGCGGTGCTGAGTTCATTACGCAGCAGCCAGCCACGTTCGGCGCTCAGCGAAGATTCGCCGTCGAAACCGCGCACGGTGTAGCGCCCGCCGATGGCAAAGCGGTCTTGCGGGGTCAGGGGCGTGCGGTCGTGTTGCAGGTGCCATGTGGCGCTGTAACGCATGCCCTGGTCGGCAATCTTGAAGGGAACGGTCAGGTTGGCATCCGCATTGATCACGGCAAAGCGGGATGTCCCTTCACCAAACGCTTCTTCCGGTGCAGGTAGCGAGCCGAAGGCGCCGGTACCGCGCTTGTACGCCACATTGCCTTCGAGCGTAGCCTGGCCTATGAACTCCTTGTGGCCGGCGCCGAGCTCCCAGCCGCCGACGATGCGGCGCTGCACCTCGACTTCGGTGTCGTCAATGAAGTTGTTGGAGCGGCGCTGGAAAGCCTTCAGGCTGATGGAAGTCTTGCGGCTGGCGTCGCGGTAGACGAGGCGCGAGAGCTTGAGTTCGGCGTTGCTGCTGGTGCCGCGGTAAACGTAATCCTGGTTGAGGCCAGCGACGCTCTGAAAGTAGCGGTTATCGCTGACGGTGGCGCCCAGCGTCCAGTAGCCCAGAGGCAGCGAGTAATGCACGGTGCTGCCGCGCGTGCCGCGGCCACCCGGTTCACCGCCGCCCAGGTCGGTATTGAGCGATACATAGAACAGGTCGTTGAGCGTCAGCGCATTGTCGTAAGACAGGGTGATGCCACCCTGGTATTTACCGGTGGCTTTGGATCCGCTGTCATCGGCAAACACCGAGAGGCGAAACGGAAAGGCCTGCTTGTAGCTGATGACCAGGTCGCTCTGGCCCGGCTGGACCTCCGCGCCCTTGGCTTCCTCGATCTGGATGTCGGCTTCGGCCGTGGGCACACGCTTGAAGTTTTCCAAAGCCTGCTCGATGTCGCGCAGGTTCAGGATGTCACCCGGCCTGGCAGGCAGGGCCGTCCAGGCATTGCCACGTGCGTCACTGCCTTCGGAGAACCGGACGGCACGGATACGGCCGGGGATCAGCGTGAGCGCGAGGATGCCTGTTTTGAGGTCTTGCGGCTCGGCGAGCACACGCGTGGTGACGTAGCCGCGGGCAATCACGGCGTTTTGCACGCGCTTGATCACGATGCCGATGCTGCTTGTGCCCAGGCAGCGGCCTGTTGGCGAATCGCTCGCGTCCGGCCCGGCTGCGGCATCAAGCGCCCAGGCGAATTGGGTCGCCAGCGCGGCTGATTCGCCGGCAGCGGTGCGCAGCTTCAGGGTGTGGACCGGAAAGCACGGCGATTCGGCCGTAGGCAGCCTGGCAGCCTCTGCCTCAGGAACCTTGGGCGGCCGCACATCGGGCGTACGTTCCTGCTGCTCTCGCATCAGCCGGTCGCGCTCCTCTGCACGGCGCTGCTCCTGCTCGGCGCTGCTTTGCGGCGCGGGCTGGGCAAAAACGTTACAAACTATGACAGCCGTGGCAAGGCCGACGCACAGTTTGCGCAGGCTGGCTGTTGGTTTTGCAGATTTTGGGGTGCATGCTGGCACCGCCCCGAGTGATACACCCAAGTCATCGTGTGGCTTGGCCAATCACGCTCTCCCTGTTTCCGGTTTGTTGTTCTCGCCAGGTCATACACCTGGGTTAACCCGAAGTTTAAATTTTGCGGAGTGGAAATGTAAGGAATGTTACTTACAAGACCTTGGAAGTGTTGGTTTTTGGGGCGCGATGAGAGGAATCATTGGGGTCCATCTACGCGGACTGCGGTCTTGGCACCCGTTCAGCAAAAAGGCAGTTTTCGGCCCTTCACCTTGAAAACCGTCCGGAATGCCTCTATGATTAGCACTCGATGGTATTGAGTGCTAACAAAGCCCAGTCAATCCACCAAGTTAACAGGCACTCACTTTTACGTGGGTGCTTTTTGATTCCCAAAACCATTGTTCTCAAACAAGGAGCTCTCATGAAACTTCGTCCTTTGCACGACCGCGTGATCGTCAAACGCGTGGAAAACGAAACCAAAACCGCTTCCGGCATCGTCATTCCTGACAGCGCCGCTGAAAAGCCTGATCAGGGCGAAGTGCTGGCCGTTGGCCCAGGCAAGAAGAACGACAAGGGCGAACTGAGCCCCGTGGGCGTGAAAGTTGGCGACCGCGTGCTGTTCGGCAAATACAGCGGCCAGACCGTCAAGGTCGACGGCGACGAACTGCTCGTCATGAAAGAAGAAGACCTGTTTGCAGTGGTCGAGAAGTAATCTCTCTTCTGCTATTTATTTGATAGCTGCTGGCGCACGTCCTACTTGGGCTAGCAGGCGATTTCATCCATAAACTTTAAGGAATCTGCATCATGGCAGCAAAAGACGTAATTTTCGGCGGCGAAGCCCGCGCACGCATGGTCGAGGGTGTGAACATCCTGGCCAACGCCGTCAAGGTAACCCTGGGCCCTAAAGGCCGTAACGTGGTTCTGGAGCGCTCGTTCGGCGCCCCCACGGTGACCAAGGACGGTGTGTCCGTCGCCAAGGAAATCGAACTCAAGGACAAGCTGCAGAACATGGGCGCGCAGATGGTCAAGGAAGTCGCTTCCAAGACTTCTGACAACGCTGGCGACGGCACCACCACCGCCACCGTTCTGGCTCAAGCCATCGTCCGCGAAGGCATGAAATACGTGGCCGCGGGCATGAACCCGATGGACCTGAAGCGCGGTATCGACAAGGCCGTGCTGGCCCTGACCGAAGAGCTGAAGAAGGCTTCCAAGCCCACCACCACCTCCAAGGAAATTGCCCAGGTCGGTTCGATCTCTGCCAACTCCGACGAATCCATCGGCAAGATCATTGCCGACGCAATGGACAAGGTTGGTAAAGAAGGCGTGATCACCGTGGAAGACGGCAAGTCCCTGCAAAACGAGCTCGACGTCGTCGAAGGCATGCAGTTCGACCGCGGCTACCTCTCCCCTTACTTCATCAACAACCCTGAAAAGCAGTCCGCACTGCTGGACAACCCCTTTGTTCTGCTCTACGACAAGAAGATCAGCAACATCCGTGACCTGCTGCCTACCCTGGAGCAAGTCGCCAAGGCCGGCCGTCCGCTGCTGATCATTGCCGAAGAAGTCGAGGGCGAAGCCCTGGCAACTCTGGTCGTGAACACCCTGCGCGGCATCCTGAAGGTTGTGGCTGTGAAAGCCCCTGGCTTCGGCGACCGCCGCAAAGCCATGCTGGAAGACATCGCCTGCCTGACCGGCGGCAAGGTCATCGCTGAAGAAGTCGGCATGTCGCTCGAAAAAGTGACGCTGGCTGACCTCGGCCAGGCCAAGCGCATCGAAGTGGGCAAGGAAAACACCATCATCATCGACGGCTCCGGCGCCGCTGCCGACATCGAAGCACGCGTCAAGCAAGTGCGCGTCCAGATCGAAGAAGCGACCAGCGACTACGACCGTGAAAAACTGCAAGAGCGCGTGGCCAAGCTGGCCGGCGGTGTTGCCGTGATCAAGGTTGGCGCTGCCACCGAAGTCGAAATGAAGGAAAAGAAGGCCCGCGTGGAAGACGCACTGCACGCTACCCGCGCTGCCGTGGAAGAAGGCATTGTGGCCGGCGGCGGCGTGGCCCTGCTGCGCGCCAAGCAAGCTGCTGGCAAGATCGCCGGCGACAACCCTGACCAGGACGCCGGTATCAAGCTGGTGCTGCGCGCCATTGAAGCCCCCCTGCGCGAAATCGTTTACAACGCAGGCGGCGAAGCCTCTGTGGTGGTCAACGCGGTTCTGGCCGGCAAGGGCAACTATGGCTTCAACGCCGCCAACGACACCTACGGCGACATGATCGAAATGGGTATCCTGGATCCCACGAAGGTCACCCGCACCGCACTGCAGAATGCAGCCTCCGTCGCATCCCTGATGCTGACGACCGAAGCCATGATCGCCGAAGCTCCGAAGGAAGAATCCGGCGCCGGCGGCGGCATGCCAGGCGGCATGGGTGGAATGGGCGGCATGGGCGACATGGGCATGTAATGCCTGCCTGAGCTTCTCGCTCCAGCAAAAAAAGGGCCGCTTTCGCGGCCCTTTTTTATTGCCCGCTCACTTTGTACGAAAAACGTTTTCACACAGCAAGGCCTTTCGTCTGCGGCGCCACAGTCTCTTCACAAAAACGGCGAGGAAGATGCTGCACGTTGGCGCCTGCCGCTACCATGATTTCTCATGAGCCACCGGATGACTTCCCTCGCCCGTGCGATGGCGCGAAAACCGCCGGCACAAACAATGACGCCATAGCAACCCGAACACATCCTCGCACTGCACTCGCCCATGAATCCCTCCCAGAAACTATTCATAGCGGCCGCCCTGGCGGTTTCTTCCGTATACGGCTTTGCACAACAGGCGGGCACATGGTCCGTGTCGGCCGGCGTCACGCGGATTGCGCCTTCCGTGAACAGCGGCAGCCTTTCGGCGCCGTCCGGAACTGGCGTAATTCAGGACGCGAAAGTCGACGTCAGCAGCAGTTCCAGGTTAACGGCCGCCGTGAACTACATGGTCACCGATCACATCAGCTTGCACCTGCCGCTCGGTTTGGGCTTCAGGCATGACGTCAGCGGCGCAGGTGTGCTCGCTGGCGTTGGCACGGTGGCCGACACCCGGGCCTTGCCCATCACGCTGATCGCGCAATACCGGTTTCTTGATGCCGACGCCCGGTTTCGTCCTTACCTGGGTGCAGGCCTCTCCTACGTGAAGTTCTACAAGGAACGCGGCACAGCCCTGCTGACCGCGTTGACCAACCCAGGCGGCCCCGCCACAAGCGTATCTTTCAAGTCGAAATTTGCCCCCGCGTTGCAACTGGGTGGTATTTTCAACCTCGACAAAAAATGGTTTGTGGAAGCCAGCTATACCAAGACTTTCCTGAAAACCCGCGGCACGCTCAGTACCAACCAGACCATCGATGTGGGCCTTGACCCGGATTGCTTCACCTTGCAACTGGGGTACAAGTTTTAATTTCACGCCACAGGACCATCAGGATAACCGGCCAAAACGGTCGTCTGTCTGCCGCCTGAACTCGGTAGGCGTCATGCCCTTGATCTCCAGGAAACGCCGGTTGAAGTTTGCGACATTGTTGAAACCGACCTGATAGCAGATGTCGGTGACGTTGTGGTCGGTCTGCATCAGCAGGTGGCAGGCGCTGTTGATGCGCACACGGTTGACGAAGTCGGTAAAGCTGTTGCCGGTGGAGCGCTGGAAGAAGCGGCTGAAGCGGCTCTCGCTCATGCCGAGCTCGGCTGCCACGACTGACATCGAGATCGGCTCCGCCATGTTGGCGGTAATGCGGTTGACGATGCCGTTGATCTGGTCAACCTGTGCGTCGCCATCGGCGCCCTGCGTGCCTTGCATCTGTACGCTCGACAGCAGCCGGTAGTCCGTCCATTGCGCCAGGTCGGCCATGAACTCAAAAAAGTGGCCGAGGCGGCGCACGCCGCGCGCGGCCTTGATGTTGTCCCAGTGCGTCTGCGCCTGCTGCGACATGCCGAAGAACTCGATACCATGGCGTGCCCGTTCGAGCAGCTGCATCACTTCGCGCAATTCAGGAATCCCGGTTGCCGCGCGCTCGATGGGCTCGTGATGGAACTGGATCACCCGGTCGCGTCCCGCGGCGCCGCCTTCGGGCACGTCAAGCGAAATCCAGTTGTGCGGCAGGCGCGGGCCGCACAACACCAGATGACCGGGCTGAAACGGTCCGATCCAGTCGCCGACAAACGCCTTGCCCGAGGTCTCGGTGATCAGGTGCAGTTCATACTCTTCATGAAAATGCCAGCGTACCAGCGGGCTCGGAAAGCCATGTGCAAGACAGCGCACCAGACCGGTTTCAGGTGACTCGTAACCCAGTGATGGGGAGCGCGCAATATCGCGCTCCAGTTCGGGTTGGCGCTGACGGGGGATCGGGCGTTTGGATGTAGACGTTGTCATGGCAGTCTGGGTCAGGACCGTGAAGCAACGGCCTCATTGTCCTCTCGCACGAGCGCGGCGTGAACGGCCTCCAGCGTGGGCGGATCGGCACCTTCGCGGGTGCAGTTCAGTGCGGCGGCCGTGGCGGCGAAGCGCATCACTGCGCGCCAGGCGTCGCCGCTCAGCTCGCCAAGCTGGGCCGGGTGTTCGACGCCATGCGCAAGCAGCGAGACTGAAAGCCCGGCCGTAAAAGTATCGCCCGCGCCGATGGTGTCGACCACCTCAACACGCGGTGCCGCCACAG
Organism: Polaromonas sp. P1_E12; assembly: GCF_056405975.1. Classification (NCBI taxonomy): domain Bacteria; kingdom Pseudomonadati; phylum Pseudomonadota; class Betaproteobacteria; order Burkholderiales; family Comamonadaceae; genus Polaromonas; species Polaromonas sp. P1_E12. Next base: position 427,995 of record NZ_JBFUBB010000005.1, on the reverse strand, counting down.
TCAACGGCTCGTGCCCCGTGCGCCAAAGCGTGGCACCGCCAGCGCCATGCGTGACGATGACCGCTCGCGCACCGGCGTGCAGGCAATCCGCTGCCAGCGCATCGACAGGCCTGCCGGGCGCCAGCAGTCCGGCATCTTCGTCGCTGAGCTTGACCAGATCGGCCATCGCAAACCAGCTCACGACACGCGCACGGTAGGCTGCCATGTCGGAAATCAGGCTGGGCCGCACGTTGGGATCGAACACGATCACACGGCGCCCGGCATTGGCGGTCATCAGCCCGGTGATGCACGTGGCAGCAGGTTCCTGCAGGAGCGCGATTGAGCCGAAATGCAGGAAGCGGCATTCCGCCGGCAACTGCGGCAGCGGCTCTGGCGCCCAGGTCGCATCGGCGCTGCCGTGCGTGTAGAAGGCATAGCGGTTGGTCTGTGGTGTGCGCTCAACGAAGGCCAGGGTCGACGGCGCGTGGCTACGCAGGATGAAACGGGTGTCCACGCCGTTGCGTTCGAGAAAACGCATCAAGCGTTCGCCGAACAGGTCGGTCGACAGTTGCGTGAGGAACCCGGTGGGCTGTCCGAGGCGCGCGCAGGCGACAGCCGTGTTGAGCGGCGAGCCGCCCTCGTGGCCCAGGAACGCCAGCGTGCCTGCCTCGCTGGCAGTGAAATCGATCAGGGCTTCGCCCGTGAGTGCAATGCGCATGGTTTCCGGATTGTCCTCTGTCAGGGCAAGGCGCGGGCGTCGGCCAGGAATCCGCGCTCGGCATCCAGCGTGGCGGGATGATCGAGCAATTCTGCAAAGAGACGCGGCGCAATCGTGATGGCGCCCACACCTAATCGAAGCAAGGAAAGATAGGCCTCGCGGGAGCGTATGCTGGCCACCAGAAGTCGGGTGCCGGACGAAGGCCGCTGCGCTACCAGCGCCTGCATCTGCGCGATCAGCGCCAGCCCGTCGACACCAGCATCCTCAAGCCGTCCCAGGTAGGGTGCCGCATAAGCCGCACCCAGTAGGGCGGCAAAGTGCGCCTGCTCGGGTGCGTAGACAGCCGTCCACGTGACCGGCACACCTTGCGCGACAAGCCGGGCGCCGGCATCGAAGCCCTGCCGCGTGGCGGGAATCTTCACGACCAGCTGGCCCTGGTCGAAGTGCCGCAACAGGTCCCGCGCATCTTCGAGCATGCCATCGACTTCGCTCGAATACACCTGCGCCTGCACCTGCCGCGCACCCAGTTCGATACAGCGCGCCAGGAGGCCGGGCACCGCGGCGCGCCCGACGCCCGCTCGCTGCAGCAGCGTGGGGTTGGTGGTTACGCCGTGCACCACCGGATGCGGCAGGCAGGCCTTCAGTTCGGCCAGATCGGCGCTGTCGAGGTACAGGTGGAAATCGTCGTTCATGCTCGCAAACGGAAAATCAGCTCATCACGTTGCCGCCATCGACATTCAGGGTCTGCGCCGTGATGTAACGCGCTTCGTCGCTGGCCAGAAATACCGCTGCTCCGGCGATGTCGGCCGGCACGCCCATACGGCCGAGTGGCACTTCGAGGCCCACGCGCCGCTTCTTTTCCCCCGGAGGCAACCCTTCTGCCCTGGCGAAGAGGCTGTCGACATGGTCCCACATCGGCGTATCGACCACACCGGGTGCGATGCCGTTGATGCGAATGCCATGCGGCGCCATGGCCAATGCGGCACTCTGGGTGTAGCTGATGACCGCGGCCTTGGTGGCGCAGTAGTGCGACACCAGCGCTTCGCCGCGCCGCCCGGCCTGCGAGGCCATGTTGATGACCGACGCACCCTGCGTGCCAGCTTCGACCATGTGGCGAAGCACGGCCTGCATGACAAAGAACATGCCTTTCACATTGACGGCAAAGAGCTTGTCGAAAGATGCCTCGTCGCTGTCAAGCAAAGGCGCGAGGTCGAACACGGCCGCGTTGTTGAACAGGGTATGAATGGGGCCAAAAGCGGCCTGTGCCTGCGCCAGCAGGCGCGCAATCGCCTGCGCGTCCGTCACGTCCGCCGCGATGTAGGCCAGGCAGCCGGGATGACGTTTCTGCAGTGCCTGCACGGCTTCAGGCGTCGCCACTGCCCGGTCGACCACGCTGCAGTGCGCGCCCTCGGCGATGCAGGCTTCAGCCACCGCCAGACCGATGCCGCCACCGGCACCCGTCAGAAGCACATGATGGTTCTTCAGACGTTCGTTCATGTTTTTTTTACCCCTGAATTGACAAAACCGGCTACCCGCCCGATCGCTCCGCGCACGGCATCCGTCAGCCGCGTATCGCCTGCGGCACTCCCCCATAGCCCCGCGTCGGAGCACAGCGCGCGCACAGGATCGACAGCGTCGCAGATCGCGCGGGCCACGGCCTCGTCCATACCCTGGTCCTGATAGGCATAGGGCAGCGCTCCCCGGTGCCAGCGCCGCAGAAAAACAAGGAACAGCGCAGGCAGCATTGCGACGCTGTCGATGGGCTGTCCCGCGGCGAGCCGCTCCCGTACCGTGGGCGCGATAAACCCTGGAATCTTCGAGAAACCGTCCGCCGCCACGCGTTGGTTGGTGTCGCGGATCGCAGGGTTGCCAAAGCGCTCGAGCACCACATCGCGGTACGCCGCGAGGTCGATCGGCCCGGGAGTGTCGGGAGAACTCAGGCAGGGAATCACGTCGTCCGTCACATAGTCGTAGGCCATCTTCCGGATTGCCGCGTGGTGTGTTCCTTCGTGGATGAAATCCAGCCCGACCAATGTGCCGGCCCAGGCAATGCAGCTGTGCGTGGCGTTGAGGATGCGGATCTTGGCCTCCTCGTAAGGCTGCACCGATTCGACCAGTTCCACGCCCACACGGCCCCAGTCGGGTCGCCCGGCCGCGAAATTGTCTTCGATCACCCACTGGATGAAACTCTCGCCAGTGATCGCGGCCGCATCATCCCTCCCCGTGGCGGCCTTGACGCGAGCGCGCAGCTCGGGTGGCGGACGCGGCGTGATGCGGTCGACCATCGTGTTGGGACAGCGGGTGTTCCCCGCGACCCACGAAAGCAGCCCGGTATCGCCTGTGAGTTCAATGAATTCGCGCAACCCGGCATAGAAGCGGTCGCCGTTGTGGCGCAGGTTGTCGCAGTTGAGCAGGGTCACCGGGCCGGCCAGCGCCGCCTTGCGCGCGCGCAGGATCGCGCAGACGGCGCCGTAGATGGTCACGCCCTCCCCGCCCGCCTCGCCGCGGCGTGCACGCTCAAGGTCTGCTTCGAGATCATTGAAAGACAAGTCCAGCTTGCCTTTCGTGTCGAGGTAGTAGCCTGCCTCGGTCACGGTGAATGAAACGATGCGGGTGGACGGCGCCGCGCCGCGAGAGATCACCGCAGCCAGCGAGGCTTCCCAGGGAAGCACTTCGCGGATGGCCTCAACCTGTTCATAGCGGTACTCGCCGGCCGGCGATACGGTTTCCAGCGTGTAACGCCCGCCCTGTGCCTGCAAGGCCGCGACGACCTCGGCCATGTCGGGCCGGATGTTGGCGCCCACGATGGACCAACGGGTGTCGCCCGCATCGATAAGCCGCTGAAGATAAACGGCCTGGTGGGCCCGATGGAACGAACCCAGTCCAAGGTGAAGCACCGTGAATTCCGAAGGCGCCGGTGGCGTTTGCACAAGAAGCGCTGTTGCGAGAGTCAAGGGAATGTCCGAAAGGAAGAAGGAAGAAATCAGGCCGGAACCGCACGGCCTTCACGGTTGAACAGATGAAGCACCGAGGAGTCGAGCTCGACCGCCACATCGTCACCCGCATGAAGCGGTGTCCGCTCGTTCTGGCGCGCTATCAACGGTACGCCGCCGACGTCGACGTGAATCAGGGTATCGGCACCGAGTGCCTCGATCAGCTCCACGCGGCCTTGCACCCCCAAAGCAACAGCCTGCTTCGGATGCACGCGCAAGCCTTCCGGCCGGACGCCCAGGAAACCATCGCTCGGCAGGCGCCCGCCGGTGGCCGCCGAGAAGCTCGGAATGGCGCTCGCCGCCACCATGTTCATCGACGGCATGCCGATGAACTGCGCGACAAACCGGTTCGCCGGGTGGTCGTAGAGTTCCAGCGGCGTGCCGACCTGCTCGATCAGTCCGTCCCTGAGCACCACCACGCGGTCGGCCAGCGTCATCGCCTCGACCTGGTCGTGCGTGACGTAAATGGTCGTCGCGCCGAGCGCGCGGTGCAGCTTGTGGATTTCGACGCGCGTGTTGCCGCGCAACGCGGCATCCAGGTTGGACAAGGGCTCGTCGAACAGGAACACCTTGGGTGCACGCACGATGGCGCGGCCAATCGCCACCCGCTGCCGCTGTCCGCCCGACAGGTCTTTCGGTGTGCGGCCCAGGTACTGGGTGAGGTTGAGCGTTTTGGCCGCGTACTCGACCTTGGCCTGGATCTCGTCCTTCGGCACGCCCGCAAGCTTGAGCGCAAAGGACATGTTGTCGTACACACTCATGTGCGGGTAGAGCGCGTAGCTCTGGAACACCATCGCCAGGTCACGCTTGCCCGAAGGCGTCCAGGTGATGTCTTTGCCGTCCAGCAGCAAGTTGCCTTTGGTGATGGGCTCAAGCCCCGCGATGAGGCGCAGCAGTGTCGATTTTCCGCAACCTGAGGGTCCGACGAAGACGATGAACTCGCCCTTGTTGATTTCAAGATCAACACCGCGGATGATTTGGGTTTCCCCGAAGCTTTTCTCGATGTTCTTGAGTTCCAGATAAGCCATAAGTCAATTCCTTTCACTTCACCGCACCGAATGTGAGGCCTTGCACCAGCTGTTTCTGGCTGAACCAGCCGAACACGACGATGGGTGCGATCGCCATCAGCGAGGCGGCTGACAATTTGGCCCAGAACAGACCTTCAGGGCTGGAGTACGATGCGATCAATGTCGCCAGCGTGCCGGCCTTGGCCGAACTGAGGTTGAGCGCCCAGAAGGCCTCGTTCCAGCTCAGCACCAGGCACAGCAGGCCGGTCGAAGCGAGACCGCCCACCGACAGCGGCAGCACCACATGGCGGAATTCGGTCCAGAGGCTCGCACCGTCCATGCGTGCGGCTTCCAGGATCTCGTTAGGAATGTCCTTGTAGGCGCTGTAGAGCATCCACACCATGATCGGCAGGTTCGCCAGCGTGAACACGATGGTCAGCGCGGTGAGCGAATCCAGCAGGCCCGCGGTCTGCGCGAGAACATAGATCGGCACCAGCGCACCCACCGCCGGCATCATCTTGGTGGAAAGCATCCACATCAGGATGTCGCGTGTCCTCTTCGTACGGAAGAAGGCCATCGAGTACGCGGCGGGTGCCGCGATCAACAGGCCGATGAGGGTTGAGCCCAGGCTGGTGATGAGCGAGTTGCGCGCATACAGCAAATAGTCACTGCGGCGCTGCACTTCGCTGAAGTTGTCGAGCGTGGGCTCGAAAATAAAGAGCGGCGGCACATGAATCGCCTGCAGTTCGGTCTTGAAGGCTGTGAGAAACAGCCAGCCGAGCGGAAAGAACAGCAGCAGCGCGGCGGCCCACGCGCCCACGGTGCGAAGCAGTTGCGGAAGGAAGTTGCTTGGTTGCATGGTCGTTCCTTCAGTCGAGGTTCTTGCCGACGATGCGGATGAGAAACACCGCCACGATATTGGCCACCACCACCGCAAACAACGCACCTGCCGATGCCACGCCCACGTCAAAGTTCATCAGCGACTGCTTGAAGATCATGTAGGTTAGATTGGTGCTCTCGTTGCCCGGACCGCCATTGGTGGTGATGGCGATCTCGGCGAACACGCTGAGCAGAAAGATCATTTCGATCATGATCACCACCGCCATCGGCCGGCCGAGATGCGGAATGATGAGATAGAAGAAGCGCTGGAACGAACTTGCACCGTCCATGCGCGCCGCTTCCATCTGCTCGCGGTCGAGCGACTGCAGCGAGGTAATGAAGATCAGGCAGGCAAAGGGCAGCCACTGCCAGGCCACCATGATGATCACCGACAACAGCGGCACATCGGTGAGCCAGTCGACCGGTTGCGCGCCGAAAAAACGCCAGAGGTCGGCAAGCACGCCGTAAATCGGATTCATCATCATGTGCTTCCACAGCAGCGCGTTCACTGCGGGCATGACGAAGAACGGCGAGATAAGCAGCACGCGCACGATGCCCCGCCCCGGAAAGGGCTCGTTCACCAGCAGCGCGAGCAGCACACCGAACACCACCGTGATGACGATCACGCTGCCGATGAGCAGCAGCGTGTTCCAGGTCGCAGGCCAGAAGTCCGGATCGGTGATGAAGTACTGGAAATTCTCGATGCCGATGAACGGATGCTCGCCGGGTTGCATGAGGTTGTAGCTCACGAACGAGAAATACAGGGTCATCACGAGCGGCACGATCATCCAGAGGAAGAGCGTGAGCACTGCGGGCGCCATGAGCGCGCGGGGCAGGAGGCGGTTCATGTTGTGGGTCCCGGGGCGTCAGGTCAGAACTGCCGCGGATCCGGCTTCACCAGTCCGCGGGCAGGGCATGCAGCCTGAGGGTTTACTTGTAATACCCGGCCTTCTTCATCTCGCGCTCGGCCGCCGTCTGTGATGTCTTCAGGGCCTGGTCCACCGTGACCTTGCCCGACAGCGCCGCACTCATCTGCTGGCCCACCGCCACGCCGATGGCCTGGAACTCGGGAATCGCCGCGTACTGCACGCCGACGTAGGGCGACTTGGGCAGCGTGCTGTCGCTCAGATTGGCGCTGTCGATGGCTTTCTTCTCGGCGGCAGCGAACTTCGCAACCTTCTGGAACTCGGGGTTTGCGTAGGTCGACTTGCGCGTGCCGGTGGGTACCGTCCCCCAGCCATGTTCTTTGGCGACCAGATTGATGTACTCCCTGGAGGTAGCCCACTTCACGAAGGTCTGGGCAGCGGCGCCCTTGGTCGAGCTGGCCGGAATGGCCAGGTTCCAGGTCCACAGCCAGTTGGCGCCTTTGGGCGTGACGGCAACAGGGGCCTGGGCAAAGGCCACCTTGTCGGCCACCTTCGACTGCTTCGGATCGCTGATGAACGAGGCGGCGATGGTTGCATCCACCCACATGCCGCACTTGCCTTCGTTGAAGAGTGCGAGGTTTTCGTTGAAGCTGTTGGCCGAGGCGCCGGGCGGGCCGTAGGCTTTCATCAGGTCCACGTAGAAGCCGATCGCGTCCTTCCAGGGCTTGGTGTCGATCTGCGGCTTCCACTGCATGTCGAACCACTGGCCGCCGTTGGTGTTGACCAGCGTGGTCAGGAAGGCCATGTTGTCGCCCCAGCCCGGCTTGCCGCGCAGGCACATGCCGTACACCCCGGCTTTCGGATCGTGGATCTTGCCGGCCAGTTCCTTCACCTGTGTCCAGGTGGGCTGCTCAGGCATCTTGAAGCCGACCTTGTCGGCGAGGTCCTTGCGGTACATGAGCATCGAGCTCTCGCCATAGAACGGCGCGGCGTAAAGCTTGCCTTCGTGCGACAGGCCGGCACGGATGGCGGGCAACAGGTCGTCGACGTCATAGGCGGCATCGGTGGCAATGGGCTGCAACCAGCCCTTCTTCGACCAGATCGGCGCTTCGTACAGGCCGATGGTCATCACGTCGAACTGCCCGCCCTTGGTGGCGATGTCGGTGGTGACGCGCTGGCGCAGCGTGCCTTCTTCGAGCGTGACCCATTTGAGCTTGATGTCAGGATGGGCCTTCTCGAAAACCGGCGTGAGCTTCTGCATTTCGATCATGTGGCCGTTATTCACCGTCGCCACCACGAGTTCGGTCACGGCATGGGCCATGCCGGCGCCTGAGAGTGCAAGCACCAGGCCTGTCTGGATAAAACGCTTCATAGGGTGTCTCCTTCGTTATGTCAGTCGAAACGGCCGCTTTGCCGTTCACTGCATTTTGAAGAAAGGTCCTTGCGGGTTTGATACCAGATCAGGGAATTTCAATACTTTGTTGCATCGAAGGAGTGGTAATTTCCCTAAACTCCGCATTATTAGATGCAACAAATTGTCAAGACCGACGTGACGCGCTCTGCCAATCCAGGGCCGCTAGCCTGCGTTGCTTGCTCAAAAGGCAGAAAAATGAAATCGGTCGGCATAGACACGCCGACCGGTCGCGGCGCTATTTGCGCGCGACAGCCGATGCCGGCACCAGCTTGAGTGGCCCGTAGAAGGCCTGCAGCTGACCCTCGTTCTTTTCGCCTTCGGTGAAGACGGCGAAGCTCAGCAAGGCGCCCGGATCTTCGCCAAAGGCCTTGCGGTAGTCGGCGCGGATGTCACGCTCGTAGCTGCGCCATTCGTTGTAGCCGTGGTCGCCCGAATCGACAATGATCTTGCGGATACGGTCGGTGCGGTCGTTGACGACGACTTCGCCCGGCCGGTTGACGCGCGACCACGAATAAACCAGCGTCGCGAACGGCATTTCTTCGCCGGTCAGCAGTCGGCTCAACTCGGACAGCAGGGAATTTTTCATCGACAGCCGCGAGCGGTCACCTTCGAACGCGAGCACCACCCGCACCGGCACATCCTCGAGTTGCGGCAGCGCGAGGTTGGCACCCGCACCGGCGTACGGCACGTTCCAGGAAAAGCGCACGAGCCCTAGCTGGTCGGGCTCGATGCGGTGGCGATGGCGCAGGATGCTGCCGGACGCCTCGACCTTTGCGAGCACCGCGTCGCGACCTTCATGACGCACATAGCTGTAGCTGGCCGGCTGTTTGCCGGGCACGCGGAAGATTTCCCACTTGAGGTCGTCCGGTTTGAGCTCGCCAGCCTTGGGCGGGGCCGACATCTCGGCCCAGGCGGTACCCGTGACCCCCTCCGCCGGGCCCAGCGTGCCGCCGCGGCTGACCGGCTCATCGACATCAGTGTCCTCGTCAGGAGCTGAGCGTGTCGCGCAGCCGGAGACCAGAGCCAGCGTGAGAAACGCTGCGGCGAACATCGAAAAACGGGGGGAAAGGCGGCGAAGCGGAAGGGAAAAAGACATGATGCGAAGCCATCGAAAAATCGGCGATGTGGCAAGTTGACCACGGAAGCGCGCGCTCCCGCAATGGAAAAACGCACACTTTTGCGGTATTCAGCCGGCAATTTTGCGCAGCAGGCCGGCGGTCGAGCCATCAAGGCCGGATATGTCCCCGCTGCGCAGGCGTGGCTCGATGTCTTTGGCCAGCACCTTGCCGAGCTCGACGCCCCACTGGTCAAAACTGTTGATGCCCCAGATCGCACCGCTGACAAACACACGGTGCTCCTGCAGGGTAATCAGCGCGCCCAGGCTGGCTGGTGTAAGCCGCTCAAGCAACAGGAAAGTACTGGGACGATTGCCGGGAAAGTGCCTGTGGCCTCCGACCTCTTCTTTGCCGGTCATTAAGGCTTGCGCCTGGGCCAGAACGTTGGCCAGCAATTTGGCGTGATGCCCCGGCAGGTCATGCGGTGCGTGCGCGGCTGTTTTCACCGCCACAAACTCGACCGGCACCACCGACGTCCCCTGATGCAGCATTTGAAAGTAGGCGTGCTGCCCGTTGGTGCCCGGTTCGCCCCACAGCACCGGCGACGTTTCAAACGGCAAGGCCTTGCCATCCGAATCCACGCGTTTGCCGTTGCTTTCCATCTCGAGCTGCTGCAGGTAGGCCGGCAGGCGGCGCAGCGCGCTGCTGTAGGGCGCGATGCTCCGGCTGGTAAAGCCGTGAAAGTTGCGGTACCAGACGTCGAGCAGGCCCAGGCGCACCGGCAGGTTGCGCTCCAGCGGTGCGGTGCGAAAGTGCTCGTCCATGGCGTGCGCGCCGGCCAGCAGCTCGCGAAAGCCGGCTGCGCCAATGGCGATGGCCACCGGCAAGCCGATGGCCGACCACAGCGAATAACGCCCGCCCACCCAGTCCCAGAAACCAAAGGTGGTGCTGATGCCGAATTCGTTGGCTGCCGCGACATTGGTCGTCAGTGCGGCGAAATGCCGGCTGATGTCGCGTCCGCCCTGTGCCTCAAACCAGCGCCGGGCCGAATGCGCATTGGTCATGGTCTCGGTGGTGGTGAAGGTTTTGGACGCGATCAGGAACAGCGTGCTTTGCGGCTTGAGCCCCTTGAGCACGGTAGCCAGCTCGTCCCCATCCACATTGGAGACAAAGTGAACGCGCTTGCCCGTGGCGGCAAATTCGCCGAGCGCCAGCACCGCCATTTGGGGCCCCAGGTCGGAGCCGCCTATGCCGATATTGACAACATCGGTGATGGCGGCATCCGCGCGCACCTGTTCGGCATAAGCGAGCATGGCGTCCAGCGTGGTGTGAACCTGGGTCAACTCGGTTGCTATATTTTTAATAGCTGCCGGCGCAACACCATCCTGGGCTACAGCCGGATTTCGCAGTAAAAAATGCATCACGGCGCGCTTTTCGGTGCCGTTGATCAGTTCCCCGGCGAACATGGCGTTGCGGTGCTGCTCCAGCCCGCACGCGCGCGCAAGGTCAAACAACAAAGCCTGGCTGCCGGTGTCGATCAGGTTTTTGGAAAGGTCCGCAAAAACGTGTGGTGCATCCTGGCTGAAGCTGGTGAAGCGATCCGGATCGGCAGCAAATGCAGCCTTCAGGTCGAAATCTTTGCCGGAAGCGGCATACAGCGCCCGCAGCGCAGGCCATGCGGAAGTCTGGTCGCAACGCAGTCGGTTCATGACGTGTCCTGTGCGGGAGGTTATGCGGCCAGCATCAGCTGCTCAAGTTTCACGGCATCGGCCGCGAAAGCGCGAATGCCTTCGGCCAGCTTCTCGGTGGCCATGGCGTCTTCGTTGAGCGCGTAACGGAATCCGGCTTCGTCAAAGTTCACTGGGGGCAAATCCAGCGCCGCTGCGGCTTTGGCATCGAGTGCGCGCGGCAGCGCGGCATCGCTGGCGGCAAGCTGGGCCAGCAGTTCCGGGCTGATGGTCAGGAGGTCGCAGCCGGCGAGTGCAGTGATCTGGCCCACGTTGCGAAAGCTCGCGCCCATCACCTCGGTGGCAATGCCGAAGTGCTTGTAATGGTTGTAGATCTCGCGCACCGACTTCACGCCGGGATCATTGGCGCCGGCCATGGCGGCTTCGTCCCAGGCGGCGCCGGCAGATTTTTTGTACCAGTCGTAGATACGGCCGACAAACGGCGAGATCAACTGAACCTTGGCCTGGCCGCAGGCGATGGCCTGGCAGAACGAAAACAGCAGCGTGAGGTTGGTGTGGATGCCGCGCTGTTCCAGCTTTTCGGCCGCCTGTATGCCTTCCCAGGTGGCAGCAACCTTGATCAGCACGCGGTCAATGTGAATGCCTTCAGCCTGGTAGAGCTCGATGATGCGCTCGCCGCGCGTATACGTTGCGTTGGCGTCAAAGCTCAGGCGGGCATCAACCTCCGTCGAGACTCGGCCCGGAATGATGGAAAGGATTTCGCAGCCAAAACGCACCAGCAGACGGTCCATGACTTCGTCAAGCGCCCGGCCCTTGAAGCGGCTCACGGTGTCCTTCAACAGCGGCTGGTAATCAGCCTTCTGCACCGCCTTGAGGATCAGCGACGGATTGGTGGTGGCGTCCTGCGGCTTGAACTGCCCCAGTTGCTTGAAGTCACCGGTGTCAGCGACTACGGTGGTGAACTGTTTCAGGGCGTCAAGTTGGGTCATGGCTGGGTGGCTGGTCAAAACGCGGAGTGGTCCGGATGAAACACCGCGCGGTGCCTGGGTGCAGGCATTTCACGGGTTCGATGTCGAGTTACCATTATGCCCATAGAATATGAAACTTTATTACCAAGACAATTTTTTACCATGAGTTTTGACCTCATCCTGTTTGGCGGCACCGGCGACCTGGTGTGGCGCAAGATCATGCCGGCCCTGTTCCAGGCCTTCCGCCACGGCTCGTTGCCGGAGGGCGGGCGCATTGTGGGCGTGGCACGCGACGATTTGTCGGACGACCAGTACCGCGCGCTGATCAAGTCCCGGTTTGACAATGTCGAGCTGGCCAAGCGGCCGAGCGAAGAGGAGTTCTCGCGCTTCGCGGCGATGTTGGGCTACCTGCGCATGGACTTGTCCAACCCGGCCGACTATGCCGCACTGGCTGCGAAACTGCAGCAGCGGCCCGCCGACGTGGTGGTGATGTACGTGGCCACCGCGCCCAGCCTCTTCACCACGGTCTGCGAGCAGATCGCCGCCGCGGGCCTGAACGGCCCGCAGACGCGCGTGGTGCTCGAAAAGCCGCTGGGCCACGACCTGGCCTCCAACCGCGCCATCAACAAGACGGTACGCAGTGTTTTGAGCGAGCAGCAGATCTTTCGCATCGACCACTACCTGGGCAAGCCCTCGGTGCAAAACCTGTTTGCGCTGCGTTTCGGCAACTCGCTGTTTGAACCGCTGTGGCGCCGCGAGACGATTGCCAACATCCAGATCACCATCGCCGAAGACCTGGGCGTGGAAAAACGTGGTGCGTTTTACGACAGCACCGGCGCGCTGCGAGACATGGTGCAAAACCATGCGCTGCAGCTGCTGTGCGCCATCGGCATGGAACCACCCATCAACTCGCACGCCGATGCCATCCGTGACGAAAAGCTCAAGGTACTGCGATCGCTGAAAGCCTGGACGCCTGAAACACTGAGCCAGCATGTGGTGCGCGGCCAATACGCGGCCGGCAACATCGACGGCGAGGCCGTGCCCGGCTACCGCGACGAAAAAGGCGTGCCCCCTGACAGCAGGACCGAAACCTTTGTGGCCCTGCGCACCGAGATCGCCAACTGGCGCTGGGCCGGTGTACCGTTTTACATCCGCACCGGCAAGCGTCTGGCTGGCCGGGACGCGCACATCGAGGTGAACTTTCGCCCCGCGCCGCACGCGATTTTCAAGTCGGCGCTGGCCGGCTCCAATGTGGCCAACCGGCTGGTGATCAACCTGCAACCCAAGGACGGCCTGGAGCTGCACCTGCTTGCGCAGGGTGCCGACCAGCGCACGGGGGGCCGCGGCACGCCTTCACTGGCGCCGGTGCAGCTGGACCTGGATTTCGACAAACGCTTCGGCTCCGAGCGCGTGGGCGCTTATGAACGGTTGCTGCTGGATGTGATCGACGGGCGCTTGAATCTTTTCGTGCGCAGCGACGAGCAGGAAGAAGCCTGGCGCTGGGTCGAACCCATCATGGACAGCTGGAGCAACCAGGCGAGTGCGCCACGGCCTTATGCCGCCGGCACCTGGGGGCCTAGCGCTGCGAGCGCGATGATTGCCAGAGACGGCTATTGCTGGTCAGAGGAATGTTAGCCCCCACGGTCACTCACTTCGTGTGTTCCCTGCCCCCCGAGGGGGCCGCCCGCCTGCGGCCCGGCAAAGCCGGTTCCGCGGCTCATGCTGGTTGGAGCAAACGCCACGCGCCACTGGAGACATAGCCAATGCTCGACCGAATCAAGGCGTCCCTTCCCTCTCTTGCACCCGCCGAGCAACGCGTGGGCCGGTTGGTGCTGGCCGACCCGCGGGCATTTGCCAATTTGCCGATCACGGAGCTGGCGAGCCGCTCGCATGTGAGCAAGCCGACAGTGGTGCGGTTTTGCCGCAGCATGGGCTATGACGGGCTGTCGGACTTCAAGCTCAAGCTGGCGGGCAGCGTGAGTGAGGGCGTACCTTTCATCCACCGCAGTGTGGACGCGGACGACAAGACCGGCGACGTGATGGTCAAGGTGATCGACAACACGGTAGCGGCGTTTTTGAAATACCGCAACGATGCGAGTTCCGTAGCCGTTGAGCGGGCCGCCGACGCGTTGCTGGCCACGTACAACACCGGCAAGCGGATTGAGTTCTTCGGCGTGGGCAACTCGGGCATCGTGGCGCAGGATGCGCAGCACAAGTTTTTCCGCCTGGGCATCACCAGCATCGCCTACAGCGACGGCCACATGCAGGTGATGAGCGCCTCGCTGCTGGGGCCGGGCGATTGCGTGGTGGTGATTTCCAACTCTGGCCGCACGCGCGATTTGATGGACGCCTGCGACATCGCCCGCAAGAACGGCGCGACCACGATCGTCATCACCGTCACCGGTTCGCCGTTGGCCGCAGCCGGCAACATCCACCTGGCAGCCGACCACCCCGAGGGCTACGACCGCTACAGCCCCATGGTGTCGCGCCTGATGCACCTGATGATCATCGACATCCTGGCAACCTGTGTGGCACTGCGCATCGGCAGCAAGCTGCAGCCGTTGCTCAAGGAAATGAAAAACAACCTGCGTAACAAGCGTTATGCCTGAGACGGGCACAGACAGGTGAGGCACAGACGCGGCCTGCGTCGTTCCGCCTGTGATAGCGGCCCCTTGGAGTATCAAGAAGAATTTGCCCGCAGCCCATAAGGGGTGTGCGCAAGCAGCTATTAAATTAATAGCAAATCAGCGCGTCGGCAGCGAGCGTTCGACAATTCCTGCAAACAGCGCCGAGCCCAGCGGCAGCACGCTGTCATTGAAGTCATAGCAGCTGTTATGCAAAAAGCGGCTGCCCACGCCGCCCACGGTTCCGCCTTTGCCATCGGGCAATTGCTCGCCCTGGCCCAGGCGCAAGTAGGCACCCGGCTTGACCCTGAGCATGAAGGAAAAGTCTTCGGAGCCCATGCTGGGCTCAAGGTTGCGCACAACGTTCTCTGCACCCACGAGCTGTTCGGCGACGCTGGTGGCCAGCTCGTATTCGACCGGTGAGTTGATGGTGGCCGGGTAGATCCGTTCGTACTTGACGGTGGCCGTGGCGCCAAAGCCCTGTGCCACGGCGGCACACAACTCCTTGAGGCGCCGCTCGACCAGGTCCTGCACTTCCGGTTTGAAGGTGCGTACCGTGCCGACCAGTGTGGCATTGCCAGGCACCACACTCATCGCGCCCAGGTCGCCTGCCTGGACGGCGCAAATGCTGATCACGGCGTTGTCCATGGCCTTGACGTTGCGCGAGACGATGCCTTGCACCGCTGTGATGATGTGAGCGGCCACCAGCACCGGATCGACCGTGAGATAGGCGTGTGCCCCGTGGCCACCCTTGCCGGTAATCTCGATGGTGATGCGGTCGGCCGCGGCCATCATGGGGCCGGGATTGATCCCGATGGTGCCAGGCTGCATCGCGGGCCAGTTGTGCATGGCGTAAATGGCCTGCACGGGAAAACGCTCGAACAAGCCGTCCTTGATCATCGCATCGGCCCCGCCACGGCCTTCTTCCGCGGGCTGGAAAACCAGCACCGCATCACCGGCAAAATTGCGGGTCTCTGCGAGGTAACGGGCGGCGCCTACCAGCATGGTGGTATGCCCGTCATGCCCGCAACCGTGCATCAACCCGGCCTTGGCGGACTTCCAGCCAAACTCGTTGTGCTCTGTCATGGGAAGCGCGTCCATGTCAGCGCGCAATCCGATCATGGGCTTAAAACCAGGTTGACCGGAAGCCCTGACTGGCTGCTGACCTCTGATGACAGCCACAACACCTGTTTTACCGACACCGGTGTGCACCTCGTCTACGCCACATAACTTGAGCGCATGCACTACCCGGCTGGAGGTGTAAACCTCTTCAAACCCGAGTTCCGGGTGGGCATGCAGGTCGCGCCGGAAGGCGGTCAGTTCGGGGTGGTACTGCGCTATTTGCGCAAAGGCCCGGCCGGAGGCGCGAAGCGGCGAGGGGCGGTCGGGGTTTGCAATATCTCCCGCTGCGGCGGGCTGAATGGATGAAGCACTTGGAAGGTTTGCCGGAGCGCGCATGTCAGTGGAGTCCCGAGTTCAGCAGGTTAAATACTAGTCCTGAAGGGACAGCGGTGCAAATCCAGGGGTTTGTGAAACCTGCAGCAATTCCGGGGCCAGTGCCGGCGTGGCCACGATGCTTGCGGTTGTGTTTTTGAGGCTGACGGGGCCATACCAGGCCTTGGTGATTTGGCGCGTGTTGTCGCTGTCAGTCATGATGG
The DNA here is from genome assembly GCF_056405975.1 of Polaromonas sp. P1_E12. NCBI lineage: Bacteria > Pseudomonadati > Pseudomonadota > Betaproteobacteria > Burkholderiales > Comamonadaceae > Polaromonas > Polaromonas sp. P1_E12. Next base: position 412,146 of record NZ_JBFUBB010000005.1, on the reverse strand, counting down.
CGACACCGACCAAAGCGCCGGGCGGCTCGCCGAAGGCCTTTTGGTAGTCGGCACGAATGTCGCGCTGGTAGTCGAGCCAGCGATCAAGGCGGCCGGGACCGGATTCGATCACCACTTTGCGGATTCGGTCGGTCCGTGTATTGATGATCACGCTTTCTGGCGCGCTGTGAGAGCCCCAGACATACATGAGCGTCGCGTATGGTAGCGGCTCGCCTGTCAGTGCCAATGCAAGCTCTGAAAGCATGGCGTTCTTGGCCGAAAACTTCGACCTGTCACCTTCAAAGGCCAGGACCACACGCACGGGTGAATCATCGCTGTCGCGTTGCGTCATGTCCGCACCCACAATCATCTTCGGTACCTTCCAGGAAAAGCCCAGGGTTCCAAGTTCTGCAGACTCTACACGCAGGTTCTGCCGCAGCATGCTGGCGGCGCTGTCGGATTCACCAAGAACGGCATTGCGCCCGTCCAGGCGAATGGCACGGTAACGTGTCGACTTCTTGCCCGGGAAAGTGCAGTGCTGCCACTTAACGGTATCTGCATCAGTGCTTGTAGACGATGCAGAAGTCCAGTCGACATTCGTGCTGGCTATAGGGGCGGAAGTCCCGAACCCCGCGCAGCCAGCGGCAAGAAACAGGTAGCCGGCAGCCAGCAAGCGCAACGTGCGAACGAAGAAACGGTGATGTGTCAGTGGCATTGAACGTGGGGGAACAGCAATGAACCTGGTCAGTTGCGTCTTGTCTAAATATCAAGACCTTGGTATCTAACGCGGCAGATGCGAAAAAGTTTCACAAATTCCAACGACTCACAACATCAAGCGGCAGTTCGTACGTTTTTTCACGAAAAAAGCCGCCCCGGGTTACCCCGAGACGGCTTTTAGATTCTCATCAAAAACTGGCTTAAGCCAGCTTCAGATTAGAACGTGTGGCGAACACCAGTGGCCAGCAGCGAACGCTTGCTGGTGGTAGCGGCATTCACGCCAGACTCAACCTTGGTGTTGATGTAGCCAGCGTACAGGGTCGTGCGCTTGGACAGATCGTACGTACCGAGCAGGCTGTAGCCCTTACCCTTGTTGGTAGAACCGCCGCCTTCGCTCTTGGCGCGCTCGTAGCCAATGGCCACGGTTGCTGCACCGAAGGGAGCGCTCAGGCCGATTTGGTACTCTTTGTCTTTGAGCGTGTTGTTCTTGGCGGTGTTGTAGCTACCCACCAGCTTGACAACGCCGAAGTCGTAGGTTGCGCCGAGCAGGTTGTACTTGCGCGAGTCAGCAGCAGCGGCGCCAACACCTGCCGCGTTAGCAGCACCGGTTGCACCGGAGAACATGGTGGAACCAACTGATTCTTTTTCACGCTGGTATGCGTAACCGACCAGCAGAGGGCCGTTAGCGTACTTCAGCTGGATGCTGGAGCTGTTGGAAGCAGAAGCGGTAGCCGTCTTGTCTTCGCCAAAACCATAAACCACCGAGCCGCTGAAGCCGCCGAAATCGGGCGAGTCGTAACGCACGGAATTGTTAACACGGTTGCTGTAGTCTTGAATGCCCGTGCCCCACACAGTGCCGGTCTGGGCAAAGGTGTTGGAGTCATAGGTATTGTTGGTAGCGCCGCGGAGCGAGTCATAAGCGCTGTACTGACGGCCCAGGCGAACTTCGCCGAAGGAGCCCTTCAGGCCAACAGTTGCCACGCGACCAAACAGGGTGCTGGCTGCGCCGGCAGCGGAACCACCAGCGTTGTTTGCGGATGCGCCGGTAGAAATGTCAAAACCGCTTTCCAGCGTGAACACTGCAGCCAAACCGCCGCCCAGATCTTCGCTACCACGCAGGCCCCAACGCGAGCTGCTCAAGCCGCTGCCATTGATCTGGCCTTGGCTAACTTTGGTTTCGGTACCAGCGGTAGACACTTTGGTAACGTTTTGGCCGATGTAGGCATCAGCAACGCCGTACAGGGTCACGGAGGATTGGGCATGCGCGACGCCAGCGGTTGCAGCGAGTGCAGCCAGGGCGATAAGAGTCTTTTTCATTGAGAGTTTCTCCAAGGTTAAACATAGGGCTCCGGCACGGGGACCATTTCAGACTTACGCCTTCATGGCACCACCAGAGACCCGGGCCAACCCCCGTTTCGGGAAGTTGGGTCTATTGCACCAGACTGGGCTTCAATTCGCAAAGGAATGCCCGAAAAAACAGTCAAGCCGTTGTGCTCAAGCCACAAATGGACGGTGACCCGTGGAAAAGAAACAACGCCAGCGAAAACCCGGGATTTCTGCTTGCCAGAACCTGGTTTTTTAGCCCGATTTCAGTCGACCCAAAAAAAAAGCCGTTTCACTGAAACGGCTTTTGATAAAACCCAGGCAAGCCCGGGTTTAGATCCAAACTGGATTAGAACGTGTGGCGAACGCCAACACCGTAGGTGCTGGTCTTGCGATCAGTCACACCAGCGCCGGTTTCCTTGCCGCTCTGAACACCAGCGTACAGGTTCGTACGCTTGGAGAGGGCATACAGACCAGCCAGGCTATAGCCGGTACGCTTCAGCTCGGAAGCACCAGCTGGGCGGGTGCTCTTGGAGCGGGCATAACCGCCGGACAGGGTGAACGTGCTGTTGACAGGGAAGTCAAGGCCAATTTGGTACTCGGTCGCTTTGTCCTGTGCCAAACCGGTCACGGGGGTGGTGCCGTTCTTCACAGTACCGTAAGCGCCGAGCAGCTTGACCACGCCGAAGTCATACGAACCATTCAACTGCGTGTACTTGATGGCAGTGCTGGCACCAGTGGCTTTTTCGGTCTGATAGGCCAAAGAAGCACCGATGGGGCCGTTTGCATAAGCAACGTTAAAGCTGGCGATCTTGCCGGCGCTGACAGTCGCGGTTTTGTTTTCGCCGAAGCTGTACATCGCAGCAGCAGAGAAACCAGCCAGGTCTGGGGTCTGGTAATAGATCGAGTTGCCAGGACGGTCCTGGTAGCTGTTGCTGGCCCACACGCTGGTGGAAGGCGCAAACAGGAGCGAGTCGAAGCCAGCGGCGCCGGAACCCTTGACCATGTCGTACGGGGTCCACATTTTGCCGAGCTTCAATTCACCGAAGCCACCAGAAAGGCCAACCCAGGACTGACGACCAAAGATTGCATTGGAGGTCGCGCCGGTATAGGGGTTGGTGTAGTTGTTTGCAGCACCGGTGCTGGGGTCAAAGCCGGCTTCCAGCAGGAAGTTGGCTTTCAGGCCGCCACCGAGGTCCTCAGAACCCTTCAGGCCGAAACGGCTGGTCTGCAGACCACCGCCGCTACCGGAAAAAGGATGGGCAACGTTCACGCCGGACTGGCTGACGCCGTTGTCCTTGACGGTACCAACCCAAGCGTCCACGAGTCCATAAACGGTCACGGTGGACTGGGCAGAAGCCATGCCGGAAACGGCCAGCACGGCCAAAGCAACTAGGCTTTTCTTCATCATTAGAAAATCTCCAAAAGGTGGAAAACAAACACTGCTACGAAACAAACATTTATAAGGGCTCAGTGACTACCCTTAGGCCAATTTAACCAAAGAGTCACAAATCACACAAAGCCTTATCTCTACTATTAGCAACGTTCATACCCGAATTGTTGGCCCCTAACAACGCATTGCATTTGCGCACGCTGGAGGTGCGCGCACGGATGCGCCGGCCGAACGAAGCCGTACGAGGGAAGTTTGCAGGTAGCCGGGGCAGACTGCCCCAAAGCAGGGCACCCGCCCCCAGATGCCCTGCCTTGGTGAAAAACACAAACCCAAGTCGTTTTCTATCTCCAGGAAGCGTTATGGCTAAAAAAAATCGAGCAAGAAGGGGGACAGGCTGGCGTAGTGCGGCATGAACCGTTGTAAACGCGAGTCACTCTGCTGCCGCCAACCCGCCAGTCGCCCCGGATTAGAGGTCAAACCCTAGCCACCGGTTGCGCATGGCTGCGTCGTTCTCCAGCCTCGCTTAAAACGATCTTCAGCATCAGAATTTGAGAGGGGAAACACAATTTCCTGGCAACCTCCCAAGGTTTGCCGCCAGCATCAGCCGGGGCAAGAAAACATCGGGTTTTCCCCTGTCGCAAAAGTGATACCCCCCGTATTGCCTCTCTTTACGGGCCGCCGCATCCCCACTAATCTTTGCTCCATCGAGTCAAGCCGGTGTGTGCATTTACGGCAATGACTGCGAAGGTTTTCCCTCAATTAAAACTCTCTGGAGACTCCATGAAAAAACTGACCCTCGTTGCAACTGCGATCATGGGACTGCTGTCCACTTCCGCCGCCATGGCACAAAGCACCGTAACCGTGTATGGCATTGTTGATGGCGGCGTCAACCATGTCACCGGCCTGCGAAGCGGATCGATCACCCACATTGCCAGCGGCATCATGGAGGGGTCACGCTTCGGCCTGCGCGGCACCGAAGACATCGGCGGCGGCTACAAGGCCATTTTTACGCTTGAGAACCGTTTTGAAGTCGACACGGGAGCCATGTCGAACTCAGCAGCCTCGGGGACTCAAATGCCCGATCGCATGTCTACCGCCGCAGGACTTGGCTTGAGCACGCTCCCTATTCCGGCGGCCTCGACGGCTGCGCTGATCAGTGCCGTGAATGCATCCATCGGAAGCACGATTGGTGTGAACCTGCCGGGTACCGCAGGCAGCCGGCTGTTTGACCGTCAGGCATTCGTGGGCCTGATCACGCCGGTCGGCGCGTTCACATTCGGCCGCCAGTACACCCCTGGCTACCTGGTAGGCGCCACCTTCGACGCGTCCCAGACCCAGTCCAGCCTGGCAGCCGGCCAGATTGCCAGCTTCCCGCCGGCTTTCGACATTCGCCTGAGCAACACGCTGCAATACGGCATTCAGACGGGCGGCATCACCGCCGCGCTGATGTATGGCGCCGGTGAAGCGGCTACCGCAACCGTTGGCAACTCTGCCAGCCGTTTCTTCGGCGGCATGGTCATCTATAAAGGCACCGGATTCTCCGTCGGTTATGGCCACAACCAGCGCAACAACGAGCTCGGCCAAAAGTCGCTGGAAAACAATGTGCTGGGTGCGACGGTTGACGTGGGCCCCGGCACCCTGTACGGCCAGTACGCCACGATCAAGGATGAGAACCCGAGCGGTCTCTCCACCATCGGCGCAACCGTTACCACCGCTAGCGGCAGCGCGCTTGTAGGTGCAGCCTTTCAATCCGCCTACAACAATGCCTTCAGGCAGGACGCCAACCTGGCGCACATCGGTTACCGCATGACCAGCGGCCCACACACATGGGTTGTGGCGTACAACCGCCTTGATGACAAGCGCCCAGCAGATGCCGACACCAGCTCCTACGGCGTGACTTACACCTACGCGCTGTCCAAGCGCACCAACCTGAATGCCGTTCTGACCCGCTTCGACAACAAGGGTTCGGGCCAGGCAGCCCCCGGTGGCAACGGTTTCCTCGGCGGCGTGACGTCTTCTGCAGGCGTTGGCTCCACCAACATCGCCCTGGGTATTCGTCACACGTTCTAAAGATCAAGGTTGCGTCCGGATCCCGATCCGGCCTCCTTTTTCAAAAAGCCCCCGCATGGGGGCTTTTTTGTGGCCGTTTCCATTCCACCGGACGAGGGATAACATGGAACCATCCCGCCTCAAGAAATCGTTCCAAAAGAACCGAAGCACCATGACCACCGCACTCGATACCGCCCTCAATGCCGCCGACGGCGCCCTGCGCACGCTTTTTGCCGCCCCGCGCGCCAGCCGTACCTGTCCCACCGTACCTGGGGAGAAAACCGAGCTTGCCGCGCAGGACAAGGTGCGTTCAGGCGCGCTGATGCGCGTCAACCATGTGGGTGAGGTCTGTGCGCAGGCCCTGTACGCCGCGCAGGCCCTGGGTACCCGCGACCCGGCCCTGCGAGAGCACTTCCTGCAGGCCAGCCGCGAAGAGGGTGACCATCTCGCCTGGACAAAAACCCGGCTCGACGAACTCGGCGCCCGGCCTTCCCTCCTCAATCCACTCTGGTACGCCGGCGCCTTCGGCCTGGGCCTGGTCGCCAGCCGGCTCGGTGACCGCCTGAGCCTGGGTTTTGTCGTGGAGACGGAGCGCCAGGTTGAGGCCCACCTGGCAAGCCACCTGGAGCGCCTGCCGGCCGGCGACCACGAGTCGCGCGCCATCGTGGCCCAAATGAAAGACGATGAAGCGCTGCATGCACGCGAGGCCGAGCAGGCCGGCGCGCTGCAATTGCCCGAGCCGGTCAAGGCCCTGATGCGCTCTGCGGCACGCGTCATGACGACAACGGCGCACTACATCTGAAAGATTCCGCTGAAGCGCAAGCTGATGCAGGTCCAGCAGCTATAAATTTGATAGCTACTTGCGCCCGACCACAAAGGGCTTGCGGCCAAAATCATCTCAAGCCTCTATGACCTCAAAGCTGGTCGTGATCTCTGCTGTTTTCGCCAGCATGATGGTGGCCGAGCAGTATTTGTCGTGGCTCATGGCGACCGCACGTTCCACTGCGCTGGTGGCCAGGCCACGCCCTGTGACGACAAAATGCATGTGGATTTTGGTGAATACCTTGGGGTCGACAGGCGCCCTTTCAGCACTCAATTTGACCGAGCAGCCCCGAACATCCTGGCGGCCACGCTTGAGGATCAGCACCACGTCGTAGGCTGTACAGCCACCGGTGCCGGCCAGCAAGGTTTCCATGGGCCGGGGTGCCAGGTTGGCGCCGCCGTTTTCCGGTTTGTCGGCATCGGGCGCGCCGTCCATCACCAGGGTATGGCCGCTGCCGGTCTCAGCCAGAAAGCTCATGCCGGAGCGCGATCCTGTGACCGCCGTCGGGCCCGTCCAACTCACCGTGCATTCCATGAATCTCTCTCCTCATGCATAAAATTTATGATTAAACCGTGAAAAATGTCGAATTTACGCCACAAGATATTGTGCAGCGCAACATCGGCCCGCTATACTGAAATCATCGCATCAAGATCAGTTGTCCGGCAACTCAGGGTCTTTTTGCACCGGTTGTCTCCTCCACCTCCTCTAAGGGTGGATTTACAGGCCCAGACTGCAAAGTCTGGGCCTTTTTTCTTGCCCACTATGATGTCAGGCTGCGAGAAAAACATGCCAACCCACACCAAACAAGCCACGCGCCCTGCTCCCAAAGTTGCCAAAGCCACCAAAGCTTCCGGGAAATCTTCCGGCAAAACGTCGAGGCCCGCACTGAAACCAGCCGACTACCTGAAAAAGATCTTGACGGCACGGGTCTATGACGTGGCGGTGGAATCCAATCTGGAGCCCGCGAAAAACCTGAGCCTGCGCCTGAAAAACACCGTGCTGCTCAAACGCGAAGACCAGCAGCCGGTGTTCAGCTTCAAGCTGCGCGGCGCCTACAACAAGATGGCTCACCTGAGCCCCGAGCAGCTCAAAAAAGGCGTGATTTGCGCCTCGGCCGGCAACCATGCGCAGGGTGTAGCCATGAGCGCGCAAAAGCTCGGCAGCCGCGCGGTGATCGTCATGCCGACAACCACGCCGCAAATCAAGATTGATGGCGTTCAAGGCTGGGGCGGCGAAGTGGTGCTGCACGGTGACAGCTATTCGGATGCCTACGCCCACTCGGTGAAGCTGCAAAAAGAGCAGGGCCTGACTTTCGTGCATCCGTTCGACGATCCGGACGTCATTGCCGGCCAGGGCACGATTGCAATGGAAATCCTGCGTCAGCTGCAAACCCTGGGCTCGCGTCGACTGGACGCCGTGTTCGTGTCGATTGGCGGCGGGAGCCTGATTTCTGGCGTGGCCAACTACATCAAGGCGGTGCGTCCCGAGATCAAGGTGATCGGCGTGCAGATGAACGACTCGGACGCGATGATTCAGTCGGTGGCGGCGAAAAAACGCGTCACGCTGACCGACGTGGGCCTGTTTTCGGACGGCACGGCAGTGAAGCTGGTGGGCGAGGAAACCTTTCGCATCAGCCGCGAGCTGGTTGATGAGTTCATCACTGTCGATACCGATGCGGTATGCGCCGCTGTCAAGGATGTATTTGTCGATACCCGTAGCATTGTCGAGCCTGCCGGCGCGCTGGCTGTGGCCGCCATCAAGCAGTATGTAGCCCAAAACAAGACCCGGGGTGAAACCTACGCCGCGATTTTGTCCGGCGCCAATATGAACTTCGATCGCCTGCGCTTTATTGCCGAGCGGGCCGAGGTCGGCGAGGAGCGCGAAGCGCTATTCGCCGTGACGATTCCCGAAGAGCGCGGCAGCTTCCGGCACTTTTGCGAACTGATCGGCGAGCTGCCCGGCGGGCCGCGCAGCGTGACCGAGTTCAACTACCGCATCAACGACGACGCCAAGGCCCATGTCTTCGTGGGCCTGACCACTTCGGCCAAGGGCGAGAGCAGCAAGATCGCCGCGAACTTCTCGCGCCACGGCTTCAAGACACTGGACCTTACGCACGACGAGCTCGCCAAGGAACACATCCGCCACATGGTGGGCGGGCACAGTGCGTTGTCCAAAGACGAGCGCCTACTGCGCTTCATCTTCCCGGAGCGGCCGGGCGCGCTGATGAAGTTCCTCTCCAGCATGCGGCCGGGCTGGAACATCAGCCTCTTTCACTACCGCAACCAGGGCGCCGACTACGGCCGCATCCTGGTGGGCCTGCAGGTGCCCAAGGCCGACAACAAGGCCTTCAAGGATTTTCTGGACACGCTGGGCTACCCTCACGTCGAGGAAACCGCCAACCCTGTCTACCGGCTGTTCTTGCAGAGCTGACCGCAAAGCTGACCGTAGAGCCGACAAGCCCATCCGCCATGAGCCCACAGGCCGCACCCCCGCCAACACCCGCCCAGGCCGACACCTCGGTGTGCCCCCGCTGCGGCGCCGGCCTGCGCTGCGGCATGGCGGCAGGAGACGCTGAATGCTGGTGCGTGCAACTGCCGCACATCATGCCCGTGCCCTCTGAACGAACTCCCCAACCGGAAGGCAGTGCGCTGTCGTGCTTCTGCCCCGCCTGCCTTAAACAAATCACCGATGAACGCATCCGACTTTCCGCCCCTTCTCCTGCCCGCGATTGAGCCGACTGCCGACCTCACGCTGGAGGCCAGGCTACGGCACAAGATCGACCACAAAACCAAGCCACTGGGCGCGCTCGGCCTGCTCGAAAGTGTGGCACTGCAGCTGGGCCTGATCCAGCAAAGCGAGAACATCACGCTGCAAGCTCCCCAAATGGTGGTCTTCGCGGCCGACCACGGCATCGCCGCCGAAGGCGTTTCGGCTTTTCCACAAGCGGTTACGGTGCAAATGGTCGGCAACATGCTGGCCGGCGGCGCCGCCATCAACGTCTTCGCGCGCCAGCACGGCTTTGCCCTGCACGTGGTGGATGCCGGCGTGGCCGCGGACTTGCCCGCGCACCCGCAGCTGCTGCAGCGCAAGATCGCCCACGGCACCCAAAACATCTGCAGCGGGCCTGCAATGTCACACCTGCAAACCCTCGCCGCGCTCACGGCGGGCATGGACATCCTGCAAGCGCTACCCGGCAATGTGGTGGCGTTTGGCGAAATGGGCATTGCCAACACCTCGCCTGCCGCCCTGTTGCTGGCACGTCTTGCCGTCATCAGCATCGACGACGCCACGGGGCGCGGCACCGGCCTGGATGACCAGCAGCTGCAACGCAAACGCGCCGTGCTGGCGCGCGCGCTGGCCCGTCACCCCGACGCAACGCAGCCCCTGGATGCATTGGCCGCCCTGGGGGGCTTTGAAATCGCCATGATGGCCGGCGCCATGCTCCAGGCCGCCAGCGAGCGCCGCGTGGTACTGGTCGACGGCTTCATCGCAGGGGCGGCAGCACTGGTGGCCCGCTCGCTCGCTCCCGCGGTGCAGGGCTACATGGTGTTTTGCCACCGTTCCGACGAGCACGGCCATCGCCTGCTGTTGGCGCACCTGAAAGCCCAACCGCTGCTGGACCTGGGCCTGCGCCTCGGCGAAGGCACGGGCGCGCTGCTGGCCTGGCCGCTGGTGCAATCGGCGGCCGGCTTTCTCAATGAAATGGCGAGCTTTGACTCTGCCGGTGTGAGCGGGCGGGAAGACGCATAAACCACCATGGGCCTCGCATGACATCCATCACCCTGTTTGTCCGCGAGTTCCTGCTCGCCGTCCAGTTCTTCACGCGCATCCCTATCACAGGGCGGCTGGCCGCCTGGGTGGGCTACAGCCCCGAGTTGTTGCGCGCCAGTGCCGGCCACTTCCCTGGGGTCGGCATTCTGGTGGGCCTGTTTGCCGCCGCCGTGTACGCGCTGTTTCATGCGGTGTTACCCGACACCACGTTCTCGCCGCTGGTGGCCGCGGCGTTTTCCACTGCCGCCACCGCGCTGCTGACGGGCGGCTTCCACGAAGACGGCCTTGCCGATGTAGCCGACGGCCTGGGCGGCAGTCACGACAAAGGCCGTGCGCTCGAAATCATGAAAGACTCGCGCGTGGGTGCCTTTGGCGCCATGGCGCTGGTGCTCGCCCTGCTGAGCAAGGTCGCGCTGCTGGCCATCCTCGGCTCGGTCGAAGGCGCGCCCGCCGGCTGGGGTGACTGGGAGGAAGCCCCCTTTGGCAGCTGGTATGTCTGCGCCGCGCTGTGCACGGGCCACATCATGTCGCGCGGCCTGCCGCTGCTGCTGATTTACCTGCTGCCGCACGTGGGCGACACCGCCCAGTCCAAATCCAAGCCGCTGGCGGACCAGATCTCCCCCGGCAGCCTGCTGGTGGGTTTTTCCTGGTGCCTTGCCGCGCTGGCACTGGCCACCTTCGTGCTCGACGTCATGAACCTCATCGTCGCCTGCAGCTTTTCCGTGCTCGCACTGCTGTGGATGGGCCGCCTCTTCAAACGCCGGCTGCAGGGTTTTACCGGCGACTGCCTGGGCGCCACCCAGCAGGTTTGCGAAATCGCTTTTTACCTGGGCCTGGCCATCAGTCTATGAAATGGCCCCCACGCTTCCCCACTTCGTGTGGGTCGCTGCCCCCCGAGGGGGCCGCTGCGCCTGCGGCCCGGCAAAGCCGGTTCCGCGGCCCTGGCTGGTATTCGCAGCACAACCCCAGGCCGGTCTTTGAATGAAACTTTGGCTGGTCCGCCACGCAAAGCCCCTGATTGACGCCGGCGTTTGCTACGGCCGGCAGGATGTGGCGGCCGACGCCGACGCAACCGCCGAATGCGCCCGAACGCTGGCAGAGATGCTCCCTCTTGCCACCCGTGTCATCAGCTCCCCGCTACAAAGATGTGAGCACCTTGCGCTCGTCCTGAGCGGCTTGCGGGCCGATTTGACCTATAAAACCGACCCACGATTGCAGGAAATGGACTTCGGCAACTGGGAAGGCCGCAGCTGGCAGCACATTGCACCGGCCGAGCTGCAAGCCTGGACCGATGGCTTTGCCCAACATGCCGTGGGCGGCAGCGGCGAGAGCACTATGCAAGTCATGGCGCGTGTGGCCGCGGCCTTTGACGAGTTGCAGGGCGAGGTTGATACCTTGTGGGTCACGCATGCAGGCGTCATCCGCGCCGCGGAACTGATTGCACGTGGCCAGCGTCAGATCACAAGGGCAGACGAGTGGCCGATCAACGCACCCAGCTATGGACAATGGTGCAAACTGGAGCTTGTATGAACACCCCCGTCGGATGCTCGCTGCGCGTAGCACCTTCCCCCCTTGCAGGGGGCGATGCCTGTGGCCTGGCAAAGCCAGTTCCACGGCATCTGCTTGCATCGCGCCGTAGCTCGGCGATCAACGCCGGGAAGCCATCCCGAAAAACACACTGACAACAACAAGGCATCAAACAATGGCAGCAACTCTGGATGGTCAGCTCGTGGTGGCGATCTCGTCACGCGCGCTGTTTGACTTTGAAGAAGAAAACCAGGTTTTCGAAACCGGCATGACGGCCGAGCCCGTGCCCGGTGCAAAAAAAGACGCGGCTTACATGAAGCTGCAACTCGAGCGCCTGGATGTTCCGGCCAAGCCCGGCGTAGCATTTTCGCTGGTCAAAAAACTGCTGGCCTTCAACGAGGTACCCGAAAGCGCCGGGGAAGCGGCCAGTCCCACTGCACCCACCCAGCGCGTCGAAGTCGTGATCCTCTCGCGCAACGACCCCGTCTCCGGCATGCGGGTTTTTCGCTCGGCCCAACATTACGGCCTCAAGATAGAACGCGGCACCTTCAACCGCGGCGAGGCGCCCTGGCGCTACCTCAAGCCCCTGCACGCCAATCTTTTCCTGTCCGCCCATCTGAGCGATGTACGTGACGCCCTGCTGGCAGGCGTGCCGGCCGCGCAGGTGTATCCGCATTCGGTGCGCGCCAGCGATGCACACCCCAACGAAGTGCGCATCGCCTTCGACGGTGACGCGGTGCTGTTTTCGGACGAAGCCGAGCGCGTCTTCCAGGCACAGGGCCTGTCAGCCTTCCAGCAGCACGAACGCGACAAGGCCACACAGCCGCTGCTGGCCGGCCCGTTCAAGCCCCTGCTCGAAGCACTGCACCGCCTGCAGCAGGTCGGCACCTCGCACATGCGCATACGCACCGCCCTGGTCACCGCCCGCAGCGCGCCCGCGCATGAACGCGCCATCCGCACGCTGATGGACTGGAACATCGAGGTCGATGAAGCCATGTTCCTGGGGGGTCTCGCCAAAGGCGAATTCCTGCGCGAATTCGAGCCCGACTTTTTCTTCGACGACCAGACCGGTCACGTGCACTCCGCCTCGCAGCATGTGCCCTCGGGCCACGTGGCCAGCGGTGTTTCCAACCAGCTTTCCTGAGCCGCGAAAGGGCTTTCATGAATCCGTCCAGTCTTTTCGCAAAATTTGCCGCATTCAGTCTTTTTGCCAGGCGGATAGCCGCACTGGCCGCCCCTTACTTCCGGTCCGAAGAAAAATGGAAGGCACGCGGCCTTCTCGTGGCCATCGTGCTGCTCAACCTCGGCACGGTTTACATGGCAGTGCAGTTCAACGACTGGTACCGCGTGTTTTATGACGCACTTGAAAAACGCGACCAGATCGTCTTCTGGCAGCAGATGGGCCGATTCAGCTATCTGGCCTTTGGCGCGATCATCATCGCCGTCTACAAGTTCTACCTGACACAGTTGCTGCAAATGCGCTGGCGCGCGTGGATGACACGCGACTACCTGCGCCGCTGGCTGTCGCACCACGCCTTCTACAAGATGGAGCTCGCGCGTTATTCGGCGACAACCGACATCAACGCCAGCCCGGACAACCCGGACCAGCGGATTCAGGAAGACGTGCAGTCTTTCACCACCTCCACGATCACACTGAGCATGGGCCTGCTCAATGCGGTCGTGACGCTGGTCAGTTTTGTCGGCCTTCTCTGGGTTCAGTCGGGTCCGCTGGACTTCACCCTGGGCGGAAGCAGCTATTTCATCCCGGGTTACATGGTCTGGGCCGCGGTGGCCTATTGCCTGGTCGGCAGCGTGCTGGCGCATTACATCGGTCGGCCACTGATCAAACTCAACTTCTTGCAGCAGCGCTACGAAGCCAATTTTCGCCACCACATGGTACGGGCGCGTGAATACAGCGAATCCATTGCGCTGGACCATGGCGAGGCGGTGGAGCGCAGCCAGCTCGATGGTCGTTTCACGACGGTGCTGGCGAACTACCTGAACCTGATACGCGCCAACAAAAAACTCATCTGGTTCCAGAGCTTCTTCGGCCAGGCTGCCTTGATTTTTCCGTTCCTTGTTGCGGCACCTCGCTTCTTCGGCGGAGCAATCCAGCTTGGCCAGCTGATTCAGATTTCCTCGACCTTCGGCAAGGTTCAGGACTCACTCAGCTGGTTTGTGGATAACTACGACAATCTCGCCAGCTGGCGCGCGACAACAGATCGCCTGACAAGCTTCGAAGACAGCATGATTGCGCAGGCAAAAGACAACGTCGGCCTGGTCACCAGTGCGTCCACATCGCTCACGTCGAGCGACCTCAATCTGGCCCTGCCGACCGGAACCGTTCTCCTGACAGGCGTCGAACTGCATGCCGACGCCGGCGATCACATTCTGCTCAGAGGCCCTTCCGGCAGCGGAAAGTCCACCCTTTTTCGCGCTTTGGCAGGCATCTGGCCGTTTGCCACCGGCCGTATCGCCCGACCTGAAAACGCCATGTTCATCCCGCAGCGTCCGTATTTCCCGAACGGCTCCTTGCGCGATGCACTGGCTTACCCCGAACTGGCGGCAGGCTACACCGACGACACACTGAAGCAAGCCCTCAATGAAGCCCTGCTGCCCGACCTGGCCGCACGGCTGGACGAAGAAGACGCCTGGAGTCAAAAGCTTTCTGGCGGTGAGCAACAGCGCCTCTCCATCGCTCGGGTATTGCTGAAGAAACCCAAATGGATTTTTGCGGACGAAGCCACCAGCGCGCTCGATGAGGCAGCTGAAAAAACGCTGTATGAACGTTTGCTGGCGCTCGTCAAAACATCGGGAGGCGCGATCATCTCGATCGCCCACCGCCCCAACGTGGCAGCCTTTCACAACAAGACCTGGGCTTTCGAAAAGCTGCCCGAAGGCTCACCCGCGCTGTTCACGCTGAACCAGCGTGCCGCACAGGAAGCGCCCTGAATGCCCGAGGAAGCTTCAAGAACCCCCGAGCCGGTAACGGCTGAATCCCTCTCCGCCTGGGCGCCCATCAAGCGCCCGGTGTTCCGCATGCTGTGGAGCACCTGGCTGGTCGCCAACATCTGCATGTGGATGAACGATGTGGCGGCCGCATGGATGATGACCTCCATGACCACCTCGCCCCTCTGGGTGGCGCTGGTGCAGTCGGCTTCCACACTGCCGGTTTTCTTGCTCGGGCTGCCCAGCGGCGCACTGGCCGACATCCTGGACAGGCGCCGCTACTTCATCATGACGCAGTTCTGGGTGGCGGTGGTGGCCACGCTGCTGTGCATCGCCGTGATTTCCGATGTCATGACGCCGCCGCTGCTGCTGGCGCTGACCTTTGCCAACGGCGTGGGCCTGGCCATGCGCTGGCCGGTGTTTGCCGCCATCGTGCCCGAGCTGGTTCCCCGCGTGCAGTTGCCCGCCGCGCTGGCGCTCAACGGTGTTTCGATGAACGCGTCGCGCATCGTCGGCCCACTCGTTGCCGGCGCTTTGATTGCCGGCGCCGGCACCGAATACGTGTTCGTACTCAACGCCGTGCTGTCGGTCATTTCGGGCTTTGTCATCATGCGCTGGCGGCGCGACCACGCGCCCAGCCCGCTGGGGCGCGAGCGCCTGGTCAGCGCCATGCGCGTCGGCCTGCAGTTTGTGAGCCAGTCGGCGCGCCTGCGTGCGGTGCTGCTGCGCGTGGCCATTTTCTTTTTTCACTCCACCGCCCTGCTGGCTTTGCTGCCGCTGGTGGCGCGCGGCCTGCACGGCGGTGACGCCGGCACCTTCACGCTGCTGCTGGCCTCCATGGGCACAGGCGCCATCATCGCGGCGCTGAACCTGGCGCGGCTGCGCCAGATGATGCCGCGCGACGTGCTCGTAATGCGATCGACACTCCTGCAGACGGCATCCACCGCCGCCATGGCTTTCGCGCCCAATGTGTATGTGGCCGTTCCGGCCATGCTGCTCAACGGCATGGCCTGGATAACCTGCGCCAATTCGCTCAGCGTGTCGGCCCAGCTGTCATTGCCCGACTGGGTGCGCGCGCGCGGCATGTCGATGTACCAGATGGCCATCATGGGCGCCAGCGCAGCGGGTGCGGCGCTCTGGGGCCACGTGGCAGGCCTCACCAGCGTATCCACCGGCCTGCTGATGGCTGCCGCCAGCGGCTCGATCGTGATGATGGTGGCGCAGTACCTCGTGTCGGACCTCAGCATTGAAGAAGACCTGACGCCGTCGCGCCAGTTCAAGGCGCCAGTGGCTGAAGAGCCACCTGGTGCAGGCCGCGTGGTGGTGAGGATTCACTACCAGATAGACATGGCGCGCGCCGACGATTTTCGCGCGCTGATGCAGGAAAGCCGCCGCAGCCGCCTGCGCCAGGGCGCGCTGGAATGGGAACTGCTGCGCGACGTCAACAAACCCGGCCACTACATCGAGCAGATCATTGACGAGTCATGGACCGAGCACCTGCGCCGCTTTGACCGCGTGACGGCCAGCGACGTGGCGCTGCGCGAACGCAAACTCGGATTTCACCTGGGCGAAGAACCCCCGCTTGTCACCCGCAGCATCGTCGAGAGTTAGGCCCCCACGGTCGCTCACTTCGTGTAGCTCCCTGCCCCCCGAGAGGGCCGCCCGCCCGTGGCCCGGCAAAGCCGGTTCCACGGCTCATGCTGGCTTAAGAGTTCATTGGGCGCGACCAGTGGGGGCCGCGGAACCGGCTTTGCCGGACCGCAGGCGCCGCCCCCTCGAGGGGGGAACAGGCTACACGGAGTGAGCCTGGACGGGGGTGGTTTTATAGCCCGCATAGCCCCGCGCCCGCAATTCGCAGGCCGGGCACGTCCCGCACCCATAGCCCCAGGCATGCCGGTGCACGCGATCGCCGAGGTAGCAGGTGTGGGTGTGTTCCACGATCAGGTTGACCAGCGCTTCGCCGCCGTTGGGCTCGCCGGATTTTTCACCGATGTCATGCGCCAGCCGCCAGGTGTCGGCCTTGTCGATCCACATCAACGGCGTCTCGATCAGGAAGCGTTTGTCCATGCCCAGCGACAACGCCAGCTGCATGGCTTTCATGGTGTCGTCGCGGCAATCGGGGTAGCCCGAAAAGTCGGTTTCGCAAACGCCGGTGACCAGCACCTGCAAATCTCGCCGGTAGGCCAGCGCGGCCGCCAGCGTGAGGAACAGCAGGTTGCGCCCCGGCACAAAAGTGTTGGGCAGGCCCGAGCTTTCCATCTTGAAAGCGACGTCACGTGTCAATGAGGTGTCGCTGACCTGCCCGAGCACCGCGAGATCCAGCAGGTGGTCTTCACCAATCTTGTGGGCCCACTGTGGAAACTGCTGTTTGATTTCGCGCAGCACATTGAGCCGCGCCTCCAGCTCCACCTTGTGGCGCTGGCCGTAGTCAAACGCCACCGTCTCGACACGTTCGTATTTCGACAGCGCCTGCGCCAGGCAGGTGGTGGAATCCTGCCCGCCGGAAAACAGCACCAATGCAGAGGTATGCATCCGCCCTCTCCTTCTTTACAGCAGCTTGCGCTTGGCCAGGCTTTTCATCAACGCCGAAATGCCGAAGGTCCACGGCGCGGCCTTGTCGGAGGTGGTGACGCGGTTGACCAGGCTGCCCAGCTGCGGCGTGGCCACCGTCACCACATCACCCACCACGTGGGTAAAGCCCTGGCCGGGGCCATGGCGGTCTTGCGTGGGCGCAAACATGGTGCCCAGGAAGAGCATGAAACCGTCAGGGTACTGGTGGTTGGGGCCAATGGCCTGCGCCACCAGGTCCAGTGGGTCGCGGCTGATTTTCTTCAGCGAGCTACCGCCCTTCATCACAAAGCCCTCAGGTCCCGTCACGGTGATGCTCAGGTCGCTGCTGCGTACATGGTCGATGGTGAAGCGCTCGTCGAGCAGGCGGATGAAGGGGCCGATCGCGCACGAGGCGTTGTTGTCTTTGGCTTTGCCCAGCAGCAATGCGCTGCGGCCTTCGAAGTCGCGCAGGTTCACGTCGTTGCCCAGCGCCGCACCCACCGTCTCGCCACGCGAGTTCACGGCCAGCACGACTTCAGGCTCGGGGTTGTTCCAGTCGCTGCCCGGATGTATGCCCACTTCGGCGCCCGTGCCGACCGCGCTCATCGGCTGGCTCTTGGTAAAGATTTCCGCGTCGGGGCCAATGCCCACTTCCAGGTACTGCGACCACATGCCTTTTGCGATCAATACGTCTTTGAGTTGGGCGGCTTCGGGTGAGCCGGGCTTGATCTTGCCCAGGTTCTCGCCGATCACGGCGATCACCGCCTTGCGCGCCTCGTCAGCCTTGCTGGCGTCGCCGCCGGCCTGTTCTTCAATCACGCGCTCGAGCATCGATTCGACAAACGTCACGCCCGAGGCTTTCAGTGCCTGCAGGTCGCATGGCGCCAGCAGCCAGGGCAGCTTGGTGTCATGTGCATCCTCAGCGGAATTGGCCAGCACTTCGGCCGTGCCCGCCAGTCGCGGCAGCTTCGCCGCAGCGGCCCGCACAACCCTGGCGACACCCGGCAATTCCAGCAGCTGGCTGGCGGTTGGCGCAACGCTGGAAAGGTCGTACACACCGTCGGGTGTGACCAAGGCCAGCACCGGGCCAGTGCCTTCTATCCAGACACGCCCCACCAGCAAGGCATCAGCGGCGTCAACAGGCAGGGTGGAAGCAGGGCTCAGGGAGTTTTTCATGATGTTGGAAGGGAAGAACAGGAAGGGCAGCACACAAAAGCGTATGAAGCTGTCAATAGTACAAGGAAGTACGAAAAGCCCAGGCGCCCCGCTGAGGGTTGAGGAAAAGCGCACGCACACGTCTCGGCCCCAAGCGTGCGCCGCTACACTAAAACGCACCCGCTTGCGGAACACTGCCTTCATGCCACCCGGGAGGCAGCCAAACCTTCACACCCCTGATTTTTAAGCGAAATATGCCTCTATCCCCCGAAAAACTTGCGCAAGCAGCTATCGAATTAATAGCAAGGCGAACCACGGGAAAGGCGGGCCCACGCTTGCCCGACAGCTGCCGTCCTGTCGACCTGGAAGACGGCTGGCAGGTGCAGCAGGAAGTCACCCGCCGGCTGGGCCAGCCGGTGGCCGGCTGGAAGGCTTCACCGCCCAGCCCCGGCAAGCTGGTGGCCGCCCCCATCTACCAGCCCGCCCTCAACCATGCAGCGATCTGCGCCGTCCCCTTTCCCTTGGGTGCCACCGCCGTAGTGGTTGAACCAGAGCTGGCTTTTGTGCTGGCCAAAGACCTGCCCCCGCGCGCACAGCCCTACACCGAGGCCGAGGTGGATGCAGCCATTGGTTCCGTCCATGCCGCACTGGAAATCTGCGCCAGCCGCTACACCGACCACAGCAGCCTGCCTTTTCCCGAACTGCTGGCCGACGGCATCGTCAACAACGGCCTGTGGCTGGGGCCAGAACTGTGCGGGCCCGATGTGGCGGCATTTGAATTGACCTGGCAAGTCGCCGGGGAGCCCGCGCAAACCGCCGAAGCGACACACCCGAACGGCGACCCACGCACGCCGCTGTACTGGCTGGCCAATTTCCTGCGCGAACGCGGCATCGGCCTGCTGGCGGGCCAGGCGGTGATCACCGGCTCCTATGCCGGTGTACTGACGTTGCCCCTCGGAAAGCGCACGCAGTTTGACTACGCGGGCCTGGCCCGGTTTGAGGTGGAATTTCGCGGCGCGTAACCTGAAGTAAATAGGTCAGAAAAGGGACGGAAATGGCCAGGCGCCTCAGCCCGGCTTGCTAAGCTGTGCGCCTCGATTCTCCAATCCCGCCAACAACGACGGAGCCGCCATGCAAGTCCTTCACCACCAACAATTCGCCCAACTCCACCAGGCGCCCCACGGCGTTTTGCTGCTGCCTAATGCCTGGGACGCTGCCAGTGCCAAAATCTTTGAAGCTTCCGGTGCCAAAGCCGTGGCCACCAGCAGCGCGTCTCTGGCCTGGGCCTGCGGCTATGCCGACGGCGGCGCCTTGCCGCCCGACGAGTTGCTCGATGCCGTCGCCCGCATCACCCGTGTCTTGAGCCTGCCGCTGACCGTCGACATGGAAGACGGCTACAGCGAGAGCCCCGCCGAGGTAGGCCGCCTGGCCGCCGAGCTGGTCGCCGTGGGTGCGGCGGGCATCAACCTCGAAGACGGCAGCGGCGCCCCAGCCCTGCTGGCCGACAAGATCAAGGCCATACGCAGCACACTCAAAGGCGCACCGCTGTTTATCAATGCCCGTACCGATGTTTACCTGCGCAAGCTGAAAGTCGAAGGCACACCGGCGCAGGCCAGCATCGCCCGCCTCAAGCTGTACCAGCAAGCCGGGGCGGACAGCGCCTTTGTACCCGGCCTCACGGCGTTGCCGGAGGTCAAGGAAATCTGCGCGGCTGTCAGCCTGCCGCTGAACCTGATGGCCATGCCCGGGCTGCCGGCCATTGCCGAGCTGCAAGCCGCCGGCGTGCGGCGCGTCAGCGTAGGGCCGGCGCCTTTCCAGGTGGCTTATGAACACGCCCGAACCAGCGTCGAGGCCTTGCTGAAACAGGACCTGTCTCCGCTGCTCGGCCCCAAGCTGGACTATTCGGCGATGAACACCTTGTTGAACACGCCACGCTAGAGCGCACAGGCGCTTGCCCGCTATCGCCTGTATTCCTTTGGGGATCAGGCGATTTTTCATTTATTTCATCTTTTTTTGAAGGCAGGCGTCACAACGCGTCACAAACGGCAAAGCTGAATCGTCAATACGGTGTGACACCCAACTTTTCAACTTGTTTTTAAAGGAAACACCATGACTGCCGCTACCGCTACCTCCGCCAACACTGCCCCCGTCCGTATCGATCTCGCGATTCCTGATGTCTACCCCGCCCTGCTCAAGGTCAGTCAAACCATTGGCGCCCAGGGCCTGGACAAAAAACTGCACCACCTGATTCACCTGCGCGCCTCGCAAATCAACGGCTGCGCTTTCTGCGTCAAGATGCACCTGCGGGAAGCCCGTGAAGACGGCGAAACCCAGGACAGGCTGGACCGCCTCGTCGTCTGGGCGCATGTCAACGACTTCAGTGAAGCCGAGAAAGCCGCACTGGCCTGGACGGAAGCCCTGACCACGCTCGACCACAAGACCGACTACGCCAGCCTGCGCGGCCGCCTGCGTCAATCGTTCAGTGACAAAGAGATTGGCGCTCTGACCGCTACCATCGGCATGATCAATCTCTGGAACCGCATTCAGGTCTCGGCACACTAAGGTTTACGCATCATGGCCAGCATCGACCCCACCGCCGTATTTGAAGAAAGGCGCAGGCACCTGTTTGGCCTGGCCTACCGCATCCTCGGTTCGCGGGCCGATGCCGAAGACGCCGTGCAGGACGTCTTCATCAAATGGCTGGCGGCCGACCACGCGAGCATCGCGACACCGGCCGCCTGGCTCACCGCCATCTGCACGCGCCACTGCATCGACATGCTGCGCGACGCGCAGCGCAGCCGGGTCGACTATGTCGGCACCTGGTTGCCTGAACCCATCCATACCCAGACCGAAGACACACCCGAAACACACGCCCTGCTGGCCTCGTCGCTGAGCATGGCTTTCTTGCTGCTGCTCGAACGCCTCACGCCCAAAGAGCGCGCTGCCTACCTGCTGCATGAGATTTTTGAGACCCCCTATGCCGAAGTGGCCGAGATGCTGGACATGGAGGAAGCCGCCTGCCGCAAGCTGGTCTCGCGCGCCAGCACCAGCATCTCCCAGGGCAAGGTACGGCACGTGACGCCGCCCAAGGTGCAGGACGACCTGCTCACCGCTTTCCGCGAAGCCATCACCGCTGGCAGTACAGAATCACTCGCCAGCCTGCTCTCGGACGACATCGCACTGAGCACCGACAGCGGCGGCAAGGTCAGCTCGGTTGAAGGCATCTTCCAGGGCAAGGGCAGCGTGCTCACCCTGCTGACGACGCAGCTGGCCCGCTACTGGGCCCACTACGAATGGGTACCCTGCGAGATCAACGGTGGCCGCGCCATCCAGCTGCGGACGAGCACCGGCGAGATCGCCGCCGCCATCACCTTTGCCTATAACGACGAAGGCAAGGCCAACAACATCTTCATCATGCGCAACCCGGACAAGCTTGACGGGCTGGCCTTCGGACCCGAGGCGCTGGAATGAACAACACCTCAAGCAACACATCAGGCATCGCTCCCACAGGCTGGATCGCCCTGCTGACCGGCGTCAATGCCATCCGCACGCTGGCGCTGGTCGGCGGCGTCGCACTACATGCCATCAACCTCTACATCGGCACCACCATCCTGCCATCCGTCGTACGCGACATTGGCGGGCTGGAGTTCTACGCCTGGAACACCGCCCTCTTCGTGGTGGCTTCCATCATCAGCGCCGCCATGGCGACGCAGGTGCTGGGCAAGCTCGGGCCGCGCTTTGCCTATGTGCTCGGCGCCGCGATCTTTGCCGTGGGCTCGCTCGCCTGTGCGCTGGCGCTTTCCATGCCCGTCATGCTGGCCGGGCGTGTGGTGCAGGGCTTTGGCGGTGGCCTGCTGCTGGCCCTGCCCTACGCCATGATTCGCCTGCTGTATGACGAGGCCTTGTGGTCCCGCGCCATCGGCCTGCTGTCGGGTATGTGGGGCGTGGCCACACTGGTGGGGCCCGCCATAGGGGGCGTGTTTGCCCAGATGGATGCCTGGCGCTGGGCGTTTGGCGCGCTCATTCCGGCGGCGGTTCTGTTCACCGTGCTCGCCGTCTGCGTGATTCCACGGCACAACTCCATCAGCAGCCCGCCGACATCCGTACCGTGGATGCAGTTGCTCCTGCTGGCCGGCGCGGTCTTCGCCGTTTCTGCTGGCAGCGTCAGCACACAAGTCATGTGGAATGCGGCCGGTGTAGGTGCAGCGGTTGCGCTCAGCGCGTTGCTGGTCATCGTCGACAAGCACGCCGCCAACCGCCTGTTGCCGCAGGATGCGTTTCGCCCCGGGGCGCTGGGCGCCCTTTACCTCGCGATGGGGCTGCTGGGCATGACGGTCACCAGCACCGAGATTTTTTCACCCTTGTTCTTTCAGGTCCTGCATGCCCAGACACCGCTGGTATCAGGCTATCTCGCCGCCATCATGTCGGCGGGCTGGACCCTGGGCTCACTCATCAGCTCCAGCGCCACCGGCAGCCGGGCCAGGCTGGCCATCCGCGTTGCACCAGTGCTGGCACTGGCGGGCCTGGTGGGCATGGCTGTGCTGATGCCCGCACCCAGTAATGGCGGCTGGCCCGTGCTGGCGCCAATCTGCGCCGCCATGGTGGCCGTGGGTTTTGCCGTCGGCATCGCCTGGCCGCACCTGAGCACGCGTGTGCTGCAGATTGCGCCGCCCGGCGAA
Source organism: Polaromonas sp. P1_E12 (assembly GCF_056405975.1). NCBI lineage: Bacteria > Pseudomonadati > Pseudomonadota > Betaproteobacteria > Burkholderiales > Comamonadaceae > Polaromonas > Polaromonas sp. P1_E12. The sequence goes on along the minus strand of NZ_JBFUBB010000005.1, from coordinate 389,231 downwards.
GAAGACCTGGCTGCCTCTTCCATCATGACAGTGGAGCTGTTTGCCACCGCCATGGGTGCGGCCCTGGCCGGCATGGTCGCCAACCTCGGGGGCCTCACCAGCCCCGGTGGTGTACCCGGAACGGCGGGCGCAGCGCAATGGCTGTTCGTCGTGTTCGCCCTGGCACCCGCGCTGTGCCTGCTGACTTCACGGCAAACGGCGAAGCCAGACCCGCCTGCCCTCAGGCAGACAGCCAACAGCGCCGCATAAGGTGTGAGGCGTGAAAAAGCCGGCGCACCCGCAAAGGATGCACCGGCTTTACACCGAGATTGGCGTCTTGCTTACTTCCGCGAACGCAGCGCGTCAACGCTCCATGCACCACCGCCGGCAGCAGCAAAGAACAAAAACACAAAGCAGAACAACACGGCCGACTCGCCACCATTCAGCATGGGCGACAACACAAAGCCCTTGGTCGCATGGCCCATGAAATAGGCAAATGCCAGCAGGCCCGACAGCACAAACGCCACAGGGCGCGTGAACAAGCCCACAAGCAGCAGCGCACCACCAAAGAGCTCAAGAATCCCGGCAAAGCCGATCAGCGACAACACCTGCAGCCCGTCGAAATAAGCCACGTGGGGAAAGCCCAGCAGCTTGGCCGTGCCATGCTGAATAAGCAAATAAGCAGAAACAATGCGCAGGACTGAAAGCGCGCGTGAAGTCAGTTGGTCGTTTTGGGCAAAGGCCATGAGGTTCCCTCCGTTAAAAAGATGTCTGACAGGCCTGTAGCGAAAAAGTTCAGCGCCGCTGCGCAAGTTTCTGCCGGGGCCTGGGGCCACCCGATGCGGAGCTGGCGACGCTCGCCAAACTTTTCTCGGCCAGCAGTTGAACCAGATGCTGCCGGATCACCGCGGTGATGTGCTCGCGCTTGCCCTGCTCCAGCATGCCGATCAGCCGTGTCGGTGGCCGGCCCGGCAGCGGCAGCACACGCAGAAGCGCATCGTTGGCCCAGTCGGCGTTCTTGACATGCGGCACGATGGTGACACCGACGTTCTGTCGCACCAGGTCGATGATGGCCGAGAGCGAGCTGAGCTCCAGAAAGTCCTGCGGCACCAGGCCCAGCTTGCGCAAGGTCTGCTCTATGCGGATGCCGCTTTGCGTGCGCCGGTCAAAGCGCAGGAAGGGTTGCTCACGCAGCAGCTTTTTGAAGTCGCTGCCCGGCGACGCTACCTGGGAACTCGCGACCACCGTCAGCGGCTCGGTGTACAGCGGCGTCCAGCGCATGCCCTTTCGCTCCTGCGGCGAGTCGTCGACGAAGACCGCCGCATCGAGCTCACCGCTCCTGACACTGCGCGCCAGGCCGCTGGACTCCTGCATGACCAGCCGCACATTGAGACGCGGATAGAGCGGCTTCATCCTGACGACGGTGTTTGAGAGCAGCCCCATCGCCGTGACGATGGAGCCCACCGTCACGGTGCCGGCGATCTCTCCCTCGCCGTCCAGGCCTTCGCGCATCTGGTCGTAGTACCCGACAATTTTTTCCGCATGCGCAACCAGCGCGCGGCCTGCGTCCGAAAGCACCACGCCGCGCCCCGAACGCTCGAACAGCACGGTCTTGAGCTCGGTCTCCAGCGCGCGCATCTGCAGCCCGACTGCAGCCTGTGTCAGCGCGACGCGATCGGACGCCGCGGCGAACGAGCCGCCCTGCGCGACAACCAGGAAGGTCTTCAAAAACCGGATCGTGCTCATTCGCGCACCGCCCCAATACAAAAGAATAACTTTAGCATCTCAAAACATAATATAGATATATTTTTCAAACCGGATGGAGAACAATCCGGCTTAACAGGGTTGTGTGACGGACACATGTCTCCCGCCGCAACGGCGCATCTCCCTCGAAACGCGCGGCTTTTTCGGGCTTCTTCCGCAGCAGCCCGGCCGCTTGTCTGGCTTGTTTTTTGGGGCGATGATTTATGTCTGATGCACTCCTGGCGAATACCGGCACGGCTTCACCACTCTCATTTGGTGAGAAACGGGCGGCAGCCATTTACGACCTGGGCCACAGCACGATTTTTGCGTCGCGCACTGACCCGCGCTTTTCCTATTGCACTTATGCCCCGCCGCACCTGGGTGAGTCAAAGCAGCCCATGCAGCTCGTGGTCGTGGTGCACGGCACCGGCCGCGCCTTCACCGAATACCGCGACGCCTTCGCCGCATTCGCCAAGTGGAATGACTGCATCGTGTTGTGCCCGCTGTTCCCGGCCGGCCCGCAGGGCGACGGCAACCGCGACGGTTTCAAGCACCTGCGCGAAGCCGACATCCGCTACGACCAGATCCTGCTCAGCATGGTCGACGAAGTAGCCGTCAAGTTCGGTTGCGACTTTTCAAAGTTCGCGCTCTTCGGTTACTCCGGCGGCGGCCAGTTCGTCAACCGCTTCGGCCTGCTGCATCCCGAGCGCCTCTGGGCGCTTTCCATAGGCGCGCCAGGCTCGGTGACTCTCATCGACAACCAGCAAGACTGGTGGGTCGGTGTGCGCGACTTCGAAAAGCGTTTCGGCAAACCGCTGAACCTTGCGGCCCTCAAAGCCCTGCCGGTGCACATGGTGGCCGGCAAGGCTGACATGGAGACCTGGGAGATTACCCACCGCGAAGGCGGCAAGTTCTACATGGCCGGCGCCAACGACGCGGGGCGCACGCGCCCGGAGCGGCTGGAGACCTTGCGCCAGTCCTTTGTGCAGGCCGGCGTCAACGTCACGCTGGACCTGATCGACAACGTTCCCCACGACGGCCTGGCCTGCGTCGACACGGTGCAGGACTTCCTCGCGACCGTGCTGCGCGACGTCCGGAAAAAAGCGGCGGGCCGGGCCCAGTGATGTCACGCCAACCTCAAACCTGAAGACTGACCATGCTGCGTTTTACGCTGTCCCGTCTTTTCATGGCCATACCGACGCTGCTGATCGTCGCGGTGGCGGTCTTTGTGCTGATCCGGCTCATCCCCGGCGACCCGGCGCAGCTGCTGTTGGGTGACCTCGCCGACCCGGTGCGCCTGGCCGACCTGCGCGCCCAGCTCGGGCTCGATAAGAGTTGGCCGGTGCAGTTCGGCATCTGGGGCCGGCACGTGCTGGGCGGCGACCTGGGCGTTTCCATCAACACCGGCGAACCCGTGCTGCACCTGGTGTTGAGCCGCTTCCTGGTCAGCGCGCAGATTGTGCTCATTGCCGTGCTCTTCGCCACCCTGGTCGCGGTGCCCGCCGGCATGATCGCCGCGTGGAAGCAAAACCGCCTGCCCGACCTGATGCTGGTCGGCACCGCCACCCTGCTGGTATCCATCCCTACCTTCTGGCTGGGCCTGTTGCTTCTGCTCTTCTTCGGCCTGAAGCTCGAATGGCTGCCCGTGGTCGGCTATGTCTCGATCATGAACGACTGGAAGTCGGGCCTGCTGTACCTGCTGATGCCCATCCTCACGCTGTTCCTGCATGAGATCGGCGTGCTGATCCGCATGGCCAGGGCCAGCACGCTGGAAGTGCTGCGGCTGGACTACATCACGCATGCGCGCGCCAAGGGTCTGTCAGAGCGTGCTGTGCTGGTGCACCACGCCTTTCGCAACTCCTTCGGCCCGACCTGGACTTTGATCGGCCTGGTGCTGGGCAACCTGCTGGGCGGCGTGGCGGTTGTTGAAACCGTGTTCACGATTCCCGGCCTGGGCCGCCTGCTGGTTGACGCGATCTTCGCGCGCGACTACCCGGTGATCCAGGGCTGTCTGCTGCTGGTCGCCGTGATCTACGTGGTAACCAACCTGGTCATCGACCTCTGCTATCCGATCTTCGACCCCAGGGTGTTGGCCGAATGAAAAAATTTCTCACCCCTCAGGCCCTGATCGGCCTCTTCATCGTGGGCCTCATCCTCGTGGCGGCCGTACTGGCCTTCTTCTGGACGCCGCACGAGCCGCTCAAGATCAACTTCCTGGCACGCCTCAAACCACCCAGCGCCACCTATTGGCTGGGCACCGACGAGTTCGGCCGCGACGAGCTCTCGCGCCTCATGGCCGGGGCCTCCAACAGCGTCTGGATCAGTTTTCTCACGGTGCTGCTCTCTATCACCGCAGGCACTGCCATCGGCGTGCTGACGGGCTTTGTGCGCGGCTGGACCGACCGCATCATCATGGCCTTTGTCAACGCCCTGCTGGCCTTCCCCGGCCTGCTGCTGGCGCTGGCATTGCTGGCTGTCTTCGGCGCCAACAAGTACGGCATCATCCTCGCGCTGGGCCTGGCGTACACGCCCTCCGTCACCCGCATCGTGCGCGGCACGGTGATGTCGCTGCGCGAAAAGGAATTCATCGAATCCTCGCGCGTGCTCGGCAACTCGGAGCTCTACACCATGTACCGCCACGTGCTGCCCAACTGCGTGGCGCCGCTCACCGTGTTAGCCACCTCGATGTTCGGCTGGGTCATCCTGGCGGAGAGTTCGCTGTCCTTCCTGGGCCTGGGCGTGCCGCCGCCGGCGCCCACCTGGGGCAATATGCTGGCCGCCGCCCGGCCCTTCATGGCGCAGGCGACTTACCTTTCCATCTTCCCCGGCCTGTGCATTGCGCTCACGCTGCTGGGCATCAACTTCCTGGGCGACGCGGTGCGCGACCTGCTGGATCCGCGCATGAGGGGCATCGAATGAACCACCTTGTTGATGTCTCGGGCCTCAGCCTTTCCATCGGCAAGGGCGGCCGCGAAATCGTGCGCAATGTGTCCTTCACCGTCGCGCCCGGCGAGATCGTCGGCATCGTCGGTGAATCCGGCAGTGGCAAGACCCAGGCGGCGCGCGCCATCATGGGCCTCACGCCGCCGCCACTGGTGCGCAGCGCGGGTCGCATTTTGTTTGAAGGCGAAGACATGGCGGCGGCCGGCGATGCGCGTTTGCGACAGCTGCGCGGCGCGCGCATCGGCATGGTGTTCCAGGAGCCCATGACCTCGCTCAACCCTTCGATGACGATCGGCCGGCAGCTTGACGAAGGCCTGGCGCTGCACCGGCCCGAGCTCTCGCCGGCCGCGCGCCGCGACAAGGCTTTGGCCATGCTCGCGCGCGTCGGCATCACCGACCCGCAGGCCGCGCTCGCCGCATGGCCACATGAATTCTCAGGCGGCATGCGCCAGCGCATGATGCTGGCCTCTGTGATGCTGCTGGAGCCCGCACTGCTGATCGCCGACGAGCCGACCACTGCCCTGGACGCGCTGGTGCAGCGCGATGTGCTCGAGCTGATGGTCGGCCTCACACGCGAACACAATACGGCCGTGCTGCTGATCAGCCACGACCTGCCCATGGTGGCGCGCTACACCCAGCGCATGATCGTCATGCAGCAGGGCGAGGTCGTCGAAGCCGGCGACACCGCCGCCTTGCTGGCAGGCCCCAGGCAGGACTACACACGCAAGCTGCTCGAGGCCATCCCGCGCCGGCAAGCCGCGCGCACAATTGCCGACGACCAACCCGTCATCGAAGTGCGCAACCTCGTGTTCGATTACCCCGGCAAGCGGCGCCTCTTTGCCAAGTCCGCTGCCAAGCGCGTGCTGCACGGCATAGACCTGGTGGTGCGCCCGCGCGAGATCGTCGCGGTGGTGGGCGGCTCCGGTTCGGGAAAAACCACGTTGGGCCGTGCGATTGCGGGCTTGCTCAAGCCGACCGAAGGCGACATCCGTTTTCGCGGGCGTTCGATCGCGCGCAGCGATGCGGGCTGGCTGGACTACCGGCTCAATTGCCAGATGGTTTTCCAGGACCCGTATTCATCACTCAACCCGCGCATGAGCATTGGCCAGCTGGTCGGTGAAGGGCTGCGACTGGTTCCTGGCCTCTCTTCAGCCGAGCGGAAAACGCGCGTAGCGAAGATGCTTGATGAGGTTGGTTTGGAGCCCCGGCATGCGCAACGTTACGCGCACGAACTCTCGGGCGGCCAGCGCCAACGCGTGGCGATTGCCCGCGCGTTGATACGTGAGCCGGCCTTTGTGATTGCCGACGAGCCGGTGTCCGCACTCGACGTGACCGTACGCGCCCAGGTGCTGGCGCTGCTGGCCGAGCTGCAGGAACGCCACGGCTTTGCCTGCCTCTTCATCAGCCACGACCTGGGCGTGGTCGAACAGGTGGCCGACCGTGTGATCGTGATGCAGGCCGGCCAGATCATTGAGCAAGGCAGCCGCGACGAGGTGTTCGACAACCCGCAACATGCCTACACACGCAAGCTGCTCTCCGCGATTCCTGCGCTCACGCCCACCGGCCAGGGCGGCATGCAACTCAAGTGGCGTTTTGACGAACCCGATGCGCCGGCGGGCGCCTTGAATCTCATCAACCCGATAACCCCCATTCCAGTCTGATCTTTAAGGAGCTTTTGATGCTTTCCCTTCGATTGAAATTTCTGGCCGCTGCCGTGCTGGCGGCTTGTACCGCCGCCCAGGCCCAGACGGCGCAAATCGTGGTCGCGCAGCCGGCAGACATCCGCTCGACCAATCCCGGTGTCAACCGCGACAACACCACCGACGGCGTGGTGCTCAACATCGTCGAAGGCCTGGTTGCCTATCACGAGAACGGCACCGTCGGCCCGCTGCTGGCGCGCTCCATCGTCACCAGCCCCGACGGCCTGACCTATATCTTCAAGTTGCGCACCAACGTGAAGTTTCACAACGGCGAGTCCATGACTTCGGCCGATGTGCTGTGGAGCTGGAAGCGTTATATGGACCCCAAGACCGACTGGCGCTGCCTCAGCGAATTTGACGGCCGCTCCGGTGTCAAGGTCACCTCGGTCACCGCGCCTGACGCACAAACCGTGGTCATGCAGCTGGACAAACCCTCGGCCGTCTTCCTCGACAACCTGGCCCGCACCGACTGCGGCATGACAGCCATCCTCCACAAAAAATCCGTCAAGGAAGACGGCAGCTGGGACAAACCCATCGGCACCGGCCCCTTCAAGTTTGAAGAGTGGAAGCGCGGCGAGTACGTCACGCTCAGCGCCTTTGCCGACTACCAGGCGCCCCCCGGCACCAAGCCAGACGGTTACCTCGGCCTCAAGAAACCGCTGGTCGAGCAGGTCAAATTTTTAACCGTGCCCGACATGTCGACCTCCAAGGCCGGCCTGCAGTCCGGCGCCATCGATGCCGGCCAGATCACCTCGTCCGACGTGCAGGAGCTCAAGGCGAATAAAAACCTGAGCGTGGTCGCCGCTGTGGATGCGGGCAAAAACACGCTGCTGATGCAGACCAATGACCCGCTTCTTAAAGACGAGCGCATCCGCCAGGCCATCGCGCTGTCGCTCGACATGAACCAGCTCGTCGCGGCCGCGTCCGAAGGCCTGGCCCGCGTCAACAACTCGGCCATCCAGGACAGCTCGGCCTTCTACACCGCAGCGCAGAAAAAAGGCTACCGCCACGACCCGGCCAAGGCCAAACAGCTGCTGAAGGAAGCCGGCTACAAGGGCCAGCCTATCGTGATTCAGGCCAACAAGCGCGCCCATGTGCCGAGCTTCTCGGTGGCGGTGATGAGCCAGGCCATGATGCAGGCCGTCGGCATCAACGCGCAGATCGAAGTGCTCGAATGGGCCACCCAGCTGGACCGCTACAACAGCGGCAACTACCAGATGAGCTCCTTCACCTATTCGTCGCGCCTGGACCCGGCCCTGAGCTATGAGCAGTTCTCGGGCAACAAGGCCAAGCAGCCGCGCAAGGTGTGGGACGACCCGGCCGCGCAAAAGTTGATCGACCAGAGCTTCGCCGAAGCCGATCCGAAGAAACGCCAGGCCTTGTTTGACCAGCTGCACGCGCTGATGATCGCCAAGACGCCGCTGGTCATCCTCTACAACGTGACCGATTCCTGGGCCGTGCGCAAGCGCGTGAATGGCTTCACGGTGTGGGAAGGCAAGCCGCTGCTCTGGAATACGAAGCTGGCCGTCAAGTAAGTCTTTTCAGCTTCCTCTCGGCCGCCTTGCGCACAGGCCCGCGCGCAAGGCATGGACAGGCACGCCTCGCGGCGGTCGTCATCTCTCTTCACGCAACTTCTTACGGCAGCCCAGCATGGCAAACATCGAACAATTCCCCTTTATCTCCGTCTCCGGCAGCCCGCATGAACGCGGCCTGCAGTACGGGCGGCAGGCCGCTGACCGGGTACGCGGCAGCGCGCGCCTGTACGGCCAGACGCTGGTCAACCTGGGCTACAGCGAACAGGCACGCGCGCGCTTGATCGACTTCTTCGCCAAGGAAATCGGCAACTTCGCACCCCACTACATCGACGAGATGCGCGGCATTGCCGAGGGCGCGGGCGTGGACTTCCAGGACATCGTGATGATCAATGCCCGCACCGAGGTGCTGGCCAAGGCCCGCGCCGAGAAGGTCAATGCCGCCGACCAGGAACCCGGCGACGGCTGCACGGGCGCCCTCATCCTGCCCGAGCGTTCGGCCAACGGCAACCTGCTGCACGGCCAGAACTGGGACTGGCGCGCCGAATGCGTCGAGACCTCCGTCGTGCTGCGCGTGCGCAACGACAACGGTCCCGACTTTTTGACCTTTGTCGAAGCCGGCGGGCTGGCCCGCAGCGGCTTCAACAGCGCTGGTGTGTCGATCACCGCCAACTACCTCGAATCAGACCGCGACTTCAAGCAGCTGGGTGTGCCTTTATCGCTGATCCGGCGCAAGGTGCTGGAACAAGAGATTTTTTCGCTGGCCATGAAGGCCGTGGCCGCAACACCCAAGTCCTGCTCCAACAACATCATGCTGGGCATGTCGCAGGGCTTCGGTATCGATTTTGAATGCACCACCAACAAATCGTTTCCGATTTATCCCGGCACCGACAACCTGATCGTGCACGCCAACCACTGGATGAGCCCGGTAGCGCTCAGCAAGCTGGTGGACCTGGGCATTTCCCAATCACCCGACAGCCACTATCGCGACTGGCGCGTGCGCAAGCTGCTGAACCAGCAAGACAAGCTGGGCCGCCAGGAACTGAAGAACGCGTTTTTCGACAACTTTGGCCTGCCCTACTCCGTCTGCCGCCCGCCCCGCATCGGCAGCCACGACAACCTTTCGGCCACGGTCGCCATGGTCATCATGGAACCCGCAGTGGGTGAAATGGAAGCGGCGCCCTTGCCGGCCCTGAACAAGGTGTTCACCTGCTACAGCCTGACGGAAGAGCCCAGGATTTCTGCCTGAGCGCATCGCGCAGCCCCTTTGCAGGATTGCTGCTGCCAACGGATCGAGGCACTGCGCCGCCGGGGTCAAGGCTTTGGTTCGCTTGACAACCTGTCGGCAAAGTAAGGCAAAAGAAATAGGAGGAGGCGCCAGGCGTGCTTCCTGACTTCGACGCGGCGGCGGTAGTGATGGCAGTGGTGGTAGTGGCGGCAACTGACTCCCCACCAAGCCTGTTTCCTACAGTGCAATCGGCCCTGCTCCGGGATGCTGGCGGTTTACTTCGCCACTCCCCACTCCATCTTTAAGGACAAAGGCAGAAGCCATGGAAAGCCCCACCGATGCACTCACCATCTCCCGGCGAGGTATCCTGATCGCTAGCGCCGCTTCAGCGGCTGTGACCACTATGCCATCAGACGCCACTGCAGCCCCCTCTTCACCGCTCGCCGCACCCGGCTCCGTCCCTCAGGGGCGCGTGACCATCGAGGTCAACGGCGCGGCCCACACCCTGAACCTGGACACGCGCACCACGCTGCTCGATGCCTTGCGCGAGCACCTGCACCTCACCGGCACAAAAAAGGGCTGCGACCACGGCCAATGCGGCGCCTGCACCGTGCTGCTCGACGGGCAGCGCATCAATTCCTGCCTGACGCTGGCCGTGATGCATGAGGGCAGCAAGGTGACCACCATCGAAGGGCTGGGAACCTTGCAGCGCATGCACCCGTTGCAGACAGCCTTCGTCAAGCATGACGGCTATCAGTGCGGTTACTGCACGCCGGGCCAGATCTGCTCTGCCGTCGGCGCACTCGACGAGCTGCGCCGGGGCGTCCCCAGCCACGTCAGCGCGGACATCACCGCGCGGCCGCTGCTCTCACCCGACGAGCTTCGGGAGCGCATGAGCGGCAACATCTGCCGCTGCGGCGCCTACTCCAACATCGTTGAAGCCATCACTGAAGTGGCGGGGGCGCAGGCATGAAACCCTTCACTTATGAACGCGCCACCTCACCGGCACAAGCCGCAGCGGCGGTGGCCCGCAACCCGACGGCAAAATTCATCGCAGGCGGCACCAACCTGCTGGATTTGATGAAGCTGCAGATCGAAGCGCCTGCGCACCTTGTCGACGTGAACGGCCTGGCGCTCGACAAAATTGAAGCGACACCCGAGGGCGGCCTGCGTGTAGGGGCGATGGTTCGCAACACCGCGCTCGCCTCCGACGAGCGCGTGCGGCGCGACTACGGCGTGCTGTCACGGGCCTTGCTCGCCGGTGCTTCGGGCCAGCTGCGCAACAAGGCGACCACCGCCGGCAACCTGCTGCAGCGCACACGTTGCCCCTACTTTTATGACACCGACCAGCCCTGCAACAAGCGCCAGCCGGGCAGCGGCTGCAGCGCCATCGGGGGCGTGAACCGCCAGCACGGCATCATCGGCACCAGCCAGGCCTGCATCGCCACCCACCCGAGTGATATGGCTGTTGCCATGCGGGTGCTCGACGCATCGGTAGAAACCGTGCGGGCCGACGGCCGTGCGCGCGTCATTCCGATTGCTGACTTTCACCGGCTGCCAGGCGAAACGCCGCACATCGAAACCACGCTGGAGCCCGGCGAACTGATCACCGCTGTGACGCTGCCGCGCCCGGCCGGCGGCGTGCACATCTACCGCAAGGTGCGTGACCGTGCCTCTTACGCCTTCGCGCTTGTTTCCGTGGCTGCCATCGTGCAGCGTGATGGCTCCGGCAAGGTCGCCCTGGGCGGCGTGGCGCACAAGCCCTGGCGCGTTGAAGCCGCAGAGGCCGCCATGCCGCGAGGTGCGCGGGCTCTTGCGGCCGGCGTGCTGGCCGGCGCAACGCCGACACATGACAACGCCTTCAAGTTGCCACTGGCAGAGCGAACCATTGCCGCCGTGCTGGCCCAGGCGAGGAGCGCATCGTGAAATTCGACACCCCTGCCACCACCAACCCCATTGACCAGCTCAAGGTCATCGGCAAGCCCACCGACCGCATAGACGGCCCGCTCAAAACCACCGGCACCGCACCCTACGCCTACGAGCGCCACGACGCCGCACCGGACGCGGCCTACGGCTACGTCGCAGGCGCCAGCATCGCCAAGGGCCGCATCGCGTCGATGGATTTGCGCGCGGCCCGCACCGCGCCGGGCGTGCTGGCCATCATTACCGCAGAGAACGCCGGCAAGCTCACCAAGGGCAGCTTCAACACCGCCAGGCTGCTGGGCGGGCCGGAGATTGACCACTACCACCAGGCCGTGGCGCTGGTGGTGGCCAACACCTTCGAACAGGCTCGCGCCGCCGCGCAACTGGTACGCATCGTCTATGAGAGCACGCCGGGCAAGTTCAACCTGGCAACAGAAAAAGACGGCGCGCCGCTGGCCAAGGCGTCTGATTTTTCGGGAGAACCTGAGACCAAGGTGGGCGATTTCGCGGGCGCCTTTGCCGCGGCGCCTGTGCAGCTGGACGCCACCTACACCACGCCCGACCAGTCCCACGCGATGATGGAGCCGCACGCCACCACCGCCGCGTGGACGGGCGACAAGCTCACGGTATGGACAGCCAACCAGATGATCGACTGGGGCGTGGGCGATCTGGCCAGGACGCTGGGTATCCCCAAAGCCAACGTCAGACTGGTGTCGCCCTTTATCGGCGGGGGTTTCGGCGGCAAGCTTTTCCTGCGCGCCGATGTGTTGCTGGCCGCGCTGGGGGCGCGCGCGGTGCGGCGGCCGGTCAAGGTCGCGCTGCAGCGGCCGCTGATGATGAACAACACCACCCACCGGCCGGCCACCATCCAGCGCATACGCCTGGGGGCGGGGCGCGACGGCAAGCTCACTTCTATCGGTCATGAGGGCTGGTCAGGCGACCTGCCCGGCGGCGGGCCCGAGACCGCGGTGAACCAGACGCGCCTGCTCTACGCCGGCGCCAACCGGATGACCGCCACACGGCTGGCCGTGCTGGACCTGCCCGAGGGCAATGCGATGCGTGCACCGGGCGAGGCGCCCGGCTTGATGGCGCTCGAGATCGCGATGGATGAAATGGCGGAAAAGCTGGGCTTGGACCCGGTGGAGTTCCGCGTCCTCAACGACACGCAGGTAGACCCTGAAAAGCCCGAGCGCGCTTACTCCCAGCGCCAGCTGATTCAATGCCTGAGAACCGGCGCGCAGACCTTCGGCTGGAACCGGCGCGTAGCCAAACCGGGCCAGCTGCGTGAAGGGCGCTGGCTGGTGGGCCTGGGTGTCGCCTCGGCTTTTCGCAACAACCTGACGATGCCGTCTGGTGCGCGCGTGCGGCTGGACAACACCGGCCTCGTCACGGTTGAAACGGACATGACGGATATCGGCACCGGCACCTACACCGTCATTGCGCAGACCGCCGCTGAAGTCATGGGCGTGCCGCTGCAAAAGGTGTTTGTGCGGCTGGGCGACTCCGCCTTTCCCGTGTCGGCCGGCTCCGGCGGGCAATGGGGCGCCAACAGCTCCACGTCGGGCGTGTACGCCGCCTGCATGAAGCTGCGCGAAGCCGTCGCCCAAAAACTGGGAATGACCCAGGGCGACATCACGTTTGCCGACGGCATGGTCAGCGCGGGTGGCCGCTCTGTGCCGCTGGCTGAAGCTGCCGGCGCCCAGGGCCTCGTCGCCGAAGACACCATCGAGTTCGGCGACCTGGGAAAAAAATTCCAGCAGTCGACCTTCGGCGCGCACTTTGTGGAAGTGGGCGTCGACATCTACACCGGCGAAATTCGTGTGCGGCGCATGCTGGCCGTCTGCGCCGCGGGCCGCATCCTCAACCCCAAGAGCGCGCGCAGCCAGGTGATAGGCGCGATGACCATGGGAGTTGGCGCGGCGCTGATGGAAGAACTCGCTGTCGACAAGCGTCACGGGTTTTTCGTGAACCACGACCTGGCGGGCTACGAGGTGCCGGTGCATGCCGACATTCCGCACCAGGACGTGATCTTCCTGGAAGAGACCGACCCAACCTCATCGCCCATGAAAGCCAAGGGCGTGGGTGAACTCGGCATCTGCGGCGTCGGCGCGGCAGTGGCCAATGCGGTCTACAACGCCACCGGCGCGCGGGTGCGCCACTACCCGATCACACTGGACAAAGTGCTGGACAGCCTGCCGGCGCTGGTGTGAGCGCCGGCGCGCCTCATCACGCCGGCGGCGGGTGTGGAAAACACCTTAAAAATGCCTGTTTCAGGCATAAAAAGTGCCTGGAACCTAATCAGGACGGGCGCAAGTAGCTCCTGATTTAATAGCGCCCCTGCTCAACCCTGAACCCCCTTGCGGAGGCCCGCCGGCGAGCGGAACGGCGGCCCGCCGCACCGCTGGAACAAGTCCTACACAGCAGCGTGTTCGCGCGCACTAGGATTGGTTTTACCTGTGAATCCGTTCCGTACTGACGGTGCCATGTCAACCCGCCCTTTTCGCCTCGCCACACGGCTGATCCTGGCGTCAGCCCTGGCTGCTGCCTGCCTGGGCACCGTTGCGCAGGACAAACCCGCAGGCACACTGCCGCAAGTCACCATCGCCGCCAAGGCAAACCGCGACCCCGTCGAAAAGTCCTACCGCAAGATGGTCCGCGGCATGGATCTTTTCGAGAAGCAGCGTGCTGCCATGGCGCCCAATGCGTCGCTGCGCTTCAAGCTGTTGCCGCGCAAGCGCGAAACGGAGATGGACCGCATCGAGATGGAGGTCATCGGGACGACGGTGGCGTTTGGCGTGGCGGTGGCGCCGGACCATACCTTTACGCTGGAGCGTGACCCCAAGGCGTTTGACGAGAACGCGCAAGTGATTCCGAACCGGAAGGCGCAGACCATGACGTGGCGCACGGAGATACGCACACCGGGCCTGCCGCCCAACACGCGGCGGCTGGGAGACTTGCGGCTGGAGTGCCGGGTGGGCATGGAGGCGGGCCTGGTGTCGAACACCACCAATGTGATCGGCCGGCTGGCTCGGGTGATTCTGGATACGCCGGCCTATTGCGACAGGAAGGCGCCGCTTTATCTTTTCTTTGCAGACCGGCCTTTGTTCAGCGTGGCCATGGTGAACGGCCCGCGGCGGGAGATTCTTTCCGTCGACAAGCTGTATGCCGCCGCCAGCGACGACCCCAACCTGAACAGCGACCTGCCGTATTGCGACTGCGAGGTGCTGGTGGACCGCACTTACGTGCTGCCGCTGGGTGACCGGAGCTGGCCGGACGACACGCTGGTGGAGTTTGAGTACATGGACGGGCCGTGATGAAAACCTTGCCCCGTCAAACGCTGCGGCATGCCGGTGCGATGCTGCTTGCCTGCCTGTGGCTGGCCGGCTGCGCGGGCCCGGGGGGATTGTTCGGCTCGCAAGAGGCGCCGCCGCCTTTTCGCGACCCGGCCATGACGATGGAAAGCGCGCAGGGCGCCATCGTGGCCGGGCAGTCCACCAAGGCCGACGTGGCGGCAACGCTGGGCGACGCCGCCGCGTCGGTGAAGTTCGACAGCGGATTCGAGGTGTGGGTCTACCGGAAAAAGACTTCGCAACCCACAGCGGCCAACCCGGAGCTGGTGATTCTGTTCACGCCTGCCGGCATCGTCAAAAAGACGCGGATCCGCCCGGCGTATTCGGCTGACCCGGCTTACGAAGAGCGCAAGGAGTGACTGCGCAATTGATTCCGGGCCCAGCCCGCCACCTCAGACCGGAATGACGGTCGTCTCAAACACTTCCTTGAGGCACACAAAGGTGCGCACCTGCCGCACGCCGGGCAGGGCCACGAGCTGGGCGGTGTGCATCTCGTTGAACGAGTCGATGCTTTTGATGCGCAGCTTCACAAAATAATCAAACTCACCGGTCACCAGTTGCACCTCGAGGCAGCCCGTCAAACCGGCGGCGGCTTTTTCAAACGCGGCGAATGAGTCGGTGGTGGAGCGGTCGAGCACGACACCGATGATGACCAGGCCGTTGTAGCCCAGCGCACGCGGGTTGACCAGCACCACGGTCTTGCGGATCAGCCCCAGCTCCTTGAGCCTGGCCACCCGCCTGGAGCAGGCCGGTGCGCTGAGGTTGGTTTTTTCGGCCAGCTGCATGTTGGGCAATGAGGCGTCCTGCTGCAGCAGCTTCAGGAGCTTGCGGTCTACCCGGTCGAGTTCTTTTTCCATTGGGGAATTGTACAAATCTTGCATTAAATGGCAATTCAACAAAATAAATTGTGCATTTATCCAATTCAAAGATTTTTGGGTCGCTTTATTCGCTGAAGTATGCAATTCATTCCACAGACCCGGCGATACGATTTGACCCAGGACTGCACCCAACCCTTCACCCACATGCCCTCCTTCTTTGCGGCCATTTCAGTCTACGCACCAGGGCTTCAACCGAGAAAAACTTCCATGCCTACCCCACTTCAATATCCGCTCCAGCTCCAGAAATTTGCAAAACACACGCTGACCTTCGGGCCCAGCCCGATACAGCCGCTCAAGCGCCTGAGCGCCCACCTGGGCGGCAAGGTCGAGCTGTTTGCCAAGCGCGAAGACTGCAACAGCGGCTTGGCGTTCGGCGGCAACAAGACGCGCAAGATGGAATACCTGATCCCCGAGGCGCTGGCGCAGGGCTGCGACACGCTGGTGTCGATCGGCGGCATCCAGTCCAACCAGACGCGCCAGGTCGCGGCGGTGGCGGCGCACCTGGGCATGAAGTGCGTGCTGGTGCAGGAGAACTGGGTCAACTACTCCGACGCGGTGTATGACCGCGTGGGCAATATCGAGATGTCGCGCATCATGGGCGCCGACGTGCGCCTGGACGCGGCCGGTTTTGACATCGGCATCCGCCCGAGCTGGGAGCAGGCGATGGAAGACGTGCGCAAAAAGGGCGGCAAGCCCTTCCCGATTCCGGCGGGCTGTTCAGAGCACCCGTACGGCGGCCTGGGTTTTGTCGGCTTTGCCGAAGAAGTGCGCGCGCAAGAGGCCGAGCTGGGTTTCAGGTTTGACTACATCGTGGTGTGCTCCGTCACCGGCAGCACGCAGGCCGGCATGGTGGTCGGCTTTGCGGCAGACGGCCGCGCCGACCGGGTGATCGGCATCGATGCGTCGGCCAAGCCCGCCCAGACCCACGCGCAGATTGTGCGCATCGCACAGAACACCGCCAAGCTGGTAGAGCTGGGCCGCCCCATCACCGAAAAAGACGTTGTGCTCGACACCCGCTACGGCGGCCCCGAATACGGCCTGCCGTCCGAAGGCACGCTGGAGGCGATACGCCTGTGCGCCCGCCAGGAGGGCATGCTGACCGACCCGGTGTACGAAGGCAAGTCGATGCAGGGCATGATCGACATGGTCCGGCGCGGCGAGTTTCCGGCCGGCTCACGCGTGCTGTACGCGCACCTGGGTGGCGTGCCGGCGCTCAATGCCTACAGCTTCCTTTTCCGCAACGGTTGAACATGGAACGGCCTGCAGCACTGACCGTGGCGCTGGCAACCCGGCTGATGGAAGCCTTGTGCGCAGCGCCGCCTGACGCTAAGGCACCCGAGAGCGCCGGCATGCCCCTGCTGCGCGCGGCACTGAATGACCCGGCCATGCACACCGTGGTGCTGGCCATCAGCAAAAACGGACCGGCGGCCAGCCTGGTGCAGGTAATACGGCAGCCGGACACGCTGCATCAATGGGTGGAGCTGGCCTGCATCTGAACGCGACGTCAGCATTTTGCTATCAATTAAATAGCTGCTCGCGCATGACTCTATTGGGTTGCAGGCCTTTTTTACGCATCAAAAGCGGGCTCCAGGGCCTTTTTCCGCGGTCCAGCGCCTGCCTCCACACGCTAAAACCGCTTGAAAAAGGCCATTTTCAAGCATGAAAAGTGGTTGTATCCCAATAGGATCATGCGCAAGCAGCTATGGTTTTAATAGCATTCGTCGGCTAACGACCTCTAGATCCGGTCCTTCCAGCGCTGCATTTCCCATGAAGGCAGGCCCCGGAGGTCGCCGACCTTCGCGCTCTGGAATTCCCCGATGGCGGGTTTGGCACCCATCCGCTCGTAGGCCTGTTTGGCGAGCGGCGCGGTTTGCACGAACACACTTTTCACCTGCGCCCAGCTCAGGGGTTGCGGGATGATTTTTGCGCCTGCAATCATTTTGGACGTGGCGAACAAAGCCAGCGCGTCACCTTCGGTGGACCAGGACCAGCCGCGGCGGAACACGACTTCGTCGCGAACCACCCTGGCGCCATCTGCCGGCGACAGGCCCCAATACGACTTGACCAGCTGCGACACGGCCTCCGGGTCGGCTTCGCTGAGCGCGCTCACGGCCTCCTGCTGCGCCAGCAGAAAGGCCAGCACGAGGTTGGGGTGTTTTTCCACGATGTTGTTATGCACGATGCGGAAGGACCGGTGCAGGTAATAGCCGTCCGGATAGAAAGGCGAATTCTTCACCGAGGGCAGCAGGATGCCGGCGCCCTTGCCGGCTGGCCCGTCGTAATGCCCTTCGGTGTAGCCGTAGGAGTTCATCACAGCCACCGTGCCCGTGGACTGCGCTTTCAGGAAGGCCGGGTACACGGCCAATGTGGCGTCCACGCCGCTGGGCACCTGCGCCGCTTCGGGCAGGGTGGGCAGGTGCACCATGCGGATGCCGTGCGCGGCCGGGTCGGGGTTGCCCAGCTCATAGCGCAGGATTTGCGTGAATGCGTTGTACGGGTCTGCGCCCACCAGCGTGCCGACCGTCTTGCCCTTGAGGTCCTGCACGTTGCGGATGGGCGAGTCCTTGCGCGTGCACAGCAAAAAGCGCAGCCGCCCTTCCGCCACCGACACCAGGCTGAACGGAAGCTTCGCGACAATGGCGCGCAGCGTCGGCGTGTTGCCCCACATGGCCATGTCGAGCTGGCCGGCGGCCAGAGCCTCGACCTGCGGGGCCGCAGCGGGGTAGGCGCGGTAATCCATCGTGAGGTCGTAGCCGAACCCTGCGGCGTGTTTTTCGACCAGCTTTTTGTTGATCATGTGCTGCGTGATCGGCGAGTTGCCCGCTGCCCATGGAACCCAGCCATAGGACATGGTGAACGGCTTGCCGGCCTGCGCGCGGGCAAGCTGCGCAACGCCCACCGTCGCTGCGCCGGCCAGGCCGGCGCCCTGGCGCAGCCAGTGCCTGCGCGTCAACATTGATCTGCCGGCCATAAAGACCTCTCTTTCACGTGAAGAACAGCCACGCGGACCCGACGGCGCAAACCTGCAGCTCACACGGCCGGCAGGCTCACGCCCTCGTGTTTCGCATGGTGTTCGTGGTCTATTCTTTCCACGAGCTCATACACCTCGCAGGGCTCATCCTTCGGGCCCAGCGGCACTGTGGCCACCAGCCTGAAACGGAAAAACCGCGCGGCCGCAAGCGCCACCGCACGGCTGGCGGCGATGTTCACGCCCAGCGCATTGGCCTGCCGCGCCAGCGCCCGGGCCCGGTCCAGCGGTGCGCCCACTGCGGTGAAGGTCAGGTGATCCCAGGTGCCAAAGTTGCCGACTGTGGCATTGCCGAAATCCAGGCCGAAGCGCGGTGGTTTTACCGGCACGTCCAGGCCTTCGGCCAGCGTCTTCATGGAGTCCACCGCGCGCAGGGCCGCCTCGCAGGCGTAGCCCGCCGGGTTGGACACATTGAGCGGCGTGTTCCACAGTGCGACGGCGGTGCAGCTTTCGTAGCGGTCCATCATGCCCTTGCCCTGCGCCACTTCCACCGCCAGGATCTGCAGGTAGTGGTCGGCATGCGGCGACCAGGTCATGGCCGTGGCGTGCTCCTCGTCCAGCGCGGCGCACAGCACGGCCAGCTCGCGTTGCTCGACGCCGGCCTGCGGCGTCAGGCGGTTGGCAATGAAATGCTGCACCAGTGGCCGCGGCACGTAGCGCGAAAAGCCCTGCAACGCGATGCGTGCCAGCGCCAGCGATTCCTGCAGCCGGCGCACCTCGGCGATGTCGCTGTCCTGGGGAATGTCGCTGTCGAATTCAAATTGCCGGATGTGCCTGGCCGAGCGCACCAGGTTTTTCAGGGGCCTGGCCAGCCGGTTGGCCATCCAGAACAGCATGGGCATCAGCAGCACCAGCCCGGCCACGCCCACCCCCAGCAACATCCAGCGCATACGCCGCACCTGCGCCAGTAGCAGGTTCTGGTCAGACACCAGGGCCACATAGGCCTTGCGGCTGAACACGCCCTCCATGGGCATCACCACTGCGGCAAAACGCTGGCCGTCTGCGCCTTCAACCGAATGAATCGGCGTATCTTTCAGAGAGGCCTGCGTCATCAGCGGCGGCAACGCGGCATACAGGGGGTCATCCAGCGCGGCGAGGCTCACGGGCCGGCCGGACGCCAGCAAACGGCGCAGACGGTCCGCATCGGACCAGCCCCAGACGCGGCCCTGCTCATCAAAGAGGATCAGCTCGGCATGGCTTTCCTGGCTGCGCGCACGCAGAAAATCCGAGAGGCCCGCGACCGTGAACGTTACCGCCGCGACGCCACCCTTCGGCCCGCTGAGCGGCCGTGACAACGCCATGCCGAACTCCGCCGGAAGCTGCAGCATGAAAGGGTCGGTGGCCTGGAAGGTGCCCAGGTTCAACTCGCTCACCCCCTCGTACCAGGGCCGGCTGCGGGGGTCATAGCGGTTGCCCCAGGGACGCCGCTCGCTGGCAATGGCGGTCATCTGCTGGTCGTAAAAAACCCATTCCTCCACCCGCTTTTCGTGTTCGTCGACCCGGATGATCTGCTCCGCATAGCGGGCTTCCGGCAATGATTTGGCCCAGGCCCGGTCGCGCTCGGTGCGCAGCACCATGCTTTGCAGGTAACTGCCGTCCGGGTAACCGAACACCAGCGAGGCGATCTGGGGATAGCGGTTTTGCATCGACATCTGCATGCGCTGCACTGAAATGTCGTTCTCGCCTTCGAGGCCGGCGTGCGGGTCATTGGTGGTGGCTTCCAGCCAGGCGCGGGCCGGCTCCTGAAAGCGCAGCAGCTGCTCCTGCGTGCGGCGGCCCAGTTGCTCCAGCTCGCGCTGCGCGCCGTCCAGCACGATGCGGCTTGCCGCCAGCTCGGCCAGTACCATGAGCGCCACAACAAGCACCGTACCCAGCGCGGCATAGGTCCAGAACAGGTGGGAGCGAATCGACCTGGCGTGAAAAGTCAGCGACTTCAACTTTTTCAAGCGTGTCCCCCTGCTGTGCTTGTTTGATCGCAAGATACGCCGCAGTAATACCTTTGACAAGGCGGTTGCTACTGCCCCGCGAGGGATCTTTTCGTCTTCCACATTTTGTGACGTTTGTCAGGATTTTCAGTGTGACGACTGACAGAGGGAGCGTCATCAGAAATGCAAATTTTTGGGCGCCCGTATGGATACAGATGGTGACATCGGCGCGGCCTGTTTGCGACATGTACTGCTGGAGTACACACCCCGGGCTATAACGGAAGCGCTACATGCGAGCGGCCGCCTTGCCGATTTGCTTTGTATTGCACTGGATCAAGGGACCTGCGATTGAGCGGAACGGTGCGGGAGCTATAACCTCGGCTGGACAAGCCAGATCCACAAAGCCGCGGCGAATCCGATCCAGATCAGCACGATCACGAACGCGGCAATCCGGCTGCCCGGCTTCGCACCCTGCTCCTTCACCCAATCATCAGCCCGGTTGCGGCAATCGGCGAGCACCTCTGGAGGCAGGAGCCTGATGGTCAACCAGATCAGCCCCGGGAGCAGCAAGGCATCGTCCAGATACCCGAGCACCGGGATGAAGTCCGGAATGAGATCAATGGGACTCAGCGCATAGGCCACGACGAAGAGCCCAAGCGCCTTCGCATACCAGGGCGTTGCCGGGTGCTTGCCGGCGAACCAGAGCGTCAATCCATCGCGCTTGATCCGCCTGGCCCAATTGTCGAGTTTGCCGCGCACTGTCATGCGCACAAGCATGCCACAGCGATTGGAATGATCACATCGATTGCAACGATTCCGTCGGTTTGCAGACTGTCGTTTACCAGGGCCCGTCGAGGATCCGGGGAAAAGTATTGAGTTTTGCGAGCCGATCCGTGTATGCCCTACCTGTCAGTTCTGACAGGGGGATGAGGGTTGTGATCGGAGCGATTTGAAAGGTCACAGGCTTTGGGCATTTCCAAAAAACCCGATGCTCATTCGCGAGTTTGTAAGGCGTAATAGGTATCGACGATCAGACAAGAGCAGTCATCGCCACACAAGGTTTGTCAGAACTGGTCAGCACTGGAAAACGCCAGCCGTATTGGCGAAAGGCTGTCCGGTTGACCGTGAAAAGAGGCAAAAAATTCCTGGGGGAATCACCGCACCTCGAATGCAATTCACACATTCTGCTTACAGAAGTTTGAAGCTGAAATTCAGTGAATAGTTGCGTCAGCCTTCAGTGCAGTTCAGTAGCCAGGTCAATCACGAATTTTCGGTACTAATTGCTCCTGCAATTGGAGGATGTGAGGGGTTGGCAATTCTCTTATGTTTGCGCTTCCAGGCACTCGGTTTCTTCTTGCTTCCTCGCGAAAGCAGGCAGAAGCCCCTGAAGTAGCCGCAATAAAACGGGGGATGTTGATGAGTGCAAGATTCGGCTTCCAGTTGCTGGGATCTTCGGAATCCCTGGCGAAAGTGCGTACGCAGATCGAGCGTGTCGCCAGAGTTGATGCGGCGGTTCTCGTCGAGGGTGAGACAGGCACCGGAAAGGAAATGGTGGCACGGGCCATTCACTACGGCAGCAAGAGGGCCGACCGCGCTTTTGTTCCGGTCAATTGCGGCGCGCTGGCCGAAACCCTGGTTGAAAGTGAGCTCTTCGGTCACGAGCGTGGGGCTTTCACTGACGCAAAAGTTGCCTCGCTCGGGCTTGTCAGCGAAGCCGGTGGCGGCACACTTTTCCTTGACGAGGTCGACGCGCTCAGCCTCAAGGCCCAAGCCGCACTGCTGCGCTTTCTGCAAGACGGCAGTTACCGCCGCGTCGGCGGGAGTTCGACCAAACAGTCTGACGTTCGTATCGTCGTGGCCAGCAACGCCAACCTCAACGAGCTTGCCGAAGCACGCCGTTTTCGCAAGGACTTGCTGTATCGCATCAACGTGTTATCGGTCTATCTGCCAACGCTTTGCGAGCGTGGCGACGACGGGATCGAACTTGCCAGGATTTTCCTGACGCGGCTCGGCCACCATCACGGAAGGCCCCAGGTTCGCCTGACGCCGGCATCGATCGCATTCATCCAGAGCTACACGTGGCCCGGTAATGTGCGTGAACTCGAAAATGTTGTCCAGCGGGCTTTCTTGCTCAGCGACAGCAACGAAGTCGATATCAGCCAGGCAATGTCACAGCCCCGCGGCGAGCGTTCCGCTGCCGCCGAACCGGAGGTCTTTCGCACAGCCAAGCAGCAGGCCGTCAAGGAGTTCGAGCGGCTGTATGTGAGCCGCTTGCTGATGCAAACCAACGGCAACCTGACTCAGGCGGCACTGATCGCGGGACAGGATCGCAGCGCTTTCGGACGGCTGGTGCGCAAACACAGTCTGAGCCCCAGCCGGGTCCAGGCCACCACCGCTACCCGCGCCGGTGAAGCCTGAGTCCGAGCGTGCTTGCGAAGTACGGACTTGTCCTGTTGACCCTGGTATTCGGCATGGTGGCCTTCGCCGCCGGGTTGCTCGCGCCTTCCTCATTCAAGGAAGGTGCGGCAAAAATAGTGCAACAAATCGGAGCGAAAATCCAGGGCCGTGCCGATCCCGGCATACCGGCGGCTTCCGCACCCGCCGCGACATCTGGCAGCACACCGGCGGCTGCTGCCGCTTCTGCAGCCGCTGCGGCCCCAGCAAGCGCGCCGGCCGTCGCGGCGTCATCACCCCTGCCTGCGGCCAGCCTGATATTGCCGACAGTGGCCACGGCCTCTCCAAGCTTCGCGCTGCAGGCCGCACAGTTTTCGACGGCGCAGCCCGCCAGCCAGCTGGCTTCGTCAATACAGGCACAAGGTGTCACCAGCACGGTCGTGCTGATGGGCGAGCCCGAGGGCGGTTCATGGTCAGTGGTCACCGTCGGGCGTTTTGGCAGCGCGGACGAGGCACTGTCCCAGCGCAACTACCTCTCGCTCAAGCTCGGGCTGCCACCCAATATGGGCACCATCTCACTGCCGCCCCCACCCAAATAACAACTCAGCGCAGCAAGTGCGCTACCGGGTGCCGCTGCAGTTTGTTGACCCAACCAGCCTGGCCGTAGGTGTCGACATAGCAGACCACGAGCTGTGCCATGCCGAGCGAGCAAAAGTAGACGTACAGGTTCGCATCCTGCTTGGGGGCCATGTACCAAAGCCACGGGCGGGTGGCCAGGCCCCAGCTGCTGACCCGGTGCACGAGCAGGTCGGCCTGGCCGAGGTCACTGACGAGCGCGACACGGATGTTGGCGTCACCCATCGTGGGGGATTCATAGATGCGCGGCATGTATTTCTTTGTGGTCGGGGTTTTCCTGCCGCCGCCGGCGAGCGGTCTGCCGGATCGGGGTCATTTGTTTTTCAGACCGCCGGCGACTTCGGCACGGCACTTCACACAATACTCCATCGCGTGACCCGCACTGACCTCGCTGGTGGCGTGGTGGTGCACATTGGTCAGCGCGCCGTGCTGCTGGACGTCGTTCCAGGCCAGGAACGACGACTCCTTCGCCGCGTACTCGTGCCAGCTGTCCATGCCGGTCATGCTTTTGGCAAGGCCGTCGAGCGTAGCCTGGCGTTGCTGCATGAGCGTGCCGTGTTCCGCAATGCGGGTTGCCTCGGCCGCCTGGTACTTGCTCATGAGCAGGTTCTTGCGCGCATTTTTGGTGTTGGCGCCGAAGGTCGGTGCAGCTGCCGGCACATAAGCCGGTACGGCTGGTACCAGCCCGGCCGTGAACGCGTCGAGGTGTGCCGCCGCATGAGTGTTGCCGCGCTGGTTCAGCTCCTGGTGTGCGGCGATGAGGCTGTGCCCTTCGGCGCAGGAAAGCCCGCGTTTGTCCTCAGCCGGAGTCTGCTGGACATGCCGGTCCATGAGTTTTTGTGCAAGCGGATGGGCCGCGTGGTTGGCCTTCATATAGGCCACGCGGGTCTGGTATTTCGGTACGCCGGCGCCTCCATGCGGGACCGGTGTTTTGGCCCAGGCGGTGTTTTTTCCAGTCACAGACAGCGAAGCATCACCGCCCGTCAGGCGCCCTCCGCCAGGCGCTGTGACCGTCATCGTCGCATGCACGAGGTCTCGCGGCGGAGCAGCGGTGGAAGGCGATGCCGTACGCGTCGTCTTCGGGCCTGACTGCGCTGTGACCGGCTTGGACAGCGCTGGCGTTTGTCGTTTGGATGCCATGGTTTACTCCTTTGAAAGCCTGGGGATGGCCGGTGCCAGAACGCTGAAACAGCATTGACGACCCGGCGAATGCGCGTATTTCATGACCGATCCACGCGGAACGGCTCTGATACGTATTGAGTGATGTCGCGCGCGCTCCCGCTGGCGGGGGGAGCTTTGGAGGCTTTCCCGCCAATCTGTGAACCGTCATAGCCGCCGCCGGCAACCGCATTTCCGGCTTCCAGCGCGGTACTCCTGCGCGGCGAGCTGGGCTGAGCAGGATCAAGCGTGCGCGTCCCGCCGACGCTGATTGCCAGCGCCTGGAGGTGTCGCCGCACGACGGCTTTTTCTGCCGGTTTGAGCGCACCGTGGACCTGGGCGAGGCGCTCCTTGGCCTGGTTACGATCATCTTCCCAGGTTCCAAGCGCGCGCTTATCCTTGAGTTTTTCTGCTCCCTCTGCCCGGCTGGCCAGCGCGCCGGGAGCCATTGTCAAAACCGTGGCGGCCGCGGCAGTCACCGCCATGGCGGCGGGCGTCATCTCCGTGTCCTGCAACGCGGCCATTGAGGCCGCCCGCAACATATCATGCGCGGCAGCCTGACCGGTGCTGCGGACCCCGGAACCGCTGTGCCCGGCAACGGAACCGCCCGGTCCACTCAAAATAGTACGAGCGGTATCTGTTCTCGCACCGTCACCCGCCTCCATCATTGGTCTTATATTGCTTTCCGGGAAAGTAGCGTGAGAAAAAGCTTTCCAGGAGGCTTCTTCCATGGCCGGCATGGCTGACATGCCCTTGGCATGTTTCACCCTCTTTTGCAACTTGGGAGTCATGTCAGTCACGACGAACGCCTCGTGATAGCCGCTGCTGATCCCGTGGCTCGTCGGGTTGGAAGCGTAACGGAAGGCTCCTTTGGGAAACGCCTTCGATCCGACGACCATATCTACTACCTGGGGCCGAAACCCGTCCTTGGCCTGCATTGGTGTCAGCGTGCGATCTTGCGAGGCCTTATAGGCCATAACATTGCCAAGCCATTGGTCGGTGCCCTGACGCCAGCTCTTTTTAGTGGGCATACCCATGAGCGCCAGGTCGCCAAGCTTGCGGGGTTTTGCCTTGCCGACCCTCTGGATCGCCGCCAGTTTCGCCACCTTTGCAGCCTTTGCCTTTTGGGGGGAAGGCGGGCCCGGCAGATCGGGCAAGGTCTTTCTGGACTTCGTCAGTTTGGTCGGCTTAGGCATCAGGCACTCCCGCGGTCAGGGCAGCGGACCTGACACCGCAGGCCCAGCAGTCGAGCTGCCGGCGATCAAAAAGGCTTGAAGCCCGTGTAATGGCCCTTCTTCCTGAGATCAAACTTCATAAACGACGGGCCCCCAATCTGCTGGCTGCCCGTGATCTTGCCCTGGCTCACTGTCGTGTGATGAACCTGATCGGTGTACTCGTGGAGCACATCGTTCTCGATGAAGGACTTATGAAGCGAATCTTTGGTTGAAACACCCGATGTATTGGCCGGAATTTTGTTGCCTGCTGCCAGCCGCCTCTGCGTCAGCTGCAAGGCATTCATCACCCCGCCGGGCCCTCCCACCGGAGTCATATGCTTGGTCAACGCGTTGACCATTGCCCTGATCTTGTCGCAACCCGTCAGACCCACGAAGCCCAAACCCTCTTTAAGCAATCTTTGTTTTGCCATGTTGCACTCCTTAAAAAATTTAAACCATTCGCTGATGACTGACCGAGACCCAAAGCCCGCTTACACCCATCCTCATGAGGCTCATGACACTTCAGGCGGATACGCTGCCATCAGGATTTTTTTGGCCCCTTACCTTCAGCTTTAGTGCTCATTTTTTTGTACATGTCGGCAAGTGCCGCGCGCCGCTCGGTGACAACGCCCACAAGATGGCTTTCATGCGTCGAATCGATATGACCGGTGTTCTTGAGACGCTTTAGCATGTCGAGCTGTCTGTCCATGCCCCACTCCGCGTCCCGTCTCGGCACCACGCCCTTCTGCGATGGCTTGTCGAAGGGCCGCGGATCATGGAGTGTCGGTTTTCCGAAGAGAGTCGATTCCGTCGTCGTCGCACCGAGCTCGGCTTGGATCGCTGCCGCATAGTGATCCTGCGTTGTTTGCATCCTGCCCGCGAACGGCACCATTCCGTGGTGCGCTTGCAGCAGATATGCGCGAAAGTGCTGGGCAGCTTTGCTACTGCCGGTGGTGAGCTTGCGGCGGTGCTGGGTTTCATTCATCGCCGCTGCAGGCAGCCGCTTGCTCAGTGCCGCCCCACCACCGCTCTTTCTCGAACTGCCCACAGGCTGATGCAGTGAATCTGGAGTCATGTGGTCGACCTCGACCGATGCGCCAGACGGTGTTCTTTTATAGGTTGATTGTTGCGCGTGGGTTCCGAGCACCTGCTTGACACGTTTGACCGGCGGAAACTGGCCGGGCACCGGGCCTAGCTGCTTCTTGGCGGCAAGGTCGGCGGGTTGGCGTCGGGACATCGCAGCCGGTGCTGCGGCGGCCCCGCCGCCAGACGCACTGGCCGCTGCGTTGCGCGCCAACTTCGCGGCGCGGAGCGCCATCGCAGACAGGCTGGACGCTGTTGCAGCCATTTTTCCCGCACCCGCTGCAGCAGGCGGAGCCGCACGCGCGATGGTGAGGCCTGCGCGCCTCGCGGTAGTTGGTGCTGCGCGAGCTAGCAGAAATCTAGACAGCATGAACACTTCCCCCTATGAGAGTTTGACCGGTCACCAGCGGCTCTCCGATGCAATCGCAGATCGCCGCAAGGCGTAATTCGAGTTCGTCATTGGTGCAGGCAAGCGCCCCAGGCAGCGCGAGGTGCATGAACCGGTAACCCACATCGTCGCCACGCGACTCGTGCCCGAGCGTGTCAAACCCGGCTTTCTCAAGCAGCCGGTGCGAGCGCGTGTTGCCCTCGTGTACCGAGGTGAACAGGTGCCGTACCGGTCCGCCGGCGAGGCTTGCCGTCAGCAATCGCACCGCACGCGCACCAAAGCCAGTGCCTTGATGATCGACACCTATCCAGAAATGGATATGCGCCATATCAGCCTCGCGGCGCAAACCGACGGCACCGACAAAACCGAAATTCCGGTGAACCACTGCATATTCGGTCCCCTCGCTGCCGCCTACATGGGCAAGATAGGTTTGCGCCTCCGCTTCACAGGTAATTGGCGGCAATCCGGCCACCACGGCGATGTTCGGGTCCCGGTATTGATGCAGCCATGCCGGGATATGCAGGACATCAAGTGGCTCGAGCGAGAGCTCATCGTCGCGCATCGCGTCGGCTTCATACCAGTTGCTGGCCTGCCAATTGGCCAGCCGGCGCTCCAGCAGCTCATGCATGCCTTGCGCCTCAGGGTGACCGGCATCCAGGCGCAGACATTCCCGTACGACGCGCAATGCGGTGGCGCTGCGCCCGGTTTCCGCCTCCAGTCGCGCACGCAGCAGCAGCTGATCGATGCGAGAAGCCGTCGGCGAATCGCTGTCGGGAGTCGCGGCGAGCACATCACGTGCCAGCGCCCACTGACCCACATGCACCAGCAGGCCTGCAAGGCCAAGCCCCGCATCACAACGCTGACGCGGTGTCATCTGCTGCCATGTGCGTGCCAGGCTGCGATGCAGTGTTTGCAGTGCACCTTCGTCCGCAGCGTCCAGCAGGCGAAGATCAAGGCTGTCGAGGATGGATTGGAGAGCCCAGGGATCATGACCCGAGCAGCGAAGGCGAAAATTGATTTCGTCAACGCTCCCCACAGGGCTGTGGGGAGCCCCGTGCCACCAGCGCTCCGCTGGATGGTCTTCATCTACCGTATCGATCAGACTGCTCCAGCTTGCGGCATCCATGCCGATGGCATCGTCGCGGCAGGCCATATGCTGAATGCATCCCGATGCGCCCCACTCCAGATGCGCAACATGCGCTCCAGCGCTTTCCTGATGCATCCCAAGTGCATGAAAATTGGCGGGGAAGTACAGTTCGCCAGGAGCGAGTTGCTCAGGAAGCGCCATGCAGTTAAGCCTGATCTGCCGCTCATCGGCGACTCCCTGGTCTGCCGCCAGCAGCAAATAGCGCCCGGCAGAAAAATCGGCAAGCGCATCCAGCAAGGACAGTGCGGCGTTTGAAAGTAGAACAGTGGCACTGATCAGGCTGGCGCGGTAATGGCCCAGCAGCGCGGAAGCGGCTGAGGCAAGCTCATCCTCCGCCAAAGCCTGCCATTCAGAAGTCAGCGCGAAACGACCTTCGCCGTCTGGCTGCGCCTGAACCCGCGCCTGCAATAGTTCGCCGTAGTGCACACCGTACAGTTCTGCCGGCAATGCGGAGAACCCGCCTGCCGTCATCGCGACCACCGGGTTGCGTGATCCGAACAAGGCAAAGCGGTTCGCACCGAGCAAAAGCGGGTGGCCGCGCCGAGCCTGCCAGCTTGCCTGGTCAAGCCAGCCGCGCGCGACAAAAGGCTGAAGTGCTGGCTGTTTGAGCAGCGCCAGTGCCGGTTCTTCACCCGCCAGGGGGCACAGCACATACCGGACGGGCCAGCCGAGCATGCCGCAGGCATGCATCTCATCGCGCAAAGTGGTCAACAGCACCGCAGCCAGGGCGCCGTCATCCGGACCCATGTTCAGGATGTAGAGTGGTTGCGACAAGTCCAGGCCACCCAGGCGTTCAAGCCTGCTCCAGTACATAACTACGGCACGCGCCCAGGTGCACCCCAGGCGCGGGCCGGTCAGGGCGGCAGCAATGCCCGAACGCTCCTTAAACAGAAGGGTCGGCAGTTCGCAAAGGTTTTTCCAGACCGAAGCGGCGATATCCATCGCCACTGACGGAGCCGACGGATCAGTCCCCGGGGAAACCGGTACGAGAAGCCCTTGGGGTTCAGATGATGCGATCATGTTTCCTCCCGCGCTGCGGGTGTTTCAAGCCCCACCAATTCGAAGATATTGAGTTGGCCGCCAAGACGGATAAACACCTCCTGGTAGAGCTCGGCCGTGTTGAGCCTTCCCCATTCGATCGCCCGGCGTATCAGGTAGGGCGCCGGGCTGTGCGGATCCATCTTGAGCAGTGTGTCCCCGAGTTGCTCCAGCATGGCGTAGACCTGGCGCCGGTCATCAATGGACCGCGGTACGGCAACGCCGGCCCACGTCTGGTCATCCATGATGGCCGTCTCATCGGATCCCGCGACGGTACCTGGCCCCGGCCCGGATTCGCCGCCTGCGGCCGCCAGCGTTATCCCGCGCCGCTGCAGCTCGGATTCGGCCAATGCGTACAGTTGAGCCAGCAAGCCGGCCAGCGCCGACAGACTCGGTCCGTCCACCGCGAAGTGGCGGTCGATGCTGTCTCTGAGCAGTTGCATCGCACCGAGCGCATCATTCAACTGCTGGTGCAGCGCCTGATACCAGGCCAGGGGCGTCGCGGCCATCGCTGCGGTGATCGTTTCCGTGCTGGCATGCTCCTCCTCATCAGCGCTGTTAGCTGCGGCCGCGGCGGCCGGGGCCAACCGTTCGCGGTGCATGGCAACTTCCCAATCGGCGAGGTTGTAATTGCGATGCATGCCCGTTGAAGTCATGGCGAGCTGCTTGAGCACAAACGGCAAACGGTTGTTGAGCGAACGCAGGATGTTGGCTCGGTGTTCGCCGCCGGAGTCAGCGTCCTGGGGATAGAGATCGTCCCAGTAATCACGCAACAAGCCATCAAGCAGCAAAAGGCTGGGAGCTATCGCGGAAAACCCATGCTGGTTCACTTCGGCCTCAAGCAGCCAGGCAGCGACCTGCAGGTCCTTGGATTTGGAACAAAGGGCCTCGGTGGCGACACGGCTCACTACTGGCCAGTCCGCTCGCTTGAGCTTGTGCTCCCACGGACCCAACGGCAAACTCGCATCGTCCTCGCGTCTGGCGTTCTGGATGGTGTTGTAGACACCATTGCCTTTAACCGAATAACCGGCGGGATTGCCCGCGTCGATCGGGTCGAGCAAGGTCTCGAGCGAACATCCAAGCCGTTCGCCGAAGTAACGCTGTGATCGGGTCATCAATTCAGTGTTCATGGTTTTGCTCGCTTTTGCGTGGAAACATCTTGCCGCTGCGGTGCAGACCTGGGAAAAGGTCCCGGCCAGACCAGGCTGGTACTGGCCTGGGATTTCGGATCGGTGCCAGACAGGGTCAAGCCGAGGTAGAACGTGGCCTGGCCCGTCGTGACTGCCGGGGCTGTTGTGGGTGTCGCCTGGGTCGTGCGCTGTATCGGCACACTGAATTCGAGCAACGCCTTGCCCGGCTTGAGGGGATCAGCCGGTCGTGCCGGCACAGGCTGGTAGCGCTGCAGCATGCGCAGCAACGCCCAGTTCCCGCTTTCAGTGAACGAAGCTGTGCTGCCTTCGACCCGGTAGCCACTTTGCACCGGGTATGCGGCCGGTCGCCAAACAGACAGCTCGGCCCAATTCAGATCAAGCGCGAGCACCTGGCCGTAGCTCCAGTCCACGGTCGGCGGCTTTCCACCCGGATAGCTCGCCACCCGAGAACCTGAGCTCACAACCCAGCTCACGACCTGTTCACTGCCAGGCGACTCCTGGGGTAGCGCACGGAAAGTGATGTCGAGCTTTAGAGGCTGCGGTGCTGCGCCTATACCCAAGCCTGGCCGCAGAAACTGATCGGCTGCATCGAGTTCACTGAGGAACCCGCGTGCCGAAACGACCCAGCCAGGGGTGCTCAGGCCGGACAGCGACTGTTGCAGCGATTCGCGTTGCGCGGCGTAGTCACTGAAAAAGGTCTGCACCTCCGCCAGCGAGGCGTCCGGACTGCTGGTTTCGCCGAACGGAAATCGCCCCTTGAGCCGGCTGTTGAAGCGTTTGGCCAGGGCATCGTAGGCAGTGGTTGCCTGTTCGGTACGACGGTCGACACAGCGCAGGTTCAGTTGCGCAATCAGGTCGCGCCGCCTCTCCGAGAACATGTCGTTCCCGTAGTCGGCTGGCTGGTAGGCCGCCAGCACCTTGCCGCAGTTCGCATAGGTGAGATCGGCAATGGTCTTGAGGAAAAGCGTGTCGAGAGCGCCAACTTGCTTGCCCGGGTCCTTGAACTGCACGTAACTGGTGACCTCATTGATCGTATTACTCCAGTACGGCAAGGTTTGTGCGTTGTCGCGCTGCGCATCATTGACGCCGTCAGTGTTGCGCAACAGATTCACGAAAGGATCAGCGTAGCCAGCGAGTACCTGAGCGCGCGCAACCTGCCGCGCGAGGTAGTCGCGTATCACCGGCGTGGTGCCCAGGTTCACGAGCAGGCCGTCGGCAGGACCGGCCTCGGGGTCATAAAGCCGGCTGCCACTCACAAGGCCCGAGACGCGGCCGAGAGCATCCGACGAAAAGTCCCGCGCGCACTGTGAAACGCGTCCTGCGCTCGCGGTAAAGCCGAACTGGGTATAGAGCCGCAGGTTGCCGATCAGCGGATCCAGTGCGCGCGAAAAATCGCCACTCTGCTGCAAAAGCTGCTGGTCTGCCGCCGAGACCGCGTCAAGTCCCTGAGGCACGAACAACTCAGTTGCAGCCGACTGCGCCGAGCGCATCGCGTCATTCATGACCTGCTCAAGCTGCGCCCTCGCAAGCCGGTCGAACAGCGGCTTGCTGGTTGCCGGCGCACCGAGAGGCGGCAGTCCCTGGCCTGCTGCGAATCGCTGGTAATCAGCAGCGTAATTCATGGACCGGCCGAGGTCTGCCAGGCGCCAGCCGGGCGCTGAACTCACGCAGGCGAAGGCCTGCGGGTTCCGGACCTGCATGAAAGTCTGCTGTAGCAGGCTTTCGAGGCCGCGTACCTCTGCCGACAGTGCCGGATTCATGACGAGACTCTGGCCCTGTGCGATGAGCAGAGGCCCGTAGGGCGAAAGCTGCATGCCACGCAGCACCTGCATGGCCGGGTTGTAGCACCTTGCCTCATCAAAACCGCCGTCACCTGCCAACAGGTCTTTCGGATAGCTGTACTGTGTCACGAGGGGCGACAGCAGTTGCCGCAGTTCCTTCGCGTCATCGGCGCAGGGGTTGTTGTTCGGGTCCGATGGCACCCATGATTTGGCGACCCAGACCAGCCATGAGGTGAACCGCCTGGTGTTGTCAACAAGCGGCCCTTTTGCCGGATCAACCCTGGCCAGGAGGCTGGGGCCCATCGAGGCCTCAGCAAGCAAATCGACATGCAGTTGCCGGCTGGAATTCGCCAACTGGCGCGCCCAGTTGCCGCGCGAACGCTCGGGCACATTCACCACGCCGCTGTAAGGCACCTGCTCGAGCGAAGCGGCAACCACGCCGCCGGGCCGCGCCGCAGCAAGGGGCAATCCCGCTCCGTAGACGTAGAGATAAATCAGGTTGAGATCATCCAGCTTGCGGACGGTGGATTCGGCGGGTATGGCAGTCAAGCGTGCGAAACGCTGGAGCTTGTCTTCCAGGTTGTTCACCTCCAGCGCAAGCACCTTCAGGTTGGCGCGGGTTTTGGCATACGCCGAGTTGTTGACTGTGATACCGGCAAGCGTCGGCTCTGACGCCGCGACCAGACCAGCGTCGAGCCGCGCGACCCGCGCCTGCAGGCCGCAAGCCAGCGCCGGAAACACCGTGCGCGCCATCACGGTACTGGAGACAGCCTGCACCGCGTTGTTGCTGGCACGCCGATCGACCCAGGACAGCGGCATCGTCGCGAACACCAGGTCGATATCGAGGGCCGAGGCCCGGGACAGCGCATCGTCAATCAATGGGCGGCCGGCGCAGCTCTCCTGTGCACCTGCCAGCGCCTGCGACTGGTAGAGCGCGGCGATGCTGCGACCCAGACCATCAACCTGGCGCTGCAGCCGCCAGCCCGATAACACCAGTGCCAACAGCAGCAACCCGGCCAGCACGATGCAGGCTTGCTGAAGCCGCAGCAGCCCCGGCTCACGCGACCAGAATGACGCCAGCGTGGCGCGCGCCAGCCCACACTCCCCCAACGCCTTTTGCGTCAGGACGTCTTCGGCAAACGAGACATCGGCACGCGGCATGCCAGCTGGTGCGCCGGTGTCTTCGGTGCAGCCTGTGAAATAGACACCTCGGCACAGTGCAGGCTGCGTCGTCGCCGTGTCGTGAAAGACCTCGGCCAGGTAATCACGCAAGGGCGCATGCAAACGCTCGAAATGCCTCGGAAACAGAAAAAACGCATCAGCGTCGGCAATCTGCTCCTGCGCCGCAGCGGCCTCTACCTGGATTTCCTTGAGTCGTTCACCGATGTCAACAAATGCCTCGTCAATCCACTGTACCGGGCCGGACTGCAACAGGCCGTCGCGCGCCGACCAGCCGAACATGCTTTCCCTCTGCGAACGCCCCTGCAGACGCCAATACGGAGCAAATCCATCGACCGCGTCGCACTGGCTGACGATCACGTAGACCGGCAAAGCCAGGCTGGTGGCGGCACGCAGGTCGTCGAGCTGTCGCCGGGCATCGAGCGCGAGTTGAAGCACACTCTCACGGCCCATGCCCAGCAAGTTACGGGAGGAAACCACCAATAGCGCCCCGTCAAGTGCACGTTCGGGGCGCAGGTGGACGAGTCCGCGCAGTACGGCTTGCCAATCTGCCGCGTCGGATCCGGTTTGACCGGCAGCGCTGAGCTTGCCTTGCGGGTCTATGAGTTCACCCTGTGCCAGGCTGTGCCAGGCTGTGTGGGGGACGCCGGCGATCGTCGCCGCCTGTGCGTCTGGCTGTTGCCGGACCTGTCGCAACGAAGCGATCAAGCTGCTTTTACCAGCGCCGGCCTGCCCGATCATGATGACCCAGGTTTGTCGGTAGCGCTCCCGTGCGGTTCTGGACAGCACGGTCCGCAGCCCGCGCAACCAGGCCAGGAACGACTGCCAGCGCGTTCGCCAGAAACTTCCCTTCAAAACGGGCTTGATGGCACCGGCCGCAACTATCAATTTGGCCTGGCGCGAGCGCACTATCAACCAAAGCACCAGGATTCCGAGTGCACTGGCGACTGCGGCAAGCACGCCAAACCAGATACTGCTGATGCTGCTCATCTCAGACACCCGCAACCTTGACCAGCGGCTGGATCAGCCATA
This sequence comes from Polaromonas sp. P1_E12, assembly GCF_056405975.1. Lineage (NCBI taxonomy): Bacteria > Pseudomonadati > Pseudomonadota > Betaproteobacteria > Burkholderiales > Comamonadaceae > Polaromonas > Polaromonas sp. P1_E12. The sequence continues at coordinate 354,801 of NZ_JBFUBB010000005.1, read as the reverse complement.
GCCAGAGCGCCGACGACATCAGCACAAAGCCAAGTGCATAACCCATCGCCAGACGCAACCACGGGCGCAGGGGCGCGACCCGCGCATCGGCAGTCGACTTGACCGTGTGTTCATAGGCTTGCACAAACAGCCTGCCGTCAGACTCTGCCGGTCGGCCGTTGACAAAACGGTATAGTCGCTGGCGCAGTGTGTCCAGGAACAGCTGGCCCTGCGTGCCCCGATGCATTCCCTTGAACCCAAGCTGCAGCGCGAGCAGAAAGCAGGCAGCGAGATCGCGATGCAAATGGGATCGGGACACCACAGCCAGCACCTGCTCCGCCATGTCGAAGAAGCGGCGCCCAGCCTGGCGCGAACCGAACTGCCGGTGCTCAAGCAAAACCTCGAGCCAGGCATCCTGCGCCGGCCACGAGAGTTCAAGGATGAAAATCTCGTCAGCCAGCACCACCATCACATAGCTGGCTGCCGTATAGGCGCGTTGCTGCGCTTCACTCGCGGTAGCCCGCATATCGCGTGCCTGGCCGGCCAGAAGGTCGGCCAGGCGCAGGCTCACACGGCCCGCGAGTTCGGCCGGCTCGGCCGGTGCCGCACCAGAGACCCCCAGGTAGGCTTGCAGCGACCCGCGTTCGCTTTCCTGCCGCACGCGCGCAACCTCCTCATAGAACTGCGCAAAGCAGCTCAGGAGCGGCATTTCGGGCATAGCAGCAGGCTGCATGGCTGCGTCTTTCAGGTCCGCGTGCCTGCAGCGCGCGCACGATAAAGCAGAATCATCGCGGGCGGGGTTCCCGGCGACTTCTTGTCACCGCTAATGACGAGGTTTTGCCCTGGGCCGAACAGCCTGGTATCGCCTTCTTTGAGCTGCAGGACCTGGTTGTCGATCGCGAACAAGGCCGCTCCCGAACGCAGGTTGCGTTTCGCCAACTCCTCAGCGGTCAAGAGGTGCGGCCTCGCGGTCACGCGCAACCGGGCTGCGGCAGGCAGCAACGCCTCGCTCGCGATGCAGGCGTCAAGCAACCAGCGTTCCATTGACGCGCGTCCATCGGCCCCCAGGCCCTGGCCGCCTTGCGGCCTGAGCTCGACAAGCAGTTGTTCACCCGCGTCAGGAGGCAACACATGTGTAAAAGTACCGTCGGCATGGCGTTCAAACGGCTGCAGCTCGAAACTGGTATTGATATAGCTGAGCTTGCGTACCACATAGTCCAGCGCACGCCGGAACTGTGGCGAACAGTCATCGTGCTGATAAGCGTCCAGCACAGGCGGGATGGGATTGGCGCCGAACGATGCCATCGTGCCAAGCAGGAGCGCCAGGCTGTCGTAGACCGCGCGCGGGCTCGACTCGGGGCGCTGCACGATGAGGCTGAACTGCGGCAGCACGGCAGCCAGCCGTCGGGCCATCTCCAGGTGCTTGCGGAAATGGGCGCCCTGCAATTCATCGTCCTCGGGGCCGTCGCTTTCCCGGTTAGCGCCCAATTCGCGCAGCTTGAGCCACAGCGCTTCATTGAGCAGCTGGAGCCGGTGCCGCAAGCCGGTTGCCTTGAGAAAATCGCCGGCCTGCCAGCACAGCATGGGCGGGTGGTAGGGCTTGAATTCGACATGCCTGTTTTCTTCGCGCCGGAACAACTCGAACAAGGGACAGACCTCGTAGCCGGCCGGGGCTGCAACTTCGGCTGACAGCGAGATCGCCGGCCGCAGGCGGTCGACCGGCACCGATCCGGTCAGGGTGTTCTCGTCAAGCGATACCAGGCCGTGCACAACCTCATTGCGCGCCGGTGTCGTATTCCAGTGATTGGAGGCGTTGCCCCGCACAGGCATGATCAGCGACAACCGCACCCCATCCGGCGTGCGCTGCAACTGCGCGGTGACATCAAGTTCGAGCGCTTTTCCGGTGTACGAGCCGGGAAACACGACCGGCGTGCCGTCTGGCATGATGCATTCAAGCCGTTTGATTGCGACGATACCGGCCTTGAGCTTCACCATATCCAGCTGCAGCAGGCTCAATCCCCAAAAATCCGGCGCGACGCACGATAGCCGGTACCTCAACTGCTCCTGCCAGTAAACATCGCTCTGCTGAAAATGCTGGGGTGACAGCAACATCCCTTCGATCCACTGGACACTGTCGGGCAAGGCCGGACCGGCCGCAGCTGAGAACAGCTTCGCTGCGGGCTGGGCGGCTTTAGGCGCTGAAATGGTTTCAGGCATGGGTTCTCCAATCATGAAAGGCAGCTCGTATAGCTGATCTGCGTGCTACGCAGGGTGATCAATGCGCATTTGTAGGCAGTGATGTTGGCGACAGCCTGACCGCCGGCGCTCACATAGCTTGCGTAGCTGTAGACATAGACGGCCTTGCCATAACCAATGGGCAGGGGCTGGTTGGTGACCGTGCTGCCAGGGACAACCTGCACACCAAGCACTGCGATGCCGCTGGCCAGACCGGCCTGCAGCGCGTCGCGATTGGCAAACCAGTCGGGTGAGGTCTTCGGCAAGACGGCCGCCGCGTTCTTGTCGAAGACAAACACCAGGTCGACCTCGGTTCCCATATTCTGATTGGCATCGAGTTCGGCGACGATGTTCAGCGTCTTTAGCGGCGTAGTAGGGCTGTAGCCCAGCGCGTAGCTGATAAAACCGCAGCCGGAAACAGCCAGCAATGCCGCTGTGCCGAGAAAAGCGTTGACGATGCGCATGATCATCCCAGCACCATCACGCATACCTGCGAAGGCGTGATCGACATACCGATCGCGTTGCCTATCATGCCGTTCTGCCCGACCACACTGGTCAGCCGTGTCGCAAACACACCGCCCATCGCGACCTTGAAGCTACCCATGAGGTATCGGTCCGGCCCAATTTCCATGCCCGAAACCACGCCCAGGTTGACGCCAGGCTCGTCGCCGTTGCTCAACGTGCCCTGCGTCACCAGGTTTTCAGCGAGTCCGCCGCCGACGATCACGCAGGCCTGCGAAGGAATGTGCGAAATCGTGATGACGATATTGGGAAACGGAATGGGCACCGGCCCCACCGGCGTAGGCACCAGACAGACGTCGGGAAACGCGAAATTGATGACGCAGAGGTTCGTGTTGGCGAACATGGTTCATCCCAGACTGATGCGTTCAGCATCGAGCTTGATGTCTTCTTCGGCCGTGACCAACGCCTGCCGCCCATGGAGCCGCAGCAGCGCCGAGGCCTGCATGATCCCGTGCTCGACACGCGTTACGAGATGGCGTGCCGACTGCACCATGGTCTCACTGACGGACGCCAGGAAATCCCTTGCGTTGACGCTGACGGAGCCGCTGGCCGACGTCAGCTCGACGTCACCAAGACAACGCAGTGCGATTTGACGGGTGCAGGCCAGCTCAAAAGCTGGCTGGGTGATCGCCATAAGCTCCGCACCCGGCACGGAAAGCTCGGCACGGCCTGCGCCCGGCGTGTCCGCGGCCGGCTGCGGACGCAGCAAAATATGGGTCACAAACAAGCCCGAAGCACTTTGCAGCACGGCCACCGTGTCACCTGGCAGGGGTGTGAGCAGGCAGGAAACCGCTTGTAACGCAAGCCGGCCGTCCGCCAGCCGCCACTGCGCTTGTCCGAGTGACCGGCCTATGCTCGCCTCTCCCCAGCCGTGCACGGTTGCGGCGCGCACGGGAAGGTCAAGCTGTTGTGTTGCCTGTTTCATGCTGCTTCCATTTCAAGTGAACGTTTTTCGGCGGCAGCGCGCGCCTCCTGGGTACCCAGGGCAGCGGCTACGTTGGCACCGGTGAAATCGGCACCGGTCCAGACCGCACAGTGAAAACTCGTACGGTCGAGCTTGCAGTACCGGAAATCCATTGCCCCGCCATTCGCATGCGCGAACTGGGCAAACTGCAAGTCCGATCCCGCGAAAACGACACTGTCAAGCCTGCTGTGATCCCAGATCGTTTTCACCAATCCGGCTCCGCGCAGCGAAACTCCGTTGAGTTGGGCTTTTTGCAATACCGCACCCTCGAGTTGGGCGCCGTCAAGATTTACCCGGTCAAACTTCGCTTTTACGAACTGGCAGCGCGTAGCGTCAATGCCGTTCATCAGCGTCGCACTGAAGCGGGCTTCGGCACAATTCGATTCACGGATGCTGGCGCGGCTCAGATCAGCACCTGAAAAATCGGCACCCTGCAAAGTGCAACGCAACAAGCTGGCACCGGCCAGTTTCTGCCCGGCGAAGCTGGCTTTGATAAACAGGCTGGTGCTGGCACGCATGCCAGCGAGCCTGGCTTCCTGCAGTTGTGCTTCGTTCAGGCTTACCTGCTGCAATTCGGCACCCTGCCAGTCGCTGCCGCCCCACTGGCAATCCGCAAATGCGCTGCGCAGCAAGCGCGCCTCAATCCAGAAAGAGCCGCCGATGTCGCACTTCGTCAGCATGGATTTCTCAAGGCTCGCACCGTCCCAACGACTTTGGCGGAGGTCACACTGACTGAAGGCCAGCATTGTGCCGGCCGTACCACGCCAATCGCTACCAGCCAGGCGGCTCTGGCAAAAAGCGGTGCGGCGCAACCCGGCATCGCAAAAGTCGGCCGCGCCGAGTTCGCAATCAATAAAGGACGCTCCCTCCAGCTGGGCACCGGCCCAATGCGAACCCGCCAGCTGGCAGCCGCTGAAAACCGCACCTGTGAAATCGTGGCCGCTTGCATCCAGTCCGGCCAGCATCTGGCCACGCACCGGACGGCCAAGCCGCACCAAGCGCTGGATCTCGGCCCAATCCTGGGCGGAGGCCTGGCTGTAAATTCTGCTCACGCGAGCCTCCTGCGCGCATCCAGACGTACACCGCGTGTGTCCGCATCAACCAGGCAGACCTCGGTGAGTTCGGCTTCATACAGGCTGGCGTCGCGCAGATCGGCTTTTCCAAAGTCAGCCTTTCGCAACAACGCCTGGTAGAAGTCGGTGCCCACGGCACTCGCACCGGGCAGTTGTGCCTTCATCATGAGCGTGCGCGGCAGGCAGGCACCGTCAAGGCTGGCGGCACTAAGGTCAGCCCGACTCATATCGCACGCCATGATGAAAGCGCCGTCGAGCCGCGCACCCTGCAACTGGCTTTGCGTCCAGCTTCCGCGTTCAGCGCGCAATCCGGACAGGTCGGCGCCACGCCAGTCGCTGTCATTCCCCTGGACCTGGACCAGTCGGGCCTCCCTCCATTTACTGGCCGACAGGTCGGAACCGATCAGTGCACTTCTCTGCCATCTCGAACCCGAAAAATTGGCCCCCTGGGCCTGCAGCTTCCAGGCAACACATTTGTTGAACGAGGCACCGCACCAGCTACTTCCAGCCAGTTTGGCCTGGTTGAAAATTGTTGTATCCAGCGTCGCGCGATCGAAGTTTGCGCCGCAAAGATCTGCATCGTCGAGTTGAGCGGCTGACAGGTCGCAATCGGAGCCGCAAGCTTGTCTCCAGGTCGCCTTGGAAGCACGGGCCGAACAAAGACTCGCCCCGCGAAAACTCGCTTCGCATGCATGGCTGCTGCAGAGATTGGCCTCATCAAGGTTGACCTCATCAAGTAGTGCGCCATTGAGCCGCGCCTGCGTCAGTACAGCGCGACGCAGGTTACAGCCGCGCAGGTCGGCACCGCTGAGGTCGGCGTACTCCAGCATGCATCCGCCAAGGTCAAGGCCCGCAAGTATGGCACCGCGCAGATCCGCGCCGGCAAGGTCGCGGCCCGCAAGATTTTCTCCGGCCTTCGCCCAGGCCAGCACCTGCGCCCCCAATAGCGACGCGACAGCGGGCGACAGCGCCTGCGCGGGCGACAGCGGGACGGGAGACGCATGGCGGGCTTTGCTTTTGAGTTGCGCGGCAGCCATAAGGTCGGCATGTTGGGATGGCGTCGCGGCCAGCGCGAGCGGCGCCAGTGCCTCTCGTGTCGCCGTACCATCGGCGCGCTGCAACACCTCCGTCCAGAGCGGCCCGGACTCCGGAGCATTTCCATGCTCCCCAGCGGGAACATCCGTCTGCCCCGTCAGTACCTGTAGCTCTGCTAGCTGGTGAGTAAATGCTGCCTGCTGTGCGGCCGCGTTTTCGCGGGTACTGGCCACCAGCTTTTCGACGCTGTGCATCAGGCTGGTCAAGTCCATGTCGCCGTCGGTCAGGGCCTTCGCCGACGGTGTCTGGAGCAGGGGCGGCCCGGCTTTTGGCGGCTCGTAGCCCGCGGGCGGCTTCATGCCGCTTTGCTGCCAAAATTCACGCGTCACTTCGTCAAGCACGTCCTGTCGTTTTTTCAGTGCCGCTTCGGCTTCGGCGGCAGCCAGCGCGGGATCGACTGGATCGAGCCGCGGCGCGAGTTGCGACTCGTTGAGCGCATGCAACGGTGCAGTCTTGGGGTCCAGGCGCAGCGTGAGCACTTCCGCGTAATGGTTCAAGGTACGCGGCGTTTCGGCCGCGCCTTCGTAAGCCAGCATCAATACCCCAATGTCCAGTGCATCGCTGTCGGTGATCTGCATCTCGCCCCGCCAGGCCGCAACACCGAGTTGCTGTTCGGGCAGGAACCAGACCGTGTCCATGCGCAGCCCGATTTCAGCCAGCGAAGCGGGAGAAGCGTCCTTTTTGAGCGCGAAAGCCTTGACGCGCTGCTCAGGCAGTTCGCCCTGGATGGTCTCAATCTGCGGATGCATCCCCTGTAACAGGTAGGCTTCGCCGCCCGCGAAAGGATTCGCGATGCGCTGGTCGGCGGCAGCCTGGTTATAAAGCCGCCAGTCAAGATCTCGCGGCAAGCCGGGATAATCCTCGCGCAGCCAGCGTTCATCGTAAGTACCGGCATAGCGCTTGCGAGGCACCCAATCGATAGGCATGGGCCCAAGTCCAGCTGGGGGATAGCGACGCCCGTGGCAGTCAACGGGCTGAGCGGCGTACTCGACGTTCGGCATAACCCCTTCGTTCGCACCGGCCATTGCGGCGAACCGGTTGCCGTCATGGCCACAGCCAACCGGATTGTCTTCGTAGCCCTGACCACCGAAGGCATGTGCGAAATCAAGCGGCATGTGTACAAATTCCGCAGGCTGCGAGATGCCAAAGAGCGGCAAGACGCCATAGCGCCATTGCCTGTCGCCAAAAACCGCCAGACGCTTGTCGATGGAGCCGACTTGCAGCCGTGCTTCCATACGCTTCACCGGACGATTTCCCGGTGCGCAAGCGCGAGCCAGCACCATGGCCTCGGCTCCGGTCTTAGGCATCGCCTCGTCCAGCGCCTGGCCCGCCGGCAATGCGGCCAGTACCCGGGCCCATTGCGGGCCCTCCATGAGAAAGCGCTGCGGCCTGACTTCACCCAGCGGAAAGAATCCCAGCGCCGTCACCACCAGGCGGTTTATGCCGGATTGCCGGTATGTCTTGTAGAGCAGGCCTAGGCTCAAGGGCTTGATGATCTTCATGGCGGCCTAGAGATAGATCTTCAGCTCGGTGATCGTCAGGCTCAGGCCCGTGATCTGCATCGTCGCCTGCAACGCGGTGAGCTGCACCAGGATGCCGGCCCCGGTCATTTCAATCGAGGTTGATGCGCCTTTCATCGAGATCGCCGTGGTGTCGCCCGACAGCGAGATGTCAGTACTCGACCCCAGAACTGAAACACTGTTGCTCTGGCCCGTGAGGCTGACCCGGCTGGACAGGCCGGTCAGGCTGACCTCGTTGTGAGCGCCAACCAGGTTCATCGCAGTACTGGCACCGGTCAGAGAGGTGCTGCTGCTGACGCCAACCAGATTGGTGCCCGTATCGACCAGCGTCATCGAGACATGATCCGAAGCAAGCGTCACCGCAACGTTGCTGCTCGAACCGGTCGCGCTGGTCTGCATGCTCATGCCTACGACCGAGTCACTGTCGCTGAGGCCAACCATGCTGCTGCTGCTGCTCATTCCCTCCATCGAGCCCGACAGCCGCACCCCGGTCGCGCTTGCGCTGACAGCCATGCCGACCGCCGAGGTCGAGATGTGCTGGCCGGTTACGTCGAGATTGACGCTGCTGACCGTGAACGACTCGCTGGTTTGGCTCGCGGTCGTGGTTGTATTGAACACGGCGTTTTGCAAAGTCGTGTTGCTGAGCGTGCCTTCGGTCTTGCTGGTGTTGGTGGCGTCGCCGGTCACCAGCGAGTGGTTGGTGGTCGTGCCGAACTCGGTGCTGCTCCAGCTTTCCGCCCCCTTGTGGGTGCTGTGGGTCGAACCGAAGGAATCCGACTGGCTCAACAGGCCGTTCGCGCCGTCTTCGGAGGTCGAATAGCCATAGCTGGCACCCTGCGAATACGACGATTCGCGGAACTTTCCGCTGTCGTATTGCTGGCTGACGATGGCAACCGCGTTGTCCAGGTCGGCATCGGAGTGCAAGCCGAAACGGATGCTCTTGCCGTCGCCGTAGGCCGTCGAATAGCTGCTGCCAACGTTGGTATTGGCCGTCCAGCCTGACGGCATGATGACCTTGGTGCCATTAGCCTGGATGATGCTCTGGATTTCAGGCAGCTCGGATTGATCCTGCGCGCGCGTAATGATGACGGTCGTACCGATCTCCGGCACGGTCTGCATGTGCGCAGCCAATTTGACCCAGACCGGCTCCGCCGGGTCGGCACCGTCCGGTGAAAAGATGTCCTGGCCTGTCGAGAACCGCACATAGACACCCTGCGCCTCAACCACCGGCGAAATACCCTCGCTGTCGACAATGCGGCTGGTCTCCGGGTCAAAGTTGTCTTTCCGCATATAGCGCCAGCCCACCGGCGCGACACCCTGGCTCCCACCCGAGACGACACTGGCGAGCACACTGCCTTGCTGTGTCTCCTGGATGGAGAACGGCGTGACCAGTCCCTGCGCGTCTGCCGCCTGGAACTTGTTGCTGTAGCTGCCGTCGAGCGTTGCCTCGTGCTGAACCTGCGTTGCGACAAAGCTCCTTCCCTCCAGCTGAGGTCTGACCTGCAACGGCCATTGCCCTGAACGAACTTCCTGCGTCACCGAGAAGCGGTGGCCGCAATGCAGATAGGGGCAATAGCTCGAACCACTGAATTGCCGGCTACCCGTATCCAGGGTGTCCTGCGTTGCATGGGCATAGTGATCGACCTCAACGTCGCTGCAGCCGTACTGGTAGATCTGGTATTGGTTGAATGGCAAGGCGCCAGGCGCCGGCTTGGTCTGTGCATGAAAACTCTGGAACCCGGCCACTGCATCCGACTCCCAGGCCGCCTCCTCGCGCGTGAACACCGAGGTCACCGCGCTGCTGGCCAGACTCTGCTGAAAGCGATAGTCGCTGATCATGTCGGGCTGAGCCAAGCCGAGAGTATCTTCCTGGGTGCCGCAGTAGCGTAGCGGCTTGCCACCGGGCAGGGCTTCCGGATAAACAGGCCGGTTGGCGAACACCACTGTGTGGCTAGTGCCGGTGGTCACGTAGAAATAATAAATGTGCGCTTTCGACATGAGCCGCCGCACGAACTCGTAGTCGCTTTCACCGGCCTGCAGCCAGTCCTGCTGCCTCGCGACTGCCAGATTTCCTGAGCCGACCAGCGCCGCGACCGAAAAAACAATGTTGTGCTTGTGCAGGACGCCCGCAATAGCATCACGCACATTCAGCTGGCGATGGATGCAGTAGTTGTTCGTGAGCGTAAGCTTCCAAAGTGCCGGCCGCATGGTCACGCGATAGACGCCTGGCTGTTCCATTGAGAAGGATGCGACGATGCCATTGAACAGGGACAACCGCACGCCTTCGTCCTGGCCCTGTACGGCCTGGTCAAACCACTCGTTGGCTTCTTCGCGCGTCGGCTGCTGCTGGTCATCCAACACCGGGTAGTGAACCCCCACAGTGACCGGTCGCCCGAGCAGGTCATCAAAGGCCAGCTCAAGGCCACTCTCGGGGTCCGAGTTTCCGTGCAACTCCAGTTCGTACTCAAAATGATCAGAAATGCTTTCCTGCCCTTTAAAGCTGACCAGCCGAAAGCTACCGTCACCCAGGATGACGCCCGTCTCCAGGAACAGCGCGACATGCAGGTAGACGACCGGCGCCGGCGATAGCAGAGCCAGCGCGGTCGTTATGCCAGTGACGCGGTCGTTCATGTCATGGCTCCCGATTCATAAGCAGGGACCAGAAAGCGCGCGACATAAACACCCGAAATGCCAGCGGCGCTATCCGTCGGCCGCGACTTCAACCATGCGTTAAAGCCCAGGCGCATACCGGAGAAGCCGGAGACCTGAGTCGATACCAGCCGCGCCAGCGGCACCTCTTCTGCAAGCACCGAAAGTTCGATCTCGGCATCGTGGCGACGGTCAAGCATCAACCGTAGCAAGCCTTGCAGTTCCTCATACGAGCTGCGCACGGCAGGCGCTTCGCTGCCGATATCGACCTGGCGTTGCAGCCGTTGCCATTGACGCAGCGAACGTTTTGGTTCTGTGCCTTTTTTCAGCGGCGGCAACAGCGCCTCCAGTTGGGAATATGAGACAGGGCCTGCGGTCAACCGGATGCGCGACTGCTGATCCCAAGTGCTGCGACCAAGCAGCATGTCAACACCAAGCCGGTGACCACTGCGGCCCAGGCGGTGCTGATCCTCCGGATCGATTGCGCGCCATGCGCCCACCAGGGGCTGCAACCTGACAGGAAATCCAAGCTGCACCGAGAGCACCTGAACCAGCCCGGCTGCCGACCGCCGGCCGTTCGCCAGCAAGTCCCCGATGCCGAGCCACTGGCGCTGGGGCATCGGGATTTGCCCGGCCTGCTCGGCGTTGTCCACCCCCATCAGCGCGCCAAGGTATTCGGCGAGCTGGCTGCGCTCAGGCCGCTCGTTGTTCAGCCCAGGCTCAAAGCCAGCGCGGGTTTCATAACGCAGCAGATTTAGCCGGTTATTGAAAATGTCGAGAAATGCGCGCGTCGCGGATTTTCCTGCGCGATCCAGCTCGCGCATCCACTCGAGAAAAGGTTCGGGCAAGGGACCGAGTGCACTGCCAACACAGAAGTCCGGGGTGGTGATCGCCAGCATTTGCGGCCGGTCACGCTGATCGCCTTCGGCGTCGATCAGCGCCGGTACCGCAGAGGACCCGGATGCAATGGCCTGCACACGCACTGCGCTCGCCGCGCGCGCGGGAAAGCCCGCATCAAGGTCAGCCTCGAAACGCACGGTCTGGCCTGACCCGCCGGCACGATCATCCGGCTGGCGCAGCCACAGACGGATCATCTGCAGGAAATTGAACTCCCCAAAACGCTGCTCGAGCCGGCGGCTCAAAGAACGATCTGGGCCCCAACCATTGGCGGCCATCTTTTGAGTACTCCTTTCTCGTCAGTGGTTTCCAGGCTTACGCAGACCATGTTGTTGACTGTTGAGTAGAGCGCGAGAAAGTAGCGCAGCACCGATGCGAACAGCAGCATGCTGGTCGACTCAAACTGTTTTCGATTCAGTGTGAGGGTGATATAGAGGCATTGCACATAGCCCCGCACTCCATCGCGTATCGTGTAGCGCATGCCGGGCCGGCATTGAAGCGCCTGAATTCCTTCAATGCTGCGGAAAGCCTGTGTCTGCAGAGGGTCGATGTGGTCGCGCAGCATGCTTTTGAATGCAGCGAGCGCCTGCGGTCCCTCTGCCATCGACAAGTGGCTCATGCCGAGCTGGGACACCAGCGACCAGGGACGTCGCCCTATCAGTGCCGGGGTGATGTGACGCGAAGGCCGGCTTATCACTTCGAGTACCGTGATCGGCCCCGCCCCTTCGAGCTGCAGGGATTGCTTGATCAACAGCTGTTCTGCCAGCTTGCGATTGGTGCAAAGCGCCCGCCCGCCAACCACTTCTGCCGGCGGCAGTGCCATCTGCTGCCGGACGTCAAGAAAAGATACGTACACCTCGGTACCGGCAATACCGCCAAGCTGGTTTTCCTCGCGCCGCATGACATAAAAATAGTCATCTGTGCCACGCGTCTGCGCATTTCCAAGTTCGAAGTACGGCGCCAGCTTGCGTTGGCTGCCGTCGGCGCTAATGGAAACCAGCTCCTCAATGCTGTAAATCTCGCAGTTTTGGCGGTTCTGCACATCTGCTGTTAGCTGGTATTCGTACTGCGTGTGGTCAAGCGCCAGGGGTTCCATGCGCTGACGATAGAGGTTCACCATCGGCACGCAGTTGAGCTTGAGCGAGCGTGACGAGAGCTGGCGATCCTTATGGGAAGCCACGTCAAACTGGAACAACAAGTCAAAACCATTCTCAAACGGAGCGAGGTCAAACTCGCCGGTTTCGAAAAACATAAATTTTTCCGGAAAGGAAAAATATTCCTGAAGAAGCCGGTGTCCGGGATGCATGTTGGTTCGGACCGGGAGAGCGGCCTCTTCGTCCTCAAACCCGAGCCAGTGGACGGTGCTCTGGTTTGCGCCTGGCAGTGGCTCACCACCAATCTGTGCGATGTCAACGGCGTGCAGATGCAGGCCCAGCATCTCCTGCAAATACCAGGCGTCTTTTTGGCTGGTGTCGATATAAAAACGCAACCGGGTTTTCTTGAGCGCCTTCACCGGATCGATACCCAGGCTGCGCACCCGAACACGCAGCACCGACAGGCAACGCTCGTCGCTCAACCCGACCGGAAAATCTCCCGCCTGCAGCATGTCAATCTCGACAATGCCCAGCGGCACCAAAGGCAAGTCGCAGGTTGTCGTAAAGCGGCAGACGCTTTTCCGGCCCCGGCCGTCCTCGGCCGTCACACTGGCCTGCCGCCCGCGCTCCAGAACCGCGCCGGCCGCGTCGTCCGGCTTGACGCGGACCTGAGCAATCAACATGGACGGCACGGGTGCCGCCAGGTGCGGATAAAGGTAACCGAGGAGTACGTTCGGGATCAGCGCCTTGCTGACTTCGGACTCATATTGCACACGGCCGGTCAGGAAAGCAAAGGACTGCAGCAGCATTTCCACGTGAGGATCGTGCGAGCCGGTGCGATCGAGTTTGAGCGCCTGCGCCTCCGTCGGATAGGCCTGCGCAAATGCAGCGGCGTCGTTACGCAGCCCTGCCAGTTCACGCTGGTAGTAGTCCTTGAGTTGAGTTCCGTAGACTTGCATGGCCTGGAAGCGCCTAGCGGCGCGGCAACCCGAAGCTGAAGGTCTCTGTCAGCGGCTGGTCGGCGAGCTTGCCGGTGACGACTACCTGGAAAGGCATGACGGAACTGCGGGTTTCCTCAACAGTTACACGTACGCCCGTCAGCCGGGGTTCGTGACGCATGATCATGTCGCGGATGCTCAGCGAATAACGCTGTATGTCATCTTTTTGGGCGTAACCGGCGCCGGTCAGGGAAGGCAGGCCGACGCGCATGAGTTCCAGACCGGTCGAACCAGCCCAGACGTGCGAGCTAACCAGCCGCTGAATCTGCAGCCGCACGGCATCGCGCAGATTGAAGCTCTGGCCGCTTTGCGCCGGCGCCGCACCTGCAAACTCCAGGCGCTCAAGCAAGAACTGCATGTTTATCCCCTTGGGCCGGCGCGCCGCAACAACGGTACGCCATCTCAAAAACAACGAAAATCCACGGCCCCCGCAGGGCCGCAACGAGGCTCAAGTGAACGCCGTCAAAGGCCTGTTCTGCGCCAGACTCCAGCCGGCAGTGACATTCCCCTTGACCTGCATGTCCGGCGTCTGCACGGCGTAGGTCCAGACGATCTCGGTGAAGTTAAGCTTGAACTGCTCGGTCGGCATGTCGTCAGGATGTGACTGGAATTGAATTTCGCTGATAAGCGCGTCGCGCAGCATGAAGGTAATGATGTTGCCGACCTTGTCGCCCGAGTTGCGCAGGATGTAGATGTACGAGGGCTTGGCCTTGTCGCCCAGCGACTTCGCGCGCAAACAGAAGTCGTAGAGCTTGACCGAAGTCTTGTCAACATATTTGACGCAGGTGAACTCCGTGATCACCGGCCTGCCAGAGGTGCGCGCCGAATTGCTGACGTCCGTCGTCACCTGCTGCTTCATACCCTGGTGCACTGACACCAGTTCGATGCATTGGCCGAGCTTGAGTTCCTCATTGGCGGTCCAGTCGGCGCCGGTCGAAATCAGGCTGCCGCCCGTGGCCCAGTCATTGCTTGTTGTGGGGAACACAGAAGTGTCGCCGGGTTGTAGCAGTATCAGATCCATGGCTTGTCTTTCGTTGGTCTATGTTGGGTGGGAAGTGAATGCATCACTTCGGCAGATTCGCCACAAGGCGGATCGAGGTCGTCAATTCCTCAAGCTGGAAGTGCGGCCTTAGGAAGACCACCGCGTTGTAGGAACCCACAGCGCCCGGCACGTCCTTCACGATCACGTTCGCCTGGCTCAGGGGGAAACTCGCCTTTGCGTCCTGAGAGGCGTTCTCATCGAGCAACACGTAGTTCGATATCCAGGTGTTGAGGTAGGCCTCCACATTGCCGCGCGTCAGGAAGCTGCCTATCTTGGCGCGCATGATGACCTTGATGTAATGGGCGAAGCGCGAGGCTGCGAGCATGTAGGGCAGCAGCGCGGAAATCTGCGCGTTGGCATTGGCGCTGTCGGAAAAATACTTCTTCGGCTGGTTGCTGGTCTGCCCGCCAAAGAATGCAGCTTGCCCCTTGCCCTTGCAATGGCATAGCGAGATGAAGCCCAGATCGTTAAGCTCCTTTTCACGCCGGTCGGTGATGGACACTTCAGTCGGACAAAACAACTCCTCCGCCCCGGAATCGGTGCGGTAGCTGTAGGTCGGCAGGTCCTCAACCAGTCCACCACCTTCAACCCCGCGTATCGCTGCTGTCCAGTTGTACTTGGAGAACGCGTTGGTCACGCGCTGCGCCAGCATGTAGGCCGCGTTGCCCCACAGGAAGCTGCCGCTATCAGGCGAACTGCTGGAAGGCCCGACGGTCTCCTCGAAATCCATGCCGTCAACCGGCCAGCTGTTCTTGCCGTAAGGCAGGCGCAGCAGCACATGCGGCATCACCAGCGTCACATAGCGGGAGTCCTCGCTTTCGCGGAACTCCTGCCAGCCGGCCAGCTCAATGCTTTCAAAGATTTTTTCCAGGTCACGGGGTTTGGCGAGGTCGCGAAAGCTGTCGAGTCCGAACAGAGATGCCGAGGCTGCGGTGATGTATGGCGCATGGGCGGAGGCCGCGACTTCCGCGATCTTGCGCAGGAATTCGATATCCTTGGCGCTGCGACCCACCTCGTAGCCGCCAATCAGAAGACTGTAGGGCAAGCCGCCGAAGGTGCCGTACTGGTCTTCGTAGATCATTTTGAAGAGTTTGCTTTGGTCCTTGTCGACCGCCTTCTCCATGTCGTCCAGCAGCTCGTCCCTGGTGGCATTGAAGACACTGAGCTTGAGCATCTTGCCGGTTTCGGTGTTTGACACGAAGTAGTGCAAGCCGCGCCAGGTCGCTTCGACCTCCTGGAACTTCGGCGCATGCATGATCACGCTCAATTGCCTGCTCAACCAGCCGTCGATGTCGGAGATGTGCGAGTCAATCGCAGTTATCGCGGCCACCGGCGCATAGGTGGAACCTGGAGCATCGAGCCGCGCCAGCACATCCGTCGCAAAGAAACCGATCGGGCCAAGGAATTTCTGCCTGTCCTCGTCGGTTTTCAGGCCAGCCGCATCCATGAGAGCGAAGACCGCATCAATGTTCTGCCTGGCTTGTTTTTTTGTCGGAGGCACCGGCTTTGCCTTCGGGTCAGGCGTGTCGGTAGCGCCGCTGAGAACCAGCAGCATATTGTTGGCCACCCTGCGATTGACCGCGTCATGCTTCTGCTCGGCCACTGTGCGCACTTGTGCGGCGTCGGTCGGCATCGCGATCGAATCGCTGTCGTCGGTCTGCTGCATGCCGAGCACAGCCAGAGCAGCCCTTTTTGCGTCGGCATCGATCTGGCCGTCTTTGGGTGCGAGCGCTGCCAATAGCGCTGTGGCGTCTGCAGCGAGCTTGGTCTGCGTCGCGGTCGCAGTAGGGTCGGCGCCAAGATTGCCGGCAATCGCATTGCGTTCCAGCTGGATTTTGGAGGACAGGCCGGCATCCCACTGCGTAAGTTGCTGCAGCTGGGCTGACACTGTCTGCAGGTTCTCCGGCGTGTCCGGGGTCGAAAACACCCCCAGCAGCCTGCGCAGCGGCGCCAGGGTTGCATCGGCGTCAACCACCGGCTTGCCGTCCGCGCCCACGCTGTTGACGGTCTCATATCCCCAGTCGGTAGCAGCCTTGAGCTTGGGCGTCTGATCGGCCTTGCCCATCACCATGGCCAGGTCGTACAAAGAAGATGTGGCCTTCTTGAGTTCGCCAGGCGCCTTGTCCATGTCTGCTTTGACGACGCTGTTGCGGTAGTCCGGCCCGGCCAGCACCTGAAGTTGTGCGCGCTTGGCCTGGCCGTCCGGTGTTTTGGCGATCAACAGATTCAGTTGGTCGTTGAGCCGGTCGCTCGACTCCGCCCGCGACTGCAGCATGCGGATGTTGCTGCGTACCCGATAGAGCTTGTTGAGGTCAGGAATGGCGCGCACGACGGCGATCGGGTCGAACGCATCCAGCGAACTGAAAGTAATGTCGCCGGACAGATTGGCCGATTCGACGGCTCCGATCTGCATTGCACCGGGTGGTGACGGGATACGCGGAACGCGGCCCAGAGCCACACGCGGCAACTGCGTCTTCATGACGTCGTTGAAGAGGTCCCGGTCAATAGGCACCATCTGCCGCTGCTTGTACGGCGGAAATTCCACGTCGGGATCGCGATCGCCGGCCAGGTCGGCGAACACTCCAACAATGAAGGGGAGCTCCTGCTTTTCGATGGCGCCGCCAGTCTCCACCTCGTAGGTGATCTTCACCCGGGGCGGACGATTACGCTCCAGCCATTTTTGAACACTTTCAGCCATTTTTAGCCTCTCATAGTCAATACCGCACGCACTTGCAGAAACGCTCGCCAAGCCACGAGGGCCGCGGGCGGAATTTCTCCCGCACTGTTTTTGCAAGCGGCATGCCAACCTCAAAAATCACTTAACGCGTTGATTTGCATGACTATTTTTTTCACCTCTGAAGGTGAGGGGGACTAATTTGCACCGCTCTTTTTTCAATTGAGCGAAGGCATCGCATACCGGAAAAGCGTGCCGGTCGAAGGCCCGCGACATCTGTCCGTGCTTGTGCAACCAGCAGGACAAAAATATCCATGCCTTGGTGCAGATATGTCCCGTCACTTTGAAAACCGCGGAAACTTTCCAAAGAATGGAATGCCACTATTGCGAATAGTTAGTTTCCAAAGAAAATGACTGGTTTTGAGCTGACCAGGACAATAATGAAGTCATCTATTGCGAAGAAACTGCAGAACAGGCGCTTCGAAGATATTGCGGCATGCAGTAGTGCCTGGAACGCGCACGCTTAATGACACGCAGCGGCATCCCCACAAAACAAGCTTGCTTGATGAACAAACAACTGGTCGATTTCGCCGTCCTCTGTATTCGCAGAAAGCTCGAGAGTGCCCCGCACTCAGTCGATACGGCCAGGGGAATTCACTCTTTCTGGATCGAATGGGAAGAGCCCGTCCCTCCGGAAGCTACAACACTGGAGGCGCTGGAAAGACTCGAGAGCGACGGAGTGGTAGAACGTGTCGCGCTGGACACTCAGGAACTCTGGATGATGAAGAAGGAGTCTCAGTTGCCCTCATCGACGTGAGCCCGGAGCCAGGAATATGACCCGACCCATTTCACTCGCCGCCCTGACCGTGCTGGAATTGACGCCTCCTGAAATGGTGACGTGTGCCTTTGACGCCGGCTTCAGCCATGTAGGCATCCGCTTGCTGCCGGCAACGCCGACCGAGCCGCAGTACGACATTGTGGGAGACACGCAGATGCTGCGCGAAGTCGAGCATCGCCTGGCGGACACCGGCATCAAGGTGCTTGATGTCGAAATCTTTCGCATCAAGCCCGATACCCTGGTCAGCGACTACGAAGCCGCGATTGCCACCGCCGCCCGGCTCGGTGCGAGCGAGTTGCTTGTGGCCGGAAACGATCCAGACGAGGCCCGGCTCACCGATACCTTCGCCGCATTCTGCGACCTCGCCGACAGCTACGGACTGGCGGCCGCCCTGGAATTCATGCCCTGGACCGACGCGAAGGATTTGACCCAGGCTGCACGCATCGTTGAGCGCACCGGCTGCAGCAACGCCGGTGTGCTGATCGACCCCTTTCATCTGAGCCGCTCTCGCAGCTGCATTAAGGACATTGCCGAGATCCCGCCATCGCGCTTTCGTTTCATGCAGTTTTGTGACGTGCCCGCAGCCATTCCACCGACGATGGACGCGATCCTCGCCGAGGCCCGCTCCGAGCGCCTGTTTCCTGGCGATGGCGAAGTGGACCTCCTCGGTCTTCTGCGCGCCGCGCCGCGCAACATCCCCCTCAGCCTCGAAGTGCCAACGCGTACCCTGGCACTCAGCGTCGGCGCCACCGATCGCGCACGCCGGGCCCTTGCCGCCACACGGCGCGTGCTGGCGCAACTCGACACATGAGCGAACTCTGTCAACTGGGCTCTTGCCAGGAAGGAAAAGAAACAGGCTGAAGGCAGGCGTTACCCGACACGGCAACCCGAACGTTCTGAACCATTTTTATTCAGGTCGAACAAACCATCTATCTGGCAAGGTATTGATCTAAAGCAAGCTTCTCGTGGCGCACCGCTCGCATAGTCAGAACTGCCGAATCGGCACAAAGACCAAGGAAACGCCACATGAAACGGACCCTCTCCCTCGGCGCCATCGCCGCCGCCATCGGCATCCTCACCACGGCTTTGTCCGTGCAGGCGCAGCCCGCCGCGCACCCGGCGCATACCACGGCCGCGTCCGGCAGCATTTCAACCGCAGCGGCGCCCGCCGGGATCAGGCGCTACGCACTGCACACCAACATCGTCGACGGGAAAATGGTGTTCGTCGACGACAAAGGACAGGTGAACCCGACCCTTGCGGCCAACGCAGACGACACGATCGAGATCGTGCTGGAAAGCGGCGAAGGCGCGGAGCACGACCTGGTGATCCCCGAACTCAACGTCGCATCGTCCAAGTTCAGCCCCGGCACTGGCAAGACCACTCTGCGGTTCAAGGTTCCGCGCTCTGGTACGTTTACCTACTACTGCTCAATCCCCGGCCACCGGCAGATCGGCATGGAAGGCCGGCTGCAAGTCACCGGCCCCGCCGCGGCCCAAGCGACTGCGCCCGCTGGCAGCGACTCCAGCCAGGCCGCACTTGCACTCTACACCCCAGCTCCCGTGCCACAGCGCGCGGCCGACCCGTCCGCAGTCAGCGTGGCTGCCAACCCGGCCACGGTGCCGGCTGCCGTAGGGGGCCGGGCTCCCAAGACCCTGAAGTACCGCATGGAGACGGTCGAGTTGCCCGGAAAGCTCGACGACGGCACGAGCTTTACCTACTGGACTTTCAACCGCCAGGTGCCCGGTCCGATGCTTCGCGCCCGCGTAGGCGACACCATTGAGCTGACGCTGGCCAATGCCCGTGACAGCAAGATGATCCATTCGATCGACCTGCATGCGGTGACAGGCGGCCATGGCGGCGGCGAACACACGCAGGTTGCTCCGGGCCAGGAAAAGACCATCACCTTCAAGACGCTCAACCCGGGCCTGTATGTGTACCACTGTGCCACGCCCTTGGTGCCGCAGCACATCGCGGCCGGTATGTACGGAATGATCCTGGTCGAGTCCGCAGGCGGTTTGCCTAAGGTGGACCGCGAGTACTACGTGATGCAGGGAGAGATGTACACCGGCCGTCCACACGGCGCCAAGGGACACCAGGAGGCCGACCTCGAGAAGATGGCCAATGAACTGCCCGACTACTACGTCTTCAACGGCGAAGTCGGTGCACTGAGCAAGACCCATAAACTTCAGGCCAAGGTAGGCGAAACCGTGCGCATCTACTTCGGCGTCGGTGGCCCCAACAAAATCTCGTCTTTCCACGTTATCGGTGAGATCTTCGATACCGTGTACAGCGAAGGCTCCTTCACGGGTCTCAAGCACGACGTACAGACAACGCTGGTGGCACCCGGCGGCGCGACCATCGTCGAAATCAAGGTCCAACACCCCGGAAGGTATTTACTGGTGGACCACGCCTTGTCACGCGCAGGCAAGGGCGCGGTCGGCGTGCTCGAAGTCACCGGCGAACCGGTACCCGGCGTCTACAAGGCCGGTGTGTTGTAACCCTGGACAGGGCCGCGCCACGCGAGGCAGCGTAAATCTGCCCCTCTGCAGCTATGCCTCCAGGCGTACGACGACTTTGCCGGAGTGCCGGCCCTGCAGCAGGTCTGACAGGGCGGCGGGTGCTTGCAGAAGACCATCCACAACGTGCTCCAACGCCTTGACCTGTCCACTGTTGATCCATTCTTCCATGTCACTGCGGAACACGTCAAAGCGCGCGCCATAGTGGTCAAGAATGATGAACCCCTGCACCCGCACCCTCTTTTGCAAAATGGCGGCCAGGAACTGCGGCAGCTGACTGATGCCGGGAAAACCTGCCGAGTCGTTGTAATGTGCGACAAAGCCGCACACAGGCATACGGGCGCCAAGATTGAGGAGCGGAAGGACTGCCGCCAATACGTCGCCTCCGACGTTTTCAAAGTACACGTCAATGCCCGCCGGGCATGCGGCAGCAAGCTGTTCCCTGAACAATGGCCCGTGCCTGTCGACGCAGGCATCAAAGCCCAGATCGTCGACCGCCTGCCGGCATTTGTCGGTACCGCCGGCGACGCCTACCACGCGGGCGCCCTTGAGTTTCGCGATCTGGCCGACCATGGCGCCCACCGCACCGGTCGCCGCTGCAACCACAACAGTTTCACCAACTTTTGGCTGGCTGATGTCCAGCAATCCGACGTGAGCTGTGAAGCCCGGCATTCCGAGCGCACCAAGCGCCAGAGACGGACGGACCATGTCACCAATGACCTGCAGGTCGTTCCCATCGCTCAGAGCGTAGTCCTGCCAGCCAGCGTTGGCTAGCACGAGATCACCAACGCGATATTTGGGATGCCTGGAGTCGACGATGCTGCTGACTGTGCCGCCCGGCATGGTGCCGCCCAATGGAACGGGTGGTGCGTATCCAGGCCCGATTTCGTCCATCAGGTTGCGCATGTACGGGTCCAGCGAAAGAAAATGCGTTCGCAGGAGTACCTGGCCTTCGCCTGGGCGCGGCACGGGCTCGGTCACGAGCTTGAAGTCAGACGCAACAGGCAGGCCGCGCGGATGCGCCGCCAAGGTGATGCGCCGATTGATGCTAGGGTCTGGTTTTGACTTTGTCATGACTGCCTCCGTGCTTCAGCTACGGCGGGCGCCGGGCCACGCCGCCATGCCAGCAGGCCGCCCAGCGCCACAGCCACCATGGCAAATGCAGGGGCACCGAGCGCTCCAGTCCAGTCAACGATGAGGCCGCCTGCGATGGCGCCCGTGGCGATGGCGATCTGGAACGCTGCCACCAGCAGGCCGCCCGCGGCCTCTGCCTGGTCGGGCGCGGCGCGCACGATCCAGGTCTGGAAGCCGACCGGAAATGCGCCGAATGCGAACCCCCATAGCGTCACCGCCACAGCGGTGACCACGGTGGAGCTGCCGCCAATGAGCAGCGCAGCCGCAAGCAAGGCGATCATTGCGCTGCCTGCGACGATCGCGTATCGCTCACTGCGCCCCTCCAGCCAGCCCCCTGCAAAGTTCCCGAAGAAGCCGCCGATGCCGTAGCCCAGCAGCACAGCGGAAATCGCCGCCACTGGCAGCTTCGTCACGTCTTCAAGCACGGGCCGGATGTAGGTGAAGCCCGCAAAATGGCCGGATATCACGAGCAGCACTGCCAGCAGAGCGATGCGTACCGGCCCCCGCGTAAGCAGATCGCGCAGGCCCTTCAGACTGGCCTGGTCGCGTGGCGGCAGGGGCGGCAACGCGACCAGCTGCACAACGAAAGCCAGCAGGCCGACGACACCTGCCGCGACAAAAGCACTGCGCCATCCCCAAAGACTACCCATCCACGCGCCGACGGGCGCCGCGCAGACGGTGGCAATGGACACGCCCGTCAACACGAGCGACATTGCGCGCGGGAAAAGCCGTTCCGGCACCAGGCGCATGGCCAGTGCCGCCGCCATCGACCAAAACCCTCCCAGCGCGATGCCGAGCACCACGCGCGCGACCAGCAGCACCGAGAGCGAGGCGGCTGTCGCCGCCAACAGGTTGGATACGAACAAAAGGGCTGTGAGCGTCAGCAGCACCCGCTTGCGGTCAAAGCGTGCCGTCAGCAAGGGGATGGTCGGCGCGGCCACCGCGCCGACAAGCGCGGTGGCCGTGACGGCCTGGCCCGCAGCGCCTGCCGTGACGTGCAGGTCAGCCGCCATGGCGGTCAGCAGGCTGGCCGGCAGGAATTCCGCCGTGACCAGGCCGAACACGCCCAGGGACAGTGAGGCGACCGCCGCCCAGAGCGCGGCGGCCTCACCGGGCGGATCATTGACAGGAGTTACACCGGCGGCCAGCGGATCGAGACAGGCAGAACAGGAAGTTGATGACATGAAATATGAAGCCTTGTTGAGGACAGGGTTGCCAGCTTAGGCCTAGCATCGACACCTTTCCATGGCGAAAGAGCCGAAATGCTTGACGATTCCTCCAGAACTTTCACGCCCGTCGTTCAGCCTCCTCAAGAAGACGGGGGCCTGCCTGCCGCAGGGCCCGATTCCCTCACCAAAGTCCTGCTGGGCCTGCGCCTGGAAGGCGTTGAGTACGGCCGCTGCCTCATGCATGCGCCGTGGGCGATTTCCTTTGCCGCGCAACCGGCCGCACGTTTTCACTTCGTCGCCAGCGGAGACGCCTGGATGCACACGCCGCAGTCCGGGTGGATGGAACTGAAGGCCGGTGACGCGGTGCTGCTGCCGCGCGGCACGGCCCACACCTTGGCCAGTTCGCCCGAAGTGCCGCCGGTAGACCTCGCGACCTTTGATCGCGAGCGGGTCGCGGACGACATCTACCTGCTGCGGGACGGAGCTTCTGTGGCGCAAGTACCCTCCCACGTCATGTTCTGCGGCAGCATGACCTTCAACCTCGACCCGCTGCACCCCTTGCTGGCCATGATGCCGGAGGTGATCCGCGCCGGCGACCTGGCCCAACGCGATCCGGGCGTGCCCATGCTGCTTGACGCGATGGAACGTGAAGCCTCGCTCAACCGCATCGGCGCCTGCGGCATCCTGGCCCGCATGGCCGACGTGCTCGCCGCGAGCATCATCCGCGCCTGGGTGGAATGCGCTTGCAGCAACTCGACAGGCTGGATCGCAGCGCTGCGCTCGCCCGGTGTGGGCAAGGTGCTTGCAGCCATTCACGCGACGCCGGAGCAGGACTGGAGCGTGCCGGAGATGGCGAACATCATGGGCGCATCGCGATCACGTTTTGCCCAGGCCTTCAAGGAATCGGTGGGCGAAAGCCCGGCCAGGTACGTGGCCCGCATTCGCATGTTCCAGGCCCGCAACTGGATCGCGCAGGACGGCATGCGTGTCACAGTGGCCGCTGACCGGCTGGGTTACGACTCGGAGGCCTCGTTCAGCCGGGCGTTCAAGCGTGTTATCGGCCACCCGCCCAGCAAGGCCCGCAGTTCCATGTGACCAAGGCGTGCTGTGGCGCTGGACTGCTCAGTTGGGCTTTGGTGCGCATTTGCAATACGCCCGGCGCACAGAGCAATGAGCGCCGGCAAGGCCCGGGTGAAGCAGGACATGGCTATCGGCAATTCGTGAATCGCCCAGCTAGTCCAGCACGCGAGGCTGCACGCCGACTACTGCGCAATGCCGGTGGTAGTCCGAGATCCGGTCGGCGGCAGTTATCCGCTGCAGTACGCTGTGGTGCGCTCCGAGGTATTCGACACTGCCCTTGACGACGACGTGCACCAGGAGTTCCTCGTCCCCTACAGCTTCCCACCAGTCCACAT
This sequence comes from Polaromonas sp. P1_E12, assembly GCF_056405975.1. Lineage (NCBI taxonomy): Bacteria > Pseudomonadati > Pseudomonadota > Betaproteobacteria > Burkholderiales > Comamonadaceae > Polaromonas > Polaromonas sp. P1_E12. The sequence continues at coordinate 330,986 of NZ_JBFUBB010000005.1, read as the reverse complement.
TGCCGGCAGGCTCATGAATGTAGTCCCCGACGCCCACCATGCGACCGTCGTTCAAGCGACGCTCGCCAACCAAGGTCAGGGCGTGAACCTCGCCAGTGTGTCGGTGTAAACCCAGCCGTGTGCCCGGCTTGAGCCGCATCAATTCGACCCAGCCTGAACCATCTGGCAGGAACTGGATCGGAAGTGACCATTTCCCTTCCCCTTCCGGGATCCAGGTGCTGAGTCCGGCCCGGCGCATAGCCGCGGCGACGATAGTGTTTGCTAGTTCCATGGCTCTGCCTCTTACTGGTCTGGATGTTGATGGCGGTATTCCTGGGTGCGCCCGCCATAGCCGTACGCGCTGCCGCGCACGTCTTGCACGTACACATAGCTTTCTGGGTGCAGGTCTCCTAGGATGCGCCCGAACGCTTCAAATGATTCGGCGACAAACCGGGCCTTTTCGGCCTTGGTGTTGGTTTCGTCCACCACCTTGATGTCGAAGTAGAAGCTGGTCATCTTCAGTTCGGCCAGCGATTTTCCGGCGACAAACCAGTCGCGCGGATCGACATAGTCGATCACCACTGCGGTGAGGTCACGTCGCTTTCCGAGCAAGCGGCTGGAAAGGTCCAGCAGCGTGTCGGTGACGAGTTGCGAGAGTTCTGGCGTACGGTTCGCCGAGATCTTGACATTGAGGATAGGCATGGTTGTTTCCTTTTTTGGGTTGGTGTCGCCACTTTAGGGCGAGCCACTACAGCCGGAAACCACCATCCCGCATAATCGGTTTTGCTCGAAACGCAAAGGCAACCCCGATGAAACACTTCCTGCCGGACCCTGCGGACTTGCGGTGGCTGGTTCGCTCACTCGACCTCAATTCGTTCTCTGCGGCCGCCCGAGAGCTGGACGTGGCAGTCTCTGTCGTTACCCGGGGAGTCAACCGGCTCGAAACGGGGTATGGGGTCACTTTGTTGCGCCGGTCCACACATGGGCTGTCGGCAACCGCCGAAGGCTTTGAGCTGGCGCAGGAAGCGCGTGAACTGCTGGCGCGGATGGAGGACATCTCTGCCGCGGTGTCGAAACAGCGAAATCGCGTGGCCGGTGCGCTGCGGCTGGCATCAAGCCAGGAGATTTGCGAGGAACTGGTTGTGCCGCAGCTGGGCGCGCTGCGCGCGCGATACCCGGAGTTGCGCATCGAGGTGGTGGCCGATGACCGGGTTGCCGATCTCGTGACGGACGGGATCGATGTGGCCCTGCGCACCACAGTAGGCAATAGCGAGGCTGTGGTCGCCCGTACCCTTGGCTCCTTTGAACGCCGCCTGTACGCCTCGCCTGAATATTTGCGCCAACATGGAGAACCTGCCAGCCCGGAGGAGCTGGGCAGGCATCAGACGGTAACCCATACCGCGCAGGGGCCCGTTGTGACATGGGCGTTCCGCAAGGCCGGACGGAAGGTCGAAGCCACTGTCAGGTCACAGCTCGCCATGAATACCACGGCCCTGGTGCATCACGCCCTGGTGGCCGGGGCGGGCATCGGCATGCTGTCGGTTCCATTGGCGGCGGGGGACGTGGCCAAGGGCCTTTTGAAGGAGGTCTTGTCGCCTTACGCTTCCGGTGTTACCCACACGATGTTCGCAGTGTCCCTGCCCAACCTGCGCAACGCGGCGCGCGTACGGGCTGTGATCGACTTCCTTCAGGCGGCCGCCCGCAGGCAGTGGACCATGACTTGCACCTAGCGGGGGCCGGCCTTGAATTCCAGCACCAGGAATGCTGCGCTTAAGGTTTGTTTTGATTCCCCATAACCTGCCCAAGAAGGGATGCAGACAAATGGACTATCAGGAGGTAGTTCACGTATTCGTGCCAAGACAGGATTCGAGCGGTCGAGCTCTACACCAAGTCCGGAAAACCCGTGAGCCAATCATCCGTCAGCTGGGTTGCATGAATAAAGTCCTTCAGTTGGTGCTTTGAGCAAGCGCCGGCATGCGCATGCCCTCATCCACAATCGTTAGCGGCAGTTCACCGGCACAGTTGCCACGACCCGCCAGCGGGATACACGCAGAAAGCGGCCTGAACTCGGGCGCTGGCAGCGGCGTTTGCGCTTTTGCCTGCTGGTAGGGGGTGCTGCCGGTCGACCCTGCAGCCTGACCAGGCAGCAGTCCGGCCGTGATCAACAAGCTGCCGGGCGTGTAGTTGATCGTGTAGTTGCCATTGGCTGCCAGCAAACCCTGGTTGATCGCGTAATTGCCGGGCTGCTCGCCCGCCACGCGCTGCAACACACCGCTCAGTACAGAGGCCGCGCTGTCGCCGGTGGCAAACGGTCCGGTGCTGTATGTCAGCAAAGGGTCGGGTGTATAGACCTGTTTGGCCTGGTTATCGGCAATCACCGACAGTGACGCTGGCGTAATGACGCCGCTGTTGTTGCCGACATAGCTGACGCTGTAGTTGTTGCCGCCATTGCCGTCGTTCATTACCAGTCCGGCGGCAGTCAGTGTTTTTCCGCTTCCGGCATTTTTATTATCGAAAGTTTGCGTGGCGGCGCTGGCGACTGTGTCGTATAGCGCGCCGGTGATCACGGACGCCGCCGCCGACGCAGTTGTGCCGTCGTAGACGCGGCTGTCGGCCTGCGCAGTCACGTTCAGCGCAGCCGGGGTGATGCTGGCTGTGGCCGCTGCTTGACTGGTGATGGTGTAGTTGCCCACATCGGCGCCTGTGTAGCTGCTGCTGAGGGCGACGGATTTCCCGCTGCCCACATGTTTGTCTGCGAAAGCGCCTGTGGCGGTTACCGCGAGATCGTCGTTGGTGATCAGGCCGGCGTAGCTTGCGCTGCTGATGTTGACGGTAGCGGTGTTGTTGCCGTCATAGACTTTGTCGCTGGCCGTGATGCCGCTGACCGTCAATGCTTTCGGTGTAATGTTCGCCGTCGTCGTAGCCTGGCCGGTGATGGTGTAGTTGCCGACGTCGGCGCCCGTGTAGCTGCTGGCGAGCGTGACGGTCTTGCCGTTGGCCACGTTTTTGCCGCCGAAGCTGCCAGTGGCAGTGACCGCGAGATCGTCGTTGGTGATCAAGCCGGCATAGCTTGCGCCAGCCACGTTGACGGTGGCGGTGTTGTTGCCGTCATAGACCTTGTCGCTGGCCGTGATGCCGCTGACCGTCAAGGCCTTGGGTGTGATGTTGGCGGTGGTGGTGGCCTGATCCGTGATGGTGTAGTTACTGACGTCGGCACCGGTGTAGCTGCTGGCCAGCGTCACCGTTTTGCCGTTGCCTACGTTTTTATTGCCGAAGGTGCCAGTGGCGTTGACTTCGAGTACATCGCCGCTCACCAATCCCGCGTAGCTTGCGCTGCTGATGTTGACGGTAGCGGTGTTGTTGCCGTCGTAGACCTTGTCGCTGGCCGTGATGCCGCTGACCGTCAGTGCCTTGGGTGTGATGTCGGCCACCAGCCCAGCCGGATTGCTGACGCTGTAGTTTCCGGCATCGGCGCCCCCCAGCAGGCCGGTACCGTTCAAGGTCACCGCCTTCGCATTGCCCACCATCTTGTCGACGAAACTGCCGGTGACGCCATTCAGGTTCACCGTCACAGACTCAAGGCCGATCACCCCTGACAACGCCGCCGCACCGGTGTTCAGTGTGGCGATGTTGTTGCCGTCGTACACCTTGTTGTCTGCAGTAAGGCCACTGACCGTCAAGGCTTTAGGCGTAATGCTGGCGATTACTGCAGTCGGGCTGCTCACGCTGTAGTTGCCCGCATCAGTGCCAGACAACAAGCCCACCCCGCTTACTGTTACTGCTTTGGCATTGCCTACATTTTTATCGGCAAAGTTGCCGGTAGCGCTGCTCAAATTGACGGCAACGTTATCGCTGCCCAGCACGCCAGACAGCGTAGCCGCGCCGGTATTCAACGCGGCGATAGTGTTGCCGTCGTAGACCTTGTCGCTGGCCGTCACGCCGCTCACGGTGAGCGCGGCCGGCGTAATAGTCAGCAGGCCGCCCACGATGTCCAGCCCCTGCTGATCGGAAAACGCGGTGTAGGTGCCGACGTTGCGGCCACTGGCGGCAGTGCCGGTGCGCGTGCCCGAGGGCGCCGCCACGCTGCCGGCCTGCGTCGCCGCGTTGTAAACCGTGTTCACATTGGCCACGTTTTGCGCCACCAAAAAGTTGCGCAGCAGCGGGCTGGTCATGCCTTCGTAGATGCGCCAAACGGTGGACGTGCCGCCTGTGGCACCCACGTCCCATCCGGCAAAGGTGGCCTGCTGGCGCATCTGCGCGGTCGTGCGGCCGGTGCCGGCAGCGCTGGCGGCCTGCCCGCTCGTGGCGGTGTCCCAGTAGCTGTTGATGACCGTGCCGGAGGCCGAGCCGGCCAGCCCGCCCAGGGCGCTGGTGCCGCTGACGGCGCCGGTGGCGTAGGTCTTGTCCACCGTGCCGGCCACCACATCGCCGATCAAGCCGCCGACCTGGCTGCCACCGCTCACGCTGCCGCTCGCATAGGCGTCGCTGAGCGCGCCGCTGTTGCTGCCGATCAGGCCGCCCACCGCGGTGCCGGTGCCGGTGACGGCCCCCGACGCGTAGGCGCCGCGAATCACGCTGGCAGCGTCGGTGACCCCGACCAGGCCGCCCACGCCGCCGGCACCGACCACCTCTCCCGTGGCATAGACGTTCGAGGTGGGAACACCCCCGGTGTTGACGCTATGCCCTATCAGGCCGCCCACCCGGCTGCCGGCACCCTCCACCCGGCCGGTGGCGTAGGCATTGCTGAGCGTCGCCTCAGCCGATCCGATCAGGCCGCCGACATCGCTGTTGCCCGTGTCGGTCGCCCGCACGGAGCCTTCGGCGTGCACGTTGCTGATGACGCCCATGGTTTGCCCGAGCAGTCCGCCGACGTTCGTGAGGCCTTGCACGTTGCCGGTCGCCACCGCGTTGGAAAGCTGTGCGTCGGCGTTGCCGATCAGGCCCCCGACCGACCTGCGGCCCGTGACGTTGCCGGTGGCCCGGACGTCGGAGACCGTGCCGCCGGCGTACCCCGCCAGGCCGCCGACGTTCGCGCCGGAGACGAGGCTGTCGCCCGCGACCGCGCCGGTCGACCTCGACCGCGTCAGCGAGGTCCCCTCGAAGTTGCCGACCAGGCCGCCAACAAATGAATAGCCGCTCACGTCACCCGTCGCTTCCCCCTGGTCGATCGTCCCGCCGGCGACCCGCCCCACCAGGCCGCCGACGTTCGCGCCGGCATTGCCCACGGCGTTGCCTGTGTTGGTGACGGAGCCGGTGGCTGTGACGTTGCTGAGGTCGGCTCCCGTCGATCTGCCGATCAGCCCGCCGCTGTACTGCCGCTGGCTGGTGACGTTCGCGGTGGCGCGGGCGTTCTGGATGGCGCCGCCGCTGTGGTCGCCGATCAGTCCGCCGGTGTAATTGCCGGGTCCCTGCACGGTCACGGCGTCGGAGCGCGCGTCCGTCACCGCACCGGTGTTGCGTCCCACCAGGCCGCCCGTGTAGTCGCCGGTGGCGCTCACGTTGCCGGTCGCATAGACGTCAGCCAGCGCGCCAGTACTGTGCCCGACCAGCCCGCCGACGTACTGCGTGACGCCGGTGAGTCCCGTGGCCGTGACGGAGCCGGTGGCATACGAATTGGTGATGTCCCCCGAGTAGTTCTGGCCGACGAGGCCGCCAACCCCGGTATAGGTGGTGGTCGCGCCGCCGTCGGCCACCACCGCTCCGGTCGCGCTCGCCTGGGAGATGTTGCCGAAATTCCAGCCCACGAGGCCACCCACGTTGCGGGCCGCTCCGTTCACGCCCTGGCCGCCGAGCCTGCCGATGCCGTTGACGGTGCCGCTGGCGCTGACGTTGGTCAGGGTGGTGCCCGCGGTGAGCGCGTCGGCGTTGCCGTTCGCGCCCAGCAGCCCGCCCACGTGGGCGCGGCCCGTGACCGCGCCCGAAGCCCGCGCATTCTGCACGGTGGCGCCGCCGCTGAGGCGGCCCACCAGCCCGCCCACATAGTCGTAGTTGTTGCCCCCGTTGACCGCGCCGGAGGCCGACACGTCACGCAGCGTGGCCCCGTTGATGGCCTCGCCCACCAGGCCGCCAATCACCATGTCACCGCTGCTGGTCATGTTGATGGCCACCTGGGCGTGCGCATCCTGCAAGGTTCCGCCACTCATGAAGCCCACCAGTCCACCGACGCTGGAGCCAGGACCTGCCAGCGTGCCCGATGCACGCAGGTTGTGCAGCGTGGCATTGTTGGCGTCGCTGGCCAGTGCGCCTGCACCCGTAAAAGCATTGCCCGTCACGTTGACGAGGTCCAGGTTCCTGACCGTTCCGCCGATCACCGAGAACAAGCCCGTCATGCTCGTCGGCACCCAGAGCTTCAGGTTGCTGATGGCGTGGCCCAGGCCGTCCATCACGCCGCCCAGCCCCGTCAGCGGCGAGGCACCCTTGTTGCCGTTCCAGCCCGCGGTCGCGCTGGCGTCGATGTCTGCGCCCAGCGCGTAGCGCAGGCCGCCGTCGAGGTTGATGGACTGCAGGCCCGTGGTGGAGCCTTCGGTGCCAAGGGTGTTGATGACGATGTAGCCCTCGCCGTTGATGGTGAGAAAACCCGTGCCCGCCCGGTCGAAGTTCACGCGGCCGGCGAATCCTGTGAGCGGGTCCACCGGCACCTTGACCTTGCCTCCGGCCACACCTGCATCGGCGCCGTTGGCCGTGCCGGTGTTCATCGCCAGGGCCGACGTGCCGGTGGCGTTCATCACCGCCCGGATGTTGATGTCGCGCGCAGCGGTCAGCGTCAGCGTGTTGGCGCTCCAGTTCACGTTGTCATTGACGTTGATGTCGCCATTACCCGCCGCGTTGCTGCCGCTGCTGGACAGGATGGTGACGTCACTGCTTGCAAGATTGGCAGACAGCGTGGCGCCGCTGATGTCGCCGCCGCTGGCGGCGATGGTGAAGTCGGCCGGGTCTATCAACCAGGTGCCAGTTTTTCCTTGCGGTGCGTGCGTGCTGACGCGAGTGCCTTCGGTCACCTTGACATGCGCGCCCGAGGTGTCGATAAAGCCGCCGTTGCCGCCGCTGGGTGCAGACGCATCGAGCGTGCCGCCCACCTGCACCGTGCCACCGTCAAAGCCGCCCAGCAGTTTGATGACGCCACCGCGGTTTTCGAGTGTGCGCGCCTGAATGACGCCGGTGTTATTGACCACGGTGCCGGCCAGCGCGTCGGCCGCTTTCGCGGTGAGCAAGGCCGTGCCGCCGTCTGCCTGTATCAGACCGCCGTTGTGCGCCAGCGCATTGACCGCGCCTTCGTCCACCGCGAGTTTAAGCAGGCCGTCACCTGCGAAGTCGAGCGTGACTTGCTTGCCGGCAGCCAGCGCCACCGTGCCGAGGTTGGCCACCAGCGTGCCGGTGTTGCTGACCTGGCCGCCAATCAGCGCGATGCTGCCGCCGTCGGCCGCGCGTATCGTGCCCTCGTTGCGCACGCTGCCGCCGCCACTGCCGTTGGCACGCAGCACATACCGCCCAGCCATGAAGTCGGTATCGCTCATGCCCAGGGTCGAGGCCACCAACCCACCGACGCTGACCTGCGCGCTTTGGCCAAACAACACGCCGTTCGGGTTGAGCAAAAACACCTGGCCATTCGCATTGAGCCGGCCCAGGATCTGGCTGGCCTCGGTGCCCAGCACCCGGTTCAGCGCGATGGCGCTGGCGCCGGGCTGCAAGAAGTTGACGGTTTCGTTGCCGGCGATGCCGAAGCTCTGCCAGTTGATGGCGAGTTTGGGTGTGGTCTGGGTAATGGTGGTGGTGGTGCCACTTTGCGTAATGCCACCCTGACCCGCGCTGACCTGGCCACCCGTGGGAGCGGCCAGTGCCTGCGCCGCTGCCAGGCCGGCGGCAAGGGCCAACGCGCGGAGCTTGCGTTCACGCTTGCCCAGGCTGCGTTTGCCCTTGCCGCTGGCCGTTTCGGCCACGGCTTCAAAGCAGGCGCCGGCTTCGTTCCAGATGACGCGGTAGGTGTGGTTCATGGCGGTTTTTCCTTCGGTTGTGAATAAAATCGGGCTGCAGCCCTTTCAGAACGTGCGCAAGCAGCTATCAAATATGTAGCGTGAAACAGGCGGTGCGTTGGCCACTCAAAAACTCCTGGACACCTGCAGCCACAGCCGGCTGCTGCGATCCGGCTCGGCGGTGGCCGGGCCGCCGTGCAGCTTGCGTGCGTAAAAGAAGCGTGCGCTCCAGCCGTCGGCATGCGCCCAGTTCAGGCCCAGACCGGCACCCGACAGGCTTCGCCGGTTTGACGCGCCAACGCCGGGCAACGGCTGCTCATTGCCGTAGCCAACGGCCGCGTCGTAAAAGCCGACCAGCTGCCAGCCGGCGCCCAGCGGGTATTGCAGTTCCAGCGTCAGCAGGCTGGCGCGGTCTGACGGCGCTTCGCCCTGCGGGTAGGCGCGCACGGCGCCAGCGCCGCCAAGCGGCAGCTTTTCGGACGAGTCCAGGTTCTTGCTGGGCCACTGGCCGGTATAGGAGACCAGCAAGTTGGCCTTGCCGACGCTTTGCTGGCGCATGGCCAGCAGGCCCAGCTTGCCGAAGCTGCCGGCGCTGCGCACGGTAGCCTCGTCGATGGCCAATGCGTCGGCACTGTTAATGGCCAGCTGGCCGCGCGTATAAGTGGCCGAAAACCCCCAGACGCCACCGCCACCCCAGCCGTCGCGTGCGTCACCGGAAAGGCCAAGATTGAGCAGGTTCAGATGCTTGTCATCGGCCGAGCCGACGAGGTCGATGCGGTCACGCAGGCGCTTGTGCTCGGCACTGACTTGCGCGTTCAGGTTGTGCAGGCGTGAGCGCAGCACCGGGTGCGCGGCGAACAGGGTGACTATGGAGGCGTCGCCGTGTGCGTCCAGGTTTGCAAACTCCCCGCCTAGGCGGTACCTCATCACCGAGACGGCAGCGCCCGCGCGCGTGCCGTTGCCGCCCACCGGTAACTGCCACCCCAGGCGCGCGTAGTTCATATCGCTCCCGGCGGTCAATGCGCGCAGGGACACCAGGTCGCCCAGGCCGGCCGGGTTGTTGAAGTACAGGCTGGCGCCTGCCCGTTCGCGGCCGGTGGCGCGGCTGCCGAAATTGTCGGCCTCCAGCAAGCCAGTGACAGCCGGCCCCCGCTCAACGTCCACCACCAGTTCGCTGGTGCCCACCGACGCGCCGGGCTGCAGGGTCGAGCGCACCGCGATGCCGGGCACGTCGGCTGCCAGCAGCAGCGAACGCTCCAGCGCTGCGTCGCTTACCAGCTCACCCGGCACCAGTGCGGCCAGCGGCAGCGGCGCGGGCAATTCGCCCTGCGGCTTCACGGTGATGGCGCTGTAACGGCCCTCCACAATGGCGATTTTCACCACACCATCCTGGATGTCCTGCTGGGGCAGGTAGGCGCGCGCCACCGTATAGCCGTGCTGGCGATAAAAGCGGCTCAGGCGCACCGCCAGTTCCTCGAGCCCGGCGAAGTCAAGCTCACGGCCGATGGCGTCCTGCACCACCGTGAGCAGGTCTGCTTCAGAAAAAGCGGTGGCACCCGAAATTTTTATCTGCGCCACCCGCACCTGGAGTGCAGCATCCCCCGGTGATGCCTGTGGCATCGGGGATGCCACGGCCGGTGCTGCAGGCAGAGCAGCCGGTGCATCTTCGCGAGGCACGGGAGCCGCAGGCCTGAGTTGCTGCAACACATTGCCGGCATCGGGAGGGCTGGCCGCCGCTGCCGGCTCCAGCCCGGTCAGGCACACGGCTCCGCACAACAGCGCCGCGGCGCGGCGCACGGGCCATGAAGAGGCGTAAAAGCCCTGACGCAGCGGCAGCGAAGCGCCTGTCGTGGATCGGGTAGTGGTTTGCATGCCGCGTATGGTGTCGGGCCGGGAAGGCAATCGCCTCCCCTGATTCGGGGAGACGGACCGAATTTTTTTGCGGTCAAATAGGCACACCCACTAAGATTCACGGCGGGCTCCGCCGACCCAACAACCGAAGGAATCAAGCGCATCCATGTCCATCCTGACCGTGACCCTGGTGGAAGACGACACACCAATTCGTGAGGAATTCGCGCGCATGGTGCGTGAAGATGTTGGCCTCAGGCTGCTGGAGGCGGTGGGTTCCTGCGCTGAGGCACGGCGCAGCTTTTCATTTGCGCAGCCAGACGTTGCGCTGATTGACCTGGGCCTGCCAGACGGCGACGGCACAGAACTCATCGCCGACCTGGCCCGCCGCTCGCGCCACACCAGCATCCTGGTGGTGACCATCTTCGGTGACGAGGCCCATGTGGTGCGCGCCCTGCAGGCGGGCGCCCACGGCTACCTGCTCAAAGACACGCCGACCGCGGAATTCGGCCGTGCGATCCGCGCCGTGAGCGAAGGCGCTGCCCCGCTTTCGCCGCAGGTGGCGCGCTATCTCCTGCGCAGCTTCGCCGCGCCGCGGACAGAGGCACAGCGCTGGCTGATGGAGCCGCTGACGCCTCGCGAAAAAGACGTGCTGACGGCCGTCTCGCAAGGCCTTTCGGTTCCCGAAACAGCGCGGCACCTCGACGTCGCGCCGTCTACCGTGGCCGCCCATATCAAGAGCATTTACGGCAAGCTGGCCGTGCACTCACGCGTCGAAGCCGTGAACCAGGCGCGCGCCCGGGGACTCATCTGAATGCGATTGCAGGGCATATGGGCCGCGCTATGCGCCTGCACCACGCTGATGCTGGCGGCGCCGTCCTGGAGCGCCGCGGCGGCCACCCTGGAACAGGCGGTGGTCGCCACTAAAGACGCAGGGCGCCCCGCCGAAGTCGATTTCAGCAAGGCTTCGCCCGTCACGCTGCCCGACAACTGGCGCCGCAGCCGCCCTGGTTTTGACGGCGTCGCCTGGTATTCGATCGCGCTCGACGCCCCTCTGAAGGCCACCGGCGCTACCGGCCCGGAGCATGAACTTGTGCTCGTCGTGCCGCGGGTGGCTGACCTGGGCGAGTTCTGGCTCAACGGCGAACGGCTGGACCTTGGCACGGGCAACGGATTTACCCGCAACCGCGCGCTGTGGGTGCCCCTCGGAGGCCACGTACTCAAGCCCTCGGGCAACCTGCTGCAGGTGCGCGTCAGCGGCAGCGCCGACACCCGCGGCGGACTTTCGCGCATGAGCCTGGGAACCACTGCGGCCGTGGGGCCGGCCTTCCAGGTGCGGCGTTTCCTGCAAAGCATTGCCCCCACAATGCTGATGTTCGCGGTGCCGATCTGCCTGTTCGGCGCCATCCCGCTGTGGTTCAAGACGCGCCGCTACATCCACCTGCTGTTCGTGCTGCTGTGCGTGAGCTGGATGCCGCGGGCACTGGTGATGCTCGCGCCTGAAGCCGGGCCGCCCGGCCCCGAATCCCTGCTGTTCGCGCTGGCCAGCACCCTGGTGTCCAACACACTCATGATCATGCTGCTGCTGGAATACAGCCACTGGACCAGCCCGCCCTGGAAGCGCTACCTCAAAGTGCTCTACGGCGTCATCGCGGTGTCTTTTGCGGCCGGCGTCGTGGCCTATCTGCAGGGGAACATGCGGCCCAATGTCGTGGCTGTGCTGCACTGCCCGTATTTCGCCCTGACCATCGCCGTGGTGCTGGCCCAGGTTCACAGGGCCTGGCGCACACGGCGGCGCAACGAAGTGTTTCTGGCCGTGACACTGGTCCTCTGGTGGGCCGCAGTGCTGCAGGACCTGGCCATTCCCGCCGACCTGAACGCCTTCGACAGCTTCTTCATGGCCCCGGTAGCCGCACTGCTGGTGCTGGCCACCTTGGTCGCGCGCACGCTCGAGGGCCTGGCGCTGCACAGGGCCAGCGCCGAAGAAGAGATCAACCTTGCGGTCGCCGGCGTCAGCACAGCGCACGGGCAGGCCCTGGAAGAAATGCGCGCAGAATTCGACCGCAGCAAGGCCGAGGAGCGCCAGGCCGTGATCGCCGCCGAGCGTACCCGGCTGCTGCACGACCTGCACGACGGCATGGGCAGCCAGCTGATCACCGCGCTGCGGATGACCCGCCGCGACGAAGTGCCGCGAGAGGAAGTCGCGCGCGTGATCGAAGACTCTCTGGAAGACATGCGGCTCATCATCGATTCGCTGGACCTTGAGGAAAGCGACCTGCTGCCCCTGCTGGCCAACTTGCGTTATCGGTTGGAGCCGCGGCTCAACGCCATCGGGGTTGGTTTGCAGTGGCAAGTGGGGCCGTTGCCGGAGATGGACTACCTGACACCCGAGACAGGTCTTTCCATCCTGCGCACGCTCCAGGAGGCCATCAACAATGCAGTGCGCCATGGCGCGGCCAGGACCATCACAGTTCGCGCGCGTGATACCGCCAGCACACTGGAACTGTCCGTCACAGATGACGGCTGCGGCTTCGACACGCACGCCGTTCCCGCCCCCGGCAAGACCCAACGCGGCCTGGCCGCGATGCGAATGCGCGCACAAAAATTGGGGGGCCAGGTCCGCATTTCCAGTGGCACACATGGAACCTGCGTGACGCTGGAGCTTCCGTTAAGACGTTGAGACGGTACCCTTCAACCGCATACACAAAACTTTGGTCCGAAGCTTGAGCCGCCCTCTTCTTATGACACTCTTGTGGGCTGCGAGTCCGGCGCCTTGACCGACGCGAGCACGCGGTCGACCATCACGCCTGCCTGGCCCAGGTTATTCATCGGATCGCAGAACGAGGCCAGCTGCTCCCGTGTCACGTGCTTCTTGATTTCGGGATGCTCCGCCAGCAAATCGATCAGCGGCCGCTTTTGCTGGAGCGCGTCGCGGCAGATGTCGTAGACAAGGTCATGAGCGTATTCACGCCCGATGTAGGGGCCCAGGCCCATCATCACGGCCTCCGACATCACGAGGCCGTGGGTCATGTCGATGTTGCGGCGCATCTGCGCGGCATCGACTTCCAGACCCGCGAGGATGAACTTCGTCTGCTTGAGCGCGCCCGAGATCAGGCAGAAAATCTCGGGCATCGCCACCCATTCGATTTCCCACGGGCCGGTGGAGCGTTCATGGTCGGCGACCATCGCGTCCATCAGCGACGCGGCCAGCTGGCGTACCACGGAGATGTTGGCATGGATGTAGAGGCAGGAGATCGGGTTGCGCTTTTGCGGCATGGTTGACGAGGAGCCGCGCCCGGGCGCGAAAGGCTCGAACACTTCCGCGACTTCGGTCTGCATCAACAGCTTCACATCCATCGCGATCTTTCCGAGAGATCCACCGACGATGCCGAGGAAGGCGCCAACTTCGGCGAAGTTGTCGCGCACGGTGTGCCACGAAATCAGGGGCTGCCAGAGGCCGAGTTCCTTCATGAGGCCAGCCTGGGTTTCCATCGCACCTTTTTCAAGCGAGGACAGGGTGCCCGACGCGCCGCCGAACTCGCCAACCAGCACCCGCGGCTTGAGCTGCGTGAGGCGCTCGCGGTGGCGCTCGATGCCCGCGAGGATACTGGCCATCTTGTAGCCGAAGGTGATGGGCGTCGCCTGCTGCAGGTTGCTGCGGCCGATGATCGGCGTATCGCGGTGGTCGCGCGCGAGCTTGGCGAGCGAGGCCGAGATGTCCGCGAGGTCAGCCTCGACCAGCGCGAGGCCCTCGCGTATCTGCAGCACGGCGGCCGTGTCGGTGATGTCCTGCGTGGTGGCGCCCCAGTGGCAGTATTCGCCCAGGCCATCCTTGCAATGCGCGTTGATCTGGTTGACCACGGCGATGATCGGGTAGCCGATCTGCTCGGTCTTGGCCTTGAGCTTGACCCAGTCGATCTGGCTGGGCTCGCAGTTCTTCACGATCTCTTTAGCCGCCTCTTTGGGAATGATGCCGAGGGCGCCCTGAACCTTGGCGAGCGCACGCTCGATGTCCAGGTATTTGGCGGTGCGATTCTCGTCCGACCAGACATGCCGCATGGCGGCATCGCTGAACATGTCGCCGAAAATTTTTGAGTCGATGATGGTTGCGGACATAGGTTCTCCGTTGGGTTATGTATCTTGTGAAAAATCAGGGAGTGCGTGCAGCCAGGGCCACGATGCGCTCGGCTTTGAGGACAACCGGGCGATCGACCATCTTCCCGTCGAGCTGGATGGCGCCGCCGCCGGCTGCGCGCGAGGCGCTCAGGATGCGTTGCGCCCAAGCCAGCTCTTCGGCGTCAGGCCGCAGCGCACGATGCACCGCGGCGACCTGCACGGGATGAATGCACATCTTGGCGCCAAAGCCAAGGCAGCGTGCCTGCGCCATGTCGGCGGCAACCCGGTCCGCATCGACGTCGGGCGTGACGCCAGCCACGGGCGAGGGCAAACCCGCGGCGCGTGAGGCAATGGCAAGCTGGATCGCGGCGTGCTGCAACGACGGGCTGTCGGCGGGAATGTCAAGGTCGGCCATGTAGTCGAGCGAACCGAAGGCCAGGCGTGCGATGCCGGGTGCAGTGGCAAGGTCGAAGGCGGCCAGCAGGCCACGCGCTGTTTCGACCAGCGGCAACACGGTGGTACCCGCATCGAGCGAACCAAGAACGTCAGCCACCTGCCGTCTGCTTTCGCATTTCGGAAGCATGACGCAGGCTGCCCGAACCCGCCGCAGGAGCTGCAGATCGTCTGCGTACCAGTCCGTGCTCGCGTCGTTGATACGGATCAACAGCTTGCCGCGAATCTCCTCGTTGGCGGAGGGCATCCACGCCGCGATGGCTTCGCGCGCGGCAGCCTTGTCAGAGGGCGAGACCGCGTCTTCCAGGTCGATGATGACGCGGTCCGCGCCCGAGGCCAGCGCCTTCGCGAATCGCTCGGGCCGGTGGCCCGGCACGAACAGGTAGCTCAGCGGCACGGCGGGCGGCCTACTCATACCGCACCTTCCGCGCGCAACTGGGCAATCTGTTCGACGCCATAGCCAAAGTGGCTCAGGATCGCGTCGGTGTGTTGGCCCAGCGCGGGCACGGCGCCCATGCGCGGGGCGCCATGTTGCCAGGAACCGGGCGGCAGCATGGCGGGCACGGCGCCGGCCGGGGTATCGATTTCACGCCAGCGCGCGCGCGCTTCGAGTTGCGGATGTTTCCACAGCTCACTCATGGTGTTGACTTGCGCGTTAGCCACACCAGCGGTTTCCAGCCGCTCGACGACTTGGGCGGCGGTCAAGGTGCTGAAGGCTTCAACGATGATTGACCAGAGTTCGCTCCGGGCGGCGCTGCGCTGTGCGTTGCCGGCGAAACGCGGGTCGCTGGCAAGCGCGGGCTGCAGCAGCACTTTTTCGCAAAACACCTTCCACTCGCGTTCGTTCTGCAGGCCCATCATCACGGTCTTGCCGTCACCGGCCAGAAACGGGCCGTATGGATAGATGGTCGCGTGGCTGGCACCCGTGCGCTGGGGCGGCGCCGCGCCTTCGAAGGCGTAGTAGAGCGGGTAGCTCATCCACTCCGACAGCGATTCGAGCATCGAGATGTCGATGCGCTGACCCTCACCGGTCTGCCGACGGTGCATGAGCGCGCCCAGGATGTTGGTGTACGCATACATGCCGGCAGCGATGTCGGCGATGGATGGACCGGCCTTGGACGGTGTGTCGGGCGTACCGGTTACCGAGACGAAGCCAGCCTCGCTCTGGATCAGCAGGTCATAGGCTTTTTTGTCGCGGTAAGGACCGTCACCGCCGTACCCCGAGATGTCGCACACGATGATGCCGGGCTTGCGCTTGGCCAACGCTTCGTACGACAGGCCGAGCCGTGCTGCAGCGCCCGGCGCGAGGTTTTGCACCACGACGTCGGCCTCTTCAATGATCAGGCGCATGAGGATTTTCTGCGCCTCCTCGTGCTTGACGTCCAGCGTCAGGCTTTCCTTGGAGCGGTTGGTCCAGACGAAATGCGATGCAAGGCCCCGCACGCGACTGTCGTAGGCCCGTGCGAAATCGCCCACACCGGGGCGTTCAACCTTGATGACCCGCGCACCCATGTCGGCCAGCTGCCGTGTGGCGAAAGGCGCCGCGATGGCGTGTTCGAGCGTGACGACGGTGATTCCCTTGAGTGGCTGCATGGCGTCTCCTCAGCCCAGCGTGGCGATGGCGTCCATCGTGAGCCAGCCTTCATGGTCACGCCCCCACAGCCGCACGCTCTTGCCGTCGGCCGAAGGCTGCCCGTGGATCGAGAACGGGTTGACGTCGAACGTGGGCCGGACCGCCTTGAACTCAAATTTGCGCACCATGGCCTCAGGCATATGCCGACGCAACAGGTCCATGAGCAGCGTGGCGATCAAGGGGCCGTGCACGATGAGGCCGGGGTAACCCTCGACCTCCGTGACGTACTTGCGGTCGTAGTGAATGCGGTGCCCGTTGAACGTGAGGGCCGAGTAGCGGAACAGCAGCACGTCGTCGGCGACGATGCGGCGCACCCACGCGAATTCGGCGGGCGCTGCCAGCGGCGGAGGGGTCACGTCGCCGGGCGTCGGCGCCGCACGGTAGACGATGTTGTGGTGCTCGGTCAACGCCACGCCTGCAGAACCGTTGCGGCGCAGTTCATGGCGCACCTTCACGAAAACCAGGCTGCCGGTGCGGCCGCTCTTTTCCGTCACATCGACGATGGTTGAGGTGCGCGAGAGCGCGTCGCCGACACACAGCGGCTCGTGGAACTCGAAATCGCTGCCGGCCCACATGCGGCGCGGCAGGGGAACGGGCGGCAGGAAGCCGCCTCGCCGCGCATGGCCGTCCGGGCCGATCTCCGATTGCGCGTGGATCGGCAGGAAATACAGCCAGTGCCAGAGGCAGGGCAACGGCGTGCCGGGCGCGGGACGCGAGGTGTCGGCGCGGTCGAGCGTGGCCGACAACGCTGCGTACGGCGTGGCAGTGGCGGTGTCCTCCACTGTTTCGCTGCGGCCTGTCCAGTCTTGCAAGTTCATGCGCGTACCCTCCTTTCAGTGAAACTTGCGCGACTCAGTCGAGCTTGATTTTTGCGGTCGCCACAACGCCCTTCCAGCGCGTGACTTCCTTTTGCACCAGGGTTTTGAGTTGCGCAGGCGTGCTGGTTTCAACCTCGGCCCCCTGGTCTTCAATGAATTTCTGTACGGTTTTTTCGGCCAATACGCGGTTGATCTCCTGGTTCAACCGGTCAACCACCACCTTGGGGGTTTTAGCGGGGGCGAACATGGCGTACCACTGCGACATGCTGACGTTGGGAATTCCCTGCTCGGCCAGCGTCGGAACGTCCGGCAAGACGGGAGATCGCTTGTCACCGGCGATGCCGAGCGCCTTGAGCTTGCCGCCCTTGATTTGCGGGTACGCGGTAAACAAGCTGGGAAACATGTATTGCGTAATGCCGGAGATGGTGCTCATCACGGCGGGCGCTGAGCCTTTGTGGGGAATTCCAATCACGTCCACCCCCGCGGACAGCTTGAACAGCTCGCCTGCGATATGCGGTGCGGTGCCGTTCCCCGCCGTCGCGAAGCTGAAGCTGTCGGGTTTGGCCTTGATGAGCTGCACCAGTTCTTTGGCGGTCTTGGCCGGCACTTCCGGGCTGACGACCAGCACCGTCGGAGATGCCGCCACCATGCCGATGGGTTCAAAATCGGCGACCGGGTCGTAGCGCAGCTTTTGCAAGGCCGGGTTGATGCCGTGGGTAGCGATGTAGCCGAACATCAAGGTGTAGCCGTCCGGCGCGGCGCGGGCCACGAACTCACTGGCAATCGCGCCGTTCGCCCCGGCCCGGTTGTCCACGATGACCGGTTTGCCAAGCCGTGCGCTGAGTCCCTGCGCCAGGACGCGCGCCATCGCGTCATTGGCGCCGCCGGCGGAGGTCGGCACCACGATGGTGATCGCTTTTTCGGGCCAGTTCTTGGGCGTCGCCGGACTGGTCGCCGCCATGGAGAAACCAGCCGCCAGTGGCAGCAAGCTCAGCATCAGCAAAGTCCGGACGTGGTGTTTCGGCAGCATGGTTTGTCTCCTGTGGATGTTCTGGTTGCCGGATCTTCGGCGAATGCAGGGAATCCGTGAAGTGCAACTTTTGTTAGTATTGGTGCATGGCGCGCATCAATTTCGATTTGCAGCAACTCGAAGCCTTCGTGGCGGTGGCCGAGCGCGGGAGCTTTCGCGCAGCAGCCGACCACATCCATCTTTCGCCACCCGCTTTAAGCCGGCGCATCGACAAGCTCGAGACCATCCTGGGTGCGCGGCTTTTCAACCGCACCACACGAGAGGTCGAACTGACGGCCCTCGGGCACGTTTTTCTTGATCGCGCACGCGCCGCGCTGGACGACCTTGAGTCCGCCATGCTCGGCATCACCGACATCGCCGGCAGCCGGACCGGCCGGGTCACGGTGGCCTGCGTGCCTTCCGCGGCCATCCATTTCCTGCCTACGGTCGTGAGCTCGTTCTCGGAACGCTACCCACTGATCCGCGTCCGTGTGATTGACGAAGCCGCCGGCGCGGTGATGGCCAGCGTGGTGTCGGGCGAGTCGGACTTCGGCATCAGCTTCATGGGCAACCAGGTACCCGGCGTGGACTTCGAGCCGATCCATACCGATCCCTTTGTGGTGGCCATGCCGCGCCGCCATGCACTCGCCGGGCGCAAGACGCTGTCCTGGAAGAACCTGGAAACCGAGCGCCTGATCGCGGTATCGCGTACCAGCGGAAACCGGCAATTACTGGACGACGCGCTGGCCAAGGCTGGCATCAACCCCTCATACCGCCTCGAGGTGAGCCACATCGCGACGCTGCTCGGCATGGTCGAAGCGGGGCTCGGGCTTGGGGCCGTACCGCGCCTGGCCTTGCCGAAACTGCATCCGTCGATCATTGGCGTTGCGCTCGTGGCGCCGGCGGTGTCGCGTGTACTGGGCCTCACCACCTTGCGTGGCACGACGCTGCGCGCACCGGCAAAGATGTTCTACGACTACCTGCACACGGCGCTGAAAGAACGTCGCTAAGGGAAATGCCAAAGGTCGGCACCGGTGCAAGCCAGGCACCAATGCGTGGCGGTGTTTTCCCTGTTCGGTCGTGATGAAACTTCGAGCGCCCGAACGATGGGTAGTGGAGCAACCACCGCGACCACCTCTGCCTTCCACCCGGACCAGAGGCAGCCCAGCCCTGACGGACGCGCGCCGAAAGGATCGGCTGCGCCTGTTGCCATTCGCGCGCCGATTTGATTATTATTGATAACTATTCTTGTGGCTCCGTGACAACCAGTAGAAAGGGCGTATGACCTATCAACCCGCTGTGCAAGATTCGCAATTCATTCTTTTCGACGTGCTGGACGCGGGCGGCCAGTTGCGGCCGCTCGAGCGCTTCGCCGATGCCGACGGCGACCTGCAGCGGCAGGTTCTGGAGGAAGCGGCAAAGTTCGTCGCCGAGGTTGTGGCGCCGCTGAATGCGGCGGGTGACAACCCCGGCTGCCGCTTCGATGCGGGCGTGGTCACAACGCCTCCGGGATTCGCATCGGCCTACAAGGCCTTCTGGCGGGCGGGCTGGCCCGCGCTTTCCTGCGCGCCTGAACACGGCGGGCAAGGCCTGCCCTGGGTGCTGGAAGGTGCGCTATACGAATGGCTGAGTGCCGCCAACCATGGCTGGACTATGGCGCCCGGCCTCCTGCATGGAGCTTACGAGTGCCTGGCCTATCACGGCAGCGACGAACTGAAAGCGGCCTACCTGGGGAAACTGGCCTCCGGCGAATGGCTGGCCACAATGTGCCTTACCGAAGCGCAGGCCGGCAGCGATCTCGGACTGGTGCGCACCCGCGCAACGCCGAAGCCGGACGGCAGCTACCGTGTTAACGGCAGCAAGCTCTTCATTTCCGGTGGTGATCACGATCTCACCAGCAACATCCTGCATCTCGTCCTCGCGCGCCTGCCGGATGCACCTGCCGGCCCCAAAGGCCTGTCGCTGTTGCTCGCCCCCAAGCTGCTGGCGGACGGCAGCCGCAACCATGTCTACTGCGACCGCATCGAAGAAAAGATGGGCCTGCACGGCAGCCCCACCTGCGCCATGCGCTTCGATGATGCGACAGCCTGGCTGATCGGCCAGCCGGGCGAGGGCCTGAACGCTATGTTCGTGATGATGAATGCGGCGCGTTTGCACGTGGCGCTGCAGGGCATCGGCCTGCTCGACGCCGCATGGCAAAAGGCCGATGCCTATGCGCGCGAGCGCAGGCAGATGCGCGTGCCCGGACCACGCACCAGCACCGAGCCTGCCGACTTCATCATCGGCCACCCGGCGATGCGCCGCCTGCTGGACACCCAGCGGGCCTGGATCGACGGAGGGCGCGTGCTGGCTTACCAGACAGGGCTCGAGCTCGACATCGCCAGGCACCACCCCGACCCCGCCCGTCGTGAAAGGGCACAGCAGTGGTGCAGCCTGCTCACACCCGTGTTGAAAGCTGCCTTCACCGATCAGGCTTTCCACGGCGCCAGCGAATGCCTGCAGGTTTTCGGTGGCCATGGCTACATCCGCGAATGGGGAATCGAGCAGACTGTGCGCGATTCACGCGTGACCATGATCTATGAGGGCACCAACGAGATCCAGGCCATCGACTTGCTGGTCCGCAAGGTGATACCGGACGGCGGCAAGACGTTGCGGCAGATGTTCCAGGTCCTGCAGGAGGGCCTGGACGACGGGCGCGCGAACGAGAAGGCTGTATTGAGCTGTTTCGCCCGCCTGGAGATGACGACCGCAGCATTGATCAAGGCCGCGGGTGCGGCGCCCCAGTTGCCCTATTGGGTCGCTAGCGACTACCTGCGCGCGGTGGCGCTGGCGCTGCTCGGTTGGGCTTGGGTGCGAATCTGCAACACGCCTGACGCGCAGGGCCATGAGCGCTGGCAAGGCCCAGGTGAAGCGTTACGGCGCTGGGTGATGCCAGAGTTCGATATGCGGCTGGGCATCATCGAAGATGAAATCGGACGGCAGGATTGACCCGCTTTTCATGTGAACGGGACGGCACTGAATCGACAGTCAACCCCAGCAAGCCGTGGCATGCCTTCTAGCTTTGAACTCCGCGACTGCCCAAGGCTCGCTGCGCGTCGTTTTCAAGCGCGATGGCCTCGTCGAAATGGCGAAGACCGATGTCGTTGAGGACCCGTTTGAAGCTGGCTGCCACCACCGGCTGAAGCGACGCCAGCCTGGCGCCGATTTGCCGGGAAGCCGATTCGAGTTCCTGGTCGGGGACCACTTTCCAGACAAAACCCCAGGCCATCGCCTGCGCGGGTGAGAACTCCTCGCCCAGTAGCATCAGCGCCTTGGCGCGCGCCACGCCTGCATAGGCAGATAAGGTGGCGGTCAATCCACCCGTCACAAAAACCCCGAGGGAGGCCTCCGGCAACTTGAAGCGGGTGCTTTCCCCCGCGACCACAATGTCCGCATTGAGCATCCACTCGAAGCCGGCGCCGACAGTCCAGCCATGGACCGAAGCAACCACCGGCTTGGACAGAGACAGGAGCGCCTTGGCCACAGCCTGCACCAATACCAGATCGTCTTCCGTGGGTGGGCTGCTGACGTCCCTCCCCGCACAGAATGCCCGGCCATTGCCGCGCAAAAGGAGCACCCGGACGGCATCGTCGCGCGAAGCCAGCTCTATAGCAGCAAGAAGTGCACGCGCAAGCTCGTTGTCAATGGCGTTGAGTTTGTCGGGCCGGTTCAGGGACACGGTCATGATGCCGTCCACGGACTCGATCAGCAGCTTGGGAGTTGTCATGGGTGTGATTCTGAACCGGGAAGCCATCAGCGAACGTATAAATTTCCGGTCCAATGTTTTTTTTTGATCAGACTGTACGCATATCACCCCGAGGGAGCGGCGGCTTCGCTGCCTGGCTTGCACTTGTATCTCGACGCCAACACCAAAGGACAACTAGGAGTAGGCCGTCGTGGTGCCGATGACGCCGGCACCGAGGACCAGCACCTTCATGCAAGGTTGCCTTGACAGAGGTACTTGGTGTGCAAGTACTCGTCCAGGCCCCAGTGTGAGCCTTCGCGGCCGTAGCCCGATTCCTTGACGCCGCCGAAGGGTGCGGCCTGCGCCGCAATGGCGCCCTCGTTGATGCCGACCAGGCCGGTCTCGAGTGCGGAGGCCACACGCCAGACGCGCTTGATGTTGTTGGAGAAGAAGTAGCCGGCCAGGCCGAAAGGCGTGTCGTTCGCCTGTGCGATCACCTCGTCTTCAGTGCTGAAGCGGAATATGGGCACCACCGGGCCGAAGGTTTCCTCGCAGGACAGCTCCATGTCGGACGTCGCGCCGGTCAGCACCGTGGGCGCGTAGTAGTTCGGGCCATTGGCGACTTCCGTGCGCACGCGGCTTCCGCCCACGACCGCTTTCGCGCCTTTGGCCACGGCGTCGTTCACGTGGCGCTCGATCTTGTCGACCGCCCGTGCGTTGATCATCGGGCCGATCTCGGCCTCCGCCCAACTGGCCGGGCCGACCCGCAGGGCGCCCACGCGGGCCGCCAGCTTGTCGACGAAGCGGTCATGCACGGCCTCGTGCGCGAACACGCGGTTGGGGCTCACGCAGGTCTGGCCGCCGTTGCGAAACTTGGCGGCCATCAGGCCTTCGACAGCGGCGTCCAGGTCGGCATCCTCAAACACGATAAAGGGCGCATTGCCGCCAAGCTCGAGCGAAAGCTTCTTGACGGTGCCGGCCGACTCGCGCGCCAGCACCTTGCCCACGGCCGTGCTGCCGGTGAAGCTGACCTTGCGCACGCGGCCGTCGCGCAGCCACTCGCCCACCACCTCCGGCGTGCGCTCGCGCGAGGCAGGCACGATGTTCAGCACACCGGGGGGCACACCCGCTTCCTCGGCCAGCTTCACGAGGGCCAGGGACGTGAGAGGCGTGTCTTCAGCGGGCTTGGCCACCACCGTGCAACCCGCCGCCAGCGCGGGAGCAATCTTGCGTGCGATCATCGCCGCGGGAAAATTCCAGGGCGTGACCACGGCGACGACGCCGACGGCTTCCCTCAGCACCAGATAGCGCTTGCTCGACACCGGCGCGGCGATGATCTCGCCGTGGGCGCGCACGCCCTCTTCGGCAAACCACTCCACATAGCCCGCGCTGTAGGCGATTTCGCCGCGTGACTCCGCGAGCGGCTTGCCCTGCTCGCGCGAAATCAGTTCAGCCAGCGGCTCCACGTCGCGCTCGATCAGCGCCTGCCATTTCTTGAGGATCAAGCAGCGATCACGCGGCGAGCGTGCCTTCCAGGCGGGCAGCGCTTCTGCCGCCGCGTCGGCGGCAAGCCGCGCGTCCGCCGCACCGCCGTCGGCCGCCAGGGTGATCAGGCTGTCGTCGGCGGGATTGCGCACCTCGAATTGGCGGCCGTCCTGGGCTGCCTGCCAGCGGCCTGCGATGTAGTTCAGTGTTTGCATGTCAGTTCAATCTGTTCAGTTCAGTTCAACGAAAAAATTCCCGATGGCACCCAAGGACGCCGATCTCGATATGCACGCGGCGCTCTCAAGGTCGGCAGTGCGGATCAGGCCGTGCATTCACGCGGCAGCGCCTGGGTCTGCTGCAGTTGCAGCAATTCGTCGGCGCTGCGGTGGCAGAAGACCTCCACGCCGCCTTCGAGTTCGTGCCGCGGCGGCGTCTTGCTGTCGCACACGCCGGCCACGCGCAGGGGGCAACGGTCCAGGAAGCTGCAGATGCCCGCGCGGTCGACAGGCGCCTGCACCAGCGGCAGGGCCGCGCGCTGCGCCGCTCCGACTTCATCGAGCCATCCCGGGCGCAACTCAGGGACGGAATTGGCCAGCAAATGGAAATACGGATGACGCGGCGCATGCGCGAAAGCCGACCGGGTCAGCGACTCCACCTTTTGGCCGGCGTACAGCACCACGATCTCGTCGCACACCGCGCGCACGGTGTTCATGTCGTGGCTGATGAACATGTACGAGACCCCGAGCTCCTTGCGCAGCTGAGCCAGCAGGTCCAGGATGGCGGCGCCCACGACCGTGTCCAGCGCCGAGGTGACTTCGTCGCACAAGATCAGGTCGGGGTCGGCGGCCAGCGCGCGCGCCAGGTTGACGCGCTGCTTCTGCCCACCGGAAAGCCCGGCAGGCAGGCGCCGGGCACAGGCCTGCGGCAGCTGCACGAGGTCGAGCAACTGCGCGATGCGCTTGTTCAGGGCCTCGCCTTTCAAGCCGCGGTACAGCTGCAGCGGCCGCGCGAGGATGTCAGAAATGGTGTGCGCAGGATTGAGCGCCGTATCCGCCATCTGGAACACGATCTGGATGCGGCGCAGCTCCTCGGGCGAGCGCTGCGACACCAGGCGCGGCAGCGGCTTGCCGTCGAACATGATCTGGCCGCCGGCGGGGCCGATCAGGCCGGCGACGGCGCGGGCCAGCGTGGTCTTGCCGGAGCCGGACTCGCCGATGACGCCGATCGCCTGGCCGCGGTACAGGGTCAGGCTCACATCGTCGAGCACCGGCGAGGCGGGCCGGCCGTGCTTGTCCAGGGGCCCATAGCCGGCGACCAGGTTGCGCACCTGAAGCAGCGGCGTGGCGCCCTCGGCCACTGTCTCGCCGCTGCGCGCCTTGGGATTGGCCGCGGCGATCAGGCTGCGTGTGTAGTCGTCTTTCGGCGTGTTGATGATCTGCGCCGTGGTGCCGAGCTCGCGCTCGGCGCCGTCGCGCAGCACCAGGATGCGGCCGGCCATCTGGGCCACCACCGCCAGGTCGTGCGTGACGTAGACCGCCGTGGTCTGGCGCTCGCGCACCACGCGGCGGAAGGCGTGCAACACCTCGATCTGGGTGGTGACGTCCAGCGCCGTGGTGGGCTCGTCGAAAATCACGAGGTCCGGATCGCTCATCAGCGCCATCGCGGCCATCAGGCGCTGCAGTTGCCCGCCCGAGACCTGGTGCGGGTAACGCTGGCCGATGGTGTCAGGCTGCGGCAGCGCCAGCTCGCGGAACAGCGTCACGGCTTTTTTCTCGGCCTCGGAGCGCGGCATCAGGGAATGGATGTGGGCGGTTTCGACCACCTGGTCCATGATGGTGCGCGACGGATTGAAGGAAGCGGCCGCGCTCTGCGCGATGTAAGAGACACGGCGGCCGCGCAGGCGGCGCCGTTCTGATTCAGACAGGCCCAGCACATCGGTATCGCCGATACGCACGCTGCCTCCGGAGATGCGGCAGCCGTGCCGCGCATAGCCCATGAGCGCCAGGCCTATGGTGGTCTTGCCCGAGCCGGACTCACCGATCAGCGCCAGCACCTCGCCGGGCTCGATGCTGAAGGAAACGCCTTTGACGATCTCTGTATCGCCGCCGGCGGCTTGCGCCACGACGCGCAAGTCATTCACGAGGACAGTGGCACCCATTAATGTTTCTCCCGGTCAGCGTCGGTATGGCCCGGCAGGTTGTCGATCACCAGGTTGACCGCGATGGTCAGCGCGGCGATCGCGAAGGCTGGGGCGAGCACGGACACGCCACCCAGCGGCAAGGCACCGAGGTTCTCGCGCACCAGGGAGCCCCAGTCAGCCATCGGCGGCTGCACGCCCAGGCCCAGGAAGCTCAGGCTCGCCAGCAAGCGCAGGGCGTAGACAAAGCGCAGGCCCATGTCGGCCAGCAACGGGCCGGTGATGTTGGGCAGGATCTCGCGGCGCATGATGTAGGCCCGGCGTTCGCCGCGGGCACGCGCCACCAGCACGTAGTCCATGGCGTTGATGTTCACGGCCAGCGAACGGATGATGCGGTAGGCGCCCGGCGCGTAGACGACGGCCGTCACCGCAATCAGCAGCGGAACCGAAGAGCCGAAACCGGCGATCACCACCAGCGCGAACATCTTGCTCGGGATGGACACCAGCGTGTCCAGCACGCGGCTGAGCACAGCATCGACCGCGCCACCCGCCACGGCGGCCAGCAGCCCGAGAACCGCGCCCACGCCGCAGGCAATCAGCGTTGCGACAAAGGCCACACCGATGGTGTACGGTGTGCCGACAACGATGCGCGTGAGCATGTCGCGGCCCAGGTAGTCAGTGCCGAGCCAATGCTGCGCGCTCATGTCCTGGAACACGCCGGCGTCGGACATCTCGCCAAGCGCGCTGTCAGGCACGAAGCAGGCGAAGATCCCCACGGCCACCCAGAAGGCCAGTACGGCCAGCCCGAGTTTGCCGGCGCGCGACCAGCCTGCGAGCCAGGCGCGGCGCCGGATAACGGCCGTCGAAGAAGCAAGTGTTGCAATAGTCATAGGAAAACCTCCGCGCGGCGCGTTGCGGTGTTCATTGATGCCTCAATCGGGGATTGGCGACGATGCCGCACACGTCGGCGAGCATCACCAGGACAAGGTAGGCCGAGCAGAAGATCATGGCGCAGGCCTGCACCAGTGGCATGTCCCGCTGCGCGACGGCGTCCACCATGAGTTTGGCGATGCCCGGGTAATTGAAGATCACCTCGACGATGATCACCCCGCCAAGCAGGTAAGAAAGGCTCAGCGCCACAGCGTTGGCGATGGGGCCGATGGCATTGGGCAGCGCGTGGAACAGCACGGTGCGCGCGGCGCTGGCGCCTTTGAGCCGCACCATCTCGATATAGGCCGCGGCCAGCTGGTCGATGACGGCCGCGCGCGTCATGCGCAGCATCTGGGCCACGATCACGCTGCCCAGGCTGAGCACCGGCAACGCGAAAGAGCGCAGCATCTCGCCAGGCGACGAAACGTCGACCGCGTACGAGAGCGCGGGCAGCCATTTGAGCTGCACCGCGAACACCAGCACGGCCAGCGTGGCCACCAGGAATTCCGGCACCGACACGACGGCCACTGTCGCCATGCTGGTAAAACGGTCGAAAGCCGAGCCGCGCCGCAAGGCGCACAGAATGCCCAGGCCGAGGGCAAGCGGGACGGAAAACACCGTCGTCACCGCGGCCAGCTGCAGCGAAG
This sequence comes from Polaromonas sp. P1_E12, assembly GCF_056405975.1. Lineage (NCBI taxonomy): Bacteria > Pseudomonadati > Pseudomonadota > Betaproteobacteria > Burkholderiales > Comamonadaceae > Polaromonas > Polaromonas sp. P1_E12. Next base: position 304,237 of record NZ_JBFUBB010000005.1, on the reverse strand, counting down.
CGGGCAGGCGGCTGGCGATGGCCTCACCCACCGGCATGCCGGTGACCACGGACTTGCCCGCGTCGCCCTTGGCCATGCCGCCCAGCCAGTCGAAGTAGCGCAGCACCGGGCTTCGGTCCAGGCCCATCTCGGTGCGCAAGGCCTTCACCGCCTCGGGCGTAGCGTCCTGCCCCAGCTTCTCTTCGGCCGCGTCGCCCGGCAGCACGGAGGTGATGGCGAACACCACCACCGACACCGCCAGCAGTGAGCCGAGCCCGGCGAGTATGCGGCCGCCGACCAGTTTCAGGATAGTGAGATTCATACGAGGCTCTTCCATTCAAGTGCCGGCGCGGAACCGGCTTTGCCGGGCCGCAGAGGGCGCCCCCCTAGGGGGGAGGCGCCGAAGGCGCTTCGGGGGGGAGTCATCCTTCCAGCCACACGTGTTCGGCAAAGCCGTAGCCCATCATCCCACCCAGCGGGTTCACCTGCAGGCCCTTGAGCTTCTTGTTGTGGCCGTCCAGGCTGGAGAGGAACATCGGGATACCGATGCCGCCGTCCTGGTTGATCAGCGTCTGCATGTCGGCGTACATCTGGGTCCGCTTGGCCGTGTCGGTTTCGGCGCGCGCGCCCACCAGCAGCTGGTCAAACTTCTCGCTCTTCCAGCCCGCTTCGTTCCAGGGCGCATCGGACTTGAAGAACAGCGTCAGGGCCAGGTCGGCCGTGGGGCGCGTATTGACGTTGCCGAAATTGATCGGGTGTTTCATCCAGTGCTGCGACCAATAACCGTCGGCCGGCATATTGCGCACATCCAGGTTCAGGCCGGCTTGCCGCGCCGCATGCTGCAGCACCAGCGCCATCTCCACCGAGCTGGTGGCCGCGGACGAGGCCACCATCGGGATGGCGGCGCTGCCCAGGTTGGCCTTCTTCAGGTGCCACTTGGCCTTGTCGGCGTCGTAGGGGCGCTGCGGCAGGCCCTTGAAGAAGAAGCGGTTGCCCGGCGCGATGGGCTGGTCGTTGGCCACAACGCCGCGGCCCAGCTGGATGGACTTGAGCATCTGTTCGCGGTTGAACAGCAGCTTCATGGCCATCACGAAGTCCGGGTTGGCGCCCGGGCCGCTGTCGCGCCGCATGATCAGGTCGGTATACGAAACGCCCTTGGTCTCGAAGATGGCGGCCTTGCCGCTGGCGTTGACGCGGTCGATCGAGCGCGGGTTGACCGTGCCGATCAGGTCCAGCTCACCCGCCAGCAGCGCGTTGACGCGCGCCGACTCGTCGCTGATGCCCACGTACTCGATCTCGTCCAGGTAGGGGCGGCCGGGCTTCCAGTAGCTCTCGTTGCGCACGCCGATGGAACGCACGCCGGGCTTGAACTCCTTGACCTTGTAGGGGCCCGTGCCGATACCGGCGTTGAAGTCGGTCGTGCCGTCCTTGATGATGTGGAAGTGGTAGGTGCCCAGGATGGCCGGCAGGTCGGCGTTGGGGGCCACCAGGCGGATGGTGACTTCATTGGGGCCGGAGGCCGTCACGTCTTCGATCTGGTCGGCCAGCACCTTGGCTTTGGAGCCGGTGGCCGGGTTCTTGTGGCGCATCATGGAGAACACCACGTCGGCCGGCGCGAGCGGTTTGCCGTCGTGGAAGGTCACGCCCTTGCGCAGCTTGAAGATCCAGGTCTTGGCATCCTTGGTGGTGAACTCCTCGGCCAGCGAGGGCTGGGGCGTGAGGCTGCTGTCCAGCCAGGTCAGCCCGTTGTAGAAAGTGAAGCCGCGGGCGTAGTCGGCCTGGTTGGCCTGCTTGGCCGGGTCCAGCGTGTCGCTCACGGAGGAGACCGCGCCCGCCACCTTGATGCGGCCGCCCTTGCGCGGCGTTGGCGTTTGCGCCTGTGCATTCGCGGCAAGGCCCGCAATGCTGCCGGCCAGGGCCGCCTGCATGCCGCCGGCCGTCAACATGGCCAATACATCGCGCCGGCTCGCGCCGCGCTGCAACGCACCCAGGATGCGTGTGCTCTCTTCGGGGCCGATGAGGCCGTTCAGCTGCTTGTTATCTGCCATGGTTTTCTCCTGGTTTCTCGTGGGTGGGGTAAAGGCATTGGAGCACCTGCCGACCGGGGATATACCTCGATCACGCCGGGGCGCTTGGTTAAAACTGCGGTTTTGCGGATAGCCGGCGGCATGGTGTGCGGCGCGCCCCCGATGGCTTGCTGTCCGGCTCAGGCAGCCCGCCCTTGCGATGCCGCGGCGCGTGCGGGCTACCCGGCGCATGGCAAAACCAGTCAGCGTGCCGCGGCAATCGAAGCCGGTGGACTTGGGACGAGAGCTCATGAAAGCGTCCTCCTGGAGGGGGTGGTGCAAAGCCTGTGCCGGTTCGCCGGCGCCATGCAATGAATGCTATTGAAGCACCGCCGCAGATGCTGCGGTTGTGCGCCGCTTGCGCACCGTTCATGCCGAATGCCCACGCTTAAACGGCAGATCAATTCCGGTCAAGGGCGTACCATGACTTCGATTCTTTTGAGAGGGAAAGCATGGAATATGACGACACAATGCGGGGGTTCCGCAAGGGCAATTTCCCCGCGGTGCAGCGCGGAATCAACCGCGCCGCGGCAAAGGATATGCGCCCATGAACGTCTCCCTTGTTGAGCAGCTCAAAGCCGCCGGCCGGCTGGATCGCCTGTTCATAGACGGCGAGTGGGTCCTGCCCGCAGGGCAAGCCCGGGCTAGCGTCATCAACCCGTCGACCGAGGAGCCCATCGCACAGATCGCCTTGGGAACCTCTGAAGACGTCGCGACGGCTGTGGCCGCTGCCCGCAGCGCCTTCGCCAGCTGGTCCGTCAGTTCCACCGAAAGCCGGGCCTTGCTGCTCGGCCGCGTCCACGCCCTGATCCTTGAGCGGGCGGAACTGCTCGCCCAGGCGATCTCACTGGAGATGGGCGCCGCCATCGGCTTTGCGCGCAGCACACAGGTGCCGGTCGCAGCCGAGCACATCCGCGTGGCCCGTGACAACCTGGCCAGCTATCCCTTCCTCTCCCACCGGGAGGGCGTGACTATCCAGCGCGAGGCCATTGGCGTGTGCGGCCTGATCACGCCCTGGAACTGGCCGCTCTACCAGATCACCGCCAAGGTCGGCCCCGCCCTGGCCGCCGGATGCACCGTGGTCCTCAAACCCAGCGAGCTGTCGCCGCTGAGCGCCTTGCTGTTTGCCGAGGTGGTGCACGACGCCGGCATCCCGCCGGGTGTGTTCAACCTGGTGAGCGGCAATGGGCCCGAGGTCGGCGCCGCGCTGTCGGCGCATCCAGACGTGGACATGATCTCGATCACCGGCTCGACCCGGGCCGGCGTGCTGGTGGCCCAGGCGGCGGCCCCGACGGTCAAACGTGTGGCCCAGGAGCTCGGCGGCAAATCGCCCAACGTGATCCTGCCGGACGCGGACCTGGCTCGCGCCGTACCGGCGGGCGTGGCGGCCGCCTTTCGCAACGTCGGCCAGTCTTGCAGCGCGCCGACCCGCATGATCGTGCCACGCGAGCGCCTGCAGGAGGTTGAGCGGATCGTGCTCGAAGCGGCCTTGAGCTTTGTCGTGGGCGATCCGCTCTCGCCGCAGACCACGCACGGCCCGGTGGCCAACCGCGCGCAGTTCAACCGGGTGCAGGAAATGATTGCCACCGGGATTGCCGAGGGTGCGCGCCTCATTTGCGGCGGCCCCGGCCGGCCTGAGGGCCTGGAACGCGGCTTCTATTGCCGCCCGACCATCTTCTCCGGCGTGAACTCCCAAATGCAGATCGCGCAGGAAGAAATCTTCGGGCCGGTGCTTGTGATCATCGCCTACGACAGCGTGGATGAGGCGGTAGAGATCGCCAACGACACGGTCTACGGCCTGGGCGCGCACGTGCAGGGCCAGGACCTCCCCGCGGCGCGTGCGGTTGCGGCGCGCATCCGCTCGGGGCAGGTGCACATCAACTACCCGGCCTGGAGCCCCCATGCCCCCTTTGGCGGCTACAAGCGCTCGGGCAATGGCCGCGAATACGGCATCGAAGGCCTTGAGGAGTACCTGGAAACCAAGGCAATTCTTGGTTTCGGGCAGGAGCAGCCGGCATGAGCGCGGCCTTGGTGCAAAAAATGCAGACATCCAACAACGACCAGAATCCATCCATGTCCCAGCCCCTGCGCCTCCTCGAGACTTCCAGCACCCCGCCAGCCAGCGCCGATGTCGTCGTGATCGGCGGCGGGATCATCGGTGTCTTTACCGCCTACTACCTGGCCAAGCGCGGCATGTCGGTCGCACTGGTCGAAAAAGGCCACATCGGCGCCGAACAATCGAGCCGCAACTGGGGCTGGTGCCGCCAGCAGAACCGCGATGCGCGCGAGCTGCCCATGGCCACCAAAAGCCTCGAACTCTGGGACCAGTTTGCCGCCGACAGCGGCGAAGACACCGGCTTCACGCGCTGCGGCTTGTTGTACCTCAGCGATGACGAAGCCCAGATTGCAGGCTGGGCCAAGTGGCGCGAATTCGCCACGACCGCCGGCGTGACCACACACATGCTGAGCGGCCGCGAAGCTTCGGAGCGGGGCCAGGCGACCGGCCGCGCGTGGAAGGGCGGCGTCTTCTCACCCAGCGACGGGACGGCCGACCCGGCCAAGGCGGCGCCTGCCGTGGCGGCCGCGCTCATGAAGCTCGGCGGCACCGTCCACCAGAACTGCGCCGCGCGCGGCATCGAGATGGAGGGCGGCCGGCTCAGCGGCGTCGTCACCGAAGCAGGGACCATCAAGACCCGCACCGCGGTTCTCGCGGGCGGTGCGTGGGCGTCTTCGTTCTGCAACCAGCTCGGCGTGCAGTTTCCGCTCGCCACGATACGCCAGTCCATCGTGCGCCTGTCGCCGGTGGCGCAGCAACTGCCGGCAGCGCTGACCAGCCCGCGCGTCGCCATCACCCGGCGCCCCGACGGCCATTACGTGCTGGCCATCAGCGGCCGTGGGCGCGCCGACCCCACGCCGCAGCTGCTGCGCTTCGCGCCGCAGTTCATCCCGATGTTCGCCAAGCGCTGGCGCAACGTGTTTCCCGGCGGCCTGGAAGGCATACGCTGGGGCCACGAAACCCGCGCGCGATGGAAGCTGGACGCCCCCACCCCCATGGAACGGGCGCGCATCCTCAACCCCAAGCCCGACCCCGCGGGTGTCCGCGAAATCCACCGCCGTGCCGTCGACTTGCTGCCCGCGCTGCGCGAAGCCCGCATCGCCAACACCTGGGCGGGCTATATCGACAGCACGCCCGACGGCGTGCCGGGTATCGGGGAACTGCCGCAGGTGCCCGGCCTCATCCTGGCCGCGGGTTTTTCGGGACACGGTTTCGGCATTGGCCCCGGCGCCGGCCACCTGATTGCCGACATCGTGTCGGGGGCCGAGCCGATCTTCGATCCGAAACCTTTCGACCCCGCCCGGTTCAAGGAGTCGATGTGGGGCAAGGTGGCCGATTTCTAAAGGGCATTTGCAAACCGGGGCCAAGCAAAATTCCGGCAAGCCCCCGGATTGAAACGGATTCCACTTGCACCGCATGTGAATGCGGCATTTCGGAAGGCGGGGAATTCATAGACTTATATCCATCCCAACAGCGTGGATCCTTCTATGACATTCAAACCCAAATTCATCAGCTTCGACTGCTACGGCACGCTCATCAACTTCGAGATGGGCCCGACCGCCAAAAGCCTGTTCAAAGACCGCGTTCCGGCCGGCCGGATGCCGGCCTTCCTGGACAGCTTTCGGGCCTATCGCCTCGATGAGGTCCTGGGCGAGTGGAAGCCCTTCCTCGAGGTTGTGGAGAATTCGATCCGCCGTGCCTGCAAGGCCCACGGCATAGCCTGCCAGCCGTCGGATGCCGTGGCGCTGTACGACGCCATTCCCACCTGGCAACCGCATCCGAACGTCGTCGAGGTTCTGGAAGCGATCGCGCCGCACGTGCCCCTGGTGATCCTCTCCAACTCGATGGTCGATTTGATCCCGGCCAGCGTCGCCCACCTGAAGGCGAAGTTCCACGCGGTCTACACCGCTGAGGAAGCGCGCGCCTACAAGCCGCGCTTCCAGGCCTTCGAATACATGTTCGACCAGCTCGGATGTGCGCCTGACCAGATGATGCACGTCTCGTCGAGCTTTCGCTACGACCTGATGACGGCTTCCGACCTGGGCTTCATGGCCAAGGCTTTCATCGACCGCGGGCATGAACCGACTTCCGACGCCTATGGTGTCAGCCGTTTGACCGACGTCCGCCAGCTTCCCGGCCTGCTCGGCCTATGACCGAACTGAACACCACCGCGCCCGACCTCTCGCCTGCGGCAGTGGAGGCCCTGGTCCGCCGCCTCTATGGCATCGAGGGTTCCACCCGGCCATTGGCGGGCGAGCGCGACCAGAACTGCCTGGTGGAGGCGGCCGATGGCTCTCGCTACGTCCTCAAGATCAGCAATCCGTCGGAGTCCCCCGCGGTCGTCGACTTCCAGATCGCGGCGCTCGACCACATCGCCCGCACGTCACCGGAGCAGCCGGTGCCACGCGTCGTGCGGACGCTGGAAGGACACACGCACGACACGGTCGCGCTCGACGGAGGCGTGCAGACACGCGTGCGCATGCTGAGCTACCTGGACGGCATCCAGATCCGCGAGACCGTGCGCACCGCCGCACAGCGGCGCGCCATGGGAACCGGGCTCGCCGGCTTGAACCGCGCACTGCAGGGCTTCGCGCATCCGGGCGCGGCGCATGACCTGCTGTGGAACGTCGCCACGGCGCATCGGCTGGGCGAACAGCTGGGTAGCCTCGTGGACGGCAAGCAGCGCGCACTGGCCCAGGCCTTCATGACGCGATTCACGACGCACGTGCTGCCGCACCTGGCATCGCTGCGGTCCCAGGTGATCCATAACGACTACCACTTCTACAACGTGCTGGTCGCCCCCGACGACCCCGCGCGCATCGTGGGCATCATCGACTTCGGCGACATGGTGCATGCACCGCTGGTCGGCGAGGTGGCGACAGCCGCCGCCTTCCACATGGCCGGCAACGCCGATCCTTTCGAGGGACCGGCCCAGTTCATGGCCGCCTATCACGCGGTGCTGCCGCTGACCGGCGCCGAACAGGAGGTCCTTGCCGATCTGCTGGCTACGCGCCACCTCATCACGGCGCTGATTTCGGAATGGCGCGCCGCGCGTTATCCCGAGAACCGCGCCTACATCATGCGGCACAACCCCGCGGCGTGGGAAGGCCTGGCCCAGATGGCCGACCTTTCCCGCGACACCGCACGCGACCGGCTGCTGGCCGGCGTACACGTACACGTAAAAACAGGAACCTCTCAATGAAAAGCACCACCGACCTGAACATGGTCAATGCCTATATCCCCGGCCGCGCCGACGTGGACCCGGCCACCGCGAAAATGATCGCGCGCCGCGATGCCCTGCTCGGCCCGGCCTACCGCCTGATGTATGAACGGCCGCTGCACATCGTGCGCGGCGAAGGCGCCTGGCTGATCGACCCCGAGGGACGACGCTACCTCGACGCCTACAACAACGTTACGTCGCTCGGACATTGCCACCCGGCGGTGACCGAGGCGATCTGCAAGCAGGTGCAGACGCTGGCGACCAACACGCGCTATCTGCACGACACGATTCTCGAACTGGCCGAGCGCCTGCTCGCGAGCGTGCCGGGCACCGACCTGGCCCACCTGATGCTGACCTGCACGGGCAGCGAGGCCAACGACCTCGCCTATCGCATCGCGAAGGTCCGCACCGGTGGCACCGGCATGATCGTGACCGACACCGCCTACCACGGCATCACCGACGCGGTGGCCAAGTTCTCGCCCTCGCTGGGCATGAGCGTCAATCTCGGCGAGCATGTGCGCCTGGTGCCGGCGCCGCGCCAGTACCACGCCGGGGGCGCCGACCTGTCCGAACGCTTCACCCGCGACGTCGAGGCGGCCATCGCCGACCTGCGGCGCCACGGCATCCAGCCGGCCGCGCTGATTGTCGATTCGCTGTTTACCAGCGACGGCATCCTCCCCGGGCCGCAAGGCTTCCTGAAGGGCGCGGTCGACGCGATCAAGCGGACGGGCGGCATCTTCATTGCCGACGAAGTGCAGCCCGGTTTCGGCCGGACCGGCGAACATCTTTGGGGCTTCCAGCGCCATGGGGTGGTGCCCGACATCGTCACCATGGGCAAGCCGATGGGCAACGGCCAACCGATTGCGGGACTGCTGGCGACCGCCGACGTGCTCGCCGAATTCGGCAAGAGTTCGCGCTACTTCAACACCTTCGCGGGCAATACCGTTTCCTGCGCGGCGGCACTGGCGGTACTGGACACGATTGAGCGGGACGGGCTGGTGCAGCATGCCGCCAAGGTGGGAAAAATCCTGCATGACGGCATCGCCGCCCTGGCGGCCCGCCACGAGGCCATCGGTGACGTGCGCGGTGCCGGCCTGTTTGTCGGGGTCGAGCTCGTCTCCGACCGGGCATCGCGCGCGCCGGACCGCGAGCTGACAAGCCAGGTGGTCAACCGGATGCGCGACAAGGGCGTGCTGATCAGCGCCTGCGCGATGGGGCACAACGTGCTCAAGATCCGTCCGCCGCTGGTGCTGTCGGCGGACCAGGCCGGTCTCGTCATCCAGGCGCTCGACGAATCCCTGGCTGAAGCGCGGGTGGCCGGTACTCACTAGCCGCATTCGGTATCCGGCGCTACCATCCGGCCATGACTCCCGCAACGTCTCTCGACCGCTTCGACCTCAAGATCCTCGCGCACCTCGAGCGCGAGGGTCGCTGCTCGAACGTCGAGCTGGCCGACGCCGTCGGCCTGAGCCAGAGCCCGTGCCTGGTGCGGACAAAGCGGCTGCAGGAAATCGGCGTGATTCGCGGTTATGGCGCCCACATCGCGCTGGAGAAGCTGGGCAATTGTGTGGTGGTGTTTTCCGAGGTGACGATCAGCAGCCATCGGCCTCCGGACTTCCGCAAGTTCGAGCAGGCCGTGGATCGCCACGGCGAAATCGTGGAGTGGTACAACCTCAGCGGCGGTTACGACTACCTGCTGAAAATCGTGGCGCCGAACGTCACCCATTTCCAGGCGCTGATGGAGAGCCTGCTGCAGGAAGATATCGGCATCGGGAAGTTCACAAGCCGGATTGTTTTGCGCCAGTCATCGGGCAAGCGGACGCACCCGCTCCATCTCATCGCGGCGCAGCTGGACCGGGCCTGAAGGCCACGATCCTCAACGGTCTTCAGGACAGCTTGTCCTTGAGGCGGTAGTAGGCGCCGACCAGCGGCAGGAACCAGGGAGGGCCGAAGTGGCCCGGGATGGCCGGCCAGGTGAAGTCTTTCCAGGGGTTCAGGTCGGTGCGCCCATCCATGACCTCCGCCATGATGCTTCCCATCAGCGTTGACATCTGGGTACCGTGGCCGCTGTACCCCATGGAATAGTAAATACCGTTGCGCTCGCCGGCGCGTGGCAGCCGGTCACGCGTCATGTCGACCATGCCGCCCCAGCAATAGTCGATGCGCGCATCGCGGAGTTCGGGAAACACCTCGTGCAGTGCAGTGCGCAGGATGGCGCCGCTTTTTTCGTCCGAGGCCGGATCGGACACGGCGAAGCGGGCGCGTCCGCCGAAGAGCAGGCGGTTATCGGGTGTGGTGCGGAAGTAGTTGACCAGGTTCTTGGTATCGACCGCCATCCTGCGTTTTGGCAGCAGCCGGTCCAGCGTCTCTTTCGGTAGGGGTTCGGTGACGATGAGGAAGGCGCCGACCGGCACGATCCTGCGCCGGATCCATCCCAGTGGCCCGGTCTGCGAGGTTCCGCTCGCCAGGAAAACCTGCTTGGCATGGAGTCGGCCCGTTGGCGTTTCGACGATGTGGCCGCCGCCAGGCGCAGGCCGCAGGGCCGTCATCGGCGAGTGCTCGTGGATTTCGGCGCCGCGCCGCGCCGCCGCTTCCGCCAGGCCGCGCACAAAGCGCCCCACATGCATGCCAGCACCCTTGCGGTAGACCAGCCCACCGTAGTAGCGGTCCGAACCGACTTCACCTGCCAGATCCGCGCGGCTCACCATATGCGTATCGGGATCCACCGTGGCGGCCAGCAACTCCTGGCTGCGCATCAGCTTGTCGTAGTGCTCGGGCTTGGCCGCCAGCTTGATCTTGCCTACGCGCGCGAAGCTGCAGTCGATGTTCTCTTCGGCCACCAGGCGCTCGACCAAATCGACCCCGGCATCAAAAGCCCGGTAGAGCCGGTTCGCGACGTCCTTGCCGAGTTTGGCCGACATCATGCCGTAGTCCTGGGCGAAGCCGTTGTTGCACATGCCGCCGTTGCGGCCGGACGCCGCGTTGCCTATCGTGTCCGCTTCCAGCAGCACCACGCGAGCGCCCTTCCTGGCAAGCGCCAGGGAGGCCGAAGCACCGGTGAGGCCGCCACCGATTACCGCCACGTCGCAGCTGCCCTGCACCGGCCCCGGGGTGGCGCCCTTGAAGGGCTCCGATGTGTCCAGCCAATAGGATGTCAGTTTCATATCACCTCCGGGGTCATTGTTGTCTGCTTGAATAAGGACTGGTTCGCGAGCCCGAACATGGCTGACTCAATCATGCCGTGACCCAGACCTTGCGCACGGTTTCAAGCGTGCGCCATGTGCCGATGTAGCCGGGCTTCATGATGAAACAATCGCCGGCCCGGTAGGTCATCGGGGCCTGCCCGTCCTCGGTGATCTCCGCCACGCCGGACAGGATCAGGCAGAACTCCCAGGTGTCGCCTTTGATGGAGCGGTTGACGCCCGGGGTCGATTCGAAGACGCCGGCGCGGACCTTGCCGTCCTTGGCGCTGTCGACGTCCCAGCTGCGGCACACGATGTCGCCTTCGATGACACGATCAGCGGGCGGCCGGTATTCGCGCGGTTCGCCAAGTTGGTCGAGCTTGAAGGTGACAAGGAGATTGTTGGGCATGGAAGTTGGGGCCGCGCTCATGCGTTGCCGTAGATGATCCAGATCTTGCGCGTGGTCTCGATGCATCGCCACTTGCCGACGTAGTCCGGCTTCATAACGAAGTTGTCCCCGGCCTGGATCCGGATGGGTTCCTTGCCGTCTTCGATCAATTCAGACACGCCGGAGAGGATGTGGCAGTACTCCCAGACACCGCCTTTGATCGAGCGGATGGTGCCGGGCGTGATTTCCCACACACCGGTGCGCAGCTTGCCGTCGGCCGTCTGTTCCACGTCCCAGTTCGCGAAGCGTGGATTGCCCTCGAGCAGGCGCTCGGGCAAGGGGCCGCTCTCGCGGCCGGGACCCAGGTTGTCGAGTTTGAAGAAAGTGAGGTTGCTCATGGGTATCGGGTACTTTGCGATTGAATGAAGACGGCAGGCTGAAAGTCAGGCGCGTGCCGGATTACAGGCCGACCAGCGCCGGCAGCCCGTTGATGTCGCGGATCTCCACATGGCTGTAGAACTCGCTGGGCTTGGGCTCGTGGCCGCGGTTGACGAACACCTTGTTTTTGATGCCCATGTCGTGGGCCGACATCAGGTCGTAGCGTGGGCTGGAGGACACGTGCAGGATGTCGTCCGGCGAGCAGCCCAGCTGGTCGAACATGTACTCGAAGGCCTGCAGGCGCGGCTTGTAGGCGCCAGCATCCTGCGCGGTGTACACCTTGTGGAAGGGCGCTTCGAGCTTGCGGACGTTGGCGTCGATCTGCTCGTTCATGGCGTTGGACAGGATCACCAGCGGGATCTTGTTGCCCACGCGGGTGAGCGAAAACGGCACGTCGGTGTGCGGGCCCCAGGTGGGCACCGCGTCGTAGAACTTCTGGCCGTCCTCGTCGCGGTAAGCGACCCCGTGGCGCTTGCAGGTACGCGCCCATGCCGACTTGAGCACCTGGTCGTAAGGCTTCCAGTCGCCCATGGCCTCATCCAGCCGCAGGGCGCTGAAGTCCTTGATGAACTGCTGCATGCGCTCGGGCGGAAGCTGGTCTCCCACAATGCCGTAGGCCACCTCGTGCATGCGAAAGTAGATGAGCGTGCCGTAGCAATCGAAGGAGATGTACTTGGGTCGGAAAATCATGGTTGGCCTCGTGGATGGTGGGATGGAGAAATAATTCAGGCGGTGCGGTGGTTCGGCTAGGAGCAATCCTAGGCAGCATCCGCCGCAGTTGTTGCGGTTCTGCGCGGCGCGAACGCAGCATTCCTTCGCAGTACCGCGGCCTCCAGGCGCTTTGTGCCGTTCTTCCAGCGGCCGCGGCCGGCGCCAAGATCGTACAAGCCGCCGGCCCTTGCGCCGAGCATCATCTTCCCCAAACCGCCCTTGACGTTTTTGAAGGAAAGCCCCATGCCCGACCACGTTTCCATTCCACAGGCCGCGCTTGCGGCAGTGGGCCGTCCATTGCCCGACGGCGTAACGCTTCGCCGGCTGAAGGAGGACGACCTGGAGGCGGCGCAGGGGCTGTCACGCGAGTTCGGGTGGCCGCATCGCCTGGAAGACTGGCGCTTCAGCCTGGCGCATGGCGAGGGCGTGGCGGCGTTGCGCGACGGTGAACTGATAGGTACCGCGCTGCATTGGCCCTGGGGCAAACAGCACGCGACGGTAGGCCACGTGATGGTGTCGCCGCGCATGCAGGGCCAGCGTGTGGGCCAGCATCTCATGCATGCGGTGATGTCGGGCCTGCAAGACCGCACGGTGCTGCTGCACGCCACGGCCGAAGGTCGCGGCCTGTATGAACGCATGGGCTTCGAGATCACAGGCGAAATCCGGCAGCACCAGGGTTCGGCCGCGCCGGCGCAACTGGTGGCCCTTGCGCCCGGCGAGCGGCTGCGCCCGCTGGGCCGCAACGACGCAAAGACACTCGTTGCCCTGGATGCCATTGCCGCCGGCATGCCGCGCGATGCGATGCTGCGCCAGCTGCTGGGCGACGGCGAGACGGTGGTGCTGGCACGCGGCGGTGAAGCCGTGGGTTTTTCCGTCGTGCGGCGCTTCGGGCGCGGCCATGCCATCGGTCCCGTCGTGGCACCCGACCTCACCAGCGCGCAGGCGCTCATCGGCCACTGGTGCAGCCGCTTTGCCGGCAAGTTCCTGCGCATCGACGTGGACGCCGCCAGCGGCCTGCCCGAATGGCTTGAAGCGCAGGGCCTGCCCCGGGTAGACACGGTCACAACCATGGTGCGCAACGGCCCGCTGGCACGAGGCCCGGCCGTCGGCGGCTGGGCGCTGGTTACCCAGGCTATGGGGTGAGCCCCCCGAAGCGCCTTCGGCGCCTCCCCCCTCAGGGGGGCGCACTCTGCGGCCCGGCAAAGCCGGTTCCGCGCGTGCACTGGTATCAGGCACTGGCCACTAGCCATGGCTATAACGTATCGCGGGCCGTATGCGGCTTCCTGGAGAAGAGATGACTTTCCTTTATAAAGGCCCCGCGCAGCGCGGGGCCGTGTGGGCTGAGCAGTTCGCGCGCAGGATGCCGCAGTTGCCGTTCCAGACCTGGCCCGAGATTGGGGATCCGGCGCAGGTGCGCTTTCTTGCGGCCTGGGAGCCGCCGCCGCGCATCGCCGAAGCCTTACCCAACCTGGAGGTGTTGTTCTCGGTGGGGGCCGGCGTGGACCAGTTTGATTTCGCGTCGCTGCCACCCGGGCTTACCGTGGTCAGGATGGTGGAGCCGGGACTGACGGCCTGCATGTGTGAATACGTCAGCTGGGCCGTGTTGTCGCTGCATCGGGAGATGCCGATGTACCTGCGGCAGCAAAGCCTGGGCCAATGGAAGGAGCACCCTGTGCGGCCCGCCTCCACGCGGCGCGTAGGCGTGATGGGCATGGGCATGCTGGGGCGCGCGGCGCTTGTGCAGCTGCGGCTGCTCGGCTTTGACTGCACGGGCTGGAACCGCTCGCGGCGCGACGAGCCGGGCGTGCGCTGCTATAGCGGTGAAGCGGAGCTGGACGAGTTCCTGGCCCGCGCCGACATCCTGGTATGCATGCTGCCGCTCACCCCCGAAACACGCGGCATTTTCGGCCGGCGCGTGTTTGACGCGCTGCCGGAAGGCGCCTGCGTGGTCAACGCGGCGCGCGGCGGCCATCTGGTGGAAGCGGACCTGCTCGCCGCGCTGGAAAGCGGGCGGCTCTCGGCCGCGGTTTTGGATGTCTGCGAGCCGGAGCCGCCCGCGCAGGGACACCCGTTCTGGAGCCATCCGCGCATCTGGCTGACACCCCACATCGCGAGCGCCACCCAGGCTGGAACCGCGGGCGAAGCGCTGCTGGACAACCTGCGGCGATATGAGGCCGGCCTGCCGCTTGAAGGCGTGGTGGACCGCTCGCGCGGGTACTGAGCCCGCCATCCCAGGCCTGGCCGGGGCCGCGAATCACGCGAATCACCCAGCCTGACCGCAGAATCTTCTACCGTACGCGTACGAACAACAGCATGGTCGTGCGCGCGCAAGGGGGGAAGCCGCAGCACCCGCTGCGCACTCGCGCCTAAGCTTGTAACCATGATGTCCACCAAAACCCTTTCCCTCGATTCGCTTGTGGCGCTTGACCGCGCGCACCTGATCCACCCTGTGGCCAACTGGCGCGGCCATGAGCGGCGCGGCGCCACGGTGTTGCGCTCCGGCAAGGGCGCCTGGCTGCGCGACGCCGACGGCCGCGAACTGCTGGATGCTTTCGCCGGCCTGTGGTGCGTCAATATCGGCTACGGCCACGAAAGCGTCGTGGAAGCCGCCGCGCACCAGATGCGCGAGCTGCCCTACGCCACGGGTTATTTCAGCTACGCCAGCGAACCGGCCATCCGCCTGGCCGCCAAGCTTGTGGAGATTTCTCCGCCCGGGCTGGAGCACGTCTACTTGACGCTGGGCGGCTCGGAAGCGATTGATGCGGCCGTGCGCCTCATCGTGCAGTACTACAACGCCACGGGCCGGCCGAGCAAGAAGCATTTCATCGCGCTGCAGCGCGGCTACCACGGCTCTTCTTCCACCGGCGCCGGCCTGACGGCCCTGCCCGCCTTCCACCGCGGCTTCGACCTGCCGCGCCCCGACCAACACTACATTCCCTCGCCTTATCCCTACCGCAGCCCCGTGGGCGGCGATGCGCAAGCGGTGATCGCGGCTTCTGTGGCCGCGCTGCGCGAGAAGGTCAACGCGCTGGGCGCGGAGAACGTCGCAGCCTTCTTCTGCGAACCAATCCAGGGCTCGGGCGGCGTGATCGTGCCGCCCGCGGGCTGGCTCAAGGCCATGCACCAGGCCTGCCATGAGCTGGACATCCTGTTCGTGACCGACGAGGTGATCACCGGCTTCGGCCGCACCGGCCCGATGTTCGCCTGCGACGCCGAGGGCGTGTCGCCGGACCTGATGACGGTCGCCAAGGGGCTGACCTCAGGCTATGCGCCCATGGGTGCGCTGCTGATGTCCAAACGTGTGTACGCCGGCATTGCCGACGGCACGCCGGCCGGCGCCCTGGTGGGCCATGGCGCGACCTACTCGGCGCACCCGGTGAGCGCCGCCGTGGCGCTGGAAGTGATACGGCTTTACGAAGAGGGCGGCATCCTCGCCAACGGCCAGCGCGTCGCGCCCCACTTCGAGGCGGGATTGCGCTCCATGCTGCGCCATCCGCTGGTGGGCGACGCGCGTTCACGCGGGCTGCTGGGCGCGCTGGAACTGGTGAGCGACAAATACACCAAAGCCAGCTTCGACCCCGCGCTGCAGCTGCCCGACCGCATCGCCAAAGCGGCCTACGAGAACGGCCTCATCTTCCGCGCTTTCGGTGACGGTATCCTGGGCTTCGCGCCGGCTTTGTGCTTCACACCCTCGGAGTTCGAGCAGATGTTCGAGCGGCTGAACCGCACGCTGGACAGCGTGCTCGACCAGCCCGACGTGCGGCGTGCGCTGGCTTGACCTGATTGACTTGGGCTTGGAACTTGCTTAAAAGGATTAACGATGAACACCTCCACCGGCAATCCCAAGCTAGACCGCCTCGACCTGCGAATCCTGTGCCATCTGCAAAAAAACGGGCGTGCCTCTAACGTCGAGATCGCCGATGCCGTCGGCCTGTCCCCCAGCCCCTGCCTGGTGCGTGTGAAGCGGCTGGAACAAGCCGGCTATATCGGTGGCTACGGCGCGCAGATCCGCCTGGAGAAGCTGGGTGACACGCTGCTGGTGTTCACGGAGGTTACGCTGCAGGACCACAAGCGCGAGGACTTCGTCAAGTTCGAGATGAGCATCCGGCCGATCGACGAGATCGTCGAGTGCCACCTGGTCAGCGGCGGCTACGATTACCTGCTGAAGTTCGTCACACGCGGCGTGAACCACTACCAGGAGATCGTCGAAGGCTTGCTGGAGGCCAACATCGGCATCGAAAAATACTTCAGCTACATCGTGATCAAGACGCCCTTCGTCAAGAACTACTACCCGATCGAGCAGCTGATGCAATCCCACGTTTAAGCGGCGCTTAGAACGTGTTCACGGTCTAAGGGCCGCAGCTTTTGCTGCAGCCCGACCCGATTCAACATTTGCTGCTGCCCCGGCGCCCGTATGCGGTGCCATCTCCGGCGGGGCTGGCCTACGCTAACAGCATGAACCCTCCTCCCCGCATTCCGGCGCCTGCCCGCTCGGCCGCAGCGATCCAGCGTGTGCAGCGGCACATCAACGAGAACCTCAATCAGGCGCTGTCGTTGTCGGAACTGGCCGATCTCGCTGGGCTCAGCATCTGGCGTTTCGCCACCGTGTTTCGCCAGCAGGTGGGGGTTTCGCCGCATCGCTACATCTGCCGGCTCCGCCTGGCACGCGCCCAAGCCCTGATCCGGCAGGGGATGCCGGTCGCCAGTGCGGCCAGCGAGGCGGGCTTTTATGACCAAAGCCATCTCTCGCGGCATTTCAAGAACGTGTTCGGCATGACACCGGGGCAGTACCTGACGACCGCCGGCCAGCCGCGAACGGCATGCTGAGCCCCACCATGACGCAGGAAATCGCGGACCTGGTGCCCGACCTGGTCTTGCTGCGGCGCGACCTGCATGCGCACCCCGAGCTTGCCTTCAAGGAACACCGCACGGCCGGCATCGTCGCCAAGGCCTTGCTCGACCTGGGGCTGGAGGTGCATGAAGGTATCGGCGGCACGGGTGTCGTCGGTGTGCTCCGCTCCGGCAGCGGACAGCGCAGCGTGGGACTGCGTGCCGACATGGACGCGCTGCCCATTCTTGAACAAGGCGAACGGCCCTACGTCAGCCGGTTCCCCGGCGTGCACCACGGCTGCGGGCACGACGGGCACACCGCCATGCTGCTGGGCGCGGCACGCCAGCTGGCTCGCACGCGCCGCTTCGACGGCACCGTCAACTTCATCTTCCAGCCCGCCGAAGAAGGCCGGGGCGGCGCACGCGTGATGGTCCAGGAAGGGCTTTTTGAGCGCTTCCCCTGCGACACGGTCTACGCCCTGCACAACTGGCCGGAGCTGCCCGCCGGCACCGCCCAGACGCGGCAGGGCGCCATCATGGCGGCGGCGGATCGCTTTGACATCGTGGTACGGGGCCGGGGCGGCCACGCGGCCCAGCCGCATCGCACGCCCGACGCGGTGCTTGCCGCGAGCGAGCTGGTCAGCCAGCTGCACACCATCACGTCGCGCCGCATTCCGCCCACCGAGAATGCGGTGCTCTCGGTCACGCGCATCAGCGGCGGCCAGTCGCACAACGTGCTGCCCTCCGCGGTCGAGCTGACGGGTACGGTGCGCAGCTTCGACGCCGGCGTCCAGGACACCATCGAAGCGGCCATCCGGCAGATCGCGCAGGGCGTGGCCCAGGCCACGGGCACCACGATCGAAGTGGAGTACGTGCGCTACTACCCGGCCACCATCAACACGCCGCAAGAGGCATCGCTGGCCCTGCGCGCCGCAGAAGCCGCGGGCCTGCGGGCTTCGGTGGCGCCCTCGGCGGCGTTCACGTCAGAGGATTTCGCATTCATGCTGAAAGCCAGGCCCGGCGCCTACCTGTGGCTGGGCCAGGGCGCCGGCCCAGGGCGCGAAGACACCCCCTCATTGCACCATCCCAGCTACGACTTCAACGACGAGGTATTGCCATTGGGCGTCAGCTGGTTTGTTCAGGTGGCGAGCCTCGTGCTCGCAGGCTGACTCGGTGTTGAGTTGCGTTGCTACTTGACCCAATGTAATGGCGATTAGCGCTCACAAGCACTGTGACTGTCATTCGACGGTCACGCTCTTTGCAAGATTTCGAGGTTTATCAACATCCGTCCCGCGCGCCACAGCCGTGTGATACGCCAGCAACTGCAGCGGCACCACGTGCAGCAGTGGGCTCAACGCGCCGTAGTGTTCGGGCATGCGGATGACGTGCAGGCCTTCGCCGCTTTCGATGTGGCTGTCTGCGTCTGCCAGTACATAAAGGACGCCGCCGCGGGCGCGGACTTCCTGCATGTTGCTTTTGAGTTTTTCGAGCAGCGCATCGTTGGGCGCGACGCAGACGACGGGCATCTCGCTGGTGACCAAAGCCAGGGGGCCGTGTTTGAGTTCGCCTGCGGGGTAGGCCTCTGCGTGGATGTAGCTGATCTCTTTGAGCTTGAGGGCGCCTTCGAGTGCGATGGGGTAATGCAGGCCACGGCCGAGGAAGAGTGCGTTTTCCATTTTTGCGAAATCTTCGGCCCAGCTGATGACTTGCGGCTCGAGCGCCAGCACGGCTTGCAGGGCGGCGGGCAGGTGGCGCATGGCTTTGAGATGGCCGGCTTCTTCTTCCTCGCTGAGCTTGCCTTTGCTTTGGGCCAGGGCCAGCGTGAGCAGAAAGAGGCCTGCCAGTTGCGTGGTGAAGGCCTTGGTGGAGGCGACGCCGATCTCGACGCCGGCGCGCGTGATGTAGGCGAGCTTGCATTCGCGCACCATGGCCGACGTTGACACATTGCAGATGGTCAGGGTCTGCGTCATGCCCAGGCTTTGGGCGTGGCGCAGTGCGGCCAGCGTGTCGGCTGTTTCGCCGCTCTGGGTGATGGTGACGACGAGTGATTTCGGGTTGGGTACCGATGTGCGGTAGCGGTATTCGCTGGCCACTTCGACTTGCGTAGGGATGCCGGCTATCGACTCGAGCCAGTACTTGGCCGCGCAGCCGCTGTAGTAGCTGGTGCCGCACGCCAGGATGAGGACCGAGTCGATGTCCTTGAACACGCGGTAAGCCTCGTCGCCGAACAGCTCAGGCACGATGCCTTCCACACCTTCGAGCGTGTCGGCAATGGCGCGCGGCTGCTCAAAAATTTCTTTTTGCATGTAGTGGCGATACGGGCCCAGCTCTGCGGCACCGCTGTGGGCGTGCACGGTTTTGACTTCGCGCTGGACCGCCTTGCCTTCTTTGTTGAGCACCCAGTATTTGCCGAGCTGGATGTCGACCATGTCGCCTTCTTCGAGGTAGACGATCTGGTCCGTCACGCCGGCCAGGGCCATGGCGTCGCTGGCCAGGAAGTTTTCGGTCTTGTCCTTGCCCACGCCCAGGATCAGCGGCGAGCCGGCGCGCGCGCCGACGACGCGGTGCGGCTCGTCCTTGCAGAAGGCCGCAATCGCATACGCGCCGTGCAGTTGCGCGACGGTGGCCTTGAGGGCTTCGAACAAATCGCCGTCGTACAGGCTGTCCATCAAATGCACGATGACTTCGGTGTCGGTCTGGCTGTCGAAGACATAGCCCTTGGCCTTGAGGCCGGTGCGCAGCTCTTCGTAGTTTTCGATGATGCCGTTGTGCACCAACGCGACCTTGCCTGCGCGCGCCGTGGCGCCCGCGCCGCTGCCGTGGCTGAAATGGGGGTGGGCGTTGTGCACTGCGGGCGCGCCGTGGGTGGCCCAGCGGGTGTGCGCAATGCCGGTGCCACCTTCGAGTTTGTCAGCGCTCACCTGCTCCTGCAACTCGGCCACACGCGAGGTGCTGCGAGCGCGCTTCAGGCCGCCGGCGTACACGGCGACGCCGCAGGAGTCATAACCGCGGTATTCGAGGCGCTGCAAACCCTGCACCAGGATGGGAACGATATTTCGGGTCGAAACGGAAGCAACAATGCCGCACATGAAGGTCTCCTGAAGGTTAATGCGGTGATGCTACGTACTTACAGTTTTCTAATGTGATCTATTTTTCAAACTAAATGGAATTTAATTTCACCATTTGCATTAAGTTAAATTAAATTTCATTTATATTTCATTAATGGAACAAATAATCATTGATGACACCGACTTAAAACTGCTGGACAGCCTGCAAACCGATGCGTCGCTGAGCAACCAGGCGCTGGCCGAACGCGTCCATATCTCGCCGCCGACCTGCTTGCGCCGCGTGAAACGCCTGCGCGATGCCGGGCTGGTGGAGCGTGAAATCGCGCTGCTCAGCCCCGACAAGCTGGCCGCCCTCTCCGGCCACGGGCTGACGGCCCTGGTCGAAATCACGCTGGATCGTCAGAGCGCCGAGCAGCAGGAGGCGTTTGAGGCGCGGGTGGTGCAGGACGAAGCAGTGCAGCAGTGCTACCGCGTCTCACCGGGGCCGGACTTCATGCTGGTGGTGCATGTGGCCGACATGCCGCGCTACCTGGCGCTGGCGCAGCGGCTTTTTACCAGCGATGCAAATGTGCGCAACGTGAAGGCGTTTTTCAGCACCAAACGCGCAAAATTTGAACCAAAAGTGCTCCTAGCCCAATAAGAACCGGCGCGAGCAGCTATCAAAACAATAGCGTATCAGCAGCCCCGCCAGCACCCGCCACCAGCCGGAAGACCTTATGGGGCCGGTCCGGGGCCTTGCCGGGTTTGCCTGAGCAGCACCCACGCCATCAGCCCCAGCGCCAGGGCACCCGCCAGCAAGACGCCCCACAGCACCAGGCTGCGTGTCGGCATGCCCTGGCTGGGGGGCTGCGCCGCCACCAGCGGGCCGGCCACAGCGGCACTGCCACCGGTGACGTCTGCTTTGGACACGTCGGCCTGGGCGACAGGCAGCGAGTTTTCCTGTTGCGCCTTGTAGCCGGGAATCAGGCTGGCCATGGGCAGAAAAGCGCCTGCTGCCCCCGTTGCGCTGGCCAGGCCCGCTGCCAGGGTGAAAGGGCCCTGCCCGCTGGCCAGAAAGATGAGCTGCGCCGGTTCGAACTGCAGGACGATTTCAGGCGCGGCGGCAAACCCCGGCGTTTTGAGGTCGGCCTCGATCTTCATTTCGCGCACCGATGAGCCCTGCAATTCGACCGGCCCGCTGGTTTGTTCTTTACCTGCGGTTGTCATCCGGTAGACCACGGCGCTGGCCAGCAAAGCCCAGGGCTGGTTGCGGTCATTACGGCCCAGCACGCGGATGGGCACCAGCACATTGCTGCCTTGCGGCGTGATCTTTAAAGCGGCAACAGGCGTGGCAAAGGGCAACGCAAAAGTCAGCTCATGGGGATTCGTCAGCACCGGCGTGGTCATGGTGGCGCCCACACGCTGGCGCAGGGCCGTGCTGCGGGACGTGACCAGCGTGGCGCCGCGCAGGGTGACGGCGGCGTCGCCCCAGGTGATGCGCAGGTACTGGTCTTTCAAATCCGCCATGGAAAGCGCAAGGCTGTTGTCGCCCAGGCTCGCGGCTTTGGCAGAAGCATCGGCGCGGTACAGCACGGTGTCGGCCAGGGGCCGCCAGTTCTTCAGGTCCTTGCTGGCCTGCACATTAAAGCTGACGGGCTGGCCGACCGGCAGGTCGGCGTCCAGCGTCATGCGGGCGGCAGGCGCATTGACGCTGCGTGTGTCGAGCAGCGCGCCCAGCACTTTTTGCGATGAAGCTGCACCCGCGGTGTTTGCGCCGCTGCCCGTGTTGAGCTGCACCACGCGCCGGCCCTGCCGCTCTTCAATGCGCAGCGACAGGCCTTCCAGCCCGGCAGCGCCTGCGGCACCCAGAATGGGGTACGCCGTGAGCTTGACCTGCTGCTCCTGCGTCGCCGTTTCCGCGGCAACATTGGCCAGCGCCATGGGCACCGGCTGACCCGCCGCGTTGAAGAGGCGTATGTCGGCATAACCGGCGCTTTGCAGCCGCACCAGGGCTTCGGCGGGCACCACCAGCCGCTGCAGTGGCGCGTCAGGCGCCAGCGTGACGGGTATGCGAACGGCATACGATTTGGCGCTGCCGGCATCCGCGGCGTCGGCGGCCTGCACCAGCAGCGGGGCTGCCAATGCGGTGAAGAGCGCCAGAGTTAGCGCCAGGGTTAAAAAGCGTTGGTTGATTTTCATGACTGGGTTTCTTTCAGGTCACCCGCATCCCCGGGCAAAACATCTTGCGCAGTGGCGGTGACGGCGGCCTTGGGCGGCAGCGGCGCAAAGTAGCCCACCACCAGCATCAGCACACCCACCACGATGAACGCGATGATGCGCTCTGCACCGCCGGCGTTCGACAGGTCAATCAACAGCAGCTTGACGACCACCAGGCCCAGCAAGCCTGCTCCCACCAGCCACAGCGGCCGCTGCACGCGCCGGTGCGCCAGCACCATCAGGCTCAGGGCCAGCAGCGTCCACAAAATGGCGTAACCGGTTTGCACCACGAAGCTGCCGAACAGCGCGTCGGCGTCCCAGCGCACGCCGAAGAAATGGTGGGCGATACGCAGCCACACAGTATTGACCGCCACAAACACCAGTAGGGCCAAAGCCACCAGCGCATTGCGGCCGGTCACCCAGCCCGCATTGCCCGGCGGCGGCGCGGCCGTCACCAGCACGCGGCGCCAGAACACCAGAGCGCCCAGCGCAAGCGCCAGTGTCAAATCGGTCGGATTGAGCAGCGGGATATAGGGCAGCGGCGCGGTGCGGCCCGAGGAAGTGACGGCGGCGGCGAGAGCCCCCCAGAACACCAGCACCGCCAGCGGCAAGGCGGCATACCAGTAGTAAGCCTGGGCATGCGGATTGAGCGGCCACTTCGCGCCCTGTCGCAGGGCCGCGCTGTTGGCCCGCCCGGCCCACACCGCCAGCAGCATCAGCACCGCGATGGCGCTGACCAGCAGGACCACGCCGGCCCAGGAAGTTCGCCAGAGCTCGGCCTTGCCGATACCCGACCACAGGCAATCCGCAAGGAGGAAGGTCACCAGCCACGCGCTTGCGGCGTGCAGGAAACCATAGGGCGACTGAGAGGCGCCCGTGGACGTAGCCTGCGCCAACGCCTGGCGGTCCGTCTGCCGCAGCATCCAGTAATGCAGCACCAGCACCGCCGGCCACACAGCCCACGCCGGCGTAGCGAGCACGCGGTAGCCTTGACCTGCCTGCGCCACATAACCCAGCGCCAGCACACCCACGGTGATGCGCGCGGGCCAGGTCGCCACCGCCCACTGCTTCTTCAGGCCGAGCACCATCGACAAGGCCGCACTGGCCACCACCGCCAGCATCATCAGCAGGCCGGTGGTGCGGTCGCTAAAGGCCTGCTGAGGAAAGGCATCTGCTTCCAGCGCGGGCACACGGCGGTTGATTTCCAGCAACCAGGCCAGGCACCAGAAGAAAAAGCCGTAGAGGTAAACAGGAATGCTGAGCTGCGACTCCACGCCGGCATAGGCCTTGGCCCACGAAGACTCGCTGTGCGGCAGGGGCCGGCGCAGCCACCACGCCAGCTGCAGCGCCGGCAGCGCGATCAACATGGCGCCGATAAAGGCCGGGTTGCCGAAAGGAATGGCCGAGACAGGGTTGCCCAGTGCGCCCGCGTCATCAAGCCCGCCCAAAAACGCCATGGCGGCCACGCCCTGCAGCAGCAAGCCGAAAGCGCGCGGCATCCAGCGCGCCTGCCGCATGCCGACCCAGAACGCGCCCGCACCTTCGAGCGCCCAGACAGCCGAGGTCCACTTTGCATCGAGTGCCAGCGGCACCGCCAGCGTGGCAAAACCCACACCCACGGCAATAAAGCATTCAATCAGCAGGCGGTAGCTGGACAGCGCCCGGCGCACCAGCACCATCGCCGTCACCAGGTACAGCGCGGCAAAGCCCAGCGCCGAAAAGGCCGTGCCCAGTTCCATGGTGCGCACCAGCCCGGCCTGAAGGCCGAAGCCCACCAGCGGTGTGCCGAACACCAGCATGGTGTCGACGGCGTTGCCGAGCTTCGTGGGTGTGTTGCGCGCATAGAGGATGGCGGCAAAAAGATAGATCAGTACAAAGCCGATGAGGAAGGGCTGGGTGCTGGCGTAATGCTCTGGCGTGTACTTGAGAACACCCCAGGCAGTGGCCACGCCGAAGGTAGCGATAAAACCCACCACGTTCAGGATGCGCCATGAGCGCTTCCAGGCAATGAACAGAATGGCCAGGTTCAGCACTGAGTAATAGCTGAAGAGGCCGACGTGGCTACCCTGCCCTGTCGACAGCAGAATCGGCACGGCAAAACCACCGGCGAAGGCCGCCACCGCCAGCGCACGCGAGTTCTGCAGCAATGCCAGCGCGCAGCTGAGCGCGCACACCACAATCATCAAACCAAAGGCCGGCAGCGGCTCCAGCAAGCCGTACATGCGGAAGGCCGCAAACACCGTGAGGTACATCACCGCCACGCCGGCGCCCTGCAGAGCGAGTGCAAAGCCGGGCTTTTCCGTGCGCTTGCGAAAACCCACGGCCAGCAGCGCGATCGCCGCGGCAGCGATGGCCGTCAGGCGAAACTCCACCGGGAAGAGCCCGGCCGATGCCGCGTAGCGCGCCAGGAACGACAGGCCAATAAACAGAATGACCAGCCCGACTCGCACGATGGTGTTGCCGCCCAGGAACCAGTTCTTGCCGGCAATCAGCGCCAGCTCGATGGCATTGGGCTCGGCCGGCTTGTAAGCAGGCCGAGCGGCGGGCGCAGCCTGAGCGCGCGGCAAGCCGTTCGGGGCCAGGTCTTCTTGCGAAGATGCCTCTTCGTTGCTGACGGCGCTGAGCGCACTGGCAGCCGCCGGTGCCATGGTTTGCAGCGCAGCAGGTGCGGGCTGTGCGGGCAATGATGCAACAGGCAAGGGAGAGGTGTTCTCAAAGTCCTTGAAGCCGTCGTCATCCTCCGTGGCCTGGATGCTGCCACCCGGTGCGGCAGGCGGATGTTGTGCTCGTGCTGTCGCCGCCTTGACCTGCGCCGCATGCTTTTTGTGCGCGGCCTCGACTTCAGCGCGCACGGCCCAGCGCAAGGAAAGGCCGGCGAACAAACCGAGGAAGCCTCCCAGAAAAACACCGAAATCGCCATAGCCCGGCCAGAACCAGCCCAGCACGGCACCCCAAACAATGCTCCAGATAATCATGACCCCGGCCTCCCTGTTGTTTTCCGTGCTGCGATGTCGCGCGCCAGCCTGCGGAATGGGCTGATGGTACTTGATGGGCCCACTCGTGAGCACCGGCGGCGCGGTGCCGGGCAAGCCGGCAGAAAAGCCCCTATGCAACCCTCATTGATTTAGAAAGAAACCGGCTGAAATCCAATCAGGACAAGCGCAAGCAGCTATCAAATAAGTAGCAAACTGACTCAGTGCACCCTGGCCCCTTCACGGGCGGTGTTCCAGAAGGCGCGTGCCAGCGGCGAGAGTTTGGCCACATCCAGGCAGGCCAGGCCGACCGTGCGCGGCTGCGGCGGTGACAGGGGCCGGTACACCACGCCCCTGGGTGCGTCGGGCAGCGCGAGGCGGGCAGCTACCGATACCGCCAAACCCTGTTGCACAAATTGCAGGATGGAAATGATCTGCGTGAAGTGATACAGCACCTTGGGCAGCGCGATGTTTTTCTGCAGGATGGGCACAATGACCGGGCCGCAGCCGGCCTCCGTCAGCACAAAGTCCAGCCCCGTCAGAGCGGTAACCGGCACGGCCTTGTGTCTGGCCAGTGGGTGTTTGGCCGGCAGGATGGCGACAAACTCGTCCTGCACCAGCGGCAGCACCTCAAAGCGCTCGTCGGGCACGACGACAAATCCAAGCTCCACCCGCTTTTGCAGCAGCCAGTCGTCCACCACTTCGTCGCTTTCCTCTTCAATGCGCACCTGCGCGCCCGGATGGCGCTTTTTAAAGGCAGCCAGCAATGGCGGCAACAGGTTGACGGTGGACGTGGGCCCAAACGAGCCGATGCGCAGCGTGCCGGTTTTCAGCTCACGGGCGTCGCCGAGCTCCTGCGTCATGGTGGCGGCCAGGGCGGTCATTTCGCGGGCGCGCAACAGCAGGCGCTCACCGGCATCCGTCATGGCCACGCCGGAAGCGTCGCGTTGCGCGAGCTTGACGCCGAACTGCGTTTCGAGCGCGCGCAGCGCATGGCTGACGGCCGATTGCGTCGTGCCCAGCCGCATGGCCGCGCGTGAAAAGCTGCGGCATTCATCGAGGGTGATCAGGACTTCAAGTTGGGCGAGTGTCATGGCCGGTTCAAAAAAAGTTAAGGCTGCATGCAGGCGATGATGAGCAAACACTCATTTGATGGTGAGCCAAATTGCAGTTAATCTCATGCATCAATCTAACTGATGCCAGCCTTTTTTCCAACAAAAACCGCATGACCGCTACAGCCACCGCCGCATCCTCCACCGCAGCCCCCTTGCCCGGCATCGCTCCTACGACTCCACCGGCTGGTAAAAGCCTTCTGGGCCTGTACCTGCGCCTGACCTGCGTGCCCTTTCTCTGGGGCGGCACCTTCATTGCCGGGCGCGTCATCTCCGCCCACCTGCCGCCCGCCACGGCAGGTTTCATACGCTTTGTGTTTGCCACGCTGGCCCTGCTGGTGGCGCTGCATTTCACCGAAGGCCTGCGCGCACTCACGACGCTGTCGCGCCGCCAGCTGCTGGGCACAATGGCGCTGGGCGCCACCGGTATCTTTATTTACAACCTGTTGTTCTTCACGGCGCTTTCCGTGCTGCCGGCAGGCCGCACCTCACTCATCATTGCCCTGAACCCGGTGGTCACACTGCTGCTGGCCGCCGCATTCCTGGGCGACCGGCTTTCGCCAGTGCGCTGGCTGGGCGTGGCCCTGGCCTTGCTGGGCGTGTGGATCGTCGTCACACGCGGCGACCTTTCGCAAATCGCGCAGTCGCTCGGCAAAGGTGAGCTGTCGATGTTTGGCGCGGTGTGCGCCTGGGCGGTGTACACCCTGCTGGGCCGCAAGCTGTTGCAGGGCCTGTCACCCGTGCTGGCCACGCTCTGGGCCGCCATCTGGGGCACGCTGTTCCTGGGCCTGCTGGCCCTGCGCGACATCGCCAGCGTACATGCCGAATCATTCACCCCTGAGGTGTGGACCGGCCTGGCGTTTCTCGGCGTGCTCGGCACCGCGGTGGCTTTTGTCTGGTACTACGAAGGCATACGCCAACTGGGCGCGGCACGCACCGTGGTGTTCAACAACCTGGTGCCGGTGTTTGGCGTGCTGCTCGGTTGGCTGATTCTGGGGGAACCCTTGAGTGTCAGTTTGCTGGCCGGTGGGGCGTTGGCGATTTTTGGGGTGTTTTTGGTGAATCGGGTGAAGGGGTGAGTTTGTGTTGATTTGATGGCCGCGCTTTTTGCTGAGGGTAGCTGGCCGGGGGTTGCCCGGCCAGCTACCCTCAGACGAAAGCGCCTAACCCTGAGCAAGAACAGCCAAGACAAGGCTCTGCCCGGATAAGCAAAGACCTACCCCTTAACCACCTTCACCGGCCTCTTCCAGTTAGGCAAACTGACCTGCTTGCCCCGCGCCACACTCAACGAATCCGGCGGTGTGCTCTTGGTAATGGTCGACCCTCCGCCCACCGTGCCGCCCGCGCCTATGGTGACGGGTGCCACCAGGACGCAGTTGCTGCCGATGTGCACGTCGGCTTCAATGACCGTGCGGTGCTTGTTGGCGCCGTCGTAGTTGGCGGTGATGCTGCCGGCGCCGTAGTTCACGCGCTCGCCCACCGTCGCGTCGCCCAGGTAAGCCAGGTGGTTGGCTTTGGCGCCCTTGGCCAGGGTGGCGTTTTTGACTTCCACAAAATTGCCGATGTGCACCTCGGCGCCCAGCTGCGCGCCGGGCCGCAGTCGGGCAAAGGGCCCGATCAGTGCACCCTCGCCAATCTCTACACCCAGCTTCTCGCCGTCGATATGGGTGAAGGGATGGATCACGGCGCCGGCGGCAATGGTGCAGTTGGCAATCACGCAGTTGGCGCCTATGCGCACACCATCGCCCAGCGTGACCTGGCCTTCGAACACGCAATTCACGTCGACTTCCACATCCTGGCCGCAGCGAAGCGTGCCGCGCACATCGAGCCGCGCCGGATCCGCCAGCCGCACGCCTTGCTCCATCAGAGCCATTGCCAGGCGGCTTTGGTACACGCGTTCCAGTTCGGCCAGTTGCACCGGGCTGTTCACGCCGGCCACCTGGGCCGCGTCGGTGATCTGCTGCGCCACAACGGCCACGCCGTCCGCCACCGCAAACTTGACGATGTCGGTGAGGTAATACTCGCCTTGGGCATTTTGATTGTCCAGCCGGGAAAGCCAGGCACGCAGCAGGCGCGTGGGGACGGCCATGATGCCGCTGTAGATTTCACGGATCTCGCGCTGGGCAGGTGTCGCATCTTTATGCTCGACGATGGCGCGTACCTGGGCCGAGGCTTCGGTGCCGGCCCGCAAGGGCTCGGAGGCGTGCGCTTGCGCGCGCACGATACGGCCATAACCCGTGGGGTCGGCCATGCTGAGCGTGAGCAGCGCCAGCCGCTGGCCGTCGCACTGCGCCAGCAGGGCCTGCAGGGTGGCGGCCTGGGTCAGCGGCACATCGCCCGACAGCACCAGGGTGACGCCATCGTCTGCCAGCAGGGGAATTGCCTGCTGCACCGCATGGCCCGTGCCGAGCTGTGGCTCCTGCCGCGCAAATTGCAGGCTGACCTTCGAATCCGGGCCCACTTCCTGCTGCGCAAAGCCCCGGCAGGCGGCCTCAACAGCCTCCGCGCCGTGGCCGGTAATGACGACCGCCTTGCGCGCTGACAAAGACGCAGCGCATTCGATGACATGCTGCAGCAAAGCCTTCCCGCCCAATCGGTGCAAAACCTTGGGTAAGCTGCTTTTCATCCGCGTGCCTTTGCCCGCGGCCATGATGACGACATCAACTGGGGTTGCCATGAAGTTTCCTCTGGATTTTCGAAGGACAGGATTTGAAAAGCGTGCCACCCCCGCCGGGGCAGGGCTGGTACGCAGCTTACGGATTATCGGTGTGCTTGCCGCCGCGCTGCTGGGTGCGGCGCTGCCCGGTTGCAACGTGATGATGAAACTGGCCTACAACCAGGCGCCTGAGCTGGTGTATTGGCATCTGGACGGTCATTTTGACTTCACCGACACGCAAAGCGTGCAGGTCAGGGCCGACCTGGACAGGCTGCATGCCTGGCACCGGCAAACCCAGCTGCCGGGCTATATCGACACGCTGCAAAAACTGCAGCACCAGATGCCGCAGGATATGGATACGGCAAAGGCTTGTGCGGTCTATACCGACCTCCGCCGAAAGCTGCTGGTGGTGTCGAACGAGGCTGAGCCCCTCATGACGAAGCTGGCGGGCACGCTCCACGTCAGCCAGATGAAGAAGCTGCAGCAGCGTTTTGAAAAAGGCAATGCCGACTACCGCGAGGACTTTCTGGAGTCATCCAAAACGAGCCGCAAAAAACGCTACAAAGAGGCGGTGAATCGGGCCGAAATGCTTTACGGGCGGCTGGAAGAAAAACAGCTGGACATCATTGGCCGTCGGATCGATGCGTCCCACTTTGACGCCGCCGTGTCCTACCGGGAAAGGCTGCGGCGCCAGCAGGATGCCCTGCAAACCCTGCGCCCGCTGGCTGACGGCCACAGCACACCCGAGAAAACGCAGGCCGCCGTGAACGGACTGTTTGAACGCACGCTGAACTCACCAGACATCGCTTATCGGGACTACCTCGAACGCCTGACCCAGGACATTTGCCAGGGCTTTGCAGAACTGCACAACAGCACGACGCCCGCCCAGCGCTTAAAAGCAGTGGAAAACCTTCACCGCTATGAGCGGGATTTCAAAGCCCTGCACAGCCAAAAGTCCTGACACCGGAACCTGCCCCGCGCAACCCGGCTTATTTGCCGGGCGCTTTGGAATGGGACAAACCTTCCTGTTCAGCTTTCTTCAGTTCTGCCGCCTGCTGGGGTGAATCGGGTTTCGCCGCCTTCGCATCGGCAGCGACATCTGCATCCTTGAGATAGGACTTGATGTTCTTCTGGTAGTCGCGGGTGGCTTCATAGCTCCCTTCGCCCATCTGACCGGCCGGGGCATCGCCCGGCTTTGACTGGCGCGGCTGGAACTCGCGTGAGCCGCTGCTTTGCTGTTGCTGGCGGTCGGAAACACGGCGCGGCTGCTGCTGCAGGCGTGCGCCGGGTGCTTGTGCGTGGTTCATGAACGTCTCCTGGGTGGTTGTTGGTGCGCCGTCGTCACGGCCTTCCCTTCGCTGGAAAAGGGGGGACAAATCGCGGGCAAGGGGAGTCACCTTAAAGCCGGATGCGGGCCGCATTTGTCATCCGCCCCATGGCCTTGTTGTCAGCGACCGCCTACACGCCTGAACCAAGCTGGAATCAGATGAAATCAGATGAAATCAGAGTAAAGGAACCTGCGCAGGCGGCGTGTCGTAATAGTCGGCAATGCGCTCCAGCGCGCGGGTATTGAGCAACCGGAGCTGCCCATTTTCAATCTCATGCAGGCCCAGCTGGCGCAACCGCCTGAGCGTCTTGTTGGTATGCACCAGCGACAGTCCCAGCGCGTCGGCAATATGCTGCTGGTTGATGGGAAACCCTATCCAGCCTTTTTCAGCCATGCCCACGCGTTCCAGCCTGCGGTACAGGTGCATCAACAGCATCGCCACGCGTTCGGTGGCGTTGCGCCGGCCGGCCGTCAGCAGATGGTCATCGACCATACCTTCCTCGCGCGCGCCCATCCACGTGATGTCGTAGCCCAGGCTGGGGTGGTTGCGAAACAGTTCCCACAGACCGTCCCGCGGAAACACACAGAGGCTTACATCCGTCACGGCCTCGATGCCGTGCATGGCGCCGTCCGCGAACTTTTGCTGCAGGCCGATGAAGTCGCCGGGCAACAGGAAATTGAGGATTTGCCGGCGGCCGTCGCTCAGGGTTTTGTAGCGGAAGGCCCATCCCGAATACAGCGTGAAGAGCTTGCCGTTGGGTTTTTGTTCATACAGGATGGTGCCGCCCGCCCGCACTGCAGAGGTGCCGGTGCGAAAGGCTTCGATGAACGCCAGTTCCCCATCGCTGACAGGCATGAAGGCCCCGGTCCTGCGCAGCCCGCAGGCATTGCAGTGAGGCGGACAAATCGATGACGTTGGCGCTGGAATGTTCATAAAAGGAGCATCTTAGGTGCATTTGGCTGTGTCTTTTGACATTGTGAAAAGCCGGACCGCCCGCTACATTCTGCCGCCATGACGCCAAAAAGCCCCACGTTGTATGAAGTTCTTTATGTCAGTACCCTGGCGCCCGAAGCGCCGCTCAGCGTCGTGGCGAACATCGCCGTCAAGGCCCGCCAGGCCAACGCGGAGCAGGACATCACCGGGCTGCTGATTTTTGACGGCATGCGCTTTTGCCAACAACTGGAGGGCGGCCAGAAACAGGTGCTGACGTTGCTGGAACGCATCCGCCAGGACACCCGCCACATCAACATGCAGGTTCTGCACCATGGCGAACTGGCCGCCCGGCGATTCCGGCGCTTCAGCCTGGGCTACTGCCTGGTCGAGGATGAGGACGTGCTGGAGCGCATGGAAACCCTGGACGACCAAGCCGCGCTCGATGCCTTTGTGGGATTGCTTTCCAGGCTGGACCTGGATTCCTGAACGCGCCGGGCTTCAGCCCTGCAGCGCCTGCCACATTTCCTGGTCGCGTTGGGCTGTCCAGATACGCGGGTTCTTGATGCCGCTGGCTTCGTCAAACGCCCGGCTGACGTCAAACGGCAGGCAGTGCTCGTAAATAAACACATGGCCGAAGATCGGGTCCATGCTTTTGCGGGTGTGGTCCATGGCGGCTTTGAGGTCCATGCCGGCGGCGGCGGCTTCTTTGCCCGCCTGGTACAGGGTTTCGACCCAGCGCTTCGTATAGTCCAACGCCTTGTTGACGTTGGCCGCGCCCTTCATGGCCTCGCCGCGGCCGGGCACGATGGCTTCGGCTTTCAGTGCGCGCAGGGCTTCCAGTGTGGCGGGCCATTCCTCCAGCTGGGCGTCGCCGGTGTAGACGCCGGCCTCGTACTCGACCAGGTCGCCTGAGAACAGCACTTTTTCTTCTTCGACCCACGCAATCGTGTCGCCGCGCGTGTGGCCGGGGCCCGGGTGCCAGACTTGCACCTTGACACCGCCCAGGTCCAGCACCAGCTTGCCGGGCACTTCGCCCTTCACCGGATTGCCGCCTTCGATGACCAAAGTCGGCCAGGTCAGGCCGGGCACGCTTTCGGCGTTGCGAAAGAGACGCGGAAAGCGCTCCATCTCGCTTTGCATGTCCTGCGCGCCGCGCTCGACGATGAGTTCGTACGTGCCCTGGCTGGCGATCACTTCCGTGGCGCCTTCCGCAAGGTAGGCACTGGCGCCCAGCACCCGGACCGCGTGATAGTGCGTCAGCAGCACATATTTGATGGGCTTGTCGCTCACGGTGCGGATGCGGGCGATCAGGTCCTGTGCCATGGCCGGGGTGGCGGTGGCGTCGCTCACCATGATGAATTTGTCGCCAATGATCACGCCGGAATTGGGGTCACCCTCGGCGGTATAAGCCCAGCAATGTGCGCTGAGCTGCTCAAAGGTGATGACCTTGTCGGTGAGATCGGACTGCGAGGCGAAGGCTTTGGACATGCGGTTCCTGTGTTTGGGACGCTGCGCCGGCGGTTCAGTGAACCCGGCGCCAGTTTTGGGTCATTTTACTTAAACGTAATGCATTACGGATAGTTAAACCAATACCCTGCCCGGCAAAAACGATTTTCAAGATTGCTACTTATTTGATAGCTGCTCGCGCTCGTCCTGATTGGCCTGCGAGGCAATTTGATGCCAGAAAACGGGGCCTGCAGGCGAGGCCTGGCGGCAGGGCTCTACCCGCGGATTTCCAGCCAGGCAACTGCGCTGTCGGCCAGGGCTTCCAGGGAAGCATTTCCGGCCAGGGTCAACACACCCGGCTCGGCCGAAGGATCCTGCAGCGCCTCAAACTGGCTGGCGACCAGGCTGGGCGGGTAAAAGTGGCCCGGGCGCGCGGAGACGCGCCGCAGGGATTCAGCCTGGCTGATGGCCAGGTGCACAAACTGCAGCCCGGGCACGGCGCCGCGCAGGCTATCGCGGTAAGCGGCCTTGAGGGCCGAGCAGGTCAGCACGACACCGGCGGGGTGGCGTGCCAGTTCCACACCCAGCTGGCGCAGCCAGTCAACGCGGTCTTCGTCCGTGAGGGGAATGCCTTGCTGCATCTTCTGGATGTTGCCGGGGGGATGGAAATCATCCCCTTCGATCAGCGGCAACACGAGCTGGTCGGCCATCAGACGCCCGACCGCCGACTTGCCGCAGCCGGCCACCCCCATGACCACCACATGGACCGGCGGCCCGGCGTGGCGCACACCGGGCGCGGAGAAGGAGTGGGTCTGGGAAGCTGGAGCCATGCCCAAATTATCGCGGCCCGCCGCGTCTTTGCGCGTCGCGCCTGCGATATCTGCCAGACGTCGGTTTTTTGAACAAAGCGACAGCCACGGCGCGCTGCGCTCGCCGCAACACAATTGCGCCGGGTTTGGTATGGTTGCGCGATGGCCTCTTCCAGGAATGATTTTGCGACCTACTGCTGCGAGCTTTTGTCAGGCGTCGGGCCCTGCACGGCCAGGCGCATGTTTGGCGGGTTTGGCATCAGCACCTCGGGACTGACGCTGGCCCTGGTGGCCGACCTGGGCGGCGGCGAGAAGCTGTGGCTCAAGGCGGATGCGGAGACCCGCAGCCTGTATGAAGCCCATGGCTGTGAGCGGTTCACCTATGAAATGACACGCAATGGCGTCAGTGCGCCGCACAGTCTCAACTACTACGCGGCACCCGAAGAGGCGATGGAGTCGCCCGCCGTGATGCTGGAGTGGGCGCGTGTAGCGCTGGAGTGTGCGTTGAAGGCGCGTGCGGCCAAGGCGACCAAAGCGCCCAAGACAGCGAAGGCGAGGAAAACGCCAAAGGCGCCGGCAACCAGGACCGCCAAAACGGCCAAGCCCCGAACCAGGCGCCCATAAAAAAACCCGCAGCCTTGCGACTGCGGGTTAAACGGTTTTCCCGGAGTAAAACTGTTGGCTATCTGCGCTTAGACCAGGTTGGACATGGCCAGCACGTTGTAGTTGCGCGGCTGGAGCTGATTGTCCCTGTAGGCGTCAAAGTCGTGGCCGGTGACGTGAGGCCGGGCGCGGGCAGTGACGAACACCAGGGCAACGGGGGTCAGCACCGCTTCAACAGCGGCGACAGCACCCATCGCCAGCCCGCGGACCAGGCGGCCGAGGGCGCTGGTGGCCAGGCCGAAGGCGGCACGCAAGTCACCCAAAGGCTGCATCACGCCGGCGCGCCAGCCGGAAGTCTCTTTCATCTCGGGCACTTTGGCGCAGGCCGTTGCCGGCTCCCAGCTGAAATAAGCGGAAGCAGCGTGACCAGCGCTGAAGGACTCCATCACCAGCGACTCACCCGCCCGCAGCGAAAGGCTTTCGCCCCGGCTGAGGAAATGGTCGCCGGCACGGACCTGGATGTCCTGGCTGGCGGAGTCGAAGGTGGCCCAGACCCGGCCATGCGCAATTCGCAACACCCCGGCCTGCGAGGCACGCAGCGTCAGCGCTCGGCCCGCGCCCAGTTTCCAGAAGCCCGCCAGGCCGGCCACATGGCCGTTGGTGGCATCGGAAGCCTGTTGCAAGAAACGATCTCCTGAGAGGTGAGCTGCGTGGTCCATGGTGTTCTCCTAAAAAGGCACAAAGTGAGTGATGAGGGTTGAATCATCTCGCCACGGGCTTGCACAGTCCAATGAAATCGCGGTAAGCTATTGATTCCATAATCGCATCAATCAATTAGGCCCGAATTGCCCTATTTGGCCTTTTTCACCCCCACACTGTCATGCTCCATTCACAAACACACTTGCGCTCCCGGCCGATTTCCGCCGGCCAGTTAAGGGCTTTTGAGGCCGTCGCCCGCCACCTCAACTTCCGCGCTGCCTCGGAAGAGCTGGCCCTCACCCAGTCGGCCGTGAGCCGCCAGATCCAGGGCCTGGAAGAAGACGTGGGCGTGAGCCTTTTTCACCGCCACACGCGCGCCGTGGAGCTCACCACCGCCGGCGGCATCTTGCTGCGGGCCGTCACGCCGTCGCTGGAGCGCATTGACAACGCCGTGCGGCAGATACGCCAGACCGCCGGGCGCAAGAGCGTGTCGCTCACCACCTTTGCCTCGTTTGCCTCGATGTGGCTGATCCCCCGGCTGGAGGGCTTTCAGCGCGACAACCCCGACATCGACATCCGGATTGATGCGTCGGACGTGGCTGTTGACCTGGACATTTCAGACCTGGACCTGGCCCTGCGTTACGCCCCGGCCAGCCACATGCCACCAGGCGCCATACGCCTTTTCGGCGAGCAGATCACGCCGGTGATCAGCCCCTGGTTGCTTAAAAGCGGGCCGCGCCTGAAGAAACCCGACGACCTGGCGCAGTTCACCTTGATTGAGGCGGGCGACGCCCATCAGACGCACCTGGAATGGCTGACCTGGCGCCGCTGGCTGGAAGAGCACGCCAGCCCCAAGCTGGAAGCCAAGCGCTGGCTGTACTTCAACTACGCCTACCAGATGGTCCAGGCGACGCTGACGGGCCAGGGCGTGGTGCTGGCGCGGCTGCCACTGATTGCCGAAAGCCTGGCCTCGGGCGATCTGGTGGAGCCGCTGCCGCAAATGCGCATGGAGTCTCCGATGAGTTATTGGCTGATCATCGGCCCGCGCAATGTGGCCCGGCCCGAAGTGCTGGCGTTTTGCGACTGGCTCAAAAGCCAGGCCGCGCTGACGCGCGAGGCGATCGGCGATGTGCCCGACCCCGACACCGTGGATTCCCTGGACTAGAAACAGGGCCCCCACGCTCCCCCACTTCGTGTGGGTCGCTGCCCCCCGAGGGGGTCGCCCGCCTGTGGCCCGGCAAAGCCGGTTCCACGGCTTATGCTGGGCTTAAGAGTTCATTGAGTACAGCGAGCGGGGCCCCATGCAAGCAGGGGCCGCGGGTCCGGCTTCGCCGGCCTCAGGCGCCGCCCCCTTGAGGGGGGAACAGGCTACACGCAGTGAGCCTGGACGGGGGTGTTTCTTATTACACATGCCGTTTCAACAAGCGCCCGGCGCGCGCCTGCACCCTGACGCTGGCCGCATCAGCAGCGCCGGCAACGTAGGCCAGTTCGCCGTTCACAAAGACTTTTTCAATGCCTTCCGACAGCGCGATGGGGTTTTCGTACGTTGCCACGTCGCGCACACGGACCGGGTCCAGCACCACGACATCGGCGTACCAGCCCGGCTGCAACTGGCCGCGCTGGTGCAGGCGGAAGTTGCGCGCCGACAGACCGGTCATCTTGTAGATCGCGGTCTCCAGCGAAAGCAGCTGCTGCTCGCGCCAGTAGCGCGCCAGCACCCGCGGGAAGGCACCCCACAGGCGCGGGTGCGGATGCTTGTCATGCGGCAGGCCGTCGGATCCGATCATGGAAAGCGGATGCGCAATGACGCGCCGCACATCATCCTCGTGCATCTGGAAATAGCAGGCCCCGCCGGGCTGCAGGCGGCGGCAAACTGTTTTCTGGTCGACGCCCCACTCAGCGGCAATCGACGCCAGGGTGCGACCCATCATTTCCGGGTGCGGGGCCGACCAGCTCACCAGCACGTCAATAATGCCGTCGACCAGGTCTTCGCGCAGCACGGTCGAGCCGGCCACATAGGGATAGACATCCATTGCGATGTCCTGGCGCTGCGCCAGCGTGTCGATCAGCGGCAGTGTCTCCTGCGTGCGGCCCCAGTTGGCCGGGCCGGCGCATTTGTGATGCGAGATCACCAGCGGCACACCTGCCTCGAAGGCGCAGCCGGCGGCCTCGTGCATGGCCTCCAGGATGTCGGCCATCTCCGAGCGCATGTGGGTGGCGTAAATGCCGCCGTACCGCGCGACGACGCGCGCCAGCGCTGTCACCTCGGCGGCCGGTGCCGGCATGGCTTCGGCGTAAAAGAGGCCCGACGACAGTCCGATCGCGCCCTGGGCCATGCATTGCTCCAGCAGGGTGCACATGGCGGCCACTTCGTCGGCGGTGGCTGGCCGGTTGAGGTCGTCCACGCAGGCATAGCGCAGCGTGGTGTGGCCGATCAGCGGCGCTACATTGACGGCCGGCTGCGCTTCGGCTACGGCCTGTGCGTAGGCCTCCGCCGAAGGGTATTTAAACGAATTTCCGAGCAGGGTGAGGGCGCCCTGCGGCTCCTTCACCACGAAGGGCGCGACCGACAGGCCGCAGTTGCCGGTGACCACCGTGGTGATGCCCTGCGACAGCTTGGGAAACATGCCGGGCGCGTTCAGCACGATAGCGTCGTCGTGGGTGTGCACGTCGACGAAGCCGGGCGCAATCACCAGGCCGCTGCAGTCGTACACCTGGACATCGGACAGAGACAGGCCATCCGGCAGGCCGCGGCGCAAGTCCGGGCCCATGGCCACAATCCGGTCGCCCGCCAGCAGAAGGTCACCTGGTCGTCCAGCCGCGCTGGTGCCGTCCACCAGCAAGCCGTTTTCCAGCAAGGTGGCGCGCGTCATCGTACTTTTCCCATGGTGAGCTTGACGCCTTCGTCCCAGTCCAGCCGGGGATGGTGGTGCATGTCCACGCCGCGGGTTTCCAGCGTGCGCTGGATGTTGGCCAGCCGGTTCACGGCCTTGTCGCCCAGGCGCTGTGCCACCAGCACGGTGAGGATCTCGATCACCGTCAGGTGCGCCAGGTAAGCCTCGGGGCCCACCGGCATCACCGGGTCGGGCGCCACTTCCACGCCCAGCACGATGTCGGCCAGCGCCGCGAGCTGCGAGCCGGGCTGCGTCAGCGCGATGATGGTGGCGCCCTGCGAGCGTGCCACGTCCACCGCCTCCAGCAGCGAAGGCATGCCGCCGACGTGGGTGATGGCCATCACCACGCCGCGCGGGCCGATGGTGGCGGCCGAGATCAGCTGCAGGTGCGGGTCCAGGTAGCTGTTGGAGGCCACGCCCATGCGGTACAGCCGCGCCTGCAAGTCGGAAGCCATGAAGTTGGAGGTGACGCCGACGCCGTAGCAGTCCACCCGGGCGCCGTCGACGATGGCGTCGGCCGCCGCCTGCACTGCCTCGACATTGAGCTGAGCCTGCACGCTGTTGATCACCGTGGTGGCGCCGCGCGTCACCTTGGCGATGACCTGTCGGGTGTCGTCATCGATGCGCACGCGCCGGTTCAGTGGCGAGCCGCCCACCGCCAGCTCTTGCGCCAGCGCCAGCTTGAACTCGCGCAGTCCAGGGTAGCCCAGGTCGCGGCAGGTGCGCATGATGGTGGGGACCGAGCTGTTGGCGCGCTGGGCCAGGGTCTCGAAGGTTTCGTCCAGCACGCGCTGCGGGTCTTCCAGGATCAGGGCCAGCACGGTGCGCCGCGCGGCGGGCGCGCGGTCCATGATCTCGGCAATTTTTTCAAGAACGCGTGGGGTCATTTAAAAGCAGGTGACGATGGCGTCACACACGTTGTTTTGTTCGTCCACCACCGGCATCCAGCGCCATTTATCAAAGGTGGTGCAGGGGTGGGAGATGCCCAGCGCGACCAGGTCGCCCACGCGCAGGGCCTGGTGTTCCGGGCCGCTGCCGGCCGGGGTCGCGTGGCGGAGGTAGGCGTGCTGGTCGTTCAGGCCGGCGATTTTCCAGTCGGCCGGCGCCGGCGTCATGGCGGTCTCGCCTGCCCGGCACACGCCCAGGGGCACGGGAAGCTCCAGGTCGTAGGAGATGTCGCGCTTGCCCACCGCGAGAATGGCCAGGCCCGGCTCGGGGCAGGATTGCACCGCCGCCCACACCTGCATCGCCGCGTGCAAGCCATGGCCGCAGCCCATGCGCGCGGCGACTGTATTCATGAAGCGGTGGTAGGTGCCATGGTCGTGCGTCACATAGCAGCCCGAACGCAGCAGGCCTTGCACGGGCCGCGAGAGTTTCATCTTCAGGTGTTCGGCCACCAGATCGAAGATGGCGGAGCCGCCGGCCGTGAGGAGGATTTCATCCGTTTCGAACAACTGCTGCTCGTCGCAGGCTTGGGCGATGTCGCGCACACGTTGCATCAGCGCATTGGCGTAGGCCTTGTCGGCGTCCGACTGGCCGGTGGCGCCCAGACCCTCGTAGCATTCGATGCCGACCAGCCGCGTGGCCGTGCCGCTGCGCAGGCGCTTGGCCAATGCGAGCGCCTGCTCTTGGCTGCGGCAACCGGTGCGGCCGCCGTCCACGCCGATCTCCAGCAGCACGTCGAAAGGCTCAGCGTGTGCATTCACCGCATGCCAGGCTTCAATGAGTTCTGCCTGCGCCAGGGAATCCACCAGAAAAGCCACGCTCAGCCCGGCATTGGCACGCTTGAGGTCGGCTATGCCCTGCAGGTCCACCGACTGGAACACCTGGTTGGCGATCAGGCAGCGCTTCGCACCGGCCGTCACGCCCGCGCGCAGCTGCGTCACGGTGGCGAAGGTCAGGCCCCAGGCGCCGGCATCGAGCTGGCGCCGGAACAGCTGCGGCGACATGGTGGTCTTGCCGTGCGGAGCCAGGCCCACGCCGTGGCTGCCGGCGAAACCCTGCATCCATTGCAGGTTGCCGGCCAGGGCGTCCCGACGGATCACGGCCAGCGGCAACGGCAGGTCGCCGCGCAGCACGTTCCAGCCCTGGGTGCCGACGGCCGAGCGGCGCAGCGGCGGGCTGTGGTGCGGAAAGCCCTTCCAGGAGGCGTCGAGCAAAGGGTCGAGAATATCTTGCAGTGTCATGGTGTCGTCAATGATTCGATGTCGTCTCGGATACAGGCTTTGAGGCGGCCGCCGCCCATGTCGCGCGGCTCCGGCCGCGTCTCGGCACAGGCGTCAATGGCATGCGGGCAGCGTGTGCGAAACACGCAGCCCGAAGGCGGGTTGAGCGGGCTGGGCATGTCGCCTTTCAAGGGCACATGCACCATCTTCAGCGCCGGGTCGGGCTTGGGCGAAGCGGCCAGCAGGGCCTGGGTATAGGGATGCAGCGGCCGCGCGAACAGCTGCGCCGTCGGCGCCACTTCCATCACCCGGCCCAGGTACAGCACAACCACCCGGTCGCACAGGTATTCCACCACATCCAGGTCATGCGAGATGAACAGCATGGTCAGCTTCAGGCTGTCGCGCAGGTCGCACAGCAGGTTGACCACCTGCGCCTGGATGGACACGTCCAGTGCAGAGAGCGGCTCGTCGGCCACGATGAATTCGGGCTGCACCGAGAGGGCCCGCGCCACGCCGATACGCTGGCGCTGGCCGCCGGAAAACTCGTGCGGGTAACGCGCCGCGTGCTCGGGCGGTAGCCCCACCAGCTGCAACAGCTCGGCGATACGCTGCGCAGTCGCCTCCTTGCCTTTGGCCAGGCCGTGCACCTGCAACGCCTCGCCCAGGATGTCGCGTACCCGCATCTTGGGGTTCAGGCTGGCGTACGGGTCCTGGAAGATCATCTGCAGCTTGCTGCGCAGCGCGCGCATGCGGCCGCTCGATGCTGCGCCCAGGTCCTCGCCGCGGTAGCTCACTGTGCCGCCGGTGCTGTCGACCAGGCGCA
The DNA here is from genome assembly GCF_056405975.1 of Polaromonas sp. P1_E12. Classification (NCBI taxonomy): domain Bacteria; kingdom Pseudomonadati; phylum Pseudomonadota; class Betaproteobacteria; order Burkholderiales; family Comamonadaceae; genus Polaromonas; species Polaromonas sp. P1_E12. The sequence continues at coordinate 263,663 of NZ_JBFUBB010000005.1, read as the reverse complement.
GCAGGGCGCGGCCAATGGTGCTCTTGCCCGAGCCCGATTCGCCCACAAGACCCAGTGTCTCGCCGGGATGGATCACGAAGGACACATCGTCCACCGCGCGTACCGGCCGCACGGAGGAACCGAAGAATTTCTGCAGGTTGCGCACCTCGATCAGAGGTGTGACGGCGGGCATCTGTGTGCTCATGCGGCCTCCGGCACCAGGATGCAGCGGGCGCTGCCGCCGGCTTCGTCGTTGCGCAACGCCGGCATGGCGTCGCGGCAGGCCGCGATGGCCTTGTCACAGCGCGGCTCGAAGGCGCAGCCCGGTGGCGGCGCCAGCGGGCTGGAGACCTGGCCGCGGATGGCGTAGAGCCGGCGCTTGCCTCCCGCCGCATGCGGGCCCTCGCCGTCCCCTGCCGGCGCCCGCCCGCGCTGCTGCGCCGGCAGGCAGGCCAGCAGGCCCTGCGTGTAAGGATGCTGTGGCCGTGCGAACAGGTCGTTGACGGGCGCGGCCTCCACGATGCGGCCGGCGTACATCACAGCCACGTCGTCGGCATGGTGGGCCACCACGCCCAGGTTGTGGGTGATGAACAGGATGCTCATGCCGGTCTCAGCCTGCAGCCTGCGCATCAGCGCCAGGATCTGAGCCTGGATGGTCACGTCCAACGCGGTGGTGGGCTCGTCGGCGATCAGCAGCGTCGGGTCGCAGGCCATGGCCAGCGCGATCATCACCCGCTGGCGCATGCCGCCGGAGAGTTGGTGCGGGTATTCATGCAGGCGCTGGGCAGCCGCCGGGATCTCTACCAGCTCCAGCATGCGCAGGGCCTGGGCCAGGGCGGCCGCATGGCCCAGGCCCTTGTGCAGGCGGAGCGTCTCGGCCACCTGCTCGCCCACGGTGAAAACCGGGTTCAGGCTGGTCATCGGCTCCTGAAAAATCATGGCCACCTCGTTGCCGCGGATGGCGCGCATGCGCGGCTCGGGCAGCGTCAACAGGTCCAGTGTCTCGCCGGCGCGGTTGACGAACAGGGCCTGGCCGCTGACCTGCGTCGATGCGGTTCGCGGCAGCAGGCGCATCAGCGTCAGGCTGGTGACCGATTTGCCCGAGCCCGATTCGCCGACGAGGGCCGTGGTCTTGCCGGCACGGATGTTGAAGCTCACGTCGGCGACGGAGCGGATCAGGCCTTCGTCGGTGTCGAAGAAGGTGGAAAGGTGGCGTACTTCAAGACGGTTCACATCGATTTCCGCAGGCGCGGATCCAGCAGGTCGCGGATGCCGTCGCCCAGCAATTGGAGCGACAGCGCGGTAAGGATGATGGCCAGGCCCGGGAACAACACGATCCACAGCGCCTGGTGGGCGTATTGCTGGCTGCCGGCGACCATGGTGCCCCAGGTCGGGATTTCGGGCGGCACACCCACCCCCAGGAAAGACAGCGCGGCTTCCGCCAGGATGGCATAGGCGAAGATGAAGGAAGCCTGCACCAGGATCGGCGACATCAGGTTGGGCAGCACATGGCGCCAGAGGATGCGCACGGTGGAGACCCCGACGGCGCGCGCCGCTTCCACAAACAGCAGCTCGCGCACCACCAGCGTCGAGGCGCGCACCACCCGCGCCACGCGAGGCGTGTAGACCAGCACCAGGGCCAGCACCACGTTCAGCATCGAGGGGCCGAGAATGCCGACCAGGGCGATTGCCAGCAGGATGTCGGGAAACGACATCATCGCGTCCACCACCCGCATGACGGGCGCGTCAAGCCGTCGAAAGAAGCCTGCGACCAGGCCAAACAAGGTGCCGGCCACCACCGAACCCAGCGCCGTCAGCAGCGCGATGGTCAGGGAATATCGGCCGCCGAAGGCGATGCGGGCAAACAGGTCGCGGCCCAGTTCGTCGGTGCCGAACAGGTGGCTGGAAGAGGGTTGCGCGAGGCGCTGGCTCACGGCGGTCTCGTTCGGGTCCAGCCCGCTCAGGGGGCCGGCGAAGAGTGACACCAGCACCACCACGACCAGCGCGATGGCCGCCGCCAGCACGATGCGGCGGCGAAACAGCTTGCGCAGAATAAGAGGAAACTGCATGTCAATACTTCACACGAGGGTCAACGACCGTGTAGAGCAGGTCGATGGCGAAATTGATCACCACGTAGATCACAGCCACCACCAGCAGCGCACCCTGGATCACCGGGTAGTCGCGCCGGATCACCGCGCTCACCACCAGGTTGCCCACGCCGGGTAAGCCGAACACCGTCTCGGTGACCACCGCGCCGCCTATCATCAGCGCCACTGTCAGGCCGAGCACGGTAACGATAGGCACCAGCGCATTGCGCAGCGCATGCTTGAGCACCACCACGTTTTCCGAAAGTCCTTTGGCCCGGGCAGTGCGCACGTAGTCCTCGCCCAGCACATCCAGCATGGAGGCGCGGGTGAAGCGGATGATCAGCGCCGAATTGAGCACGCCCAGCACCGTGGCCGGCAGCACCAGGCAGTGGATGCGGGCCGCCAGCGAGGCGCCCGGCTCGCCATAGCCCGAGACCGGAAACCAGCCCAGCGAGACTGCGAAGATCTGCATCAGCACCAGGCCGAACCAGAAGCTGGGGATGCTGGCGCCCAGCATGGCAAAACCGGTGAAGGCCTGGTCGACGGCCCTGCCGCGATACACGGCCGAGACGATGCCGCAGGGCACGCCGATCAGCGCGGCAATGGCAATCGCCATCAGCGAGAGCAGGGTCGTGGGCTCGGCCCGCTCCCACAGCGCCTGGGTTACCGGCCGTTGCAGGAAGATCGATTCACCCAGGTTGCCGCGCGCCAGCTCGCGGACCCACAGGCCGAACTGCACCGGCAGGGGCTTGTCCAGGCCATAGACCTTCTGCACGCGCGCGATGTCCTCGGCCGTGGCCTGGTCGCCCAGCAGCACGGCGATCGGGTCACCCGGGGCGGCGCGCGTGAGAATAAAAACCAGCACTGCCACGATGGCCATGACCACCAGCATGCCGCCCAGCCGGGACAGGAGGTACCGTGTCATGACATTGCTCTATTCATAAAGGGGGAAATCTCTTTATCCATCCAAGGGCGTCCTGTCAGCAGCACTAAACCCGGTCCGAGACGAAACGAAACAAGCCAGTCAAGTCGCGGAACCGGCTTTGCCGGACCGCAGGCGGGCGGCCCCCATACGTGAGGAAAGGGGCAGCGCGCCGCAGGCTCGCAGTGGGGGAGCGTGGGGGCTCAACTCTTTAGGCTGGTATTCCAGAAGAACGGATAGGTGTAGGGGGTGTAGCCCTGCAGCGCAGGGGCACGCGCCGACAGGCTGGCGAACTTGCCCACCTGGATGTAAGGCACCTCGTCATACACCACCTGCTGCACCTTGCCCCACAGCGCGCCGCGCTTGGCAGGGTTCGACTCCTGGTTCAGCGCGGTCAACGCCTCGGCCTTGGCGGGCGAGCTCCACCAGCCCGGCGCGCCGTCGCCCAGTTGCGGCGGCGAAAGCATGGGTTCGGGAAACAGGCCCGAATGGGTGATGTAGATGTCCCACAGCTTGGGGTCGGCGCGGCGCTGCAGCAGCGTTGCCCACTCGACCACGTTGAGCTCGGCCTTGAAGCCGGCACGCTTGAGCTGCTCGGCCATGATCAATGCCATGTTGTAGTGAAAGTCATACTGCCGGCTGGTCAGGATACGCACCGGCTCGCCCTTGTAGCCGGCCTGCTCGGCCTGGCTCTTGGCCTTCTTGGCATCGCGTTCGTTATAGGCTGCGGTGCCGGCGGTGGAATAGAAAGGCGTGCCTTTGGGGAAGTGGTTGCCTTCGGCGATGAAAAAGCGCGTGTCGCCAAAGCCCGCTGCCAGCATCTCGCCCTCACCCAGCGCGGTCTGCACCGCCTTGCGTACAGGCTGCCGTGCCAGCGAGCCTTCCTTGGTATTGAACACCAGGTAAGGAAAGCCGAACGAGGGCGTCATGATGGGCACGACCTTGCCGCCGGCTTTTTCCAGCCGCGGCAGCGCCTCAATCGGCAGCAGATCGGCGTAGTGGAACTGGCCGGCCAGCGCACCCTCCACCCGCGTGTTGGCATTGGGCACCGGTACGAAGCGCAGTTCCTCCACCACGGCCACCCGCTTGCCGCCGTAGCCGCTGGCAGCTTCATTGCGCGCGGTGTAGCCATCGAAGCGGGTGAGCAGCACATACTGGTCGGGCTTGCGCTCCTTGAACTTGTAGGGCCCCGTGCCCACGTATTCGCGCAGCGGTTGGGCCAGCGATTCCTTGGCCATGATGGCCGCCATGCCCGAGGCCATCGCCAGCTGCGAGAGCAGCGGCGCATAGGCGTTCTTCAGGCTGATCTCCACACCGTGCGGGCCCTTGGCCGACAGGTCGGCCACCTGCACCGCCACCGACTTGCCACGCGGCGAGACTTCCATCCAGCGTTTCAGGCTGGCCACCACATCGTCGGCATGAAGCTCGCGCCCGCTGTGCAGCATCACGCCCTTGCGCAGTGCGATGCTGTAGAGCTTGCCGTCCGCCGATATCTTGGGCATCGCCTCGGCCAGCATCGGCACCAGGGCCGCCTTGGCGTCGAAGGTGAACAACGGCTCGTAGACGTGCTGCATGATGATGCAGACCAGGTCGGCCGGGGTCGACTGGATGTCCAGCGTCGGCGGCTCAGCCACCATGGCCAGGTTCAGGGCTGACTTCCCCGTCTGCGCGGCGGCCGGACCGAAGCCGGCGCCGGCCGCACCCAGGGCCAACAGGGAAGACAAGGCAGTGCGGCGGTGCATGCGAATTCCACGGATCATGACAACTCCTGATTGAAGTTAAATTTCAAAAGTGAAGATTAATTGATCTGAAGATGATCATTTTCAGGATAAACCCGAGTATTTGCGCATAATTATGAAAATATATTTCAGAATTTGCCACAAAAGAGACTAGAAAAAGGAGTTCTTCATGCCTCTCGAACATTTCGGAAATCCTCCGCTGGCCTCCGACCGCCAGCCCCGCCCGTTCTCACCCGCTGTGCGCGCCGGTGACTTCATCTATGTCTCCGGCCAGGTGCCGGCCAATGAAAACGGCGAGATCGTGACCGGCGGGATAGAGGTGCAGACCCACCAGGTGATGAAGAACCTGCAGGCGGTGCTGGCCCTGGCCGGTTGCACGCTGGACGACGTCTGCAAGAGCACTGTTTGGCTGCAGGACGCGCGCGACTTCGGCAGTTTCAACCGCATCTACATGGGCTATTTCGGTGATAAGAAGCCAGCCCGTTCGACGACCGAGGCGCGGTTGATGGTGGATGCGCGGCTGGAGATTGATGTTGTGGCTTACAAGCCCAAGGGCTAGGCCCGGTTTGCTCCGGCGGGGCGCCCTCCTCTGAATCCTGCTGGCCGGGGGTTGCCCGGCATGCAACTCACTTTCTTTTGCTTCGCCAAAAGAAAGTAAGCAAAGAAAAGGCGACCCTGGTTCCTGCGTCCCCTGCGCTTCGCTCCGGGGCAACCTGCGGTGCTCGGTCCAGCCGGGGTCAAAAACAACTCGCTTCGCTCAAACAAGTTTTTGCCCTGATCCGTCTGGACCTCCGCTCCTCGGCGCATCCACAAGGGGTGGGAGAGGAATACCGAACAGCCAACAACCGAATACCAGAACCCGAACACCTGAAGAAACAAGGACACGCCATGGCGTGTCCTTGTCGGTATTGGAGTTGGTATTTGTCTTTGGTCCCCGCTTCCGATTACCCCTTCTGTCTGCGCCGAGGAGCGCAGGTTCAGGCGGATCAGGGATCGCGATTGTCTGAGCGAAGTGCAACGTAGCGAGTTCGAGCGAGACCCCGCCTGAACCGAGCACCGCAGGTTGCCCGTAGCGAAGCGTAGGGACGCAGACAGCAGGGTCGCCTTTTGGTATTCGCATAACTTCGCTTTGCGAAGTGAGCGAATCCCCACTACGTGACCTTTGGTGACTTTCTTTTGGCGACGCAAAAGAAAGTTACTTGCCGCCGGGCAACCCCCGGCCAGCAACTCTTAGACGAGCGCGCAAAGGCCGGAGCAAGAACCGGCCGATAAAAGCCTACCCCGCCAGCTGCTTCCGCATCACCTCATGCCGGTGCCGGTAAGTCCCCAGCACCTCTTTGAACTGCTCCCGCTGCGCACTGATGCCGGGCAGCTTTACCTTGGTCGTCTTGGCACCCAACAGGCCTTTTTCAGTCAAGGTAACAGTGAGAACATCGCCACCAAAACCATTTTCATAGCCAAGATTCTGGATGTCATCCCACGAAAGTTCATCGGGCTTGCCGGGCAGCTGCAGTCCGCTGTATGTCACACCGACAGAGAGAGTGCCCTTGAGCTGAAACAGCACAGGAGGAAAGTAGCGCAGCACCAGCGCCTGCTCCATGTCATTGTCCGGCCCATAGCGGTAAGCGAGGGTACGTTCATGGTCAGCGGCAAAACCCTGCTCGTAGGCCGACCACAGTCGTTGCTCAATCTGCGGCGCGGTCTGTATGTCGTCAGCCCAGTTGCGCGATGGTGGATCAGTCACGATGGCGCCGAAGGCGTCGGGCTTGACCAGGTGACGCACGTTTTTCATGCGATCCAGCATGGCCGGATGCGAATCAAACGGATGAGGCACGCTGGCTGTTCCCATGGCCTTCACGAATTTGGTAGAGGCGGCGTAGGGTGCCAGGCCCGAGGCCACAAACTGCGCAATGCCGAGTTGCTGGCCGTGCTGCCGGTCGTGCTCGAACAGTTCACGCTCGATTTCCGACCGGTAGCTCGCGTAGGCGGTAATCTTGATCAGCGATTCCACAATGGCCTGCGGCGAAACCAGCTTCGCGGCGGCGCGGTCGGCCTTGAATTCGCGCTCGCGGCTGTCACGCATCAGCGCGAACTCAAAGATCACCCGGTACAGGTACATCAGGTGATAGACCGCCACCGTCAGGCCGCCGCCACGCATCAGGCCGAGGTAGTGGTCGTACTGCACAAGCTTGGGCCCAAGCCGGGCGCTGCTGGCGGCATCGCCACCGCGAAAATGCGCGAGCTCATGGCCCAGCACGGCATCGGCCTGGGCGCGATCCAGCAGCCGCAGCAGCGGAAGGCTGACAAACAGCGTGCGGCCGGTGAGCGCCTGGCCGGCCACGGTGAGCGGCGCTTCGGTGACAAAAAAATTGGTGTCGATGCCCGCCACGATCTGTTTGGGCGGTGCGGTCTTCAGGCGTGCGGCCAGGGCGCGGGTGTTGGCCCACAGGCCCGGCGCGTCGCCATCGCTGACCAGTTCCCCGTCAATGGTGTTTGCCATGGCGGGGCGCCGCAGCAGTCCGGCAATGGCAAAGAACACCGCGACAGCCACCACAAAGCCGATCAGCGCGATCAGCTTGATGTAATACACGTGAAAGAAGAATGCCGTCACCCAAAAGGACAGCCAGACAAGCATGGTGCCCTGCACCAGCATTTGCGCCGCGCTGGCCAGGCTCAGCAGGCGCCAGCCGGTCACAAAACTCAGGTATTGGGCCTTCCGGTTCCAGAAAGCCACGGCGCCCAGCAGTAGTTCCACCAGCAAGATGGCCACACCGCCGGCAATCGTCCATTTGGCGATGACATGCGCTGCGTAAAACTGCCAGACTTCGGAGAACGGCTCGCAGAACATGTCCCTGTCCTGCACGAGGTCGGCGTTGGTGTCGGCGCATATACGGGAGACCGGGTTGTCACGGTAAAACTTCTTGGTTTGCGCCTTGCTTTCGGCGGACATGCTCGAGTCCTGGTCGACCTGCCGCTCTATCGACTGGATGATGGTGCGGTCGAGTTGCTGCTGTGCATGCCTGGCAAACAACAGGGTTGAACCCGGAACCAGAAACAGCGTCACCAGCGCGAGGGCCAGAACTTTCAGCAGGTCCTTCCTGATCCTGCTGCTGACCGTATTGCTGTCTTCTCCACTGCCTGCCATGCTCCGCTCCCTGTTTTTTTAGTCATTAACCGCTTTGCTCGAGTGGCTAATATACCGGCCCTTCTCACCCGCGAAGCCGGGAGGCTGTCGGGCGCCTGACGGTCACACCGGCCAGACCACGCCCTTGTCGTTCAGGATGGCATCGAGCGGAATGTCGTGCGGCTCGGGCTCCATGTCGGGCAGCCAGCCCTGGGTATAGCCCAGGCCCACTGTGAAGGGCCGTGGCTGCAGCGTGGCCAGCGTGCGGTCGTAAAAGCCCCCGCCATAGCCCAGCCGATAGCCCCCGGGCCCGTAACCTACGCAGGGCACGAACAGCAGGGTGGGAATAATCACCTCTGTATCTTTTGGTTTCGGAATGCCGTAGGCGTCTTCTTCCATGGGGCAGCCCGGGTACCAGGCATGGAAAGTCAATGTCTTGTGCAGCTTGTTGACCACCGGCAGACCGATCTTGCGCGGCGATCGCGCCGCTATGCTTTCAGTAGCTAGTTGCGCACGTTCCACTTGGTCCAGCGCCGGATTTGATGACGAATCCTGGCTCAAAATGGCATCTTCCTGCCAGCGGTACAGCGCAGGCAGCGGATCGAACTCGCCCTTGATGGGCCAATACGCGCCAATCACCTCGTGCGTGGAACCTACCAGCCAGATGCGCATCACACGCTGCAGCAGGTCAGCCCGCACCAGGCGGTCAGGCATGTTCAGTCGCGCTTCCACCAGCGCCTTGCGTGTGCTTAATTTGTCCATAATGTCCCGATGCTATACAAATTTCTTAACGGCCCGGTACGTGCGGCCGCCCTGCCTGCCATTTTTTCCGCAATTGCCTCCCTGACGCTGCTCGTCCCTGCAACCGCCCAAACCACCCTTCCCGCAAGCGCCAGTGCAGCTGACAACGTGATTGTGGAGATGAACAAGGCTTTCAAACGCGGCGACAAGGGCCGGCTGGCACAACTGCTGCCCCAGGCCCGGGGCCATGCGCTCGAACCCTGGGCCGCCTACTGGGAGCTCAAAGCCCGCCTGGGCGAAGCCAGCGCACAAGAGATGCAGGACTTTTTCGGACGCTACGCCGGCACCTACCAGGAAGACCGCCTGCGCAATGACTGGCTGCTGCTGCTGGGCCAGCGCCGCGACTGGGCCGGCTTTGCCGCTGAATACCCTAACTACCGTATGAACGACGACAAGGAGGTGCGTTGCTACGCGCTGCTGGTCGAACACCTCAAAAATCCGGCGGCTGATGCGCGCCTGGCCGACGAGGTGAAGAAGAACTGGTACGCACAACGCGAGGCAGACGACGGTTGCAACTCGGCCGCCGAGCGGCTGGTCGGCACCAAAAACCTCACACCGCAGGACGCGTGGATCAAGGCCCGCCTGGCCACTGAAGCCAACCGGCCCCGGGCAGCGACAGGCGCCGTGCAGATCGTTGCCCCCGATGCCGTTGGCATGGTCAATGAACTGAACGCCAGCCCCATCAGGTTCCTGGCGGGCAAACACCTCGCGCTCAGCAAGGCGCGGCGCGAAATCGTCACGCTGGCGCTGATCAAGATGGCGATCAGCGACACGGACGGAGCGGCATCCCAGATGGAAAACAAATGGGGCATGCAGCTGAACACGGAAGAGCGCAACTGGGTCTGGGGCGTGATCGGCAGGCAGGCCGCCACACGCCTGGGCGCCACACCGGCCGGTGACGCACTGCAATACTTTGCCAAGGTCACCAAGGACACCGACCTCACCGACGACATGCTGGGCTGGAAAGTCCGGGCCGCATTGCGCGCGGGCACACAGCCCAACTGGACGCTGGTGCTGGCAGCGGTCAACGCCATGAGCGACGACGCGCGCAAGGACCCCACCTGGAGCTACTGGAAAGCGCGTGCGCTGCTGGCCACCGCGCCGCCCGACGTGGCGCCCAAAGGCCCGATCGTCGTCGCGACCACACCCGGCGTGACGCAAACCATCAGCACCGGCATCACCATTGCGCCGCAGCGGGCCGAGGCCCTGGCCTTGCTGCAGTCCTTTGCATCGGCCCGTGGTTTTTACGAGCAGCTCGCGCTGGAAGAGCTGGACCAGAAGATCACGGTGCCGGCCAGGCCAGCGCCGCTGACGGCCGAGGAAAAAGAAACTGCACGGCTGAACCCGGGCTTGAACCGCGCCGCTTATGCCATCGCCATCGGCCTGCGCCCCGAAGGCACGCGCGAATGGAACTACAGCACCAACCTGCACAAGCGCGGCGGCATGGCTGACCGCGACCTGCTGGCAGCCGCCCAGTTCGCCTGCGACCGGCAGATCTGGGACCGCTGCATCAACACCAGTGAGCGCACCAAAGGCGAGATCGATTTCGAGCAACGCTTCCCGATGCCGTTTCGCGAAACGGTGACCAAACGCAGCCAGTCCATCAACCTGGACCCGGCCTATGTGTATGGCCTGATCCGCCAGGAAAGCCGCTTCATCATGGACGCCCGCTCCGGCGTGGGCGCTTCGGGCCTGATGCAGGTCATGCCGGCGACGGCACGCTGGACCGCCAAAAAAATCGGTCTGGAAGGTTTCACGCAAGAGCAGCTCAACGACCGCGACACCAACATCGCGATCGGCACGGCCTACCTCAAGTTCGCACTGGACGACTTCAACGGCTCCATGCCCATGGCCGCGGCCGCCTACAACGCCGGGCCCGGCCGTCCGCGCACCTGGCGCAACGGCCCGGTGCTGGACGCGGCGATCTGGGCCGAAAGCATTCCTTTCAGCGAGACGCGCGACTACGTGAAAAAAGTGCTGTCCAACACCACCAACTACGCGGCCATCCTGACGGGGCGGCCGCAGTCGCTGAAAGCCCGGCTTAGCACCGTGGGGCCGAGGGATGCGGCGCAGCCGGAACCTTATAAAGATTTGCCTTGAAGTCCTTTAGGGATGGGCGCGAACAGCTATTGAATTAATAGCGGTTTTTAGGATCGTCATTGATTTGACGGCGCGCTCTTTGCTGAGTGTTGCTGGCCGGGGGTTGCCCGGCATGCAAGTAACTTTCTTTTGCTTCGCCAAAAGAAAGTCACCAAAGAAAAGGCGACCCTGGTTCCTGCGTCCCTCCGCTTCGCTGCGGGCAACCTGCGGTGCTCGGCCCAGCCGGGGTCAAAAACAACTCGCTTCGCTCAAACAAGTTTTTGCCCTGATCCGTCTGGACCTGCGCTCCTCGGCGCATCCACAAGGGCCAATCGGGAACGGGGACCGAATACCAAAGACAAATACCAACAAGGACTCGCCACGGCGAGTCCTTGTTTCTTCAGGCATTCGGATTCCTGTCTTCGGCTGTTGGGTATTCCTTCTCCCCATCCCTTCTGTCTGCGCCGAGGAGCGCAGGTTCAGGCGGATCAGGGATCGCGATTGTCTGAGCGAAGCGAGTTCGAGCGAGACCCCGCCTGGACCGAGCACCGCAGGTTGCCCGTAGCGAAGCGCAGGGACGCAGACAGCAGGGTCGCCTTTTCTTTTGCTTACTTTTCTTTTGGCGAAGCAAAAGAAAAGTGAGTAGCTGCCGGGCTACCCCCGGCCATCTACCCTTAGACGAGAACATCCAACCCGGAGCAAGAACCGACCACTATCCTGCCCAGCCTAAGCAGGATAGACCGCCCCCAGCACCCGCAACCCCTTCGCCCCCGTCACGCTTGGCAAATTACCGGGCCTGCGCAACACCGCCTGCTGTGCCAGCCACGCAAAGGCCGCCGCCTCCACCTGCAAAGGTGGCAAACCATGCTGGCCGGAAGTCTCAACCTTTAGCTGCGGCAACCCGGCCTGCAGGCGCCCAAGAAGATGGGTATTGAACGCGCCGCCGCCGCAGACGATCAGCAGGCTGCTGGATTTTCCATGGCTGTTGACGTCCGCCGCGCAGGCGCTGGCCGTGAATTCAGCGAGGGTGTTCTGGACATCTTGCGGCCGCGCCGCAGAAAAGGGCGCGAGTTTGCCGGCCAGCCAGGTCATGCTGAAAAGATCGCGGCCGGTGCTTTTGGGAATCGGTTGCGCAAAGTATGGTTCGTCCAGCAGGCTGGCCAGCAGGTCCGGCAACAGCTTGCCCGTGGCCGCCCAGGCGCCGCCGGCGTCATAAGACTGACCGGTGTGTTGCAGGCACCATGCATCCATCAGGGCGTTGCCCGGTCCGCAGTCAAAACCCAGCACGGGTGACGACGCGCCAGGCGGCAGCACGCTGAGGTTGGAAATGCCACCCAAATTCAGCACCGACACCGTGGCGTCGGCATGGCCGAAAACGCCCTGATGAAATGCCGGCACCAGAGGTGCGCCCTGGCCACCGGCCGCCACATCGCGGCTGCGAAGATCAGCCACCACATCGATGCCCGTGAGCTCTGCCAGCAAAGCCGGATTGTTGAGCTGGAGCGTGTAGCCTGCGCCCGCCGGGTCGGGGGATGTTCTGTGCGGCTGGTGCCGCACGGTTTGGCCATGCGCGCCAATGGCGCGAACCTGCGAGGCGACGATCCCCTGTGCAGCAGCCTGGACAAGCAGCGCAGCGACGACTTTGGCATACGCCGCCGCGATGTGATTGGCAGCAACGGCGGCCCGGTGCAGTTCGTTGTCCGTGGGCGAATTCAGCGCCAGCAGCTCCGCGCGAAACACACCATCAAAGGATTCCGTCGCCGCGGCAAGGACGCGCAGCTTTCCACCGGAAAGATCGACCAGCACACCATCGGCACCGTCGAGCGAAGTGCCTGACATCAGGCCAATGTAGTAATCGGACATTTGCCTATTCTGCCGCAAGGCTCCCATCTAGCGGAGCTGCAGACACGGCAACCTTCAAGAGGCAGGAGCTACACGCAGTGGGCAAAGGATTCCGGTTTTTGCCAGCCGGGGCCGCGGGACTGGCTTTGCCAGACCGCAGGCGCAGCGCCCCTCGGGGGGCAGAGAGCTACACGCAGTGAGCGAACGTGGGGGCTCTAGCTACTCAGCGCGGGTCTGGGTGATGGTCGAGGCTGCCAGAAGCTGAGTCTTCACGCCCGCTGAGAGCTCCCTGAATGCCGGCATGGCAGCCGTAGACACGGGAATGGTCTCGCTCTGCTTGGCGATCGTCATCGGGTCCTGCTGGGTACCGTTGACGCGGAACTCGAAATGCAGGTGTGGGCCGGTGGCCCAGCCGGTGGAGCCGACGAGACCGATGGTCTGGCCCTGGCTGACGTTCTGGCCGCGCTGCACCATGATTTTGCTCAGGTGGGCATAAACAGTTTCATGGCCGTTGCGGTGGCGAACGAACACCACGTTGCCATACCCGTTTTGGACACCCGAGAACTCCACCACGCCATCGCCGACGGTACGTGCAGGTGTTCCCGTAGCCGCTGCGAAGTCGGTGCCCAGGTGGGCGCGCCATTTTTGCAGGATGGGGTGAAAGCGCATTGAAAAGCCGCTGCTGATGCGCGAGAACTCGACGGGCGAGCTCAGGTAGGCGCGGCGCAGGCTCCGGCCGTCGAGCGTGTAATAGCCGCCCCTGTTGGCAGCGCCCGTGGCGTCCACGCCCGGAGGCTGGAACCACATGGCCTGGTAGGCCTTGCCGGCGTTGACAAACTCGGCCGACAGCACGCGACCGGTGCGCAGCGGCTCGCCGTCGGCTTCCAGGCTTTCATAGACCACGTTGAAGCGGTCGCCCTTGCGCAGTGCGCGGCGAAAATCAATGTCACTGGAGAAAATTTCGGCGATCTGCACCGCCACGCCGTCGGGGATGCGGGCGTCGTCGGTGGCGGCGAACAGCGAGGTCTGGATGCTGCCGCTGGACAGGCGCGCAGTAGCCACGTACGGGGCGGTTTCAATGCGCGAGCTGAAACCGGCGGCGCCGCGCTCGACCACCAGGCGCTTGAACATCGTTTCGTCGTCAGTGGGCCAACGCATGCTGAGCTTGAGCAGTTGCTGGCTGTCGCTGGCTTCGGCGGTTACGTTCTTTCCGGCACGGCCCGACAGCAGCAGGCGCGCATTGGCGTCGCTGCGCAAAAAGGCGGCTGCGGCGCTGTCGTCGATGTTCAGGCGCTTGAGCAGGGTGTCGGCGGTATCGCTGCTGCGGGTGCTTTCCGTGCGGAACAGCTTGAAACGGAAATCGGTGAGGGAATCGGTCTGTATCTGCGTGGGCAAAGGCTCGACCGCTTCGAGTATCTGGCGGACCGGCAGGTTGGCCGCATCGGGTGCCAGGGGCGCAACGCCGAATGCGGTGACACCTGTGCCCAGCAGCAGCGCTGCAAGGCTGGCGGTGACCCGTTTGGGATGGCGACGGAGGCTGTCGGCGATCGGCAGCAGTATCTGGGAGGGAGATGGCAGTGGCAAAGCAGTATTCCCAACAAAAGTGCATCGGGCGCTGCGCGAGCACCGGACTGCTGTATAAAAGGTGGAGAGCTTTGGCGGCCAGCCCTGGATGCAGGGGTGGGGCCGGAGCCATCCGGTTATGAGTTTCCTGATCAGCAAATTGCAGGCCAACTAAAATGGCTCCGCCGCTGCAGGAGAGCCGCCAGTATATCTGTCGGACAATTCCCCGACATGTGAAAAACCCTTATGAATCAAGAGCTTGTTACAAAATTCCCCGTCACCGACCGCGTCAGGGAGGCCCTGGCTGTGTCCCTGCGCGGCTGCGATGAGCTGATCCCGGAAAACGATTGGATACAAAAACTGGCCAAATCGGAGGCCACGGGCGTCCCGCTGCGCATCAAACTGGGGCTGGACCCGACGGCGCCTGACATTCATGTCGGACATACCGTGGTGCTGAACAAAATGCGTCAGCTCCAGGATCTGGGCCATACAGTCATTTTTCTTATAGGCGACTTCACCAGCCTGATCGGCGACCCGTCCGGGCGCAACACCACACGACCCCCGCTCACGCCCGAGCAGATCAAGGTCAACGCCGAAACCTACCGCGCCCAGGCCGACAAGATCCTGGACCCCGCCAAAACCGAGCTGCGCTACAACAGCGAATGGAGCGAACCGCTGGGCGCCACCGGCATGATCAAGCTGGCTTCGCATTACACCGTGGCCCGCATGATGGAGCGCAACGACTTCAACGACCGCTTCAAGGCCGGCACCCCTATTAGCGTGCACGAGTTTTTGTACCCGCTGATGCAGGGCTACGACTCGGTCGCGCTCAGGAGCGACCTGGAACTCGGCGGCACCGACCAGAAGTTCAACCTGCTGATGGGCCGGCACCTGCAGCAGGAATACGGCCAGGAGCCGCAGTGCATTTTGACCATGCCGCTGCTCGAAGGCCTGGACGGCATCGAGAAGATGTCCAAGAGCAAGAACAACTACATCGGCATCAGCGAAGACGCCAACACCATGTTCGCCAAGGTGCTGTCGATCTCCGATGTGCTGATGTGGAAGTGGTACACGCTGCTGTCGTTCAAAAGTGAAGCCGACATCGCCGCACTGAAGGCCGAAGTGGACGGCGGACGCAACCCCAAGGACGCCAAGGTCGCGCTGGCCAAGGAAATCACGGCACGCTTTCACTCGGCTGCAGCAGCCGACACCGCCGAGCAGGACTTCATCAACCGCAGCAAGGGCGGCGTGCCGGACGAGATTCCCGAGGTGTCGCTGTCCGGTTCGCCGATGGGGATAGGCGCGCTTCTCAAGGCGGCTGGCCTCGCGCCCTCGGGCAGCGAAGCCACGCGCCTGATTGAAGGCGGCGGCGTGCGGATTGACTCCAGCGTGGTGAGCGACAAGGCGCTCAAGCTGAACAGCGGAACGTATGTGGTGCAGGTGGGCAAACGCAAGTTTGCCCGGGTCACGCTGGCCTGAACTGCGGCACGGGGCGCTTTCCGCAGACTCGGGGCGGCGACCGAGCGCTACAGTTTTAATAGCTGCTTGCGCTTACCCCTATTGGTCTACAGGCATTTAGCCTGAACACCAGTCATCTTGTTACCGAACCTCGATGGCCACGCGCCGGTTGCGCGGTTCTTCCACCTCATCGGCGGTAAGCACGGCCAGGTCGCGTTCACCCCGGCCCGCCGCTTCGATGCGCTCCGCCGGAAACTGGCGGTCGATCAATATCTGGCGCACCTGCTGCGCCCGCTGGGCCGACAGCACGTCGTTGCTGGCTCCGGCGCCCACAGTGTCGGTATGGCCGGTGATCACGATGTCGCCGCCACTTCGGGCCAGCGCATCGACGAGCACGTCTTCCATGATTTTCTGCGACTCGCCCGTCAGCACCGTGCCGCCCGCATCAAAGTACACGGTGTAACGCTTGCCCCTGGGCGGCGCCATGTCATACAGCGCAGCGTTATCGGCGCGAACCTTGGCCGGATCAGCCTGGTCCACCCTGGGGGCACCCGTTGAACCCCGCGCTGCCGTGGCACGCTGGAAAGGCACGGACAGCACAGCTTCGCCGCCTGCGCCTTCCCTGGCGCGCACCACCACGGCAGACGGCGTTCCGTCTTCCTGCGGCAGCAGCACAACACGGGTACCGGTGGAACAAGCCGCCAGCAGCGTGCTCAGGAGAATGGCGGAGAGAAGGGGGAAATGGATTCTCATGGCTGTGGGTCCGCCTGCACGATGAAGTCGGTGCCGCGAATGCCGATGAAAGCGGTCTTGGTCTCGATGCGCACAGTCTCGGGGTGGGCCTTGCCCACCAGGCCACTCATCATGCGCAGCGAACCCTGCAGCAGGGAGAGCAGCAGGCCGCCCTCTTGTGTGGTGGCATCAAAGCTGAAACCCTTGATGTCCAGCTGCGAAGCCGGACCCACCACCACCGTGGTGCCGTCGCGCAGGACCAGGCTGGCGGCGGAGTCGGCGCCTGTGACGATGCGGCCGGCGGGCAATACAGGGTCTCCGGCCTTTGCCGGCCGCGCTGCGCCGCCGGCCTCCAGCAGCTTGACGTCACCGCGCAGGGTTTTCAGAAAGCCGGCCTGCCCGGGGGCCAGTGGAGGTGGGGGCAAGGGTACAGAAGCGGTTGGGGCCGATGCCTCGGCTGGCGCGGCTGCCGGCGTGGCCGGAACGGCCGCGGCAGGCTCCGGCTGGGTTTGTGCGGCGGCTTGCACGGCTGCAAGCATCAGTCCGGCCAAGGCTGTCAGGTAGCGATGTTTCATGAAGACCTCTTTGGGCGGATTATCCATTACCTTTGGTTACGATTCGCCGGGCAAGTCCTGCCACCCCGCCACCCTTCTCCGGTTTGTTACCCGGCATACCCCCATACCTCACAATGCACAGATGAATTTTCCCGCCTGGCAGTCCCTGACGCCGCAACGGCTGCTGCGCGCTTCCGTCGCAGTGGCCGCAGTCACCATCGTCCTCAAGACGGCGGCCTGGTACATCACGGATTCGGTGGGCCTGCTGTCTGACGCCATGGAGTCTTTCGTCAACCTGGCCAGCGCCCTCTTTGGCTTGGCCATGGTCACGATTGCGCAGCGCCCTGCCGACGACGACCACCCTTATGGCCACCACAAGGCCGAGTATTTTTCGTCCGGCTTCGAGGGCGCACTGATCGTCGGCGCGGCGCTGGCCATTATCTGGGCTGCCGCGCACCGCATGCTGGACCCGCGGCCGCTGCAGCAGCTTGGCTGGGGCCTGGCGTTGTCGGTGGGCAGCTCGGCGCTCAACGGCTTGCTGGCCTGGGCGATGTTCCGTGCGGCCCGGTTGCACCGGTCCATCGCGCTTGAGGCCGACGCCAGACACCTGGTGACCGACGTCTGGACCTCTGTTGGTGTGGTGGTCGGCATAGGCGCTGTCATGTTGACCGGCTGGCTTTGGCTGGACGCCGTGGTGGCGATCGGCGTGGCCCTGAATATCCTGTGGGAGGGCGGCCGGCTGGTCTGGCGCTCGTCACAGGGCCTGATGGACGAGGCGGTGGAGCCCGAAGTGCTGGCCGAGATCCAGAAAACGCTCGCAGGCTTCAGCCACCCCACCATCCGCTTTGACCACCTGAGCACGCGCCGCGCCGGCCAGCGGCGCTTTGTCGACCTGCACATGCACATGCCGGCCAGCTGGTCACTGGGCCGCGCGGCGGCCGTGCGCACCAGCGTTGAGCAGGCCCTGATGAGCGCCGTGCCCGGCCTGCGCGCCAGCATCCAGCTGCTGCCCAGCGATGTGGAAGCCCATTTCGACGACGAGGCCGACCTGATCTGACGGCCTGCCGCCCTCTTCCGGCCACCGATAATTTCCCCGACCTTCCGACCTTCTATCCATGAGTCCAGGAGCCTTGATGAAACGAACCCCTCTTACGTTTGCCGCCCGCGTCCTTGCCTGCGCACTGCTCAGCGCCGCCGCGCAGGCGGCGGAGCTCCAGGTGCTGAGCGCCGGTGCCATCGAGCCCGGCCTCAAGGCGGCCGCGGCCGCTTTTGAAAAGCAGACCGGCCACACCGCCAAAATCACCTTCAATACCGCACCCGAGCTGAAAAAGCGCATGGACAGCAATCCGGCGTTTGACGTGGTGATCGCGCCGCCCGCCGTCATTGGGGAATTTGCCGCGGCGAGCAAGCTGGCGGAAACGCGCGCCAACGTCGGCCGTGTCGGCATGGGTGTGGCGGTGCGCGAAGGCGCGCCTGTGCCCGACATCGCCAATGCCGAGGCACTTAAACGCTCGGTGCTGGCCGCCGACTCGCTGGTGTTCAACCGCGCATCCACCGGCTTGTACCTGGAAGGCCTGCTCAAGAAGATGGATGTGTATGCGCAGGTGGAAAGCAAAACCACGCGTTACCCCGACGGCGCCTCGGTGATGGAGCACGTGCTCAAGGGCAAGGGGCGCGAGATCGGCTTCGGTGCGATGACCGAGATTCTTCTGTACAAGGACAAGGGCCTGAAGTTCGTCGGGCCGGTGCCGGCCGAAGTGCAGAACTACACGTCGTACACCGCCGCGCCGCTGGCTTCCGGCAAACAGCAGGATGTGGCCCAGCAGTTCGTCAGTTTCCTTTCCGGCCCCGTCGGCAAGCCGCTGTTTGTGGCTGCTGGTGTGACTGACTGATGAAGGCCGTGCTGCAGCGCGTGGCCGAGGCCAGCGTGGTGATTGCCGGCGAGACCGTCGGCGAAATAGGCGCCGGGCTGCTGGTTCTGGTGTGCGCCGAGCGTGGTGACACGGAGGCACAGGCTGACAAGTTGCTGGCCAAAATACTCAAGCTGCGGATTTTTTCAGACAGCGCGGGGAAGATGAATCTGAGCGTGCAGGACGTCAAAGGCGGCCTGCTTGTGGTGAGCCAGTTCACCTTGGCGGCGGACGCATCGGGCGGCAACCGGCCCAGCTTCACCGGTGCGGCTGCGCCGGACGAAGGTCGCAGGCTCTACGACTACTTCGTGGCCCAGGCCCGCGGCCTGCATCCGCAAGTCGAAACCGGGCAATTCGCAGCCGACATGCAGGTGCACCTGATCAACGACGGGCCGGTGACGATTCCCCTGCAGGTCGTACCGGGCACATGAATTTGCTATCAATTCAATAGCTGTTTGCGCTCGTCCCTATTTGGTTACAGCCCAATAATCCTTGAACCTCAGCGGTAAGGATTTTGGATGCCCAGGTCGGCCAGGATCTCGATTTCACGCGCTTCCATGGCTTCGGCATCGGCTTCGCCGGTCTCGTGGTCCCAACCCTGCGCGTGCAGCGTGCCGTGCACCAGCAGATGGGCGTAGTGGGCCTGCAGCGTTTTTTTGTTCTCTTTCGCCTCTTTGGCCACCACCGGTGCGCACAGCACCAGGTCGGCGGTCACCACGGGCTCTTGCGTGTAATCAAAGGTCAGCACGTTGGTGGCGTAGTCGCGCTGGCGGTAGTCGCGGTTCAACGCCCGGCCTTCTTCGGCGTCGACGATGCGCACGGTGATCTCACCGTCGTGCGTCAGCGCGTGGCGAATCCATCGGGCCACGCTGTGGCGCGGAAGGGCGGCGCGGTGGCGGGCGGCGTCCTTCAGGTCGCCAAACTGCAGCGACAGGCTGAGCTGCTTAAGAGCCATTGCGGCTCCGGGCGCTGGCGCGGCGGGCTGGGGCGGCAACGGGTTCCGCGTCGGCTTCGCCGGCGGGCCCGGCGGCGCCCGGCGATTTGTCATACGCATCCACAATGCGCGCAACCAACGGGTGGCGCACCACGTCGGCACTCGTCAGGCGGGTGATCGCAATGCCCTTGACGCGCTTGAGCACGCGCTCCGCGTCTACCAGGCCGCTGAGCTGCGTGCGCGGCAAGTCCACCTGGCTGATATCGCCCGTCACCACAGCCTTGCTGCCAAAGCCGATGCGGGTCAAAAACATCTTCATCTGCTCGGGCGTGGTGTTTTGCGCTTCGTCGAGGATGACGAAGGCGTGGTTCAGCGTGCGGCCGCGCATGAAGGCCAGCGGCGCGATCTCGATCTGCTGGCGCTCAAAGGCCTTTTGCACGCGCTCGAAGCCCATCAGCTCATGCAGCGCGTCATACAGCGGACGCAGGTAAGGGTCCACCTTCTGGCTCAGGTCGCCCGGCAAAAAGCCCAGGCGCTCGCCGGCCTCGACCGCCGGGCGGGTCAGCACGATGCGCTGCACCGTGCTGCGCTCCAGTGCATCGACGGCGCAGGCCACGGCCAGATAGGTTTTGCCGGTGCCGGCCGGGCCGATACCGAAAGTGATGTCGTGGGTGGCGATGTTTTCCAGGTAGGTGCCCTGGTTGGTGGTGCGGGCGCGCAGGTCGGCGCGGCGGGTCGACAGCGCCATGGCGCCGTCGGGTGCGATGCTGAGCGCGGTGTCGCCGGCCAGCATCAGCTGCACGGTTTCGGGCTCTATGGGGCGCTGGGCGATTTCGTACAGGGCCTGGAGCACTTCCAGCGCCTGGTTGGCCTTCACCTTGGTGCCGTCGATCTTGAACTGCTCGAAGCGGTGGGCAATCGTGACATCCAGCGCCACTTCGATGGTGCGGATGTGGCTGTCCATGGGTCCGCACAGGTGGCCCATGCGGGTGTTGTTCGGCGGCGTAAAGGTGTGGCGAAGAATCAAGGCGATGGTTTTCCTGAAAAGGAGGCTGATAACGGCCTAAAACACAATTGTCCGCCCAAACAGCCGCCTGCGTCTGACTGATAAGATTTGGCCATGATAGGAAGACTCTCTGGCCAGCTGGCCGAAAAAAATCCCCCGGAAATCCTGGTGGACTGCAACGGCGTCGGCTATGAAGTGCTGGTACCCATGAGCACCTTCTACAACCTGCCCGGCCTGGGCGAAAAAGTCAGCCTGTTGACGCATTTTGTGGTGCGCGAAGACGCACAAATCCTCTACGGTTTCGGCAGCGCCACCGAACGCGCAGCCTTTCGCCAGCTCATCAAGATCTCCGGCGTGGGCCCGCGCACCGCGCTCAGCGTGCTCAGCGGCATGAGTGTTGAAGAGCTTGCCCAAGCCGTCACCCAGCAGGAAGCCGGCCGCATCATCAAGGTGCCCGGCATCGGCAAAAAGACCGCCGAACGCCTGTTGCTGGAACTCAAGGGCAAACTGGGCGCCGACATCGGTATCCAGGTCAGCGTCGCCAACGATGCCCAGTCAGACATCCTGCAGGCCTTGGTGGCGCTGGGCTACAGCGACCGCGATGCGGCGCTGGCACTGAAGGCACTGCCCAAGGACATTGGCGTGAGCGACGGCATCAAGCTGGCATTGAAGGCCTTGGCTAAATAGCCGAAGTAGTCCAGCATGACCATTCAGACTGACGACTTCTCTCCGGGTGATTTTCCGCCCACCAAGCGCGTGATGTCGGCCGCGCCGGCCTCACCCGGTGAGGAGGCGATCGAGCGCGCCTTGCGCCCCAAGCTGTTTGACGAGTACGTCGGCCAGACCAAGGTGCGCGACCAGCTGGAAATTTTCATTGGCGCGGCCAAAAAGCGCAGCGAGGCGCTGGACCACGTGCTGCTGTTCGGCC
This sequence comes from Polaromonas sp. P1_E12, assembly GCF_056405975.1. Lineage (NCBI taxonomy): Bacteria > Pseudomonadati > Pseudomonadota > Betaproteobacteria > Burkholderiales > Comamonadaceae > Polaromonas > Polaromonas sp. P1_E12. Next base: position 242,005 of record NZ_JBFUBB010000005.1, on the reverse strand, counting down.
CGCCCGGCCTGGGCAAGACCACGCTGTCCCACATCATTGCGCACGAACTCGGCGTGAACCTGCGGCAAACATCGGGCCCGGTGCTGGAAAAGCCCAAGGACCTGGCCGCACTGCTGACCAACCTTGAAAAGAACGACGTTCTCTTCATCGACGAAATCCACCGCCTGAGCCCGGTGGTCGAAGAAATCCTCTACCCCGCGCTGGAGGACTACCAGATCGACATCATGATCGGCGAAGGCCCGGCGGCACGCAGCATCAAGCTCGATCTGCAGCCCTTCACGCTGGTGGGCGCCACCACGCGCGCCGGCATGCTGACCAACCCGCTGCGCGACCGCTTCGGCATCGTCGCGAGGCTGGAGTTTTATACGCCCGACGAACTCGCGCGCATCGTGCGGCGCAGCGCCAAGCTGCTCAATGCGCCCATGGATGAAGAAGGCGGTTTTGAAATTGCCCGCCGGTCACGCGGCACACCGCGCATCGCCAACCGCCTGCTGCGCCGTGTGCGCGACTATGCCGACGTGAAGGGCACCGGCCACATCTCGCTGGACATCGCCAACAAGGCGCTTGCCATGCTCGACGTGGACCCGCAGGGCTTTGACGTGATGGACAGAAAGCTGCTGGAGGCTGTCATCCACCGCTTCGACGGCGGCCCGGTGGGGCTGGACAACATCGCCGCCAGCATCGGCGAGGAGCGCGACACGATCGAAGACGTGATCGAACCCTATTTGATCCAGCAGGGCTATCTGCAGCGCACGCCGCGCGGGCGCATCGCCACGCTGGCCGCCTACCGCCACCTGGGCGTGGCGCCGCCGCAGCAGGGACAGGACTTTTTCGGCGCGTAACACCTTTGAAAAACAGGCCCGCTCACCGGGGTGGCAAGGGCAGGAGGGGGAATAATGGAATTTCCGGATACCGTTCCGTCGGCAGAGCTGAATGGCGATGTAGCTGCCGGCGCCACTCTCGATGCTTATGTGCGTGAGTTTTCCCCATCGTGGCGCAGCACGACGGGTACCTTGACGATCCTCTTTTTGTTCCTCGCGGCCATTCCGGCCTTGATGCTCGTGTTTGTCCCGTTCACCGGCTTTCCGGGGTGGCGGGTGTTCTCCCTGGGTGGCCTGCTGTGGCTTGCCTGGCTTCTCGGGCGGCAGCTTGTCAGCAAGCGTCCCGCGCTTCGCGTGGGTCCGGAAGGCATCAGCGCCGCCGTATTGAAAAACAGGTGCATCGCGTGGTCCGAGGTTTCCGACATTGAGTCGCAGACTGTGCAAGGCAACACGTCGATCATCGTGTCGCTCGCGCCGCACGTGAACGAAAAATGGTGGTGGGGCAGCCGTAAAAAGCGCCTCGGTGTTCCATTGAGCAGCATCAAGACCAAAGACCACACCCAGGCGATAGCGGCTGTGACGCAGGCCTTTGCCGCTTACGGCGGGCGCGGCTTCATGCAGGCCATGGCACAACGAACGGCAGAACTCAAGGCGGCCGAGGACTTTGAGGCCCGGCTCAAACAGCTCACGCCCGTGACGTGGGCGCTTTACCTGGTCGTGTGCCTGAATGTTGCCGTTTGGCTGGCCAATCTGGGTTCCGGATTGAACGCATTGAAGCCCTTGCCGTCGGATCTTCTGGCCTGGGGCGCCAATTCGGCGGCCTCGGTAGTGGAAGACCGGCAATACTGGCGCCTGCTGACGGCCGCTTTCCTGCATGGCGGTTTTTTGCATCTCGCGCTGAACATGCTGGGCCTGTGGGAGGCCGGCAGGCAACTCAACCGGCTTCACGGCAATTTCCAGTTCCTGCTGATTTATCTGGCCAGCGCACTCACCGGTAGTGCGCTCAGCCTGCACTTTTCCGCCCAGCAATCGGTTTCAGTGGGCGCTTCCGGCGCGGTGTTCGGTGTCCTGGGGGCCTTGCTGGTCGCGATGCACCAGCACCGCGGGCAGATACCCGGTCTCACCACCAAGAAGGTGATGACCAGCCAGGGGGTTTTTCTGGCCTATGCCCTTGTCCAGGGTTTCAGCCAGCAGGGCATCGACAATGCCGCTCACGTGGGTGGCCTCGTTGCGGGATGTGTACTGGCCTGGCTGCTGACAGAGAAGATCGCTGATGCGGTCACGCCGGCGCGGCGGCTTTCAACGGCAACCATCGGTGCGCTGGTGTCGGCCATGGCGGTGGCCGCACTGGTAGTCACAACACCCACCCCTTCCGTGCACCATCGGCAGCTGTTTGAATTCCAGGCCGGGTTGACCCGCATTTTGCCCGCGATGCAAGCCGCGGAGAAAGCCTTTCAGGCCGACGTCAAAGCTTTTCGGGAAGGCAAGATGCCGGAGCCTGAATTTGTCCAGGCGATAGAAGCACGGCACCTGCCGGGTTACCAGGCCGTCCAGCGCGCCCTGGCCCCGCTGGACATTCCCGCCAATGACAAAATCGGCGCCGGCATGCGCGACGTCAAGCGCGCCAACAATCTGATGGTGGAACTGATGCAAATCCAGCTGGCCACTGCACGTGCCGTGCAGGGCGATGTCACCGCCGCAGCCGGCCAGGCCCGCGTACGGGTGATCAGCGCGGAGCTCAAGGCCATTGATGCGCGGATTTCCGAGCGTGTGAGTGCCGCCAAGCCCAAATCCAAATCCAACCCCTGAGAAAAATAGCCATGTCTCGCCGTTCCCTGATTTCGCCGGGCCTGATGTTTTGTTGGGCAATGGCGGTCGGGGGCTGCGCGGTCCCGGCACCGGGACCGCGCACGCCCAATCCAGCCGTGCCTCTCGCTTCCACGTCCAGCCTGCCGGAATTCCCCGAGCTGTTCCGGCAGATGGGAAAACTCTACGCTGATCATCCGCAGGCGCCACAGGTGCAGGACGGCGACGGTATGGGGCAAAAAATTTCCATCGCGCGCGTGCGCAAGCCCGGCGCGCTCGACGCCTTGCAGGCTTACCGTGCGCAGGGCATCCATGGCCGCGTCGTCGTGATCACACTGCTGGACGCCGAGGGCAAGCTGCTTGATGCACGGGTGCTGTCGTCCACGCATGCCGAGCTCAATGGGGTCGTGCTGCAGTCGGCACGCGAAGCGGTGTACCGCGGCGGGCGCATCAATGGCGCGCCCTCGCCGATGTATGCAGTCTACGGCGTGAACTTCTAGGCGCGCTGTTTTACGCGCAGGGGAGTCAGGTCAGCGCGCCGCGGGCGTCGACCTGGTAAATGCGCTGCACCGTACCGTGGCGCAGGCCACCGGCCACGCCGATCATGGCGTCGTGCAAATTCACGGTAGGGTCGCAGTGGCCGGGAATCAGCCACAGCATGCTACCCAGGCCCGGCAGGCGCTTGCTGTCGCCCGCGGGCCGCAAGATACCGTGCTCGTCGCCGCCATTGAAATAGGCCAGCTCGCTTTCGCTGTCAAAGGCATGCACCAGCGGCAGGCCGGAATCAATGGCGTGGCTTTTGTGGCCGGCGTCGCACACCGCATGGCTGCCGTGCGTGCTGATCACCTGGGTTTTGACGAACAGTGCGTGTTCGAACTGCGGCTGCGACGGGTCCCGTTCGTTTTGGGCGTAGTCGGCGTCCATGAACATGAAAGAGCCGGCCTGCAGTTCGCCGTAGACGCCGCTGGCGGCCTCCAGCATCAGGCTACCGGTGCCCGCACCCGTAACCAGGTCTACCGTGATGCCCTGGGCTTCTACCAGTTTGCGCGTCAGGAGCACGGCCTCCACCGCCCTGGCAATGGCGTCGCGCCTTTCCTGGGCGCTGCGCATGTGCTGGGCCTTGCCGTGGTAGGCCTGCAAGCCGGCAAAACGCAGCGCAGGGTGTTTGCGGATTTCCAGCACCAGCGTGACGGCGGCGGCGCCGGGCTCGACACCGCAGCGCCCCTGGCCGACGTCGATTTCCACAAACACGTCGATCACGGTGGCACCCGCATTCTTGTTGTTGATGCGGGCCTCCGTCATGGCCTGCGCCAGACGGATCACACCCTCGGTGCTGTCCACCGCAATAGCAAGGTGGCCGCCTTGGGCCGCGACTTTTTGGGTGAGCGCCGCCACACGGGCCAGCTTGGCCGGGGCGATGACCTCATTGCTGATGTAGACGTTGTACACACCGCCAGCCACCATAATTTCGGCTTCGGACGTTTTTTGCACGCACACGCCAATGGCGCCGGCCCGCATCTGCGCCTTGGCCAGCGCGACGCTTTTGTGCAGCTTGGCATGGGGACGCCAGCGGACATTGTGCTTCTTGGCAAATTCAGCCATGCGCGCAAGGTTGCGCTTCATTGCGTCCAGGTCGATGACCAGGGCGGGCGTGTCGATGTCGTTGACCGGTTTCCCGATCAGTTCGGCCAGGCGGGGCGGCTGTGTGCTCATGAGTGCGTTGATGTTTATTCTGCGCTTATTGTGCGCTGAGACGGGCGCCGGCATCGCCGCCGGAAAATCCGTTGTCGTCCAGTGCGTCGTTTTCCAGGTGCTGCGTGTCGGCCCAGCCCACCAGGGAAAAGCCCTGGGGCGTCCAGAGCAGGCGGTTGATGGCCGTGTTGCCCAGCGCCCAGGTGCGCGGGGCCTGGATGTCCAGCCGCGTGGCGGCGCGGTAAAGCACATCCATCACCCCTCCGTGGCCGACCATGGCGATCAGCTCGCCCGGGTGCGCGGCCGCCAGACGCTCGGCGGTGGCCACCACCCGGCTGCGCAAATCCAGCAGCGACTCGCCGCCGGCAGGCGCAAACTCCGGATCCCGCTTGCGCCATCGCATCGACTGCTCGGGCAGCAGGGCCTCGATCTCCGAAAAGGTTTTCCCTTCAAAGTCGCCGAAGCCGCGCTCCCGCAGGCCTTCCTCACGCGTCACCTCGATGCCCAGCACACGGCCCAGGTACTCCGCGGTTTCCCAGGCGCGTGTCAGGTCGCTGGCGTAGATGGCAGTGATCGGTTCGTCGGCCAGCGCGAGCGCCATGCGTTCGGCCTGCCGGCGGCCGGTGTCGTTGAGGGGGATGTCCAGGTGGCCCTGAATGCGGGTATCCACATTCCAGGTGGTTTCACCGTGACGTATGGCAATGACGCGCGTTGATTCCATTGTTATCGGGGAATCTCGACATTGATGCGGCGCGTACCCGGCGGCGGCTGCGGGAAGCCGCGCAGAGCCGAGTCCAGCATGGCGGGCAGCACAGCCGGGGTATCCGACCAGACGCCGTCGTGCAGCGCCCGTGTTTCATAGGCGACCTGGTTGGTGCGAAGGTCGCGCATCACGATGCTCAGCTCGCGCTTGAAATAGGTCGGCTCCGAGATTCCGCCGCCGATTGGGAACGACAGGCCGACCCCGACGCCGCGGCTGCCGCCGCCCATGAACACACCGCTTCCAAACCCAAAACCGCCGTAGGGGCTGTAGCCATAGGGGCCGCGGTCGATGATCTGGGTGGTGGCCACAATCTGCACGCTGTAGCGTGCGACGGGCGGGTTGAGCTCCATTCCCACCTTGGCCAGGGCGCTGCGTGCCATGCCTTCAACGGCATCCTGCGGCGAGCCGGCGGCCTGCTGGGAAGGCAGGCGCTCAAAGCGATACGGTGTGCCAGGCGCAGGCGGCGGGCCGTTCCAGTTGTAGAAGGCAGTGACATCACTGTCGACCAGGCGCACGGTGGAACAACCCGCCATGACAAGGGCCATGGCTGCCATGAAGAAAATCGCCAGTGCACGTCTCATGGGGCCTCCAGGGTAATGCGTTGAAAACGAAGAACGTTGAAAAAGTCAATCAGCCCGAATGCACGCCGATCACGGACAATCCCGGAGGCACCGGCTCCCGGAACTCTTCTGCGTCAAAAGCCTTGTCGCCTTCCGGGTCGGCAATGCCCGTTGTCTTGATGCCCCTGAAATCGTGGCGCTTGTTGTCCATCAGGTGCGACGGCACGATGTTTTGCAGCGAGGCGAACATGTTCTCCAGCCGTCCGGGGAATTTTTTCTCCCATTCGCGCAGCATGTTGCCGACCTGCTTGCGCTGCAGGTTTTCCTGGCTGCCGCACAGCGTGCACGGGATGATGGGAAATTCGCGCACCTGCGCCCAGCGCGTCAGGTCTTTCTCGGTCACGTAGGCCATGGGGCGGATAACGATGTTCTTGCCGTCGTCGCTCACCAGCTTGGGCGGCATGCCCTTGAGCTTGGCCGCAAAAAACATGTTGAGGAAAAACGTCTGCAGCATGTCGTCGCGGTGATGGCCCAGCGCAACCTTGGTACAGCCCAATTCGCCCGCCACGCGGTACAAAATGCCGCGGCGCAGGCGCGAGCACAGCGAGCACAGTGTTTTGCCTTCAGGGATCACGCGCTTGACGATGCTGTAGGTGTCCTGGTTTTCGATGTGAAAGGGTACGCCCAGCTTGCCGAGATAGTCCGGCAGGATGTGCTCCGGGAAACCGGGCTGTTTCTGGTCGAGATTGACGGCCACCAGTTCGAAGTTGATGGGCGCTCGCTTTTGCAGCTTCAGCAAAATGTCGAGCATGGCGTAGCTGTCTTTGCCGCCCGAGACGCACACCATGACCTTGTCGCCTTCTTCAATCATGTTGAAGTCGACAATGGCGCGGCCGACTTCGCGGCACAGGCGTTTTTCAAGCTTGTGGTCTTCGCGCTCGATCTTCATGCTGTTTTGCACGCGCGCGGAGCTTTCCTGCTGCTCGTGTTCCGCGACAGCATCTTCCCAAACAGCACTCATATCATTCACTCCCATATCGTTCACCACTGTCCCGTCTCGATGCGAATGGCTACTTCGCAGTCGTCAAAAATTTCAAGTTTGGCGATCTTCACCCGCACGCCCAGCACGCCGGGCAACTTCATCAGCCGGTGCGCCAGCTTGCCGATCAGGCTTTCCAGCAAGTTGACGTGTTCCGAGGTGCATTCGGTGATGATGATCTGCCGCACCTTGCGGTAATCCAGCACATGGTGGATGTCGTCGTCATGGGGCAGCAGCGGCTGTGTGCCCAGGTTCAGTTCGGCATCGACCTGGATCGGTTGCGGCGCGGTTTTTTCGTGATCCAGAATGCCCAGGTTGGCGTCAAAGCGCAAACCGGTGAGGTTCAGGATCTGGGTGCCCCGGGAATTGAACATGGTGCCAGTCTGTAGTGGGTCAGTTGTGGTGATGTGTAAGCCGTTGCCGATGGCTTACATCAGCGAAAAATCGCGCTCGAACTTCATCAGGTGCTGGCCGCCATCCACCAGCAGCGTGGTGCCGGTGATGGAGCTGTTCTCCAGTGCAAACTTCACCGCGGCCGCCACGTCGGCGGGGGTGGACGACCGGCCCAGCGGCGACAGTTTGTGACGGGCCTCGAATTGTTCGTCGGTGAGCAGGTGGCTGGTCAGCGTCAGCCCCGGCGCAACGCCGACCACACGAACCTGCGGCGCCAGCGCCAGCGCCAGCATGGTGCCGGCCGCTTCCAGCGCGGCCTTGGAAAGCGTGTAGCTGAAAAAGTCGGGGTTCTGGTTCCAGAGCTTCTGGTCCAGCAGGTTGACGACGGCCCCCCTGGCACCGCGCGAGGCCACATGCGCATGCAGGGCCTGGGCCAGCACGATGGCGGCGCCGGTGTTGCTGTGCAGATGCCGGTCCATGGCGGCGAAACCGAAGCTGGCGGCACTGTCTTGCTCAAAGGTCGAGGCGTTGTTCACCACGGCATCGACCTGGCCCATGCGCTCCACCACGGCCGGCAACAGGCCGCGCACCGCCGTTTCGTCGTTTAAATCTGCATGAAAAGCGGCTGCAGCGCCCGACAGTTGTGCGCAAGCAGCTACTGTTTTAATAGCATCTTCTTCGGAGCTGCGGTAATGCACCGCCACCTGCCAGCCGCCGGCCGCGAGCGCCAGCGCGATGTCGCGGCCCAGCCGCCTGGCGGCGCCGGTCACGAGGACAACGGGTCGGGATGATGGCGGGGTTGGGGTCATGGGTGGTTAGGGTTGGCAAAAAGGTCAGGGACGTATCGCCGACAATTGCAGGCGGTGACAAACATGACCCAGACGACCAATCCCCCCATTTTACCGACCAGCCTTGCCGACCACATCGCCAAGGCCATTGACGCTGCCGGCGGCTGGATCGGGTTTGACCGTTTCATGGACATGGCGCTTTACACGCCCGGCTGGGGTTATTACGCCAATACCTCGCGCAAATTCGGCCTGATGCCGCAGTCGGGCAGCGATTTTGCGACGGCCCCAGAGATGTCCGCCCACTTTGGCCGCGCGCTGTCCCGGCAGGTGAAAGAAGCCCTGGCGGCAACCGGCACCACGGAAATCTGGGAATTCGGCGCCGGCTCGGGCGCCCTGGCGCACCAGTTGCTGGATGCGCTGGGCGACTCGGTCACGCAGTACCGCATCGTCGATTTGTCGGGCAGCCTGCGCGAGCGCCAGCAGGAACGGTTGCAGGCTTTTGCCGGCAAGGTGGACTGGGTAGCGGAGCTCCCGGCGCAGATGCGGGGCGTGGTGGTGGGCAACGAAGTGCTGGACGCCATGCCGGTGAAGCTGCTCGCGCGGCTCAACAACATCTGGCACGAGCGCGGCGTGGCCCGCCTTGAGGGAGGATTTGTCCATGCCGACAGCCCGACCGATCTCCGGCCTCCCATTGAAGTGGAAGGCGAACACGATTACGTCACAGAAATCCATCCGCAGGCGGAAGGCTTCATGCGGACACTGGCCGACCGGCTGGACGCCGGCGCCGTGTTCCTGCTCGACTACGGCTTCCCCGAACACGAGTACTACCATCCGCAACGCAGCATGGGCACGCTGATGTGCCACCGCGGCCACCTGGCCGATGCCGATACGCTGGCGGATGTGGGCAACAAGGACATCACGGCGCATGTCAACTTCACCGGCGTTGCCCTGGCAGGGCAGGAAGCCGGCCTGCAGGTGCTGGGCTATACCAGCCAGGGGCGGTTTTTGCTCAATTGCGGCTTGCTGGACGGCATGGAAAACGCCAGCCTGCAGGACCGGGCGATGCTGCAAAAGCTGGTGAACGAACATGAAATGGGTGAGCTGTTCAAGGTGATCGGGTTTGCGGTGGATTCTCCGGACGCTCCTTATTCAGGATGGGAAGCATCGGGGTTTTCTCAGGGCGACAGAAGCCACACCCTGTAGAGCCCCACGCCACAATGCCCCACATGAAAGCACCTCCATGATTCGCTGGATGATCGTGATTTTCCTGGTCCTGGTAGTCATCAGCGGCCTCACGCCCTGGCTGCACAAGCTGGGCTTCGGCAGGCTGCCTGGCGATTTCCGCTTCAGGCTGTTTGGCCGGGAATGGTTTATTCCATTGGCGACCACGGTGTTGCTGAGCCTGATCGCCACGCTGGTTGCCAAACTCATATGAAACAAATCACGCCAAAAGACTACGCGCACCCCCTCTGATGACAGATAGCATCTATCCTCAATGCGCATTGACTGATCCATCCATCGGCCCACCTCTGGAGACCCGGCCTTGAACGCAAACTCCCCCTTCCCGACACCCGTTCAGATTCCCGTGCTGCCCAAAGGCTCCGCACCCTTGCTGTGCGTTGACGTAGGCGGAACCAAGGTGGCCGTCAGCGTGGCCGATGAGCACGGCGTGCGGGGCCGGGTGACCGAAGCCACCGTCAAACAGGGCAGCCGCGACGCACTGGGCCAGCAGGTTCTGGTGTTGATGGCACGCAGCTGCGCCGAGGCGGGCATCGATCCCTCAGCCGTTTCGGCAGTGGGCGTCGCATCGTGCGGACCGTTTGCGCTGCACGACGGTCTGATCGAGCTGACAACCCCAAACATCTGCGGCGGCATGGCCGGCAAGGCGCGTGGCCTGCCCAACGACTGGCTCAGCGTGCCGCTGGAAGCACCGCTGCGCCAGGCCTTTCCCAACGTACGCGTAGAAAACGACGGCATCGCCGCACTCGAGGCCGAGCGCCGCTGGGGCGCCCTGCAGGGTCTGGAGCACTGCGCCTATGTGACCTGGAGCACCGGCGTCGGCGTTGGCCTGTGTGTTGATGGCCGGGTGCTGCACGGCAAGCACGGCAATGCGGGCCACGCCGGCCACATGTTTGTGAGCGACAGCCATGACGCGCTGTGCGGCTGCGGCAATATCGGCGACCTGGAAGCCTTGGTGGCCGGCAATGCGATAGAGCGGCGGTTTGCCGGCGCGGGCCACGCCGGCGCGATCAACCTCTTTGCCGCCGCGCGCGCGGGCGATGCCAGCGCAACGGTGATGGTCGACGAGCTTTGCCGGGTGATGGGTCGCGCCCTTTACAACCTTGTGGTCACGCTGGATCTCCAGCGCATCAGCCTCGGAGGGAGCGTGTTCCTGAATCACCACGACTATCTTTTGCCGCGCCTTCGGGCCCAGATACAGGGCAAGCTGCCCGCCCTGACGGATGGCGTTGAACTGGTGACGGCCGGGCTGGGCGAACGGGTCGGGGACTTTGCAGCCTTGGCACTGGTGAGTTGACGCGGCTGCCGGCAGATAAAACTAGCCCTGCCCCGAAGCCTCGGTCGCTTCAGCCTTCTTCACCACCCTCACCTGCGGCGACAGCTGCCAGAAAATCCCCGCCGACGCCAGCGTGATCAGCCCCATCGCGGCGAACGTTGCCTGGAAGGAATGCAGCGTCTGCACAGCCTCGCCCGCGCCGAAGAAGCCGGTGAAAGCGGCCAGCACCGCGCCCGCGGCGGCCACGCCCATGCTCATCGCCAGCATCTGCACCATCGACAGCAAACTGTTGCCGCTGCTGGCCATGCTGCTGTCCAGGTCACGCAGGGTCACGGTGTTCATCGCCGTGAATTGCATCGAGTTGACCGCGCCAAAACACGCCAGCTGGAGGATGTGCAGCCACAGCGGCTGCGCCGGCGTCACGAAAGCAAAACTCGCCATCGTCAGGCCCACCAGCGCGGTGTTGCTCACCAACACCCTGCGATAGCCGTAGCGCGTGATCAGCGGTGTGGTGACGCGCTTGACCAGCATGCTCGCCACGGCAACCGGCACCATCATCATCCCCGCCTGCAACGGCGAATAGTCCAGGCTGACCTGCAGCAGGAGTGGCACCAGGAAAGGCATGCACGAGCTGCCCAGGCGTGAGAACAAATTGCCCAGCAGTCCGATGCTGAGTGTGGGAATCGAGAACAGCCGCGGCGAAAACAACGGGTCAGGCCGTTTGGCGGCATGCAGCCAGTACGCGGTAAGGCTGGCCATGCCAAACACCAGCAGCACCAGCACGCTGGCCTGTTTCAGGCCCAGGCCCGACAGCCCATCCACCGCCAGCGACACGGCCACCATGCCGAAGGCCAGCAAAAGGTAGCCCGGCAAGTCGAAACGCGGCATTTGAAGCCGTGGGTTGTCCTCCATGTAGAAAAGCGTCGCCACGCAGCCCAGTACCCCCACCGGAATGTTGATGAGGAACACCCAGTGCCAGGAAGCCACCTGGACCAGCCAGCCGCCCAGCGTGGGCCCGATCAGCGGGCCAACCAGGCCCGGAATGGCAATGAAGCTCATGGCCTGTAAAAAGCGCTCACGCGGAAAGGCGCGCAGCACCGCCAGCCGGCCCACCGGCAGCAGCAGCGCCCCGCCCATCCCCTGCACCACCCGCGCCGCCACCAGCTGCATCAGGTTGCCGGACAGCGCGCAGGCGATGGAGCCAATGACGAACAGCGAGATCGCCCCCACATACACCCGCCGCGTGCCAAAGCGGTCGGCGATCCAGCCGGACGCGGGGATCAGCATGGCCATGGTGAGGGAATAGGCCACCACCACCGACTGCATGCGCAAAGGGCTTTCGCCAAAGCTGCGGGCCATGGCCGGCAAGGTGGTGTTGACGATGGTAGCGTCCAGCGTCTGCATGAAAAAGCCGATGGCTACGAGCCAAAGCAGCATGCGCAATGATTTTTCTTCTGCCTGCATGGATGAGAGATGCGAAAGGGCGAACTTGGTTCACCGCATGGGGAATCAAGAAGACAAGAGGATGGCCGGACAGCAAAAAGCCGCCTCGAAGGCGGCTTTTAAAGCGAAGGCGTTGAGTTCCGCCTCAGGCCGAGAAGCTGGATCCGCAACCGCAGGTGCTGGTGGCGTTGGGGTTCTTGATGACGAATTGCGCGCCTTCAAGGTCGTCCTTGTAGTCGATTTCGGCGCCCACCAGATACTGGTAGCTCATGGCGTCGATCAGCAGGGACACGCCATTTTTGGTCATGGTGGTGTCGTCTTCGTTGGTGATTTCATCGAAGGTGAAACCGTACTGGAAACCGGAGCAGCCCCCGCCCTGCACAAAGACGCGCAGCTTCAGATCCGGGTTGCCTTCTTCGGCAATCAGCTCAGCCACTTTGGACGCGGCGCTGTCGGTGAAGACAAAGGGCGCGGGCATTTCGGTCTGGATATTTTCGGCAACGGCACTCATGGGGACTCCAATACATAAAGCGAATCAGGGTTCGCGATTCGAGGCGTTCAGGCCTCTGGCGACACTTATGGGCAAATAGTACAGCAATTCAATCAACCATAACGCCCATGCGTGTTAGGCCGTGCGGTCTATTTGTGAGCGCTTACTCGCTCAATTAACCCCAATCAATCAGATGTTGTTGGCGGCCAGTTTGAGCGTGGGTTTTTCTTCCAGCTCCGCGTGGCTTGTAGCGCGCAACTGTCCAAAGATGACGGCACCCTGGTGCATTTCAAGCGCCTTGTAAGACACATCGCCCTCGATTTTGGCTTTGGGCTGCAATTCAAGCAGCTCGGATGCGTGGACAGGGCCCATCACCCGGCCATTGATGATCACATGGTCGGCATGAATATGGCCAGTCACGATGGCGGACTCGCTGATCACCAGAATGCTGGAGCTGCCTTCGGCGGCGCGGATGTCGCCGATCACTTCACCGTCGATCCGCAGGCCGTCGGTGAATTTCAGGTTGCCCTCAATGCAGCTGCCTTGGGCGATCAGGCTTTTGATGGGCGGCTGCTTCTTTTTTCCAAACATACAAAGGTTCCTGTGCTGGGGGTGGCGGTGGAAGGGAAATCGGGGGGAATTCTCAAAGCTTGAAGGTCTGGGCAGATCTGACCGCTGTCCCCTCAATGACTTTAGCTGTAACTGTTTGTACCATGGCTTGGGGGGGCAAGTCGAGGACACCTTCCACACGAAGGTACTGTTTGAACTGTAAAGTTTGCGGTCCGCCGGGCAAAGTCATCGTCCAGGGTTTTCCGTCCTGCGTGCCATGAACCGTCAGATCAAGTTTCCCGTTGAAATTAGGTGCACCCTTGACGGGCTGGATCACCAGGACCTGCCATTTGAGCTGGGTTCCCGACAATACCTCGGCCTGCAGGCTGCGGATGGCGACAACCTCGGCGCTACCAGCCGGCAAAAGCTTCTGAAAGAATCCCAGGTCGTCACGCAGGCTGCGGTTGTCGCTCTCCAGCTGCCGGATCTGGCTCATCATCTTTTCCTGCACCGCTTTTTCGGCCGTGAGCAGGCTGCCTGAAGTATTGGCAATCGATTGCGCCCTGTCGCGGTCTGCACGCAAAGTGACCACTTCCTGACGCAACACGCTGATCTCTTCCCTGGCATCGGTATCCACGCCCGCAATCCCCTTGCCGAACTCGAAGGCCCAGAGGGCGACCGCTGCGGAAAAACCCAGCATCAGGGCACCGGCGATCCACCGCAAGGGCCAGGGGAGCGAGCTGCGCACCGACATGCGCGGGGAGCTGATCGTCAGCCGGCGGCGAAACAGGCGAAATTTCAAATCGGGGGCCCTGCAGTTTTCGGTTCGAGGAGCTGCATTGTGCACGCAGACATCCGCTGAACCGCCCGATTCAGCCGTAAAGCCGGGTAAGGCTTTGCATCAGGAAAACTAAACGCTTACAAAGCATTGACAGGGCGTTGCGGGCGCCACACAAATGCTTCGGCCATGAAAAAAGCCGCCAGGTGAACCAGGCGGCTTTTGGGGAACAGCGAGAGCGGATTAGCGCTTGCTGAACTGCTTGCGGCGGCGAGCTGAGCGGAAACCGACTTTTTTACGTTCGACTTCACGTGCATCGCGGGTCACAAAGCCAGCCTGGCTCAGGGCCGGCTTGAGCGTTGCGTCGTAATCGATCAGGGCACGGGTGATACCGTGGCGCACTGCGCCGGCCTGGCCGGACTCGCCGCCGCCGTGGACGTTGACCATGATGTCAAACGTCTCGACGTGGTTCGTCAGAAACAGGGGCTGGCGGCAGATCATGATCGAGGTTTCACGACCGAAGAACACCTGGATGTCACGGTCATTGATCGTGATCTTGCCGGTGCCTTTTTTGATAAACACACGGGCGACGCTGGATTTGCGACGGCCGGTGCCATTGTTCCATTCACCAATCATCAATGGCTCCTTAGATGTCCAGCACTTTAGGCTGTTGGGCGGTATGCGGGTGCTCTGCACCACCGTACACCTTGAGTTTCTTGATCATGGCGTAGCCGAGCGGGCCCTTGGGCAGCATGCCCTTGACGGCTTTTTCCAAAGCGCGGCCGGGGTGCTTGGCTTGCATGTCGCGGAAATTGGTGGCAGTGATGCCGCCTGGATAACCGGAATGGCGATAGTAGATCTTGTCAGTCGACTTGGCGCCGGTGACGCGCAGCTGGGCTGCATTGATGATGACGATGAAGTCACCGGTATCGACGTGAGGCGTATAAATGGCCTTGTGTTTGCCGCGCAAACGGAGAGCAACTTCGCTGGCTACTCGTCCGAGGACCTTGTCGGTCGCGTCAATCACAAACCACTCGTGCGTCACGTCAGCGGGTTTTGCGCTGAACGTTTTCATGAGTTTTCTTTCGAAAAAATGGTTTGTCGGGTTCTTTTCTGCGGTCGGTGTTCTTCTGATGAGAACCTCTTAGGCAGTATTTCAAGCTCTGCCGCGGAACCACTAGGCGCTGCAGAGCCCACGATTATATGAAAAATCAAGGACTTGCGTCAATATTCAGCCGGGTATGAGGCATTTCCCCCATGCAAGAAGGTAGGATAGACCCATGTTTTCCTATCGCCACGCCTTCCACGCAGGCAACCACGCCGACGTGCTCAAGCACACCACGCTGATCGCGTTGATGAAGTATTTGACCCAGAAAGACACGGCGCTGACCGTGATCGACACACATGCAGGCGCGGGCCTGTACCGGCTTGACGGAGATTACACCGAAACCAGCGGGGAAGCTCAAGAAGGCATTTTCAGACTGCTTTCCCAACCTGTTTCCCAGACAAAGCCGGCTCCAGCCCAAGTACAGCGTGCGCAAGCAGCTCCTAAAACCATAGCAAAACCCGCCACCGCCAAACCAGCCGCAGGCGGCTGGGCGCCCGCACTGCAGGACTACATCGACCTGCTGCGCGGCCTGAACCCGCAATTCGCCGAAAGCGGCGACATCGCGCACCTGAAGATCTATCCGGGCTCCCCTTTCATCGAGCAGCAATTCCTGAGCGGGCGCGACAAGCTCAAATTGTTTGAATTGCATCCCACCGATTTCAAGTCGCTTTCCGGCAACATTGAACAGTTGGGTGTCGGCCGCCAGGTGGCGGTTTCGCGCGAAGACGGCTTTGAAGCGCTGAAAACCTTTTTGCCGCCACCCGCCCGCCGGGCGATGGTGCTGTGTGACCCCAGCTATGAAATGAAAAGCGACTATGCGCGTGTGTCGGCCTGCATGGCAGACGCCGTCAAGCGCTTCGCCACTGGCACCTATGTCGTCTGGTACCCCATCATTCCGCGGCCGGAAGCCCATGACTTGCCCCGCAAGCTCAAGACGCTGGCCGTGAAAGCCAGCCGAAGCTGGCTGAATGCCGCTTTAACGGTGAAATCGAGCAAATTAACAACAGATACCGCCGGTGACGTGGTGCGGCCAGGCCTTCCTGCCAGCGGCATGTTTGTCATCAACCCGCCCCACACCCTCAAGGCAGAGCTGCAAGCGGCCTTGCCGCAAATGGTGGCCCTGCTGGGGCAAGACCGCAATGCCGGCTTCACGCTGGAGCATGGCGGCTAGGGCTTTCAGGACGACGCCCTGCAAGGGGAGCATGGCAGCCGGCACCGCCAGCCGGTTATGCCAGGTTGGCTGTGTTGTGCGCCCAGACTTTCCTGTCTTTACCGCCGCAGTGAGTTGTGGCAAGGTTGCCCCGTAAACTTTCCCAAAGTCTGCGCCTCCATTGTCCCGCTGTGTTTCCCCTGCTTCCTGTGTCCTGATTTCCGCTTTCTTTTCTTCCTTTCCTCTTGGCTCTCCCCGCTCCCTCGGTGCTCCACCACTAACATGCCCGTCCAGGCTCAAGCTCTCCCATCCGCCGCCCCGGATACGCCGGGCCGTGGACCGCGCGTGCGTGGGAAAACGGCCAGACCGGCGGAAAAGGGAGTCAACGCCGACTCAGCAAGCGGGATGGCGATGGGCACGCCAGAGGACATGGAGCATGAAATCGAGCGCCGGGTGGCGCTTCGCACCCAGGAGCTTCGTGCATCGCTGGCGCGCTACCAGACCATGGTGGACCTCGCGACCGAAAACATCTGCGTCGGGCAGGAAGGCCTGCTCCGTTTTGCCAATCCGCCATGCCTGGCCTTGCTGGGTACAGAGGCTGGCACCATGGCCGACCGGCCCATGATCGAGTTCATCCATCCGGAAGACCGCAACTTTGTTTCCGGCAAGCACAAGCTGCGCGCCGCCGGCAACGTCGTCCCGGCTTTTGAGGCGAGATTCCAGCGCGACGACGGCACGATTTCCTGGGTGGAAATCAATGGCGTGCTGGTGGACTGGGAAGGTGCGCCGGCGGACCTTTTTTTCCTGAAAGATGTCACCGAGCGCAAAAGACTCGAGGCCCTGACCCGATCAGCCGCCGAGCGCTACCGGGCGGTCGTGGAAAACGTCAACGACGTGATCCTGGTGGTGCAAAAAGGCATCGTGCGCTTTTCCAATACCAGCGCCCAGGCCATGTTCGGCCTGACGCTCACCGGGCTGCCGTCCATGCACCTGATCCATCCCGACGACCGCGGCATGGTGCAACGCCAGCGCGAGCTCATGCAGTCAGGCACCATGGTCAGCGCCTACGAGGCCCGCTTCATCACGCCACCGCGCGAGACCATGGCGCCGGACCTGCGCACCGGATGGGCCAGCATCTACGGCACGCGCATTGAATGGGACGGCGAACCTGCCCTGCTCGTGCTCATGTCCGACATCAGCGAGCGCCGCCGGCTGGACGAAGAACTCAAGACCGCGCTGACGCAGCGCGAAGCCATCCTCGAAACCACCGCCGTCGGCGTCACCTTCCTCAAAAGCCGGCGCCACCAGTGGCTGAACCGCACGCTGGCGGCCATGCTCGGCTACAGCCCCGCCGAACTGCTGGGCCAGGAAACGCGCGTTCACTATCCCAGTGACGAGGACTTCGAACGTACCGGCGAACTCGCCTACGCGCAGATCGCGCAAACCGGATCGTTCTCGCTGGAAACGCGCATGCGCCGCAAAAGCGGTGAGCTGATCTGGGTTCAGCTTGACGGCTCGGCGCTCGACCGCAACCGCCCGCAGGAAGGCTCGGTGTGGACTTACGTGGACATCACCCGGCGCAAGGTAGCCGACGAAGAAGCCCGGCGGGCCCTGGCGCGCGAACGCGAGCTGGGTGAGCTGAAAACGCGCTTTGTGTCGATGGCCTCGCATGAATTCCGAACGCCGCTTGCCACGATCCTGTCGTCCGCAGAGTTGATCGAACACTACGGCGAAAAAATCACGCACCGCGAGCGCCAGGACATCATGGCCGACCTGGTGATCGCGGTCAAACGCATGCAGGGCATGCTTGAAGACATGCTCACCGTCGGGCAGGCCGACGCCGGCAAACTCAAGCTCAACCTGAAACCGCTGGATATCGCGGCGCTGTGCCGCAAGCTCGTGACCGAAATGCACACCAGCGACGCCGGCCAGCATGCGATTGAATTTGAAGCCCCTATCGGCCACGACGCTTTTTCACAGCTGGTCATGCTCGACGAACGGCTGGTCCGGCACATTGCCAGCAACCTGCTGGCCAACGCCTGCAAATATTCGCCCGCCGGCAGTGTGGTGGTGCTCACGCTGGACCGCCGGCAGGACGAGTCCGGGGACCACCTGATCCTGCGCGTCAGTGACGAAGGCATCGGCATTCCGCCCTCGGACCTGCCGCGCCTGTTCGAGAGCTTTCACCGCGGCTCCAATGTAGGCAACCGCCAGGGTTCCGGACTGGGCCTGGCCATTGTCAAACACGCCGTTGACCTGCATCACGGCAAAATCGAGGTGGCAAGCATGCCGGGAACGGGCACACAGTTCACGATCAGCCTGCCCATTTCTCAAGGAACCCCATGACCCTGATCCTGATCGTTGAGGACGACGACGCCATCCGCAGCAACATCGTGCGGCTGCTCAAGCTTGAAGGTTTTGAAACGGCCGCGGCCGCAGACGGCCGGCAAGGCCTGGAGCAGGCCCGCGCAAGCCGCCCCGACCTGATCGTCTCCGACGTCGGCATGCCCGGCATGAACGGCTTTGAACTGCTGGCAGCCGTGCGCGCCGACCCGCTGCTGGTCAACACCCCCTTCATGTTGCTGACCGCGCTGGACGACCGCGAGAGCATGCGCCGCGGCATGACGGCCGGCGCCGACGATTATTTGTCAAAACCCTTCAGCCGCGCAGAACTGCTCGACGCCGTCAATGCACAGCTGAAGAAAAAAGCACGGGTGCGTGAAGCCATCGACTCGGGTGTTGCCGCCGGCGAAGAACGCCTGCGTGCAGCTTTTGCCAGCCGCATCAGCGGCAGCCGTCCCGACAGCGTACCGGTTGATATTCCGGCCAGCGCGCAAACCGAAGAACTGGCCAATGCCACTGTGCTGGTGGCCAGCATCCGCAATTTCACCTCGCTGGCTGAAAAACTCAATGCTGCGGAAGTGTCGCAACTGCTCACCGAATATTTTGAACGTATCTCCGAACCGGTACTGAAAAACAGTGGTCGGCACATCAAGTTTGTCGGCGATGGGCTGATGGCGGTGTTTGTCGACACCCTCACCGGTTCGCCGCTGCCGGCCCCGCGCCGCGCTATTTCTGCGGCCCTTGCCATGGCACTGGCCACGCACGAATTCCGCGACTGGCTGGAGCAGCGCTTCGGCGGCCGCGCGCTGCCGCCGTTTGCCATGGGCATCGGCATCCACAGCGGCGCCGTCACGCTGTGCCAGCTCGGCACGCAGCAGACCAAGGAACTCACGCCCGTGGGCGAAACCGTAACCCTGGCCTCGCGGCTGGAAGACGCCACCGAAGAAAAGGGCTGGACAGTGATGGCCAGCGAGCAGACGCTCGGCGAAGCCGGCACCGGCATCCAGACCGGCATCCACACCTCGCTCTCGCTGCCCGGGCGCAACCTCGCCATCGATGTGGCCGAGGTCACAGGCCTCATCACCACCATGGACGACAAGATCCATGGCATGGCCAGCCTGACCGAGCGCGCCAGCGAGATCAGCGACGCCGTGCGCGCCAATTCGGACATCACCGCACGCGCGGTCAAGGGCGCGCTGGACGCCAAGCTCTCGGCGCTGAAAGACCTGCGCTTTGACGCCAGCAGCGAGGCGGTACGCCTCAAAGGCTACCGCATCACGCGCAAGATCGGCGCCGGCGGCATGACCGAGGTCTACCTGAGCGAACGTGAATCCGACGGCCTGCCGATCGTGCTCAAAGTGCTGGACTCTCGGGGCAAGGAAGCCTCGGAACACCTGGTGCGCTTCATCCAGGAATACGCCCTGCTCTGCAAGATCGACCATCCGCACGTGATCAAGATCTACGACCAGGGATTCACCGACGAGCACGCCTACATCGCGATGGAGTACTTCGAACGCGGTGACCTGCGCAGCCTGTTCGGGCCCGACCTGGCCCGCTCGCAGGCGCTGACGGTGGCGCGCGAGGTCGCCCAGGCGCTGTCGGCCATCCACGCGCACGGCATTGTTCACCGCGACATCAAGCCTGAAAACGTCATGCTGCGCGCCGACGGCAGCGTGGCGCTGGCCGACTTCGGCATCGCCAAATCCATGCTGCAGGCCCCCAGCATGGGCCTGACCCAAACCCACCACGGCGACGTCGTGGGAACGCCCTACTACATGAGCCCCGAGCAGGCCACCGGTCGCAAAGTGACGGCGCAGTCCGACCTCTACAGCCTGGGTGTGATGCTGTTCGAAATGCTGGCCAACCGTCGGCCCTACGTTGCCGAATCGCTCGAGCTGCTGCTGGCCAAACACCTGAATGCCGATACCCCCGCACTTCCCGAAGTGCATGCGGAATTGCAAGGCGTCGTCAACAAGCTGATGGCCAAAAGCCCCGAGCACCGCTACGAATCAGCCGAAGCCTTTCTGCTCGAACTGGAAAGTATTGCGCCCGCACCTGAAATCAGCCTGTGAAAAAAGGCCCACCCCCCGTCCAGGCTCACTTCGTGTGGCCTGTTCCCCCTTCCAGGGGGCGGCGCCTGGGGCCGGCAAAGCCGGACCCTCGGCCCCCACTGGTAATGCCCAAAGAACTCTTTAACTCAGCAGGGGCCGCGGAACCGGCTTTGCCGGGCCGCAGGCACTGTCCCCTGCAAGGGGAAAAGGGCTACACGCAGTGAGCCCGATAGGGGTGTGCCCATTTTTCGGCTTTGCCGGGCCGCAGGCGCAGCGGCCCCTTGGGGGCAGGGAGCTACACGCAGTGAGCGACCGTGGGGCTAATACTTCAATGCAGTGCTCTTGCCCCAGAACACACGGTAAGCGAACACGGTGTAGCCGATGATCATCGGCAGCACCACCGCTGCACCGACCAGGATCACGCCCATGGCCTCGGGCGCGCTGGCCGACTGCCAGATCGTCAGCTTGTCGATCACCAGCCACGGGAAGAGGCTGTAAGCCAGGCCGTAGAAGGCCAGCAAAAACACGCCCACCGTCGCACCAAAAGGTACCCATGCGCCGTATTCATTGCCTTGTGCCAGCCGCACCGGCAGGCGCTGCAGGCTGCGGAAAATCACGCCAAACAGCACCGCCGTGGCCGCCGGGATTGGCAGCAGCAGCACGATGTTCGGAAACGAAAACCATTTGTCGAAAATGCTCCGGCTCACCAGCGGTGTGGCCACCGAGATGGCGCCGATGCCGATCACAGTGAACAGGAGGCTGCGCCTGGCCCAGCGCACGGCTTGCAGTTGCAATTCGCCTTCGGATTTGATGATGAGCCAGCCGGCGCCGAGCAGGCAATACGCCGCGACCAGCGCCGCGCCGATGACCGCGTTGAAGACGATGGTCCACCAGGTCGCCGCAAAACCGGTGATCAGCGAGCCCAGCATGTAACCCTGTGACCAGCTTGCCAGCAGCGAGCCGGTGTAGAACATGCGGTTCCACAGCGGCTTGTGGCTGGCGCGCGCCTTTACGCGGAAGTCAAAGGCCACACCGCGCAGCGTGAGGCCGATGAGCATGAACGCCACAGGCAAATACAGCGCACCCAGGATGACGCCATGCGCCAACGGAAACACCGTGAGCAAGATGCCTACGCCCAGCACCAGCCAGGTTTCGTTGGCATCCCAGAAGGGGCCGATGCTGGCGATCATGGTGTCCTTGTCGTCATCGCCGGCGGTGCGCATCAACACGCCCACGCCCAGGTCGTAGCCGTCAAGAATCACATAGGCCAGCATGGCCAGGCCCATCACCACCAGGAAGACGATGGGCATCCAGCCGGCGGCTTGCGTCAGGTCAGGGGCAAGGTCAAGCATGGGGAGCTCCTTCTTTTTCGGGGTAGTTCACGACGTTGAGTTCCTTCTCGGTCGCGCCGGCGGTGCTGTCATCGCCGAACGGTTTGTCCGCATGTTTCCTGTGCCGCGCGAGGTAGAAAACCACCGACACATAAGACACCAGCAGCACCGCATACAGCGCGAGGTAGAGCGTCAGCGTCAACGCAATGCGTGGCGCCGGCACTTTTGAGGCGGCATCGGCTGCCGTCAGCACGCCCGTCACCAGCCAGGGTTGCCGGCCGATTTCGGTCACATACCAGCCGGCGACCAGCGCGATCCAGCCGGAAAAGGTCATGGCCACCAGCACGCGGGCATGCCACACCGTGAGCGTGCGCGCCGGGGACACGGCCGCCAGCGCCGGGCCGCCCCAAGCAAGGCCAGCCCCCTCGGGGGGCAGCGACCCACGCGAAGCGGGGAGCGTGGGGGCCTGTTTCTTCCATGGGGCGAGTTGCAGCACGCTGGCCCAGCTGACCAGCAGCATCAGAACGCCCACCCCGACCATGATGCGAAAGGCCCAGAACACCGGCGCCACCGGCGGGTGCTTGCCTTCAAACTGGTCCAGGCCCTTGACTTCGCCGTCCAGCGAATGGGTGAGGTAGAGCGAGGCCAGCTTGGGAATTGCGATTTCGTAGTGGTTGGCCTTGGCCTTTTCGTCCGGCAATGCGAACAGAATCGCGGGCACGCCTTTTTCGGTCTTCCAGATGCCTTCCATGGCGGCCAGCTTGGCCGGCTGGTGTTCCATCGTGTTCAGGCCGTGCTGATCGCCCGCGACGATCTGCAGCGGAATCAGCATCGCAGCCATGTAGATGCCCGTCTTCAGGCCGGCCATGACTTCTGCCCCGCGATCGTTACGCAGCCAGCGGTAGGCCGAAACACCCGCCACCAGAAATGCCACCGTCAGCCCCGACGCCAGCAGCATGTGCGTGAGACGGTAAGGAAAGGACGGGTTGAAGATCACCTCGAACCAGCTCGTCACATGCGCCTGGCCGTTGATCATTTCAAAACCCGCCGGCGTCTGCATCCAGGAGTTGAGCGCCAATATCCAGAAAGCCGACAGCGTGGTGCCGCCCGCCACCAGCAGCGTGGCGATGGTGTGCATGGTTTCGCTCACGCGTTCACGCGCAAACAGCATCACGCCCAGCATGGTGGCCTCCAGAAAGAAGGCCGTCAGCACTTCGTAGGCCAGCAGCGGCCCGGCGATGTTGCCCACTTTCTGCATGTAGCCCGGCCAGTTGGTGCCGAACTGGAAGCTCATGGTGATGCCGCTGACCACACCGAGGGCAAAGGTCAGCGCGAAAATTTTCACCCAAAACTGGTAGGCGTCCATCCAGTATTGCGCTTTGGTTTTCACGAAGCGCAGCTTGAAGTACAGCAGCACCCAGCCCAGCGAAATGCTGATGGTGGGAAACAGAATGTGGAAGGTGATGTTGGCCGCGAACTGGATGCGGGCCAACAGGAATGCGTCTAAACCGTCCATCATCAACTCCTGTTTTCGTCGGGAAGGTTGGCAGCGGGTGCTGCTGGGCCGGGAAGCTCGCCGGAAGGCTTCGCCGCCACTTTGCTGGATGCGGTGCGGCCTGTCAAACCGGCCTTCATGCTGCTGGCGACCTTGTCTTTGACCTCCAGCAGCTTCTGCACCTTCGCGCCCATCTTCATCAGGCTCATCAGCGTGGCCGAGTCCATCTTCTGCACATCGGCCAGCCAGCCTGTCATCAGCTCGATCAAATCGTGCATCTGCTTCATGCGCGCCTGGGCGTGAATGTCGTCCTGGTTGGCCGGGTGTTCCATCAGCGCATCGCGCAGCATGGAAAGCGTCGGGTCAATCTCGCGCTTGCGGCGTTCCTCGGCCAGTGTGCGGAAGATGGCCCAGACGTCTTCCGGCGCACTGAAATACTCGCGCCTGTCGTTCGGCAGGTGCTGCAGCCGCACCAGGTTCCACGACTGCAATTCCTTCAGCCCCATGCTGACGTTGGAGCGCGAAAACGCCAGCGCCTCGCCGATTTCGTCGGCATTCAGGGCCCGTGGCGAGACGTACAGCAAGGCATAAATCTGCCCAACAGTCCGGTTAATGCCCCAACGGCTGCCCATTTCACCGAAATGGAGGACAAATCGCTGGGTTAAGGGGGCAAGGTTCATGGCGCAGGGCCTCTTTGGTTTATTGAATTTTCAGGAATTACTGAAATTCTAATAAATTGAAACGATTTGCGCTGGCGACCGGATTGACCTTGTGTGCAGCCGGGTGAAATCGGGTGTAGCCGTCGAACGCTGACCTGACCCGACACCAGTTTGTGCTGGCAGGTTGCTATCGAATTCGTAGCTGCTTGCGTTTGTATCTATTGGGCTAGAGGCCAATCTCATGCGTGAAAAAGCCCCAAAACAGCGTCAAAAGCGGCCCCGCAAACGTTCATGTGCGAGCTAAAGCTGTTTTTCGCCGGTTTCAAGGCTATTTTCAGCATGAAAACAGCCTTCAGGCCAATCCAGACAAGCGCAATAAGCTATCAAATATATAGCACTCCCAACATACAACCCAAGCTGTGGCAGCGGGATTTGCGCTGAAACGAAACGACCGGTTGCCGGGTCGGGTCACCGCTATTGGCAAGCCCGTCGCAACATGGGCATACTGGCCCGCCCATACACAACACCCCACAAAAAGGATTCCATGCGCCACACCACCACCGTCCTCGGCTTTTCCGTCACCGTTGCCTTTGTGGCCGGGATTGCGCTGTCGCCGCTGGCCCAGCACGCCCTGCCCGATGCGCATGCGCAGGCCGTGCCCCTGGCGCCGGCGATGATTGACCTTGCGGCGCTCAAGCACGGCGACATTCCCGGCACCCCAAACCCTGAAATGAATGCGAAAGGGCTGGTCATCACCGACAACGCCACCATCGGCATTCAGTCCGGCAATGTGGCCAAACACATTCACCCGAAAACCGACGAGATCCAGTACATCATCGAAGGCAGCGGTGCCATGTGGCTGGGCGGCGAGCGCAAGGAGTTCAAGCCGGGCACGCTGATCATCATTCCCAAAGGCACGGCACACGGCGGCACGCTGGTGACCAGCGGGCCCGTCAAGGCGCTGGCCATCAAGATCCCGCCGCAGGCCAGGGACGACGTGACTTTTGTGAATTGAGCGAGCGCGCCTCGTCAGCGGGGCGATTCAGCGCGGCGTACGCGGCGCCGCTGGGCGCCGCCTTGCAGGCGGGCGCTTCCGGACCGCAGGCGCGGGTGTCGTCGCGACCTCCGGTGTGGACTCCGGCACCAGCAGCACAACTTCCTTCAGCCCCATGCCCAACATGCCGAGCTCTTCCGCCGCGGCGCGGCTCAGGTCGATGATGCGGTTGCCGCTGTAGGGTCCGCGGTCGGTGATGCGGACGTCCACATCACGGCCGTTGACCAGGCTGTGCACACGCACCATGGTGCCAAAAGGCAGCGTGCGGTGCGCAGCGGTGAACTCCTGCATGTCAAAGCGTTCTCCGCTGGCGGTGCGCCGGCCGTTAAAACGCGGGCCGTACCAGGAAGCCTGGCCGCGCTGGAATTCGCGGGGCACTTCGCCGGCCAGCAGCGACGGCCTGGGTGCAGCGGCAGAAGGCGGCACCTCGTCGGCTATCTCACCGGTCGCGGGTGATGCATCGGTGGCGGGACGTGAAGGACGCGGCGCCGGTGCAGCAGCACCCGGCACGGTGGATGGCTTGTTGGGTGGCGGCGTGGTGCATGCGGCCAGCAAGGCCAGCAGCACCGCAGCGCTGAGGGTGACGGCAGACCGGCGTGCACCCTGCTGCATGGCGTGTAGCCTCAGGCGCGCTGCAGTCGCCCGATGATTTCGGTCGTCGCTGCGGCCTGGTTCATCGTGTAGAAATGAATGCCGGGCACGCCTGCGGCGTAGAGCTGCTCGCACAGGCCGGTGATTACGTCCAGGCCGAAGCTCTTGATGGACGCGGTGTCGTCGCCAAAGCCCTGCAGGCGCAGGCGGATCCAGCGCGGAATCTCGGCGCCGCAGGCATCGGAAAAGCGCATGAGTTGCGTAGAGCTGGTGATGGGCATGATGCCGGGCACAATGGGCACGTCCACACCCAGAGCCTGCGCGTCGTCGACAAAACGGTAGTAGGCGTCGGCGTTGAAAAAATACTGTGTGATGGCCGAGTTGGCGCCGGCCTTGACCTTTTGCACAAAGGCCTGCAAGTCGGCATCGGCCGATCTGGCCTGGGGATGGATTTCCGGGTAAGCGGCCACTTCGATGTGGAAAGTGTCGCCGGTTTCAGCGCGGATGAAGGCCACCAGGTCGCTGGCGTAGTGGAACTCACCGCCCGCGCCGTAGCCGCTGGGCAGGTCACCGCGCAGGGCGACCAGGCGTTTCACACCCATGATTTGCAAGGTGGTGAGCTGCTGGCGCACCGTGGCCTTGGTGGCGCCCACGCACGAGAAATGGCAGGCCGCCGCCACGCCTTCGGCCAGGATTTCGTTCACCGTGCCGAAAGTGCCGTCTTGCGTGGAACCACCCGCGCCAAACGTCACCGAGCAAAACTCGGGCTTGTGCGCATAGAGCGCCTGGCGCGCCACACGCAGCTTCTCGGCGCCTTCAGGTGTCTTGGGCGGGAAGAATTCAAAACTGAGGGGAAGATTCAGGCTCATCACGGATCTCACTCGTCGTTATTTGTCGTGTCGGTTTTGCTGTCACGCCGCTTGCCACGCGCAGGGCCAGGCTGGCCGGCATGCGCAAGTTCGGAGTCTTCGTGCGGCGCGCGGGAGGCGCGCATTTCGCTGCGTGGCACGCGCTTGGCAATCTTGCGCTGCGGTACGGCCGGCAGCGGCTGGTCTTCGCCCGCCACGTCCTGGCCCTTGACGGCCTGGATAAAAAATTCGCGGTTGCCGTCACCGCCTTCAATCGGCGACGCCAGCCAGGCTTTCACTTCCAGCCCCAGCGCTGCGCAGGCATCGCGCAAGCGCTTTTCGACAAACTCGAAATGCGCCGGGTCACGCACAATGCCACCCTTGCCGATCTGGCCGGGCTGCAATTCAAACTGCGGCTTGACCAGCATGAGCAGGTCGCCGCCGGGCTTGAGCAGGCGAACCACGGCGGGCAACACCAGCGTGAGCGAGATGAAGGACAAATCACCCGTCAGGAAGTCGAAGTTGGCTTCTGCGGCCAGGCTCGCTTCATCCAGGTCGGCGTCATCCCCATCGCCATCGAAGTCATCAGCAAAATCCATGTCGCCGCTGTCGCCTGCATGGCCGGCCACCAGGTCGGCGGCGGTCATGGAACGGGCATTCAGACCCTCGACGCAAACCACACGCGGGTCGTCACGCAGGCTGGCATGCAGCTGGCCGTGGCCCACATCGACGCCCACCACCTGCAATGCGCCGTGCTGCAGCAGGCAGTCGGTAAAACCGCCAGTGGACTGGCCCACGTCAAGGCAACGCAAGCCCGCCACACTGAGGCCGGTAGCCTTGAGCGCGCCTTCGAGCTTGAGCCCGCCGCGCGAGATGTACTTGGCTTCGGTGGTATCCAGCAGCTGCAGCTCGGCGCCCGCCGGAATCTCGTCGCCGTTCTTGGCAACCTTCTTCCAGGCAGCGTCGGCTTCAGGACGCCACTGCACCCCCGAAGCGATCAGGCGCTGGGCCTGCGAGCGGGTGGCGGCATGGCCGTGTTCGACGAGGAATAGGTCAGCGCGCATGTAATGTGTTCTCGGTATTTCAACGGCCTCAAGGATCGTTGCGGGCGCATGCTGGCCAGTGCGGCCAGCCCGTTCACCGAACCTGTCGAAATATCGACCAGGCTCAGTGAACGCTCAGATATTCAAAGGCGGACGCTCATGCAAACCGCCTTCGACCACTCATTAATAGCGGTACGTATTAGCCTTGTACGGGCCGGCTTTAGAGACACCGATGTACGCAGCCTGCTCGTCGCTCAACTCGGTCAGCACAGCGCCAACCTTTTTCAGGTGCAGGCGCGCAACTTTCTCGTCAAGGTGCTTGGGCAGCACATAGACCTTGCCCACTTCGTAAGCGTCTTTCTTGGTGAAGAGCTCGATCTGCGCGATGGTCTGGTTCGCAAAGCTTGACGACATCACGAAGCTCGGGTGGCCGGTGCCGCAACCCAGGTTCACGAGGCGGCCCTTGGCCAGCAGGATGATGCGCTTGCCGTCCGGGAAGATCACGTGGTCGACTTGCGGCTTGATCTCTTCCCAGGTGCATTTTTCGAGCGATGCGACGTCGATCTCGTTGTCGAAATGGCCGATGTTGCAGACGATGGCCTGGTCTTTCATCTTCGCCATGTGCTCATAAGTGATGACGTTCTTGTTGCCGGTGGCGGACACAAAAATGTCAGCCTTGTCGGCAGCGTATTCCATGGTCACGACCTTGTAACCTTCCATCGCGGCCTGCAGGGCGTTGATGGGGTCGATCTCGGTCACCCACACCTGGGCGCTCAGTGCGCGCAAGGCTTGTGCGGAGCCCTTGCCCACGTCGCCGTAACCGGCCACGAGTGCGACCTTGCCGGCGACCATCACGTCGGTGGCGCGCTTGATCGCGTCAACCAGGGATTCGCGGCAGCCGTACAGGTTGTCGAACTTGCTCTTGGTGACGGAATCGTTCACGTTGATGGCGCGCAAGGCCAGCGTGCCCTTGGCCGACATTTCATTCAAACGCAACACGCCGGTGGTGGTTTCCTCAGTCACGCCGATGATGTTTTTCAGGCGGCGGCTGTACCAGGTCGGGTCTTGCGCCAGCTTGGCCTTGATCGAATTGAACAGGCAGATTTCTTCTTCGCTGCCGGGCTTGGAAATGAGGCTCGCGTCTTTTTCGGCCTTGGTGCCCAGGTGCATCAGCAGCGTCGCGTCGCCGCCGTCGTCCAGGATCATGTTGGGACCTTCTTCAGGCGTGCCCTTGGCGCCGCTGAATTCGAAGATCTTGTGGGTGTAGTCCCAGTAGTCGGCCAGGGTTTCGCCCTTGATGGCGAACACCGGCGTGCCGGCGGCGGCAATCGCGGCGGCGGCATGGTCCTGCGTCGAGAAGATGTTGCACGAAGCCCAGCGCACTTCAGCGCCCAGGGCTTGCAGGGTTTCAATCAGCACGCCGGTCTGGATCGTCATGTGCAGCGAACCGGTGATGCGCGCGCCCTTCAGCGGCTGCGCCTTCGCGAATTCTTCGCGGATGGCCATCAGGCCGGGCATTTCGGTTTGCGCGATGTTCAGTTCCTTGCGGCCCCAGGCGGCAAGCGAGATATCGGCAATGGTGTAGTCGGTGGAAGGTTTCAGGACGGCGCTCATACGGTTCTCCAAATTCAAACGTCAACTGGGCAAAATCGCCACGGGCAAGGCGCTTTCGAAGCAGCGGGGGAATTCAGTCATTCACCCGGCTTGAGAGAGCACTTGCGGGTGAGCGTGGTTGCAATGAAGTCCTGAGCCTGGTCCACATGGTGTGGCTTGCAACGCTCCTCAGGAAGCCACGATTATACCGAACTCCCCCGTTCAGGCTCACTTCGTGTAGCCTGCTCTCCCCTCGAGGGGGCGGCGCCTGGGGCCGGCGAAGCCGGACCCTCGGCCCCCGCTGGTGAAATACGCCATCACCGATCGCGCCCAAAGAACGCTTCAACCCGCATGGGCCGCGGAACCGGCTTTGCCGGGCCGCAGGCTCAGTCCCCTGCAAGGGGAAAAGGGCTACACGCAGTGAGCCCGATAGGGGTGTGCCAATTTTTCGGCTTTGCCGGGCCGCAGGCGGGCGGCCCCCTCGAGGGGGCAGGGAACTACATGCAGTGAGCGACCGTGGGGGCCCACACCATGCGAGAATTTCACCATGCAAGAGTCCGCAGCCTGCCACTTTCGCCCCTCTTCCGTAGGGCATCCAGGCTTCGGGGCGGCCTGATGTACCCCCGTCTGGCGCCCGTCTACTGTGCCTTGTTCCTGATCATGGGTGCGGGAATGAGCGCCAGCTTCGCATCAAAGGCATACCGGGCCTTGCAAACCCTCGATTGGGAAACAGGCAGCGCGCAAATACTTTCGTCCAGCGTGAAGGCCACGTCCGACAAGCGAGCCAGTTGCTATGAGCAGCTTGCCACCTATAGCTACAAGGTGCAGGGCCGACCCTTCACCGGCCAACGTGTGCGCGCGGCGGACAGCTGCCTTTCGAAGGAAGAGTCCGAGCTATTCGAGGCTGCGTTCAAGAAAGGCGACACGGTGGCCGTGCGCTACGATCCCGAAAATGCCTCCGAAGCGGTGCTCGAGCCCGGGGAACTGTGGTTCAACGATTGGATCCAGGGGATCGCGGGCTTGTTGATCACAGGCATTGCCGTTCTGATGGGCATCGAGATACTGAGAAAGCAACGATGAAGGACCTCACATCCTGGGCGCTCACCGAGCGCGCACAGATCACCGGCGTCTTCACCGACATCGACGACACACTGACCACCGAGGGAGCGATCACCGCCGATGCGCTGGAGGCTTTGGGTGCGTTGAATGCCGCCGGGCTCAAGGTGGTAGCCATCACCGGGCGGCCCGTAGGCTGGAGTGAGCCCTTCGCGGCAAGCTGGCCGGTCGATGCCATCGTGGCGGAGAACGGTGCGGTGGCGCTGCTGCCGGCGCAGGTTTTAGACAAAAAAGCCCCGCAAGCCGCACCAGCCTTGCGCAATCAGCTATCAAAAATATACCAACAGGATTCCGCGACACGCGCTGCCAACTTCGCCCGCATGCAGGCCGTGCTGGCGCGCATCGAGCGCGAGATGCCGGGCGTCACCCGCGCCACCGACTCGCCGGGCCGTGAAACCGACATCGCCATCGATCACAGTGAGTTCGTGCAACTGAGCGACGCGCAAATCGCCGCAGTGGTGGCACTGATGAAAAGCGAGGGCATGCACGCCACCGTCAGCAGCATCCACATCAACGGCTGGTATGGCAGCCACAACAAGCTCGAAGGCGCGCGCTGGATCGTCCGGCAGCTCTGGCAGCGCGACCTGGACGCGGAGATGGATCGCTGGGTTTATGTGGGCGATTCGACCAACGACCAGCTGATGTTCAAGACCTTTGCCAACAGCGTGGGTGTGGCCAACATCGCGCGCTTTGTGCCGCAGCTGGCGCACCTGCCGCGCTATGTCACCCAGGGCGAGCGCGGCGCAGGTTTCACCGAAATGGCGCGCGCTTTACTGGATTAACAACCGCGGCTGCCCCGCGTTACCTCAGCGGGTGCCGCGGATCGGGCTTTGCCCGGCCGCAGGCACCGTCCCCTGAAGGGGAGGGGACGCTACACGAAGTGAGCGTCAGCAGGGGTTAGCTATATTGGCGGCGCACTGAGCCCCAGCGCAACCAGGCGCCGAGAGCCGCTACCGCCAGAACCAGCGCGGCATAACCCTCTACCGTAGCGGGCAGGCCCAACGGTGCGATCAAGCGGCCTGCCAGCATGGCGGGCACGCTGAAGGCCAGGTAGCTGATGGCGTACAGCGCAGAAAACAACTCCGCCCGCTGGTGCGGCTGTGCCATCGGCGCCAGCGTCTGCACCTGCGCGGAGAAAGCCGAGCCGCCGCCGAAACCGGCCAGCGCCGTCCCCGCGAAAAACAGCGCCACGGAACGGGTGGCCAGCGACAGGACCACCAGACCTGCGCCCACGGCGAGCAAGCTCATGCCGATGGCGCTCATGCGCACGGGCGAAAAGCGCCTCAACAAAGTCGGCGAAGCAGCGCCCAGGCCGAAGAAGGCCGCAATGGCCAGGCCGTTAACGATGCCGTCGTGGATGCCAAAGATTTGCTGCAGCACGGAAGGCACCAGCGACAGGTACAGGCCCGCAAGCGACCACACCGCCAGCATTGTCGGCACGCCGCGCACAAATTCGGCGCGCGCCTGCACCGGCACCGAGATGCGCGGCACCAGCGAAGCCAGCGCGCCGGGGCGCGGCGTGACGCTTTCGGGCAGGAACAGCGTGGCCACCGCACCCACCACGCAGATGGCGACCAGCACGCCAAACACCAGCGGCACCGGGTGCAAGGTGAACTTGACGGCGATACCGGTGAGCAGCGCGCCCACGGCCAAGCCCGCCAGCGGCGAGACGCTGCCGATCATCGCGCCCAGGCGTTTTTGCGCAGCGGGGGCGGCCTCCACCACCGCCGCCGTCAGCGCGCCGCCGACCATGCCGGTGGCGATGCCCTGCACGATGCGCGCAGCAATGATGCCGTTGATGCTCCCGGCCAGCAAAAAAGTCAGCATCGCGCCGGCCTGCAGCAGCAAGGCGGTAAACACCACAGGCCGCCGGCCGATGTGGTCAGACAGTGAGCCAGCCACCAGCAGCGAGGCCAGCAGCGCAATCGCGTAAATCGCAAACGCCACCGTCAGCAGCGCAGGGGAAAAGCCCCACTGCTGCTGGAAGACGACGAACAGCGGCGACGGCGCACTGCCCGCCACGAAGAACGCGAACAACAGGATCGCCAGCAAGGGGAAGGCGGCTGCGGGCGGCAGTTGCCAGTGGGCCGCCGTCGGGCGGGATGGTTGCAATGAGGGATCGGCGGGAGCAGCAGGGGTAGCCATGGGGAACGCTCAACTTTCTTAAAGCTAATTTATTCGCGTTTGCAAATTCTATACCCGTTCAAAAATTAACGCAAACATCGTTGCTTTTAGGCTAGAATTCGCCCTGATGAGCACCCTCCAAACGCCCCAGAACAAACGCCCCGGCGGACGCAGCGCCCAGGTGCAAATCGTGGTGCGCAAGGCGCTGGAAGAACTGATTGCCCAGGAGGGCCGCGACAAAGTCACCGTGCCGGCCGTGGCCGAGCGCGCCGGCGTGAGTGCTTCCAGCATTTACCGGCGCTGGGGCGACGTGAACGGCCTGCTCGGCGAAACCGCCCAGCAGCGGCTGGACCCGAACCGCCCCCTGCCTGAGACGGGCGACCTGAAAGCCGAACTCACGGCCTGGGCCAAGGAACTGATCAACCACCTCAACAAGCCAGGCAATGCCTCACTGCTGAAGGCCGCTGCCGCGCTGGCGGGATCAGAAGAAACCAATTGCCTGAAAAACCGCCGCAACGAAGCCACGGTTCTGGTCAAACGCGCCCAGGCCCGCGGCGACGCCACACCCACCGTGCAGCAGGTGCTGGACCACATGATGGCCCCCATCATCTACCGTTTGATTTTTGGCGCTGGCGTCGCGCCCGCGCTGGCGGAACAGTTAGCCGACGAATTGTTTGTCTTGGCAAACCCGGTCAGCAAATAGACCCGAAAAAGCCGGGGAGGCCGCGGAACCGGCTTCGCCGGGCCGCAAGCCTCGTCCCCTGCAAGGGGAAAAGGGATTACACGAAGTGAATCCCGATAGGGGTGTGCCTACTTTTAGTTGGGCTTGGCGAGGCCTAACTTATCGATCAGCACCTTCTCCCGCCCAACGGTGTCTTGCGCAAACTTGGTGTAGTCGGCCGAGCTCAGGTAGTTGGGCAGCATGTCGTAGCGGCCCAGCGCCGCGACGTAGCTGGGTTCTTCCATTGCTTTCTTGAAGGCGTCGTGCAGGCGCTTGACCACTTCGGGCGGCGTGCCTTTGGGCGCGCCTATCCCGAAGGGCGAGTTCTGCACGATGTCATAGCCCAGCTCTTTCAGGGTGGGTGCGTTCGGGAATTTGTCGAGCCGCTTCTCGCCCCAGGTATTGAGCACGCGCAGCTTGCCCGCCTCGACCTGCGGCGCAAAACCGGTGCTGTCGGCGCCTGCCATCAGCTGGCCGCTGACCAGCGCCAGCATCAGGTCGGCGCTGCCTTTGTAGGGCACGTGCTGCAATGTGATGCCCGCTTTTTGCGCGATGAGTTCGGTCGTCAGGTGCGGGCTGGTGAGTGTGCCCGTCGAGCCGTAGGTCAGCTTGCCGGGGTTGGCCTTCGCATAGGCGACAAAGTCGGCCCAGGTCTTGAAAGGGCTGTCGGCCGGCACCACGATGCCGAAGGCGTAGCCGGTCACGTTGATCACGTAGCTGATGTCCTTGACCGGGTCCCAGTTGATCTTGGTGGTGTAGCCAAGGCGGAACACGCCCAGCGGAATCTGCGCCAGCGTGTAGCCGTCGGCCTGCGCGCTTTGCAGTTGCTGGGCCGGCAGGGTGCCGCCCGCGCCGGGCTTGTTCTCAACGATCACCGTCTGGCCCAGAATCTTCGAGGCATTGTCGGCAAGCGAACGCATGGTGATGTCGGTGGGCCCGCCCGCCGGGAAGGCGATGATCAGTTTGATCGGTTTGACCGGGAAATTTTGCGCATGGGCCGCACCCCACGCGCCGGCGAGTGAAATGGCCAGGGCGGCGGTGATCTGCAGTAAAGGGCGGCGTTGCATCGGTGTATCTCCTGATCCTGAAAGTATGGCGGCTTGAGCCCATATCATGCGTGCAGCAAGCCGCCATCGCATCAGGGCAACACCTGAAAGGTTGTCACGTCGGTGTCAGCACTTTCTTCGGCGTTTTGGGTGTTTTAAGCGTTTCAACCATACAGGACCAGCGCAAGCAGCTATTAATTCAATAGCAAAGCCTGCCGCAGCGTTGACTCCATCTCTGCCAGCAGGGGCCGCGGAACTGGCTTAGCCAGGCCGCAGGCGCCGCCCCCTCGAGGGGGGAAGGTGCTACGCGAAGCGAGCATCCGACGGGGGTGCTATCTGTTCAATACGCTTCCCAAGGCTTTCCCGGTATGCGTGCCGAGCTTGACGACAGCCTCGGGCGGAGCCGAAGCCACCACGCGTCCACCCGCATTGCCGCCGTCCGGCCCCAGGTCAATCACCCAGTCGGCTTCGGCGATCACATCCAGGTCATGTTCGATCACCACCACGCTGTGGCCGCCGTTGACCAAGCGGTGCAACACATGGATCAGCTTTTCCACGTCGGCCATGTGCAGGCCCACCGTGGGCTCGTCCAGCACGTAGAGCGTGTGCGGCGCCTTCTGGCCGCGGCGCGTGATGTCGTCGCGCACCTTGCTGAGCTCGGTCACCAGCTTGATGCGCTGCGCCTCGCCGCCCGAGAGCGTCGGCGACGGCTGCCCCAGGGTGAGGTAGCCCAGGCCCACGTCTTTCAGCAACTGCAACGGGTGGCTGATGTTGGGCATGGAAGAGAAGAAATCCACCGCCTCGTCCACTTCCATCTTCAGCACGTCGCCGATGTTTTTGCCGCGCCAGGTCACGGCCTGCGTTTCGGGGTTGAAGCGCGCGCCGTGGCAGGTTTCGCACAGCACCTTCACGTCGGGCAGAAAGCTCATGCCGATGGTCCGCACCCCCGCGCCTTCGCAGGTGGGGCAGCGGCCTTCGCCGGTGTTGAACGAAAAGCGCCCGGCACTATAACCGCGTGCGCGGGCTTCCAGCGTGTCGGCAAAGAGCTTGCGTATCGTGTCCCAGAAACCGATGTAGGTAGCCGGGCAGGAGCGCGGCGTCTTGCCGATGGGCGTCTGGTCGACTTCCAGCACGCGGTCTACCACCGCATAGCCCTCGATGCGTTCGCAGCCGGTCCAGTCGGGCGTCTTGCCCTTGTCGTCGGCGTCGCGCCCAGATTTGGTCGAGCGCTGCATGACGCCCGCGTGCACATTGGTCAGCAGCACATCGCGCGCCAGCGTTGATTTGCCGGAGCCCGATACCCCCGTCACCGCCACCAGGCGGTACAGCGGCACGGTGACCGACACATCCTTGAGGTTGTGCAGATCGGCATTGACCACGGTGAGCCAGGAGGTGAAAGGCCCGGCCGCCGCCGGCGCCGCATTGTGCAGTGCGCTGGCATTGGCGGCGGCGGCTTTGAGTGCGGCTGCCTTGAGCGTGGCCGCCTTCTGCTTGCTCACCGGCTTGGCGCTCACGTCAACGGGCGCTTCTTTCACCGCGGCCAGGGGTGCCACGCCCTTGCGTGTTTCGCGCCGGATCTGTAGCGGGTGAATAAGCGGGTTGGCAAGGTAGCGTCCCGTCAGAGATTCCGGCACAGCCGACAATTGCGCCGCCGTGCCTTGTGCGACCAGCGTGCCGCCGCGCTTGCCTGCGCCGGGGCCGATGTCGATGATGTTGTCGGCGCGGCGAATGGTGTCTTCGTCATGCTCGACCACCACCAGCGTGTTGCCGCGGTCGCTGAGCTTGCCCAGCGCGCTCAGCAAAATCTGGTTGTCGCGCGGATGCAGGCCGATCGTCGGCTCGTCCAGCACATAACAAACGCCTTGCAGGTTGGAGCCGAGTTGCGCCGCCAGGCGGATGCGCTGCGCCTCGCCGCCCGAGAGCGTGGGCGCGCCACGGTCCAGGGTGAGGTAGCCCAGGCCCACGTCTTCGAGAAACTCGAGGCGGCTTTTGATTTCGGGAATCAGGTCGCGCGCGATGCCAGCCTCACGGCCCAGCAGCGCGAGTTTTTCGACCCAGCCCCGCACGTCCGTCACCGACAGCGCTGCGATGTCGGCAATGCCGACACCCGCGAACTTCACCGCGCGGGCCTTGGCATTGAGGCGCGTGCCTTCGCAGGTCGGGCAGGCGGTGCCGGCCACGTCTTCCACCTCGGGCTCGGCAAAACTTTGCTCGCGGCCCTTGTTGTCGTCGTCCATCACCGAGTCATCAAACACCTTGCGCTGTTCTTTGGTGAGCTTCACGCCCGTGCCCACGCAGTCGGGGCACCAGCCGTGCTTGCTGTTGTAGCTGAAGAGGCGCGGGTCCAGTTCGGCATACGAGGTGGCGCAAATCGGGCAGGCGCGCTTGGTCGAAAACGCGATCAGCTTGCCGATGTTTTTGGCACTGGCGCCGGCCATCATCGCGCCGCGCAGGCCGTCGAGCGGGGCCAGCACGTGGACCACGCCCTTGCCGTGTTCCAGCGCGGTCGCCAGCGCGGCACGCAGCGCGGCCTCGTTGTCGGGCGACACATGGATGTCGGCAATCGGCAGCTCGACCGTGTGTTCCTTGAAGCGGTCAATGCGCGGAAAGCCCGTGGTCGGCAAAAATTCGCCGTCGATGCGCAGATGCGTGTAGCCGCGTGGGCGCGCCCAGTCGGCCAGCTCGGTGTAGACGCCCTTGCGGGCAATCACCAGCGGAGCCAGCAGGCCGATATGCTGGCCGCGGTAGGTTTTGATCAGCTGCGCGGCGATGCTCTCGGGGCTTTGCGGCATCACGGCTGCGCCGTCTTTGGTGCAGTGCTGGATGCCCAGCTTCACATACAGGAGGCGCAGGAAATGCCAGACCTCGGTGGTCGTGCCCACGGTGGACTTGCGGCCGCCGCGCGAGAGGCGCTGCTCGATCGCCACAGTGGGCGGAATGCCATAGACCGCGTCCACCTCGGGCCGGCCCGCCGGCTGCACGATGCTGCGTGCGTAGGCGTTCAGCGATTCAAGATACCGCCGCTGCCCTTCGTTGAACAGGATGTCAAAGGCCAGCGTGGACTTGCCCGAGCCCGACACGCCGGTCACCACATTGAACTTGCCGCGCGGAATGTCGACCGACAGGCTCTTGAGGTTGTTCTCTTTGGCGTTGACGATCTGGATCAGGTTGGAAAACGCCGGCCGTGTGGCCCAGACCTTGGGACGCGACTCTTCAACGCCGTGCACCTTGCCCATGGCCTGCTCGTATTCGCGCAGGGCGAGCGCCGTGTGTGAAGTCGGGTGCTGACGCACCTCCTCAGGCGTTCCCTGGGCCACCAGCAGGCCACCGCCCTCCCCGCCTTCGGGGCCGAGGTCAATCAGCCAGTCGGCCGAGCGGATCACGTCGAGGTTGTGCTCGATGACGATCAACGAATGGCCGGCTTCGAGCAGCTTGCGCAGTGCGCGCATCAGCTTGGCGATGTCGTCAAAGTGCAGGCCGGTGGTCGGCTCGTCGAACAAAAACAGCGTGCCACGGCCCGGTTGCCTGAGCGCCAGCGCCTGCTTGCTGGCGCTGGTGGTTTTGCTGGCGTTGGCGAGGAAACCCGCGAGCTTGAGGCGCTGCGCCTCACCGCCCGACAGCGTGGGCACGGGCTGGCCCAGCTTCACGTATTCCAGGCCCACGTCGACGATGGGCTGCAGCGCGCGCACCACTTCGCGGTCTTGCGCAAAGAGGGCAATCGCCTCGCTCACCGTGAGGTCCAGCACGTCAGAGACATTGAGCAGGCGCGGCTTGACGTCGCCAATCGCCTTGCGCTCAATCGTCACTTCAAGGATCTCGGCGCGGTAGCGCTTGCCGTCGCAGTCGGGGCAGCGCAGGTAGACGTCACTCAAAAATTGCATCTCGACATGCTCGAAACCCGAACCGCCGCAGGTCGGGCAGCGCCCGTCACCGTTGTTGAAGCTGAACTTGGTGGCGGTGTAGCTGCGCTGTTTGGCCAAGGGCGCCAGGGCGAAGAGGTCGCGCACCGCATCCCACGCCCCCACATAGCTGGCCGGGTTGGAGCGCGCCGTCTTGCCGATGGGCGACTGGTCAACAAACACCACGTCGGTCAGGTGGTCGGCGCCCATGAGGCGGTCATGCAGGCCCGGCGTCTCGGTCGCCTTGCCGAACTGGCGCAGCAGCGCGGGCGCGAGGATGTCCTGCATCAGCGTGGACTTGCCCGAGCCGCTGACGCCGGTGACGCACACCAGGCGCTGCAGCGGAAAATCGACGGTCAGGTTCTTCAGGTTGTGGTCACGCGCGCCTTCGAGGATGAGGCGCGGGGTGTTGTCGGTCACCGCGCGCTTGAACCCCATGCCCACCTGCTTGCGCGAGCCGAGGTAGGCGCCGGTCAGCGTGTCGGCATGTTTGATGTCGTCGGGCGTACCGTCAAACACGATCTGGCCGCCCTTCTCGCCCGGGCCCGGGCCCATGTCGATCAGGCGGTCGGCCGCCAGCATGACAGCCGGGTCGTGCTCGACCACCACCAGCGTGTTGCCGGCGTCACGCAGGCGATGCATGGCCTGGGTGATGCGGTTCATGTCGCGCGGGTGCAGGCCTATGGAGGGCTCATCGAGCACAAACAGCGTGTTCACCAGCGAGGTGCCCAGCGCAGTCGTGAGGTTGATGCGCTGCACCTCTCCGCCTGAGAGCGTGCGGCTTTGCCGGTCGAGCGTGAGGTAGCCGATGCCGACGTCGCAGAGGTATTTGACGCGGGTCTGGATTTCTTCGAACAGCGACTTCAGCGCCTGCAGCTCGGCGTCGTCGCCCATCACGTCGAGTGACAGGCCGCTGAAGAACTGTCGCAGCCTGTCGATCGGCAGGCGCATCAGGTCGTGCAGCGCCAGGCCCGGCAGGGCTTCGAGCTGTTCACGGCTCCAGTGCACGCCCACCGGCATGAAGCGCTGGCTGGGCGGCAGCACCGCATCGGCGGCTTCTTTGGAACCGAGGCGCCAGAGCAAAGACTCGAGCTTCAGACGCGCGCCGCCGCAGGTTTCGCACTGCGTATAGCTGCGGTATTTGGACAGCAGCACGCGGATATGCATCTTGTAGGCCTTGCTTTCAAGGTATTCGAAGAAGCGCTTGATGCCGTACCACTGCTTGTTCCAGTTGCCGTCCTTATAGCCCGGTGTGCCGTTGATGACCCAGCCCTGCTGCTCGGGCGTGAGCTTGTACCAGGGCGTGTCGCGCGGAACGCCCGCCGCTTCGGCGTGGCGCAGCAGGTCGTCCTGCGCTTCTTTCCAGGCCGGGGTCTGGATGGTCTTGATCGCGCCGGCGCGCAGGGTGAGTTTGTCGTTGGGAATCACCAGGCCGTAGTCGACACCGATGACACGGCCAAAGCCGCGACAGGTTTCGCACGCGCCCATGGCCGAGTTGAAGGAGAACAGCGAAGGCGTGGGGTTGGTGTAGCGCAAGTCGCTGTCGGGGCAATGCAGGCCGGTGGAGAAACGCCACATGACATCGGGCTGACCGTCCTCAGCGTGCTGCACATAGATATTGAGCCTGCCGCCGCGTTTAAGCGCGGTCTCGATGGCTTCCATGACCCGGGCTTTTTCCACTGCGTGCGTGCGAAAGCGGTCTGCCACCACATCCAGCAACTTGTGCGGACCGGCGGGCGTGGCGACGTCGCGCTGGGCATGAACGCGCGTGAAGCCGCTGACAGAGAGCCACTGCTCGACCTGCTCGGCACTGGTGTTGCCGGGCAACTCGACCGGGAAGGTCAGCACGACACGCGGGTCGCCCTCTTTCGTGCGTGACATCAACTCGGCATAAATCGATTCGGGTGTGTCGTGGCGCACGTTCTGCGCAGTCTGCTTGTCGAAGAGCTGCGCGGCGCGCGCGTAGAGCAGCTTCAGGTGGTCGTTGAGCTCCGTCATGGTGCCCACGGTGGAGCGCGAGCTGCGCACCGGGTTGGTCTGGTCGATGGCGATGGCGGGCGGCACGCCTTCCACCTTGTCGACGGCCGGCTTGTCCATGCGGTCGAGAAACTGCCGTGCGTAGGCAGAGAAGGTTTCCACATAACGGCGCTGGCCTTCGGCAAACAAGGTATCGAACACCAGGGAAGATTTGCCCGAGCCGCTGGGGCCGGTGACGACCGTCATTTCACCGGTGCGAATATCCAGATCGAGGTTTTTGAGGTTGTGCTGGCGCGCGCCGCGAATGCGGATGATTCCCTGGGACATGAGTGCAGTCTTTCCTGAAGAGGTCAAACATTCTAGACAGGGCAACCGGCTGTGCAGGGCGTAGGGATTAATGTCCTTTTTGCACACTTTTTGCTACGCCAATTAGGGCGGCTTCTGGTTTTCCTGATCGCATTTTTTGCGCTTTCATGCTTCACTTATGGATACATCATTTCACCCCGGATGGAAACACTGTGAACAACATGACAAAACTCAGCAGATGGTGCGCCGCCATCGCGATGGTGGCCGTGGCCCAGGCCAGCCATGCGCAACTCCTTGTCGGGCAAACCGCGGGGTTCACCGGTGCCGTGGGCGCCGGCGTCAAGGAAACCACGGAAGGCGCCAAGCTCTACATCGACGCCGTCAATGCCAAGGGCGGTGTGGGCGGGCAAAAGATTGAGCTGGTGTCACTCGACGACAAGTTCGATCCCAAGCTGGCAGTCGAAAACGCACGCAAGCTGATTGAAGAACAAAACGTGCTGGCCATGTTCCTGACCCGCGGCACACCCCATACCGAAGCCATCATCCCGCTGCTCGACAAGAACGGCGTGCCGCTGGTTGGCCCCTCCACCGGCGCCATGGTGCTGCACCAGCCCGTCAAAAAACATGTGTTCAACGTACGCGCCACCTACCAGCGTGAAGCCGAGAAGGCGGTCACCCACCTGCATTCCATGGGCATCACGCGTATCGGCATCGTGTATGCCGACGACAGCTTCGGCGCTGACGGCGTGACGGGTGCGCAAAAAGGGCTGACGACTGCCAAGCTGCAGCCCGCGGTACTGGAAAAATTCGACCGCTCCAAACCCGACTTCGGACCCATCGCACCCAAGGTTTACCAGTCCAATGCGCAGGCCGTCATCATGGTGGCCTCAGGGCAGGCTGTGGTCGACGGCATCAAGGCCTTCCGCGCGGGTGGCTCTACGGCGCAAATCGTGACGCTTTCGAACAATGCCTCGGGCGGCTTTGTGAAAAGCCTGGGCGACAACGCCCGCGGCGTGATCGTCACGCAGGTGTTTCCGTATGAGCGCTCCATCGCCTTTCCCATGGTGAAGGAGGCACAGGAGCTGGCCAAGGCCAAGGGGCAAGCCGACGTGAGCCCCGCGATGCTGGAAGGTTTTGCCGCCGCAAAGGTGTTGGTGGAGGGCTTGCGCCGGGCAGGCGCCAAACCCACGCGCGAGAAACTCCAGGCCGCGCTGGAAGGCATGCGCAAGCTGGATATCGGCGGGCTTGAGGTGAGCTACAGCCCCGAAGACCATACCGGGCTGGACTTTGCCGATCTGTCCATCATCGGCACCGATGGAAAATTCAAGAGATAAATAGCACCCCCCTGCCGACGCTCACTTCGTGTAGCGTCACCTCCCCCCAGGGGGACAGGCGCCTTGCGCCCGGCATAGCCGGATCGCGGCCCCTGCTTGGAAAGAGAATCCCCCCTGCCGACGCTCACTTCGTGTAGCGTCACCTCCCCCTGTGGGGGGACGGGCGCCTTGCGCCCGGCATAGCCGGATCGCGGCCCCTGCTTGCGAATTCGCACACCTGCGGCGCCAAGCCGTACGGGTTTGCTCAGCCGTACAGAGCCTGCTCAAGTTCCTTGAACTTCTCGGGGCCTACAGCGTCCTTGATCTTGGGTGCCAGTTCCTTGAGCTTGTCGATATCGCCTGCGGCTTCCACCGCCAGGTTCAACCTGAAACCCCGAAGGCCCAAGGCGGCCGTCAACCGTGTGGCGATGGGATAGGCCCTTGAATAATGCTCTTGTGCATTCAGGGTGGGACTGCCGTCGGCGTTGTGCGCCGACACCTCAGGGGCTGGCTCGGCAGGCGGCTGCACTGCCAGCGGCGCCAGCAGGCCCAGCGAAATCAGGTGGTTGATGTCTTCTGCGGTTACGCCGAATCCTGAGGTGGCCTTGACCACATCGGCCATGCTGCGTTTGCCGTCAAACATGATAAAGGCAGAGCGCTGCCGGGGGGTCAATGCGACGGTTCGGTTCTGTACGGCGGTCTGGCCGGCTTCCGTCTTGGTGTAAATCATCGGCTGGTCTCCAGTAAATGCGCGAGGGCGCCACCATGCGGTGCTTGATATTCAGAGACGCTGTAATGGCTTGTTTTGTCTCTGTTAATTCAATTTACCTCATTTTTACCTGCGCCGCACCTATTTCGGGCATGTCGCGGCACTGTCCTGCCTGCGAATGCGCCACGCGCTGCCAGCCTGATCCCTTCACTCAACCGCCCGCATCAACCCCAAAAGCAGCCGCAACAACAGGTACATCCAGCCGCGAAGCACCATGTTTTTCACCACTCAGATCAATATTGCCGCCCTTGTTCAACAGAAATAATGCCAGCCCGGCAATCACGATAAAACCCACAACAATTTTCCACATCTTTCTTTCTCCCAAAAAAAAGCCCCCGGCAAATGGATGACGAGGGCCCGTAAAAAACACAAGGCTTTTCAGCCTGAAAAGGCCGGTGCGGGCTCCTGGCCCGCACCGGCGCAAATACCCATCAGTCGTTGGCGTAAATATCCACGTCCTTGGTTTCCTTGATGAACAAGGTGCCAACCACCAGCGTCATGGCGGCGACGATGATCGGGTACCAGAGGCCGTTGTACATATTGCCGGTCTGCGCCACGATGGCAAAAGCCGTGGTGGGCAGCAGGCCACCGAACCAGCCGTTACCGATGTGGTACGGCAGGCTCATGGAGGTGTAGCGGATGCGCGTCGGGAACAGCTCCACCAGCATGGCGGCGATCGGGCCGTACACCATGGTGACCAGCAGCACCAGATAGAACAGGATGACCGTGACCATGACCTTGTCGACCTTGGCTGGATCAGCCTTGCTCGGGTAGCCGGCAGCCTTCAGGTCGTCCGCGACCGCTTTCTTGAACTCGGCGTCCTTCTTCTTGGCGTCGTCGGCGCTCAGGCCCTTGGCGTTGTAGCTGGGGATGGCGGTTTCGCCGATCTTGATGGTGGCCACGGTGCCGGCGGGTGCTGCGACGTTGTCATAGCTCACCGAAGCGCCTGCCAGCACCTGCTTGGCGATGTCGCAAGAGCTGGTGAACTTGACGGTGCCGGTCGGGTTGAACTGGAACGAGCACTCTTTCGGATCGGCGGTCACAACCACCTTGTTCTTGGCTTGTGCCGCGGCCAGGTCAGGGTTGGCGGCTTTGGTCAGCGCAGTGAACACGGGGAAGTAGGTGACCACAGCCAGCAGGCAGCCGGCCATGATGATGGGCTTGCGGCCGATCTTGTCGGACAGCGTTCCGAAGATCACGAAGAAAGGCGTACCCAGGATCAGCGAATAAGCCACCAGGATGTTGGCCGTGGGGCCGTCGACCTTGAGCGCCTGCGTCAGGAAGAACAGCGCGTAGAACTGGCCGGAGTACCACACCACAGCCTGGCCGGCGGTCAGGCCGATCAGCGCCAGGATCACGATCTTCAGGTTTTTCCACTGGCCGAAAGACTCGGACAAGGGTGCCTTGGAGGTCTTGCCCTCAGCCTTCATTTTCTGGAAGGCAGGAGATTCGTTCATCGACAACCGGATGTAGACCGACACGGCCAGCAGCAGGATGGAGACGATGAACGGAATGCGCCAGCCCCAGTCGGCGAATGCGACTTCGCCCATGGCGGTACGCACACCCAGGATGACCAGCAGACTCAGGAACAGGCCCAGCGTGGCTGTGGTCTGGATCCAGGAGGTATAGGCACCGCGCTTGCCCTGTGGCGAGTGCTCGGCCACATAGACAGCTGCACCGCCGTATTCACCGCCGAGCGCCAGGCCTTGCAGCATGCGCAGGGCAATCAGGATCACCGGAGCGGCGACACCGATGGATGCGTAGTTGGGCAAGAGGCCGACGATGAAGGTCGACAAGCCCATGATCACGATGGTGACCAGGAAGGTGTACTTGCGGCCGATCATGTCGCCCAAGCGGCCGAACACCAGCGCGCCGAAGGGGCGCACGATGAAGCCGGCTGCAAAAGCGAGCAGCGCAAAGATGAAGGCAGAGCCTGCATCCAGTCCGCTGAAGAACTGCTTGGCAATGATGGCTGCCAATGAACCGTAGAGATAGAAGTCGTACCACTCAAATACGGTGCCGAGCGAGGAGGCGAAAATCACCTTCTTCTGCTCGGCTGTCATCGGCCTGTTGTCGACGGCTGTTGCCATGATGTTGTCTCCAAAATAATGAGACTTCCGGTATGGAAGCTACCTTCATTATTTTGGTTGTGCCTGACCTAGCTCTGACGTGAAACTAACAGGAGCTTTCACGAAACTTATGCTTGGCTGACAAGTCAAGGGGAAACCCTTGAAGAACTTTTCAGCATGCGAAGCACCTCAGGGAAAACGCTTAAAACCTTCTTAGGTCCCGCGTTTGATGCCCGTCGCAACCTTACACGCGGCATTCCAGCCATCACCATCAAACCAGGGGCTGCCGAGCAGGTACTCGCGCAGCATCGGCAACGCATCCAGGCCCCAGAAAATTTTGCCGTCCACCTCAAACGCCGGCACGCCAAAAACGCCCTTGGCAATCGCCGCTTCCGTATTGCTTTTAAGCTGCGCCTTCACGCCCTCGTCCTGCACATCGCGTACCGGCGCAAGCTGCTTGAGCAGCGCTTCGTAACGGGCCGCATCGCCGGCTTCACCGCCTTCGCCCCAGACATGGCGAAAGATGGTTTCGCATGCATAGCGGTTGGGC
This sequence comes from Polaromonas sp. P1_E12, assembly GCF_056405975.1. Classification (NCBI taxonomy): domain Bacteria; kingdom Pseudomonadati; phylum Pseudomonadota; class Betaproteobacteria; order Burkholderiales; family Comamonadaceae; genus Polaromonas; species Polaromonas sp. P1_E12. The sequence continues at coordinate 197,212 of NZ_JBFUBB010000005.1, read as the reverse complement.
GTGCCACCCTGCCCCTCGGGGCCGCAGGCCACAGCCAGGCGCAGCAAGGGCAATGGGTTGAAGGGGTGGCTGACCGGCATCTTCATCGCGATACCCAGGCTGTGCGCCAGCCACAACACCTGCCGGTAGGTCCAGTCGCGTTTGGGGGCAATCTCCGCAGGGCCCAGCTGGCCATAGTGCTTGAGCATGCCCGCGAACAGCACCGGCGTGTACGCCACGCTGTAGCTCACACCCTTCAGCGCTTCTGGAAGGCGCTCAAAAGCCAAAAAGGCATAGGGCGAAATGACGTCGAAGTAGCATGTGATGTGCTTGATCGCGGGTGCATCACCGGCTGCCGGCTTCATCGTTGTGTTCTCGCCGGTCATGGCTGCATCGCAGCCATGCGCTGCCCTATGGATGTCCAGATATGGCGCTTTGCGGTGTCGTCGGCCCCACTCCACTGCGCAATTTCATCGCGCGTGCGAAAGCAGCCTTCGCACAGGCCCGAAGCCGCGTTCATGCGGCACACGGAAATGCAGGGCGACGGAACGTCCGGCTCATCGTCGAGTGTGGCCGCGCGCAGAGAGACCAGTTCGATCGCGTGCTTCCTCGCCAGTTTGTCTTCGTCCACATTCACCGCAAAGTCCGCCACCGGTGCGCCCGTCAGCAGCTCAAGCTCCTGCGGCGACAGCTGGAACACCGCATGCGGATGGCCCGCGGCCGCCCACACGGTTTCAAAGCGGAACAGCGAGCGGTCAATCAGCGTCACGGAGGGCGTGGCATGCGCCAGCGGCGACACACCGCCTATGGAGAACCCCGTGCGCGCCTTCACAAACTCCGCATCGGCCCGTGCCAGGCGCTTGCCATCGATACACACCATGGCCTCGACCTTTTTTTCATCGACCCGCTGGTCGCCGGACGTCACCACCAGCACGGCGGCATCGTCGGACTTGCGGCGAAAAATAATGCTCTTGGCAATCTGGCCCACCTGCACACCCAGTGCATCGGCTGCCTGCTGCGCGGTGCGCGCGGCATCGTCGAGCATGACAGGCGCATGCAGGTGGCCGCTGTCCAGCAGCACAGCGGCAACCCGCTGCACGCCCTCAGGCAACGTCTTCAATTCGGATCCACACATTTCAATTCAGCCTCTTGTTCAACAAAGCCGTAGCGGCGCGGGAATTGGGCTTTCGCCCCAGGAAATCGCTGATGAATTTTCCCGCATCAATCAACTGATCCAGATCAATGCCCGTTTCAATGTCCATTCCATGCAGCATGTAGACCACGTCTTCTGTGGCGACGTTGCCGGTGGCGCCCTTGGCAAACGGGCAGCCTCCCAAGCCTGCGACGGAGGTGTCGAATTGCCAGACGCCCATTTCCAGCGCGGCCAGCGTGTTGCTGAGCGCCTGGCCGTAGGTGTCGTGAAAATGCCCGGAGACATCGTCGATGTCGAAATGCTTGAGCGTCGCCTCCATGGCGCGCTGCACCTTGAGCGGCGTGCCCACGCCAATCGTGTCGGCCACCCCCACATGCTGCACGCCTATGCCCTTCATCAGGCCGGCGAGCATGTCCACACGTTCAGGCGCAATGTCGCCTTCATAGGGGCAGCCCACGGTGCAGGACATCGCGCCCCGCACATAAATTCCTTTTTCACGCGCGGCCTCGACCACGGGGCGAAAGCGCTCAATGCTTTCGGCAATCGAACAGTTGATGTTCTTCTGGCTGAAAGCCTCGCTGGCCGCGCCGAACACCACGATCTCGTCGGGCCACAGCTCGCGCGACGGCGCAATTGCGGCTTCAAAGCCTTTCATGTTGGGCGTCAGCACCGAATAGCGCACACCCGGCTTGCGCTTGATGCCGGCCATCACCTCGGCGTTGTCGGCCATTTGCGGCACCCACTTGGGCGACACATAACTTGTGACTTCAATCTCTGTGAGGCCCGCATCCTGCAGGCGGTGCACCAGCTCGATCTTCACGGCGGCAGGCACCTGGGCTTTTTCATTTTGCAAGCCGTCGCGCGGGCCGACATCGACAATTTTGACTTTGGAGGGCAAGGACATGGTTTTTCCGTATTCGATTTCAAGTATCAGACGGCCGCAGGCGCCGCACCGCGCGGGCGCAACCACAAAAGCAGCCAACCGGCCAGCACACCCAGCGCACTGAACAACAAAAGAACCCCACCGATAAAGCCCTGCACCAGCACCGACCCCACAATCTGGGCCTGCACCGGATCTGCCACCGGATAACGCACCTTCACGGCCTCACCCACTTTATGGACGGCGCCGCCCTGGCGCACCAGCGGATCAGCCACACGCAGGGTACGGCCATCGTGCGCGGAAAATTCGACAATGCTTTTCTGGCCCGTGCTGAGCTTCAGGCGGGAAGCTTCATGTCCCACCACCCGCCCGGCAACCGTTCGGGTGTCGCTGCCAAGCCCCAGGCTTGAGGCCAGCAACCAGAGCGCTGCCAGGGCTGTCAGCCCGCTAGGCACCAGCAACAACCAGCCCAAAACACTGAGCAGGCGGTGAGATGTGGACGATGGCATCAATGAAACTCCGGGGCCTGCGCTTCAACGGTCACTTCAATAGCCACGCAGTGGATCAACAATACCAGCAACCCGCTCCCCGCGTTCGACGGCACGCACCTTGCCCGCAATCTGGACAATGCTTTCCTCGCGCAGCGTGCGGGCTGAGGTGTGCGGGGTTACCGTGACCTTCGGGTGTTTCCAGAAAGGGTGGTCTGCCGGTAACGGCTCGGTGTGAAACACATCCAGCGTGGCGCCCGCCAGGTGGCCGTTGTCGATCAGCGTGATCAGGTCGCCATCGACCAGGTGACTGCCGCGCGCCACGTTGATGACATAGCCGCCCGGCCGCAACTGCGACAGGGTGTCCAGGTTCATGATGCCCCGCGTTTCAGACGTCAGCGGCAGCAGGCACACCAGGATGCGGCTGGCCGCCAGGAAATCCTGAAAACCCTGCCCACCCGCATCGCCTGAAAAGCACTGCACGCCCTCAATCGTCTTGGGCGACCGGCTCCAGCCATTGACCGGAAAGTCAAACTGGGCCAGCGCGCGGCCGACGCGCTCGCCCAGCACGCCCAGGCCCATCACGCCAATGGGGTAGTCAGTGCGCAGGCGCGGCTTGCGGTACGACCATTTGCCTTCGGCAATATCAGCCTCGTAACCATCGAGCTCGCGAAAGTGGCGAATGACCGCATGGCACACAAACTCGGCCATCTGCACAGACATGCCGGCATCGTCCAGCCGCACCACCGGAACACCTGCCGGTAGCCGCAGCTTCATCAGCGCATCAACGCCGGCGCCAATGTTGAAGATGCCTTTGAGCTTTGGCTGCTCGTCAAAGAACTGCTGGGGCGGCGCCCAGACCACCGCGTAGTCGGCCGGCGCCGCGCCGGCGGACCACAACTCCACCTGTGCATCGGGAAACTCGGCCTTCAGGCCGTCTACCCAAGGCTGGGGTTTGATATCGGAACAGCAAAAACTGATGCGCATGAAGAAAATCCCGTTTGAATCAAAGCAAAGTAAAAATCAAACGGCTATTTTCAACAATTCCGAACCCTCGCTCACCTGGTCGCCCGGCGCATACAGCAACTCCTGCACTACACCATCGGCCGGCGCGGCAATGGTGTGCTCCATCTTCATGGCTTCCATCACCGCCAGTGGCTGGCCCTTGCTCACCTTGTCACCGGCCTTGACGGCAAACGACACCACCTTGCCCGGCATGGGCGCCGTGAGGCGGCCGCCTTCGGCCTGCGCTTCGCCCGCATGGGCCAGCAGGTCAATCGACAGGATCTGCGTCGCGCCTTTCGCGGTGAACACATGGTCCAGCTCGCCCTGGGCATACACGGCAGCCGTCATGCGCTGGCCGGCAAACTGCACGTCAATGCCCTGGGCGGTTTCGGCAAACACCAGCGGGCCCGATGCCCCACCAATCGTCAGGCGCAGCGCACCGTCGTGCAGGTAGGCAAGCGTTGCCTTGGCGGGTTCGCCGTGAAATTCAAACTCAAAGCGGCGCTCCATCACACCATGCGAGCGCCAGCCGTCGCGGCGGCTGAAAGGGTCTGCGCCTTCCATGGCCCGCTCATCCAGCAGGGCTTTGGCCACCGCCGCCGCACCCGCCATGGCCAGGCCCACCGGCTCCTGCTTGAAAAGCACGGCTTCTTCGCGCTGGATCAGCGCGGTGTCGAGGTTGGCCTTGGCAAACGAAGGGCTGCGCACCACATAGCGCAAGAACTGCACATTGGTGCTCAGACCCACGATGCGAGTCTGCGCCAGCGCGTCGTCCAACCGGGCCAGCGCTTCTTCGCGCGTGGCGCCATGCACAATAAGCTTGGCCACCATGGAGTCGTAATAAGGCGAAATTGCATCGCCTTCACGCACGCCGTCATCCACCCGGACCTGTCCTCTCTCGAATGCCGTGTGCGCCGGCTTCTTGTAGACGTGCAGCGTGCCGGTAGCAGGCAGAAAGTTGTTGTCGGGCGTCTCCGCGCAAATACGCGCTTCGATGGCATGGCCGTGGATGCGCAGCTGGTCCTGCGCCAGCGGCAGCTTTTCGCCTGAGGCCACGCGCAGTTGCCACTCGACCAGGTCCAGCCCGGTAATCGCTTCGGTCACGGGGTGTTCGACCTGCAGACGCGTGTTCATTTCCATAAAGAAGAAATTCATGCTGCCGTCGGCTCGCTGCTCGACGATGAACTCCACCGTGCCCGCGCCCACGTAATTCACAGCACGCGCAGCGGCCACAGCGGCCTCACCCATCTGCTTGCGCATGGCTTCCGTCATGCCGGGCGCTGGCGCCTCTTCCAGCACCTTCTGGTGGCGGCGCTGCACCGAGCAGTCGCGCTCAAACAGGTAAACGTAATTGCCATGCGTGTCGCCGAACACCTGGATTTCGATGTGGCGCGGGCGCTGGGCATATTTTTCCACCAGCACCGCGTCATCACCAAAGCTGTTGATGGCCTCGCGTTTGCACGATGCCAAAGCGGCGTCGAAGTCTTCCGTCTTGTCGACAGCGCGCATGCCCTTGCCGCCGCCGCCTGCGCTGGCCTTGATCAGCACCGGGTAGCCAATGCGGTCAGCCTCGCGTTTGAGCAGCGCCGGGTCCTGATCGCTGCCGTGGTAGCCGGGCACCAGCGGTACGCCGGCTTTTTCCATCAGCTGTTTGGACTCGGCCTTCAGGCCCATGGCCTTGATGGCCGACGCCGGTGGGCCGATAAAGACCAGCCCTGCGTCGGCACAGGCCTGGGCAAATTCCTCGTTCTCGCTCAGAAAACCATACCCCGGGTGGATTGCCTCGGCGCCCGTGGCTTTGGCCGCTTCAATGATGCGTTCCCAGCGCAGATAGCTGTCTTTGGGTGCGCTACCGCCGATGTGCACAGCCTCGTCGCAAAAGCCAACATGCTTCGCACCCGCATCGGCATCGGAATACACCGCGACAGATTGAATGGCCATGCGGCGCGCAGTTGCTGCAACGCGGCAAGCGATCTCGCCTCTGTTGGCAATAAGAATTTTTTTAAACATGGTCGTTCTTTGAGAAAGGAGACTTCAAGGTGAAAGCGGAAGCGGTGCCGGGGTCCGGCCTGCCGCTGAAGATGCGGGCCACGCGAATAAACAGCTGGCGCAGGAACCGCCAGCAAATACGGATCAACCAGATGCTGAGCGCCAGCACCAAAGCCAGCACCACCACAAAGATCAGCGGATGGGCAATCGCCAGCCACAGGCCGGCCGGCACCAGCGAGTCTTCGACCAGCGAGGCGCCAATATTGCTGAAAGGCTCGGGCGAGGTGTTGATGGCTGCGCGCGTGGTGGCCTTCGCCGCAAAGCTGGTGGCGGCCAGCGTGCCGCCCAGTAGCGCCGCTACCAACGCGCCCAGGCCGTTGTCGGCGCCAAAGACCGCCGCCGCAAGCGCCGCACCCGCTGGGATGCGAATCACGCCGTGCACCACATCCCACAGCGAATCAAGGCCCGGAATCTTGTCGGCAAAAAATTCAATGAACACCATGAAGCCGCTGACGCCCAGCACCACCGGATTGGCCAGCAGGCGCAGGCCCTGCGGAAGCTCTACCCAGCCCATAAAGCCGGCCAGCCCGGTCAGCAGCACGACAAGGTACAGGCGCACGCCGCTGGCCCAGCCCAGCGCACCGGCGAGAGCAATCAGTTGCGCGGTGTCCAACGCTTGCATCAAGTGATCCAGTTCGGTTTGCGCTTTTGCAGGAAGGATTGAACGCCCTCACGCCCTTCCGCGCTCACACGCACATCGGCAATGCTTTCCACCGTCCTCTGCACCAGTTCCGGCGTGATGGGCTGGCCGCCCACGTCCTGCACCAGTTGCTTGCACAGCTTCACGGCCTCCGGGCCGGCGTTGACAAGGGCCTTCACCATCTCGGCCACCCTGGCGTCCAGCGCGTCGGCCGTCACCACTTCATGAACAAAACCAATGCGCAAGGCCTCCGCCGCATCAAAACGTTCAGCCGTCAGGAAGTAACGATGCGCCGCCCGCGCGCCCATGGCGCGAATCACATACGGGCTGATGGTGGCCGGGATCAGGCCCAGTTTCACCTCACTGAGGCAATAGCCTGCCGTGTCCACTGACACAGCCATGTCGCAAGCCGCCACCAGGCCCATGCCGCCGGCATACACGTCGCCCTGTATGCGGGCAATCACCGGCTTGGGGCATTCATAAACAGCCTGCAGCATGGTGGCCAGGCGGCCCGCGTCTTCCAGGTTTTGCGCATGGGTGTAGTCGGCCATGCTGCGCATCCAGTTCAGGTCGGCGCCTGCGCAAAATGCCGGGCCGTTGGCCGCCAGCACAACGCAGCGCACCTCGTCGTGCATGCCCAGCTCGACAAAAGCCTGCGTCATCTCGGCAATGACCTCCTGGTTGAAAGCATTGCGCACGTCGGGGCGGTTCAGCGTGACGGTCGCCACCAGCGACTCGATCTGGATGTTCAGATGGTTCATCTCATTTGTCCTTTCCGGCTGGCTTGCTAAAGCCCACGGTGTCAAGAAACTCGGCAACCCGCGGCTGCCACACCTCGGGAAAGCGGGAAAACAGGCTGTGCCCGTCTTCGCCATGCGGAGGGTATTGCGTCATCTCGGCCTTGCCACCCGCAGCCACATAGGCGTCGAACCACTCCCTTGGCAGCTTCGGGCCAGAGTACATGTCGTTTTCGGTATAGACCCAGAGCATGGGGATGCGCGCCGTTGCCCCGTAATCGCGAAACAGGCGTTCCAGCATTTGCGGCTGGCAGGGTTGTTGCGGGTGGGTTTTGGGGTTGCCTCCCCCGCCTCCGGCGAAATTAATGCTGGCCTGCACACCCGGCGGGTTGAGCGCAGCGACGGTAGCCGCCGTAGTTCCGCCGTACGATTGCCCCATCACAACAGCCCGGTTCTTCGCAGCGTCCGGCCGTTGCCGCACGGCCTCAAGCACCGCCAGAGTCTGCGCAGCCGCAGCCGCATAGCCCGGTGGATAGTTCTTGCGATTACAGGCACCGCTGTATTCCACGTCCTCGCCACCACTCACGCCGTAGCCGATACGTGTCGGTACGGCGACGATAAAGCCGCGCTGGACAAAAAACTTCGACGCGTTGCTGAACCGTGCCCGCCCGACTTTCACCCGGTCTTCCGGCTCGACAGCACGCCCGTGGTTGAGCACCAGCACCGGGGCCGGCCAGGGATTCACGCCGTCAGAGAAGACGGTCACCTTGATGGTGTGCTCGATCGTCTTGCCGTACGCGTCGACCACCTTCACCGGCAAGTCGAACTGGTCTTCACGCAAGCGAGCCTGCGCGGTGCCGGTGGTGACAAGCATTGCGGCACATAACAGGAAGGGCCAAAGTCGATACTGTTTCACGTCAATACCTTTTTGGCCATTTCTTTCCCACACGATTTCCGTATGCTCAGAATGACGTAGGTGTTGTTCATGGTCTTTATTCGCTCCGCAGGCTTACATGCGGAACACGCCAAACTTCGTATCCGGAATCGGTTGGTTCAGCGTGGCCGACAAGCCCAGCGCCAGCACACGCCGCGTATCGGCCGGGTCAATCACGCCGTCGTCCCAACCCCGCGCCGTGGAGTAATACGGGTGCGACTGCTGGCCAAACTGATCCAGCACCGGCTGCTTGAAGGCGGCCTCTTCTTCGGCGCTCCAGCTGCCGCCCTTGGCTTCAATCGCGTCGCGCTTCACGGTGGCCAGCACGCCGGCGGCCTGTTCGCCGCCCATCACGCAGATGCGCGCGTTCGGCCACATCCACAAAAAGCGTGGTGAATACGCCCGGCCGCACATGCCGTAGTTGCCGGCGCCGTAGCTGCCGCCGATGATCACGGTGAACTTGGGCACCTGGGCCGTGGCCACGGCCGTCACCATCTTGGCGCCGTGGCGGGCAATGCCTTCGGCTTCGTATTTGCGGCCGATCATGAAGCCGGTGATGTTCTGCAGAAACACCAGCGGCACCTTGCGCTGGCAGCACAGCTCGATAAAGTGCGCGCCCTTCTGGGCTGATTCACTGAACAGAATGCCGTTGTTGGCGATGATGCCGACCGGCATGCCTTCAATGTGCGCAAAGCCGCAGACCAGCGTGGGGCCAAAGCGCGCCTTGAACTCATGAAACTCGCTGCCGTCGGCGATGCGGGCAATCACCTCGCGCACGTCATACGGCTTTTTCGGGTCCACCGGAATCACGCCATGCAGCTCTTGCGGGTTGTACAGCGGCGGCACCGGTGCGCGCAGGGCCTGGTCGAAGCGCTTGGTCTTGTTGAGGCTGGCCACGGCCTGGCGGGCCAGGGCCAGTGCATGCGCGTCGTTTTGTGCCAGGTGGTCTGCCACACCCGAAAGCCGCGTGTGCACATCGCCGCCGCCCAGGTCTTCAGCTGAAACGATTTCACCAATGGCCGCCTTCACCAGCGGCGGGCCGCCCAGAAAGATGGTGCCCTGGTTCTTGACGATGATGGTCTCGTCGCTCATGGCCGGCACATACGCGCCGCCGGCCGTGCAGCTGCCCATGACCACGGCAATCTGCGCAATGCCCTGCGCGCTCATGTTGGCCTGGTTAAAAAAGATGCGGCCAAAGTGGTCGCGGTCAGGAAACACGTCGTCCTGGTTGGGCAGGTTGGCACCGCCCGAATCGACCAGGTAGATGCAGGTGAGGTTGTTCTGCATCGCCACTTCCTGCGCGCGCAAATGCTTTTTCACCGTCATCGGGTAGTAGGTGCCGCCTTTGACCGTGGCGTCGTTGCACACGATCATGCAGTCCACCCCATTGACACGGCCGATGCCGGTGATGACGCCGGCGCAGGGCGCGCTGTCGGTGCCGTCGCGGTCAGGGTACATGTCTTTGGCGGCCAGAGGGCCGAGCTCCAGGAAAGGCGTGCCCGGGTCCAGCAGCATCTGCACGCGGTCACGCGGCAGCAGCTTGCCCCGCGACACATGCCGCGCCCGCGTGGCCTCGCCGCCGCCCAGGGCGGCCTTGGCGACTTGCGCGTTCAGGTCGTCCACCTGCGCCTGCATGGCGGCGGCATTGGCCTGAAAGTCGGCAGAACGGGCGTTGAGTTTTGTCTCCAGAGCGGGCATGGCAATTCCTGAAATACGGGTGAAAGGCGCTGAAACGGGGCTGGCCTGCGCCAGCCCTACGGGCGCGTGGGCCCTACCTTAGCGCCAGATTAGCGCTAAAGAGCCAGCTTAGCGAAAACCCGCCCCATTCACACAGCCAATGAGGTTGCAAATCCTGCCACTCGCGTAGAAAATTACCCCCGTGCCCACGAAAGCCGCCACAAGGCCCACCAACCCGCCCAAAGCCGCCACCCCCATGGCCTTTGCCAGAAGCATTACTTCTGCCTACAAACGCTACAACCAAAGCCCGACAGAAGCCCTGAAACTGGCACAGATCACGCCAGCCCAACTCAAACAAGCCAACGCCCACATCACCGCCCGCCAGATGGAGCAACTCTCCGGCGCCGCCATGCAAGAGCTGGACGACGAAGGCCTGGGCGCCTTCAGCCGCAAACTGCCCTGGGGCAGCTACGGCATGCTGGCCCGCGCCTCCATCAGCTCACCCAACCTGGGCGTCGCCCTCAAACGCTGGTGCCGCCACCACGCCCTGATTGCCGACGACATCACCCTGCGCGTCACCACATCCGGCGATACCGCAGCCATCACAGTCGAAGAAAAAGCCCCTGGCAAAGTCGGTGAGTTTGCTTTGGTGCACGTGCTGCGCAACATCCACGGCCTGGCCTGCTGGTATGTGGATTCGCGCATTCCGCTGCAGGGTGCACGCTTTCCGTTTGCCGCACCGCCGCATGTGGAGGCCTATGGGCTGATGTTCCCCGGGCCGCTGCAGTTCAATGCCGCGCAGGCCGAGATCCGGTTTGACGCGCGCTACCTGGGCTTGCCGCTGCGCCGCGATGAAAAAGCCTTGCAGCAAATGCTGCAGCGCGCCTTGCCGTTGACAGTGTTGCAGTACCGGCGCGACAGATTGCTGGTAGAGCAGGTACGCCAGGCGCTGGCCAACCCGGCGGTGGCTTCGCACAATGCAGAGGCTTTGGCGGCGGCGCTGAATATGTCAGCGCGCTCATTACACCGGCAGCTTCAGGAGGAAGGCGCTTCGCTACAGCAGCTCAAGGACGAGGTGCGGTTTGAGAAAGCGAAGGAGTTGTTGCTGCGGACCTCAAAACCGATCAAGCAAGTGGCCGAGGCTTCGGGATTTCGGAACGAGAAGAGTTTTATTCGGGCGTTTCGGGAGTGGAGCGGCCAGTCACCGGCGGAGTTTCGGCAAGGCAAGCAGCCACTGGCCTGATTTGCCCCATTTGTGGCAGGACTTGTGACGCGCTGCCCCCTAGACTGTGCGCATGATCACCCTTCACCACTGCGTCAGCGCCCGCTCGTTCCGGCCCTTGTGGATGCTCGAAGAGCTGGACTTGCCCTACACGCTGCGCATGCTGCCTTTTCCGCCGCGTGCGCTGGCCCGCGAATTCCTGGCAGACAACCCCTTGGGCACCGTGCCGCTGCTGGTTGACGGCGACACCCGCATGACCGAATCTGCAGCGATCTGCCAATACCTTGCGGCACGGCACGGCCCCGGGCAGCTGGATGTCCCGCTGACAGACCCAGCCCATGGCGCTTACCTGAACTGGCTGCACATGGGCGAAGCCACGCTGACCTTTCCGCAAACCCTGGTGCTGCGCTATACCCACTTCGAGCTTGAAGAGCGCAAACAGCCCCAGGTCGCCGAAGACTACAGCCGCTGGTTTCTGGCCCGGTTGAAAGCGATGGACGCCGCCCTGCAGCAACAGGAATTTCTTTGTGCCGGCCGCTTCACCGCAGCCGATGTGTCCGTCCACTACGCCCTGATGCTGGCCAGCCACCTTGGCCTGACGGGAAAATTCCCCGATGCCGTGCGCCGCTACCACCAGCAGCTGGAGCAACGCCCGGCATTCCAGCGCGCCCTGCAAGCGCAGCACCAGGCCGCGCTGGACCAGGGCATTCCCACCACGCCGGCACCGGACATGCGGCCGGGCAAGTGAGTGGAACAGGGGAAGAATTGCCCGCAGGGTTCACTCACAACTTCTGTGGGCAACTCAAGGACGAAGTGCGATTTGAAAAGGCGAAGGAGTTGTTGCTGCGGACCACGAAGCCGATCAAGCAAGTAGCTGAGGTTTCGGGATTGGACCAGCACATCGACTACTGGCTTTCGCCAAACCTCCGAAACATAAGAGTTATATAAACTCGCCGGCGAAGTCAGTACTCATGACTCTATTTCGCAGCCCCCAATGAGGCGCAATTAACGCGTTCAAGTTTTCGCGGGCCCAGCGTCTAGCTGCCTAGCGCCACTATTCCAGGCAATTTTTTCAAAATCCGGCTCATCCATCAGCCAGATTTGCTCATTTGTCATCACCAAAGCAAGCTTGAAAGCTCGCAAAAAATCAATTCCCACCAAAACCACTACCGCTGTCGGTGCAAGTGTCACAACTCCAAGATGACTCCGCTGTGAAAATCCTACCGTAGCAAGAGCTGTAGGCATCGCGACACGACTCCCATCAGCCATTGTTCCTGTGGTTGAAGGCCCAGCTTGAAAGCCAAGCGGGTCGGCGTCTTGCGTCGACATCATGAGGAACCCGCTAAAACCAGTGTCTACCACTGCATCAAATTGCTCAGGATGTCCCTTAGTTCCTGACACCAGTAGACTGATGACAGGATATTTGCCTTTAAAGCGCCCAGCCCAGACCGGCATTGGGGACAAAAAAGCCTAGCTGCACGGCGCTAGAAGAACCGATCCGGATGAGATGCTGGCGATGAGATCCAAAGCGTTTGCTAGCGGTGATCACCGCGTCTTCAGCATATTCGCCGATAACAGCTTCTTCGGTATCAATATCAATCACTAGGTATTGGTCCGGGAATTTCGCTTCGTAAGACGCTTTGAATTTCTGTTCGTAAATGCGCTCACCTGCCTTGACGATTTCCTGCAAGTCGTCGCGCTCAGTAATTACAGTCATGGCCTTGTATGCGTTGCATGTTTGTCGTACATAGGAACTCCTAAAAGTACGGAAAACCGTATTTAACGTCATGCATAACGATGATGCAAACTTGTTATCCACAAAGTTATCCACAAAATCGCGGAGGTCCGAGCTATGCGATTCAGAGCGAAATAGGTGAATATGCAAGATTCATCAGCATTTTTGACCAAAAACAAATGTCGATAACCTGTGCATAACTTTTTTCTGAAATTTATCTCTGATGCGGCGAGATGTCCACAGATGCGTCGGAATTACATTGATTTGCTCGATAACAGCGCCCCCCTTTCACCCAGCTGCAATTCACCTCTCCGAGCGCAATATCCAGCGTTACATCGCTAGCCAAGGTGTCCAAGTCTTCCTGGCGTGCCTTCACAGTTCTAGGGCACCAATAAATGCAACCTGCATGTAGATGCTTATGGGTCGATGTTTCTCGGGTCGCTGCAGTTCAGTGCGCGCAGGCCGGGATCCAGTTTGAGTCACGTCATCTGGCTTTGCCGCTGACGGTGCTGCGGTACTGGTGGGATCGGTTCTTAGTGGGAGGGCGCGGCAGGCGCTGGCGAATCCAGCAGTAGCTTCGCACAATGCGGAATCCTGGCGACAGTTCTCAATATTTCGCCGCGCTTCTCAAACCGCCAGCTTCAAGAGGAACGAGCTTCGCCGCATCAATTTAAAAATGAGGTGCAGTTTGAACAAGTCCCGATCCTGTTGCTGCTGACTGCAAAGACTAGGTGGTTAAGATCTCGGGGCTTCGAAATGAGACGAGTTTTATGATGGCTTTTCGAGAGGGGCAGGAGTGCCGTCGAACCATCTACTCCTTGATTTCAAGAACCCCCTTAAGTGGCAAATCGCTGCCAGTGACGGAGCACAGAACTGACATGACACATCGCTCAACGCCCAAACCAAGCTCGAACCACTTTCCATGCACGTTGCAGTCGGTTGTTATCCAACTTCAACTCATTTTTCTGGTGGATTTGACGCTCTTTGTCACGGTGATCGCGCTCGCGCACACGCGCAATTTGCGCGTCCGACATTAGCCCAGCCCAAATGACTTCATTTTGTTTAATCCAATAATGCGATTTGCAAGGAAAAGACCAGTTTCCAATTGACGGATATAGGCTCACCGCGCTACCACGCCTACGCAACTGCCACTCCGCAGGTGAAAGCGGCGTCACAACTTCTTGTCCGCACCCACAGCAACACAAATGCAGGGCAATTGCATATTTCTCGCTCACATAAAGAATGCCTGGCTCTAACGGATTTGGAGCGGACTCCACGAAGTTCGGACAAATAGAGGTCAATTTCATAATCGAACATCCGAATTTTCGCCTCGAACAAGGGACGGTGCACCAACCGAGAATTGAAGTTGATGTGCTCGAAAATCATCAACGTAAAAGCCGCAGTGCTGCTTCCATTTCATGACCGCAAGTAGCGCGTTCATCGCATTCATATCCGCCACCTGGATATTTTTGTCATAAATTGCCTCCGCTCCATCTTCATGAACAGGTACGCACTTGCCCCAATGCTCTGTTTTGCCTGCGGAAAGGAGCGTTACGCGACAAGCACCATAAAGTTTTTGATCGTCGAGTGCCAACTGAATATCCATGCCGCAATCAATGAACGATTTCTTGCGTGCTATCAAAAATTCCCCAATCAATGCACGGACCGGGCCTTTATCGACGCAGAGAAAGATGAAATCACATCCTTCTAACTCTTCAAGATTTACTTCAGTGACATATTGCGCGTGCGGAATGATTCCCTTGTGCATCGCATCGTAGCGTTGATGAAAATAGTTGACCTTGGGCATACGGCAGGCCAGTTCGTCGGCGCGAGCTGCACCTGGCGCTCGAAATGCATTGTGCTCAAGGAAGTGATCGCCATCGTACAAATGTATTGTCTTAACAGCTGTCTTCGCGAGTTGGTCTAGGACATAACCTCCAGTACCGCCCAATCCAACGATTGCAACGGCGCCCACAGATAGTCGGTCACTTGTAGCGAGATATTGCCCTCGAGCAGAAGCGCTATCAGGGTATCTAAAGACAGATTCTGCGTCGTAGATGACAGCGGCCTGTTTGGTCTGGGCGCTCACGCCAGGCTGCAGGGGTTGCGCTTGGGCAACGATCAGATCGGCATAGTGCATCAACTGAACATAGTGATCTGCGTAACCCACAAATCCATCAGGCTTATTGGAAAAATAGTGGTTTGTCTTAAAGCCTGCAAATCGTTCAGTCACTGAGTGATCAAGCCCAAGCGGATCCATAGGCGCGCCATTCGCATAGCAAGGAAACTCACCAGTGAACCACACCTGATGTGTATTTGGTGGGTCTGCGACTCCTGCATTTGTAGTAAACACAGAAGACAACGTTCCGCGCTTGATCGAGAGGTCCGATGACACGTAGGGAATATCGTGCAGTAGCAAGTGCTGATCCCTCACGGTGATGGAATACCCTTCCTCTATGAAACGCTGCAGCGCCGGATTAAGAGCGACCAGATTTGACGACAACGAACACCATCCCATCTTTAATTTTGACATCTTGTCCGGCGACTAACTGACCGTCGTGACCATGTTCATTTGAATAGCTCACCGAATAGATGATGGAGCCGTCCTGCGGATCGCTTGGATATGCGATTTTGGAAACTTGTTCGTAACTGAGACGACTGTCGGTCACCTCCACTCTCCGAGTGTTTACGACGATTTCAAAGGTTTTATTGTGTCCAGGAGCCTGTTGCGCTTGCTCAGATGTCATGATTGATCCTCAAAGTTGATGTGTAAATGCAATGGTTTGAAGGAACGCCATGACCCGTAACAAACCGCTCAGGCGGGATTTAGGGGTTGACTGGTTGTTCGGTCTATCCATAAAATTTATTATGAATGTCCGGAATTCGGATGTCAACTACTTTTTTTATCGGAAATCAGAACTTCATGGCAAGCATAGGTGAAAAGATCCGTTCGCTGCGGAAAGCGCTGGGCATGACCCTTGACGAATTTGCAACTGAGATCGGAGCATCCAAGTCGTCAGTATGGGAGTTGGAAAACAAGGAAACCGTTCGCCCATCAGCGGATCGTATTAATGCAGTCGCAAGGGCGCTTAACGTCACCCCAGAATTCCTGCTGGATGACAAGGCGGTTTCTCCCTCTGCCAATGTCGCCGACCAAGCTTTTTTCCGCCGCTATCAGCAACTTAGCGATCCCACCAAACAGCAGCTGCACGAAATATTGAAAGTACTGGATCGCAAGGATCCTGATTGAGCACACCGGCATCACCGCAACGCGAGGCTATAAAGCTAGTTACGCTCTGGCGCGCGGTTCAAGGTGATGTTTTTCCAATAGATGCGGGCGCCCTTGCATTAAGTTGGTCGCAACAGACTGCGCCCGCCGATCCTATCGGCGATTTGGAGGGCCAAGAGCTGAATGGCTTCGAAGGGGGGTTGTTCTGGCTACCGACCAGGAAAGTCTGGGCGCTGCTGTACCAGCGCCATGACAATCTTCCAGGCCGCACTAATTACACAATTGCTCATGAGTTTGGTCACTACGTACTTCACCGCAAAAACCAACAAGCATTTCAATGCTCTCAGGATGCGACCTTAGGCGCCAGCGCCAAGGCGCTTGAGCGAGAAGCAGACACATTTGCATCATATTTGTTGATGCCAATAGATGATTTCCGCGCCCGAGTCAAAAATCAACACATAACGTTGGATGTGCTGTCCGTTTGCGCGACCAGATATGGCGTATCGATGACTGCCGCCATTTTGAAATGGGTTGAGTTCACAGATGCACCCGTGGTGGTAGTGAAGGGCAGTGAAGGCATGGTGGACTGGTGGCGGGCTAGTTCAAGTGCCAAAAATTATTGTTACGGCAGCCTACGTCGCGGTATGGAATTACCTGCAAATTCACTTGCATCTAACCCAGTAATCGCCTCCTCTTTGGCAGATTACCGGATTGGCATTCATCACCTCCCAGGAGTCTGGTTTTCAAACATGCCAGTACGCGAAATGCTCATTTCCTCAGACCAATATGACATGACGATATCCGTCTTGGTGCTAGATGACGGATTTGGAGCGCGGCCCTTAGATGAAGAGCCCGATCACGATATGACAACGGATTTGCCAACTTTTTGACACTCAAAAGCAGGCTGACACTCATCCACTATCCAACAACCTGCCTCTCCCCCTCAACGCAATATCCAGCATCATCTTGCTAGCCAGCGTCTCCAACTCTTTCTGCAACGCCTCCACAGACAAATTAGCAGGCACCAGCAAATGCGCCTCCACCTTGAAGGTCTGCTTGCCTGAGACGCCGCTGCGCACGATGTCGGTGTGAATGCTTTCGATGCTGATGCCGCGCTCGGCGAGCATCTTGATCAGGTTGTTGACGAGGCCCAGGCGGTCTTCGCCTACCAGTTCCAGTTCTAAACCCTGCTTGCAGGCATACAACTTGCGTCCCCGCGCTTAAGGCGGAGCATGCTTTGCAGAGCAACTGGCGACGCCCGGGACCCCTCCAACTCTGAAAGCGACCTATGTCATTCACCCGTACCGCCTGTCTGGCGCTTTGCGCCGCGACCAGCTTGGCGCTCACTACTCCCTCCTTCGCACAAGACACCTACCCCAGCCACCCGGTCAAGGTCATCGTCGCGCTGCCGGCTGGCGGCAGCGTCGACATGGTGGCGCGCCAGGTCAGCCAGCAGCTGACCACCGACCTGGGCCAGCCCTTTGTGGTGGACAACCGGGCCGGCGGCTCGGGGCAGATTGGGGTGCCGGTGGTGGCCAAGGCGGCGCCAGATGGCTACACCATCATGGTGTCGCCGGCGTCTTTTCTGACGACGAACAAGAGCATTTTCAAGACGCTGCCCTACAACCCCGAAACCGACTTTGTGGCGGTGACCAAGCTGGTCAACCAGGCCATGGTGCTGGTGGTGAACGACAAGGCGAAGTATGGAACGCCGGCGAGCATTTTGGCGGCGGCCAAGGCCAACCCGGGCAAGCTGACGTATGCCTCTTCAGGTGACGGCAGCCCGCAGCACCTGGCGGGGCTGATGTTTGAAAGCCAGACCGGCGCGAAGCTGCTGCACGTTCCCTACAAGGGCGGCGCGCCGGCCATTACAGACCTGATTGGCGGCGTGGTGGACATGGCCTTTGCCCCGCTGCCGGAAGCGCTGCCGCACATCAAGTCGGGCAAGCTGCATGCGGTGGGTGTGTTGAGTGAAAAACGTGCCGTTTCTGCGCCGGACATTCCCACGCTGCGCGAAGGCGGCGTGAACAATGTGGTGCTGTCGGCATGGATCGGCCTGCTGGTTCCCGCCAAAACGCCGCAACCCGTCATCGACAAGCTCAGCAAATCCGCGAAGGCGTTTCTGAGAGGCGATGCCAAAACCAAATTGCTGGAAATCGGCATGGAGCCAGCGCCCGATGAGGCCAAGCCCCTGGCGCAAGTGATTTCAGAAGAGATCCGCATCCACGCCGACCTGGTGAAAGCCGCCGGCCTGGTGCCGCAGTAACAGCGAAGGCGCTGGCGTGGGGCGCATGCCTCTGGCAGCCCTCGATCGAAAGCTAAGCCAAAGCCTCGGCGGTAACGCCTTCAATCACGCTTCGCGCATTACGCGCAGCAGCAACGCCCATATTCACGTATGCGTTGCTCGTGACACCGCCGATGTGGGGGCTCAGGATGAGACCCGGCTCGTTCTGAAAGGGGTGCCCTGGCGCCATGGGTTCCACGCTGAAGCTGTCCAGGCCCGCTGAATGGACTTGCCCGCTGCGAAGGCCTTCGAGCAAAGCCGCCTCGTCCACCAGCCCGCCGCGCGCTGTGTTGACGATGATCACACCCCTTTTGCACTTTGCCAGCGTGGTGCCATTCAGCAGGTTGCGGTTCTCGTCCGTCAGCGGGCAATGCAGCGAAATCACGTCGGCGTTTTGCCAAAGCGTTTCGAGCTCGACCCGTGTCATGAATTCCGGCAGCTCTTTGGCGTATGGGTCAAAGCCCAAGACCTCCATGCCCAATGCACTCGCCATGCGTGCAAAGCGCAGCCCGATGGCACCCAGGCCCACCAGCCCGACGGTTTTGCCATACAGTTCCACGCTTTTGTGGGTGGCCTTGTCCCAGTGGCCGGCGCGCATGCGCGCGTCCAGCACGGGAATTGACTTTGCACAGGCGAGCATCAATGCCAGGGCCTGTTCGGCGACGGCATTGGCGTTGGCGCCGGCCGCGGCACGCACTTCGACGCCCCGCGCGGCGGCGGCCACCTTGTCGATGGTGTCGGTGCCGCTGCCGTGCTTGGAGATCACGCGCAGGGATGGTGCCGCCGCGATGGCGGCAGCCCCCACCTTGCTGTAGCGCACGATGATGCCCACCGGGTCGTATCGCTTGCAGAGGGCGACGATGTCTT
Source organism: Polaromonas sp. P1_E12 (assembly GCF_056405975.1). Taxonomy (NCBI): domain Bacteria; kingdom Pseudomonadati; phylum Pseudomonadota; class Betaproteobacteria; order Burkholderiales; family Comamonadaceae; genus Polaromonas; species Polaromonas sp. P1_E12. Next base: position 178,333 of record NZ_JBFUBB010000005.1, on the reverse strand, counting down.
CTTCAGTTGGCGTCTTGCCGGCGTAGATGACTTCGTAGCCCTGCAGCAGTGCCAACGCTTCTGGTGCAAGGTCTGCCGCCGTGACCAGAATGACCGGTTTCTCGTGGCTCACAGCGACTCGCCTTCTTTCAGCACACCAGCGCTGCGCAACGCTGACTCCAGCCACTTGGCTGCCGTGTCGCCTTTTTTGATCGCCGCTATCCGTGCGTTTTCATCGGCCACCTTCTTCGTAGCTAGCGGCAGCAGGGATTCGATCTTCTCGCGTTCAACGACGACAACGCCGTCCGCGTCGCCCATCACGAAGTCGCCCGCATGCACGGTGACACCGCCTGCCGTCACGGGGTGGCCGATGCGACCCGGGCACGTTTTGGTGGGGCCGTTCGGGTTGTACCCGGCCGCAAAGACCGGGAAATCCATTTCGTCAATCTCGAGGGTGTCCCGCACTGCGCCGTCAATGACAACACCGACGATACCCAGCTGTTTGCAGGCGGTCATCATGATGGTGCCCATCAGCGCGGCGGTGAGGTCGCCCTTGCCGTCAATGACCAGCACATCGCCCGGCTGCGCCAGTGACATGGCCGCATGGATCATCAGGTTGTCGCCAGGGCGAACTTCAACGGTGAAGGCCGTTCCGGCAAATTTCATGCGGGGGCGCAATGCCTTGATGCGCCCGTGCATCGCACCCCGACGGCCGGCGACGTCGGCCAGGATGGCGGGCTGGAATGCAGCGGCTTCGCGCACCACGGCGGCCGGTACGCGGTCAAACTTGCGGATGATGTCTTGTGTCATGTCAGTCTACTTTCGCACCGGATTCTTTGACGATCTTGCCCCAGCGGGTGATGTCTTCCCGGATCAGTTTGCTGAATTGCTCCGGCGTGCTCCCCTCTACGTCGGCGCCCTGGTCGCGCAGCTTCTTGCGCAGGTCTGCCGCCTGCAACGCCTTGTTGATGTCTGCGTTGAGTTTGGCGACGACTTCCTTCGGCAGGTTCGCAGGCCCGGCGATGCCGAACCAGGTCACGGCCTCGAAGCCCTTGTAGCCGGACTCGGCAACGGTCGACACCTGCGGCAGGTCTTCGGTGCGTTTGGCCGACGTGACGGCGATGGCGCGCATCTTTCCGTTCTTGATGTGGCCGATGAGCGTGGGGATGGAAGACACATAGAGCTGCACCTGCCCGCCAATCAGGTCGGTGGCGCCCTGCGCCGCGCCCTTGTACGGCACATGCGTGAGCTTGACGTCTGCTGCTTTCTGCAAGGACTCGGTCGCAAGATGCGCGACGGTGCCGTTGCCGGAGGTCGCGTAGTTCAGGGAGCCGGGTTTGGCCCTGGACGCCGCAACGATGTCGGCGAGCGTCTTGTACGGCGAGTCCGCCGCGACGACGATGACCAGGGGCGCGCTCGCCACGAGGCTCACGGGCGTGAGGTCCTTCACGGGGTCGTATGGAAGTTTGGCGTACAGGCTGGGGTTGATCGCCAGGTTGCTGGTCTGGCCGAGCACCAGCGTGTAGCCGTCTGCCGGTGACTTCGCCACGGCGTCCACGCCGAGGTTGCCGCCAGAGCCCGGCTTGTTGTCAACGATGAAGGTGTAGCCCGAGCCCGTGACCTTGTTCGTGACTTCGCGGGCAATGATGTCGGTGCCGCCGCCGGCCGGGAACGGGACGACGAGACGAATGGGTTTGGTGGGCCAGGCCTGCGCAAAGGCACCAGTGGCCAGGGAACACGCGATGGCAGCGGCCAGCACGTAACGGCGGGAAAGTTTCATGAATATGTCTCCAAGGCTCCGCTTTAAAACAATAGCTGCGGTATGGATGTGACTGTAGGCGCGCGTTGCACGCCATACAATACCGTTTCATACAGTGAACCATGGTGCGGCATGCGCAACGATCCAGCAAATGAGCCAGTTGAGGCGGGCGGCGGCGTCATCGCGGTGACGCGGGCGCTCTCGCTGATGGAAGCTTTTGAGGTGGGCGAGTCAACGCTTTCGCTGGCGGAATTGAGCCGGCGCTCACACATGCACAAGACCACGGTGCTGCGCCTGGCGCGCACGCTGGCCTTGTCGCAGTACATGGTGCAGGCCGACGACGGCCAGTGGCGGCTGGGGCCGGCCGCCGGCTGGCTGGGTGCGCGCTACCAGGCCGGGTTCGACGTCAACCGCATCGTCGAGCCCACGCTGCACGAGCTCGTCGAGGCAAGCGGTGAGAGCGCGTCGTTCTACGTGCGCGAAGGCGACATTCGCGCCTGCGTGGCGCGCGTCGAAGGGCCGCAATCGGTGCGGCACCACGTTCGTGTCGGCGAGCGGCTGCCCTTGAACAAGGGCGCACCGGGGCGTGTGATCCTGGCCTTCAGCGGCGCAGCGGGAGAGCCGTACGAGTCGATCCGAGAGCAGGGGTACCAGATCTCGATGGGCGAACGCGAAGCCGAAGTGGCCAGTGTGGCGGCGCCGGTGTTCGGCCTCAACTGGCGATTGCTGGGGTCCATCTGCATCTCGGGCCCGAGTGCGCGGCTCTCAAAAACCAAACTGATGAAGCACGCAAAGAGCGTCATCCGCGCGGCGAACCAGCTGTCGTATGCGCTCGCCGGAAGCAAGTCGGCCCACACGCCGCGGGCGGTCTCGCGCTGGCATCCCTGAGAGTTGCGAAAGTTGCTTGTGAGCCGCCGTGGGGTCGTCTGGAAAAAAGAGATGGTGCCGGGGGCGGATATGGCCCTGGAGGACGCTTACATCAAGGCGCGGCTTTTCTCAATCGACCGTTTCCTGCTCAACCAGACGCCTGATCTTCACCGCTTTCTCAAAGTGGTCCAGCCGGTGCGTTTGGATCCACCATTTTGCGGCCTCCATCAGGAGCTCCGGGTTGTCATTCTTGTTGGCAAAAAACGCGTAGAAAGACACGCCGACGTTTTCGCCTTTCTCTCTGATCTTGTTTTCACAAACATCGATTATTTTCTGTTTCAGGTGAGCGCGCATTTGCATCCTCACGCCTTCGCCGACACCTTGAGTGCCAAAGCAAGATAGTCACGAACATGCTTGCCCGTGATGTCTTCAACTGATGCCAATTTGATGTGGCGACGGAATTTGCCTTCGCCCTCGAGCACTTTGAACTTGTCCGGCAGTGATGCGCCCTCGCCGAACTCCAGGGAGACGTGTTTTGCGTATGAGAACACCCCACAAAACGGCTTTACAGCGGAGAACAGGAGCCCACCGTATTTCACCTCTTCAGAGATCGAGGAATCCAGGCCAAGGATGATTTTTCTCAGTGCCTGTACAAGCTCGAAGCGTTCGGGATCAAGAAGGCGTATGTCGTCGAGAAATTTTGAGATGCGGTCGCTGGTCATGGTTTCAGGATTTGTAGTGTTGCTTGAACTCAGGGCTATTACAGCAAATCATGATTTTCGTTACTGCCACCACTCTCAGCCACCACGCCGGACAAACCGAATCTCAGCTCACTTGCCGGAAACCTGCCGCTCCCCCAAGCGAAATCTCTTAAAGCTCGCGCACGATCAACCAGGCACACAAGCCCACCACCAGAACCCCGGCAGCGACAAGTCCGGTCATCGTGGACATCCGGCGCTGGCGTTGACTGCATGGCAGGCAATAATTGAACATCTCGCCTTTGTAATGATGAAGAGGCAGGAGCAGGCCCGACCCGCCGCAGGCATAACACCTGCCCTGCGCATTCCTCCGCTTGCCCCGGCGGTCACGCCACACCTGAATGATGAGCCCAACGATGGGCAGCACACCCAAGCCCCCAACAACCAGCACCGCCACAACGATTTCAACCATTGCTATTCCGTACTCTTAGCTCACTTCATGCCCGAGGGGCGTGTTGACTTACCCGACAGCAACCTGCCGCTCTCCCAACGCAATATCCAGCATCATCTCGCTGGCCAAGGTGCCCAGCTCTTTCTGCAACGCCTCCACCGACAACTTGGCCGGCACCAGCAAATGCGCCTCAACCTTGAAGGTCTGTTTGCCTGAGACACCACTGCGCACGATATCGGTGTGAATGCTTTCAATGCTGATGCCGCGCTCGGCGAGCATCTTGGTCAGGTTGCTGACGATGCCCAGGCGGTCTTCGCCTACCAGCTCCAGCTCAAACACGCGCAGCGCGGCGGGGGTGTTGGCGCCATCGCTTTTTGCCACCACGACTTGCAGGCCGCTGGATTGCAGGCCGCGCAGCGAGTTGGCGAGGTTGTCGGCGTTTTCGCGGGGCACTTCGAAGTGGACCATGCCGGCGAATTCACCGGCCAGGCGTGTCATGCGGCTGGCGGCCCAGTTGGCGCCGAAGCGTTGGGCTTTGTCGGCCAGTGCGCTGACGATGCCTTGCCGGTCTGTGCCGACGATAGAGACGACCAGCGAGGTGTTGGCGGATGAGACCTCTTCGGTCAGCACCACGGCTTTGCGCAGCATGGGGGCGCGGGTGGCGAAGGCGGGGTCTTGCACGTCGGCGGGCAGGCTGCCTTGCAGGCGGGCGTGGTGCACGACTTTGCTGAGCAGCGCCAGGCCCATGGGCGCCAGGGCGCGTTCCCACAGTTCGCGGGCTGTTTCGCCTTTTTTGACAAAGCACCAGTCTTGCGCGGCGATGGCGCCGGCGTCCCAGCCGTCGGCCAGGTGATAGACGGAGCCGCCGGCAATCGGGTCGCCTTCCAGAATCGTCCATTCAACCGCTGCGATGCCGCGATGGCGTGGCAGCAGCGAGGGGTGGTAGCCGATGCCGCCAAGGCGCGAGCGGGCGAGTGCGTCGTCGCTTACACGGGCATGGGTGTGCGCGGCGATGATGAGTTCGGTGCCTTCGGCAATCGCCTCGCCGGGCACGATCTTGGGGTTGGCCAGCACGTGCACGGGGATGCCGGCGGCGCGCCCGGCAATCGCCAGCCGGTCGTCTTCAGCCGGGGCGACGATGCTGGTGAACTCAATGCCTTCTTCTTTGCGAAGCGCCTCAAACACCGAGGCAGCGAAAAAACGGGAACCGACCAAAGCGCATTTCATGGACACGTCTCTTTAGGAATGAATAGATAAAGGGATGGATTAAAACGGAAAGCGGACATAAAAAAGGGAGCCGAAGCTCCCGATGAGAAACAGCCGCTCAGGCCGCGACAGCCTGGCGCGCCTTCTCGGTCAGGCCAATTTCGTCGAGCGCAGCAGCGAGCTGGCCGACGGTGCGGTCAGACTGGTGCCACTTCTCGAGGCCAAACAGGCCCACGCGGAAGGTCTTGAAGTCTGCGGTCTCGTCGCACTGCAGCGGCACACCGGCAGCGGTTTGCAAACCTTGCGCAAGGAATTTTTTGCCGGACTGGATGTCTGGGTCTGTGGTGTAGCTGACGACCACGCCCGGGGCCTTGAAGCCTTCGGCGGCCACGCTGGGCAGGCCGCGGCTTTCAAACAGTTTGCGCACTTTGCTACCCAAGGCTTCCTGCTCGGCCTTGACTTTGGCAAAGCCGTAGTCTTGCGTTTCTTTCATGGCGGCGCGCAGGCGCGTGAGGGCGTCTGTGGGCAAGGTGGCGTGGTAGGCATGGCCGCCGTTTTCATACGTTTCCATGATCTGCATCCACTTCTTCAGGTCGCAGGCAAAGCTGGAGCTGGCGGTGCTGTCAATGGCGGCGCGGGCGCGTTCGCTGAGCATGACCATGGCGCAGCAGGGTGAGCTGCTCCAGCCTTTTTGCGGGGCGGAGATGAGCAGGTCAACGCCGGTGGCCTTCATGTCGACCCACATGGCGCCGGAGGCAATGCAGTCGAGCACAAAGAGGCCGCCGACGGCATGCACCGCCGCGGCCACGGCCTGCAGGTAGCTGTCGGGCAGGATCATGCCGGAGGCGGTTTCTACGTGCGGCGCAAAAACGAGCGCGGGCTTTTCTTTGGCGATGGCAGCCACCACATCGGCAATGGGCGCGGGGGCCCAGGGGGCTTGCGCGCCGGGGCCGGTCTGCCTGGCCTTGAGCACGGTGTGCGACGCGGGGATGTGGCCCATGTCAAAGATTTGCGTCCAGCGGTAGCTGAACCAGCCGTTGCGAATGACCATGACATGCTTGCCTCCCGCAAACTGGCGGGCCACGGCTTCCATGCCGTAGGTGCCGCTGCCGGGCACCAGGGCCACGGCGTGCGCCTTGTACACGTCTTTGAGGATGCGCGAGATGTCGCTCATCACGCCCTGGAAGCTTTTTGACATGTGGTTGAGGGCGCGGTCGGTGTAGACCACCGAAAACTCGAGCAGGCCGTCAGGGTCAACGTTGGGGAGGAGTCCGGGCATGGTGTTGTCTCTCAAATCGTTATTAAAAGTCGGGCAGCCAGCTTAACAGGATGAGGCGATTTTGGCAGTGGGGTTATGCGTGGTGGCTGGAGGCCCCAGGGTGTGGGAGCGGCGTGGGAAGGCTGTGCGGCGGGCGCTCCGGGGGCACCGTCTGCTATTTATTTCATAGCGGCTCGCGCAGATTCTTATTGGGCTGCAGGCACTTTTTATAGGCAAAAGTTGATACAAATCAAGAATTTGGGCGGTTTGGGCGCCTTGCGGTGCACCACACCCGCCGCCACACCCCGCCAGCCCTTCCTGATGCAATCCTGATGCGGCCGATGGTACGCTGGGCTTCTGATGATGAAAGCTGCTGAACCTACACCCGCCACCGGCACAAGTTTGCGCCACTGGGCCATCGTGGCCGTGCTGCTGGCAGCCGCCACCGGCGGCGGGCTGCTGCTTGACAGGCAGGTCACGATTGCCAGCCAGGCCATGCTGTATGTGCTGGTCGTGGTGGTCGTGTCTTACACCATGGGCTGGAAGGAGTCCGTGACCTGCGCGATAGTGGCCGTGACCGCGCTGAACTACTTTTTTGTGCCGCCGCGCTTTACCTTCGAGGTGGAGAGCCGGGATCACCTGATTGCGATTTTCAGCATGCTGCTGGTGGCGCTGGCCATCAGCCACCTGTCTGCGCGGCTGCGGCGCGAAACGGCCGTGGCCCGCCTGAACGAAGAGCGGGCGCGCCAGCTGCAGGGCCTGGCCACGCAGCTGGCAGCTGCAGCAAACGCTGAAGAAATTGCGGCACTGGGCCAGGCGGCGCTGGACGAGGCCTTTGAAGGCCCCTGCCTGCTGGGCACACGGCAAGCCGGCGGCGAACTCTCGAACGCCGCCGTGCTGGAGCCCTCAGTGCTGGACGGCATGAAGTGCTGCATGCGCGAAGCGGCCACGCTGGGGCCCGGCACCGGGCGCTGGCCGGGGCTGAACGCCTGGTACCTGCCGCTGGGCGACAAGACGCAGATGCACGGCGCGGCCCGGGTAGAGCCCGCGCCGGCACACGACACCGGCGGGCGTGAACATGCCGAGGCGCTGTGCGCGCTGCTGGGGCAGGCGCTGTGGCGGCTGCAGCTCAGCCAGTCGATGCAGGCGGCGCAGGGCGAGGCGCAACGCCAGCAGGTGCAAAGCACTTTTCTGGCGGCCATTTCGCATGACCTGCGCACGCCGTTGGCAACCGTGGTGGGCGCGGCATCAGCGCTGCAAACGCAGGGCGACAAGCTGGCCCCGGCCGAGCAGGCGCGGCTGCTGGGCAGCATTGTGAGTGAGGCCTCTTATTTATCGACCGTGACGGAGAACACGCTGCAGCTGGTGCAACTCTCCAACACCGCGCAGCCGCCGGCACGGCAATGGGAGTCGCCGGAGGAAATTGTCGGCACCGTGCTGGCGCGCGTGCGCAAGCGCGACCCCGAGCGCCGCATTACCTCCACCGTGCAGGCCGGGCTGCCGCTGATCAAGGCTGACCCGGTGCTGCTGGCGCAGCTGGTCGACAACCTGCTGGACAACGCGCTCAAGTACAGCACCGGCGCGATTGCGCTGTCGGTGGAGGCCCAGGGCAACACGCTGCGGCTGGCGGTAAAGGACAGCGGTCCGCAAATCGCAAAAGACAAGTACGAGGCCATCTTTGCGCCCTATGCACGCGGTGACCAATCCGGCCCGCGCGGCGCGGGCCTGGGACTGGCGCTGTGCCGTGCCATTGCAGAGGCGCACCAGGGCCGGCTCACTTTATCGTCGCGCCGTGATGTTGGCGAACCAGGTGAAGGCAATGTCTTTACGTTGACGCTGCCCATCGAGGCGCAGCAACCCGCGGGGATGCAGCCATGAGCCTGCGCCTTCTGGTGGTGGAAGACGACCGCGACCTGCGCGAGCTGATGCGCGCCTCGCTCTCGGTGGAAGGATTTGAGGTGCAGACGGCCGTGTCGCTGAGCGAAGCCGCGGCGCTGGTGCGCAACGACCCGCCCGACGTGATTGTGCTGGACCTGGGCCTGCCCGACGGTGACGGCGCAGAGCTGGTGCAGGAAGTGCGGCGCAAGCATTCACTGCCCATCCTCGTGGTGTCTGCCCGGCACCAGGAAGCGCAAAAAATCAAGCTGCTGGACGCGGGCGCCGACGACTACCTGACCAAGCCCTTCAGCGTGAGCGAGCTGCTGGCGCGCATACGCGTGGCGCTGCGCCACCGCGGCACGGCCCTGGCTGCGGCCGTAACGGTGCATGAACTTGATGGTTTGCGTGTGGACCTGACGCTGCACACCGCGCAGCTGCACGGCGAAACGCTGCACCTGACGCCCACCGAGTTCAAGCTGCTGGCGCGGCTGGTTCGCAGCGCGGGCCGCGTGGTGACGCACCGGCAGCTGCTGGCCGACGTGTGGGGGCCGGAGTACACCGAGCACGTGCATTACCTGCGCCTCTACATGGCGCAGCTGCGCGCCAAGATTGAGCAGGAACCGGCCGAGCCCCGGCATTTACTGACCGAAACCGGCGTGGGTTACCGGCTGGCGGTGGACTGAAAAGCCCCAGCTTACGCCCACTTATGCTTTCCTGATGCCCGCCGGCCGACAGTGAGGGCTTCTTCACTGAGGGATGGAATGTATGGGAAATGTCGCAACGACTGCGAATGCTGCTGCAGAGGGCCAGGCCACAGCCGCCAACAACAACACGCGTAAAAAAGGCCACCGCGAAGGCGTGGCGGCGCTGACGCTGGGCGCGCTGGGCGTGGTGTACGGTGACATTGGTACCAGCCCGCTCTACACCATGAAGGAAATCTTCAGCCCGGCCACGGGCGTGCCGCTGGATGCGGCGCACCTCATAGGCGCGGTGTCGGTGATTTTCTGGGGCCTGATGATGATCGTCACGCTCAAGTACATCCTGCTGATCTTGCGGGCCGACAACAACGGCGAAGGCGGCATCATGGCGCTGACCGCGCTGGCGGCCAAGGCGGCAGGGCACAACCCGAAAGCGCGCACGGCCCTGCTGCTGACGGGCGTGCTGGGCGCGGCGCTGTTTTACGGCGACAGCGTCATCACCCCGGCGATCTCGGTGCTCAGCGCGGTCGAAGGCCTGGAGGTAGTGACGCCCGCGCTCAAACCCTATGTGCTGCCGGTGTGCATGGCGGTGCTGGTGGGGCTGTTTGCGGTGCAGCGTTTTGGCACGGGCCTGGTCGGCAAGCTGTTTGGCCCGGTCATCGTGCTGTGGTTTGGTGTGCTGGCCTTTACCGGCGCGATTGAGATTGCGCAGCAGCCCGGCATACTGGCCGCGCTGAACCCGCTGAACGCCATTCGCTTTTTAAGCGCACAGGGCTGGCACATGTTTGTGGCGGTTGGCGCCATCGTGCTGGCCTTTACCGGCGCGGAGGCGCTGTACGCCGACATGGGCCACTTCGGCAAGCGTCCCATCCAGTTTGCCTGGGGCGGCCTGGTGCTGCCGGCGCTGGCCATCAACTACATGGGCCAGGGGGCGCTGCTGATGCGCGACCCGGCGGCGCTGGAAAATCCTTTCTATCGCATGTTTGCCGAAGCCTGGCTGATTCCGGCCGTGGTGCTGGCCACGCTGGCCACGGTGATTGCATCGCAGGCCGTCATCTCGGGTGCTTATTCGATGACGCGGCAGGCCATACAGCTGGGCCTGCTGCCGCGCATGAGCGTGCTGCACACCTCGGCGCGCGAGGCCGGTCAAATCTACATGCCGGGCGTGAACTGGCTGCTGCTGGCGGCGGTGCTGGCCACGGTGCTCGGCTTTGGCAGCTCGTCTGCGATGGCGGCAGCCTACGGCATTGCGGTGACGATCACCATGCTGATCACCACCTTGCTGACTTTCTTTGTCATACGCCAGGGCTGGCGCTACCCCTTGCCGCTGGCGATTGCCGCCACCGCCGTCTTTGTGGCGCTGGACCTGCTGCTGGTGGTGTCGTGCATGCTGAAGTTCATGCAGGGCGGCTGGTTTCCGCTGGTGATGGGTGTGGCGATCTTCACCGTGATGGCGACGTGGCGGCGCGGGCGCGAGCTGCTGGTAGAAAGCATCCGCCACGACGACCCGGAGCTGTTGCCCTTTGTGACGGCGCTGTCGGCCGACAGTGTGAACCGGGTACAGCGCACTGCGGTGTATGCGGTGGCCAACCCCGACACGGTGCCGCAGGCGCTGATGCACAACCTCAAGCACAACCAGGTTTTGCATGAACGCAACCTGATCCTGACGGTGGTGTTTCATGAAGTGCCGTGGATACCGTTTACCGAACGTGTGCAGGTGCAGCCGCTGGCACCGGGTTTCTGGCGGGTAGAGGTGAACTACGGCTTCAAGAACACGCCCGACATTCCGAAAGCGCTGGAGCTGTGCAAGGCCCAGGGCCTGCCCATCAACCTGTTCGAGACCTCGTACTTTTTAAGCCGCGAAATCGTGGTGCCCACCCGCGGCTCGGGCATGGTGCACTGGCGCGAGGCGCTGTTCGCCCTGATGTCGCGCAACGCAGGCAGCGTGGCGGGGTTTTTCAAGCTGCCCAACAACTGCGTGATTGAGCTGGGGACGCGGGTGCAGATTTGAGGGAGCCGGCAAGTGCGCGAAGTTACTATCAAATTGATAGCTGGTTGCGCAGACTCCCATTGGGCTGCAGGGACTTTTAATGCCTGAAAACGCCTGTTTTTGGTACTTTCTTGTGCTCAAAAAGCACTCAGGCCAGTTTTCAGCTCACACGGAAACGCTATCAAAACAATAGCTGCTTGCGCCCGTTGTTATTGGGTCAGAGGCCTTTTTTGTGCCTGAAAATGGCCCAAAAAGGCCGGTCAGGCGCCAGCCAGCCGCCTCAGGCCTTGCCGTCGTACTGCTCAAAGAAATCGATGGGGTGCATGTCGATGCGCCAGCCGGCCTGCTCGCCCAGCGTGGCCGCCGGATGCAGCGAGGCGGTTTTCACGGCTTCGTCCGGGTTGGCAGCGTCGATGATGAAAAAGCCGCCCACCAGCTCTTTGGCTTCGGTGAACGGGCCGTCGATCTTCTGCGTCTTGCTGCCGCGCGGCTGCAGGCGGATGGCGGGCTCGCCCAGCGAGGCGCTGACGCGCAGCTGGCCGGTGGCCTTGAGCTGGGCGTCTTTGGGCGGGCACTGGCTGACCAGGGCCTGCATGTCGGCGGGCGGCATGGCGGCGAATTCGGCGGGGTTGTAGTAGGCGAGGCAGAGGTATTTCATGGTGTTTCCTTCAAAAAATGGTGACTGACACCTCTACGACGAATGGATTCGACCGGAATCGACAGGCTGGCCACGGAAAATTCCGGCTTTATGCCAGATTCGGCCATGGTCGCATCATGGCGCATGTTGGAAGGCGGCAGCCCCAGCACAGCTGGCGCGGTAGCCCATACCCCGCGCAGCGATGACAGCCCGTAGACAATCAGGCACATTGATGCCAATGTGGAATGCATCCATGGCGATGAGTAAAAGCGGTTTCCCATCTTATGAACTCGTTATCCAGATATTTCTTCAAGGTCCTTTTTGTGGCGTCGAGCGGCCTGACCGCGGCAGGGATTGGCATCGCGTGCTTCCTGCTCATCAATCTTGCACCCACTGTCATCTGGGGTGATGAGATTCTTGTGGTCTCACCCTACTTCACGGGAATCCCCAGCCTGGTGGCTGGATTTTTCGTATTTGCGTGGTTCTTCAAGAACGTGCTGGAGTGGCTTAACTACGGCTTTCAGCCACAGCAGAGGTCCCCTTCGGGGCCGCAATTCATTTTTACAGGAGTCACTATTGCGTTAGGCATAGCAGCGATTTTTACTGCCACGAACGGGCTCTACTCCCAATTCTTCGACCTGGCATGGCGCGAAGAAATCCGGCTGGGCAATGGTGAGCTGAAGGTCGTGGAAACACGCAGAACCTATGAGCGCACCGGCTGGCGGCTGCACGAATTCAAGGATGCACGCCTGCAGAGTACCGAACTCAGTTTTGAACCGGCGGCGGGTGAACCCAAGGTGTCCGTTATCACTCAGTTTCAGCCGATCTACCTGAACCGGTTTGATGGAATCTGGTATCTCGTCCTGGCCGGACTGGATGACAGCTTGAACCAAGCACTGCCTAAAGAAAATTGGGGCAGCAGTTACAACACAATGGGACATCGGCTTGCGACATTGGATGGTCGAGAATTCAAACCCATCTCATGGGAGAAAGCCCCCAGATCCATCGTTTTTCACAACCTGCTGTCGACAACTATTTTTGATCTGGCCAAGGTCAAGGCGACAGAAAAGCACGTCATGACCTTGGGTGAAAAGCAGACCTTGATGTACCGGTACGTCAACACGCCGCCGAGTCCAGATCCGCTCAGAATCACGAGAAGCGAGGCCATGAAAACACCGATGATCGCCGAGTACCGGCAGGCCATTGACGATCTCATCAAACCGCCCTGACTGGCAGATCAGCCCATCAAAGATCTGACATCACCCGGTCGCTTCAGCTCAGCAACGCCGGCAGGTCGGCCATAGCGGTGAACACATGCACCGCACCGGCGGCGCGCAGGGCTGCGGGCGCGTCGTGGCCCAGCTCGGGCGGGCTGTAGCCAAACACCGTGCAGCCGGCCGCCACGCCGGCCGTGACGCCGGTAACAGTGTCTTCGACCACGGCGCAGCGCTTCGGGTCTACCCCCAGCGCGGCGGCGGCGGCCAGGTACACATCGGGGAAGGGCTTGGAGCGCGGCAGCTCGTGCCCGCTGAAGATGTTGCCCTCAAAGAAAGGCATCAGGCCGCACTTTTCCAGCTGCAGCTCGACCTTGAAACGGTCGGCGCCGGACGCGCAGGCGATGCGGCCCTGGTAGGCCGTGTGGATCTGGCTGACGGCCTCGACTGCGCCATGCACAGCCAGCAGCGACTCGACCAGGGCTTCGTTGCGGCGGGCGCGAAACTCCAGCATCCACGCTTCAGTCAGCGGCTTGCCGGTGTGGGCTTCGATGGTGGCGGCTTCGTCCTTGACGGCCTTGCCGACAAACATGGCCATGCATTCGGCCGAGCCGAGCTTCCAGCCGAGCTCTTCCAGCATGTCGCGGAGCACGCCGTTGGTCAGCGGCTCGCTGTCGACCAGCACGCCATCACAGTCAAATAACACGGCATCGAACTTCATCTGTCAGCTTTCTTTTTCAGGGGGTCGCCTTGGGCTTGCCGTTGGCTGCGTTGAGGGTGAACATCACCCACTCAGGCCTCATGTTAAATCGCACCGGCAAGATGCTGACGCCCAGGCCGCTGGTGATGTACATGCGATTGTCTTCGTGCCCGACCCAGCCGTAGGCCCAGTCGCGCGGGCCGGCGCCGGGCACGACCAGCGCGCCGACAAAGGGCAGGTAGACCTGGCCGCCGTGCGTGTGGCCGGCTACGACGAGACCGCGCACGGGCGGCAAGTCGATCAAGCTGGCCGGCTCGTGCATGAACACCAGGGCGTGCGCGCCCTTGGGCACCTTGCTCATCGCCTTGGCCGGTTGGGAGTGGCCGGTGTGGTCGTCGCCCACGCCCACCACCCAGACGGGCGTTCCGGATGCTCCGGGTGGCACGGGTAAGGGCAGGGGTAAAGGCACGGCGTCGTTCTCGAGCACCGTGATGCCCGCGCGGGTGAATGCCGCGGTGAATTTTTCGCCGTCGTGCCACCAGTCGTGGTTACCCATGACCGCATAGACACCCAGCCGGGCTTTCAGCCCGCCCAGCACCTGGGCGATCTCGTCCTCGGGTGTGGCGGCGGTGTCGGGCTTGTAGTCGCGGTCGGCAATGAAGTCGCCGGGCAACAGCACCACGTCGGGTTGGGCGGCATTGATCTGCGCCACGATGTCACGCGCACGCTCCACCGTCATGACGCGCCAAAGCCGGCGTTTGGTGAAGTGCCAGTCTGAAGCAATGGCCACTTTCAGGCCGGGTGGCCCTTTCCAGTCCGGAACGGTCTCGCTGATCTCGCGGTGGGCGACCCAGCGTGGTTCGATGATGACGACCCATGTGCCCAGCAGCAAAACCACCGGAATCAGAACGCAGGCCCAGCAAGATCTTTGCAGTTTTACCAGGCGCTCATAAACGGACATCAACACCCGCTTCGTTCACGGCCTCCATCACGCCGGTGCTGTGTGGCGCCAGGCCGTAAGCGCGGAGGTTTTTGCGCAGCTCGGCGGCATCGACTTCGTTCCAGGCCAGGCCGCAGTCCATGCAGGCATGTGAATGCTGGTTTTGCAAAAGCACGGGCTTGCCGACAAGCGAGCGCAGCAAGCCACGCAAGGGATAGAACCGCTCCGCTTCGAAATTTCCGCGCACCACCTTGCGGCTGCTGCAGCGCAGGCAATACATGCCGCGCACGGTTTGATTGAACATTGGTGCTCCCCGCCCAGTTAAGGTTACCGCTCACATGGTACCAACGGCCTGCGGTGCGAACGGGGCCGGAACTCCTGGCGGGCGGTTCATTGCAACTGGCCAGGGGTGGAGCCGAAACGGCGCACGGGAATGGAGTCGCCATCGGCTTCGGGCGGACTCAGGAAACGGATCGCGCGCTGGGCCTGGTCATCCTCCACCATCAGGCCCTGCAACGCTGCGTCGAGCGCCGCAAAGTCTCCGACCTCGCTACGGCGGCTACCCACCGCCACGGTGAACCGCAGCGCCATGGAGGTGGGGTCGTCGGCATCACGCATCAGCCCCAGGGCCACCAGCCGGGACAGGCGGGCCCTGAACGCTTCACCCGGCATCACGCCCTCCATCACAATGCCCAGCATGTTGCGGCCAAGCCGCCCCACGGTGTCGAAGTCGCGCGTGATGGTGCGTACCAGCCGCACGCTGCGGGCCAGCAGTTCTTCGGCCTCAATGATGTTCAGCCCGTCCGGGTCGGCCGGCTCCACAGAAACATAGATGATGGCCAGGTCACGCTTCAGCTCTGGCGCGGCGTTCCAGATGCGGGCCGCGCGGTCGCGAAAGGTTTTCCTGTTAAGGAAACCGGTGAGCGGATCGTGCTCTTCGGCCGCCTGCTCGCGCACTGTATCGGCGTGGCGCAGACGGCTCCAGGCGTTGATGCACAGCATCATGACCACCACCTCCACCAGGGCAGCGGCGACCGGAGTTTCGCCGGGCAACCAGGGCGCGTTGATAAGCCCCGAGCTTTCGGCAAGGGCGAGGGCCACGCAAACAAGGTAGGGCAGGTACACCAGCAGCCAGTAGCCGCCGAAGGCCACACCACGCCGCCAGGCACGCCAGGCGCAGGTGATGGTGAAGGCAAAAACGCTGAGTGTGATGGCGTGAAACATCGGCACCATGCGGTCGTACTGCTCAACGAAGGGGCTGGCCGTCATGTACATGAGGCACAGCGCAACCAGCACGCGCGCCATGCGGTGAAAGTTCCGCCCCTGCAGCCCGCCGAAGATGGACCGGGTGAACTGGAGGTTGAAGGCCAGGGCGCCCATCACAGACAACACAATCGCGTGGCTGGCAAAGGTTGCGGCGTGGGGCCACAGGTAACGCTGGGCCGCGCCGGTGTAGCAGAGGGTGGCCATGACGGTAAACACAAGGTAGCCGGCATACCAGGCATAGGTGCGGTCGCGATAGGCCAGCGCCATCTGGGCGCAGAAGAGAACCAGCGTGATGATCACCCCCAGCTGCAGGCCCACCCACAACATCTGCACCACATCTCGCCGGGACGCCTCTGCCGTACCTACCAGCACGGGACTCAGATTGACGGGCAAGCGGTGTACCACGCGGACAAAAATGTCCTGCGCGTCCGCGCCGGGCTGCGGCAACGGAAAACGCGGCCGCAGCGAATCGACAGGCCACCGCACATGCGCCACAAAATCGCCGGCCACAGCCATGCGCCATGCACCGCCCGCATCGCGCTGGAAGAACTCATACCGATCCACGATCACGGTGGGAAATTCCAGCAGCCAATCGGCGCCATTCACCACGCCCCCCGGCGCCAGCGTCATGCGCAGCCAAAGCGGCGAGGCCGCACTCACTGCATAACGCTTGCCGCTCACCAGGGGCTTGAAGAGCGCGGCATCCATGGCCGCAACCTGCGCAACGGTGGCGCTTGCGGGCAAGCCTTCAAGCACCTGCAGCGGGGCGGGGTAGGACGCCGGACTGCCGGCAGTGGCGGGCGGGGAATTCAGCCCGAGCAGAAACACCAGCCCCAACACACCGGTCCAGAGCAGCGGATTGCACTGCCGCCACGAAGCCGAACGGGTTGCGCGCTGTTCTTTCATGAAATCCATTCTTCACCCGAGATGCTATTAATACAGGAGCAACCAGAACTCGTCAATTAAGGGCTTAAAGCACCTTTTATAGCTCATCACAGGTGGTCGCCGTCGACGTAGTACCAATGGCCTAACTCGAGAATAAAGCGGCTGCGTTCGTGCAGGCGCACGGCCGGGCTGCCGGGGATTTTCTGGCGGGCGACGAATTCGACCTCGGCGTGGGTGTCATCGATCTGGCGATGGCTGCGCACTTCGAGGCCCAGCCATTTCACGCCGGGGTCAAACTCGATGGAAGCGGGCCGATGGCTGGTGTGCCAGGTGGCGAGCAGGTAGTCGGCACGCCCGGCCACAAAGGCGGTGTAGCGCGAACGCATGAGGGACTCGGCGTCGGGCGCGGGCACGGTGTCGAAGTGACCAAGGTAGCGGCCACAGCAATTTGCGAACGGCAACGGCTTTTTGGCCGGACCGGTGCGGCCGCAGGGGCACGGCTGAGAGGGTGACGGGCCCGGCATCACCCGCGCATCAGCCGCAGGCGTTGTTGTTGGCGCGCGCCTTGCGCTCTTCCAGCGTTTCGGTGGGTGCGCCCTGCTTCACCCATTCGGCATAACCGCCGTCGATGTGGGCCACATTGCGCATGCCCATGTCCTGCAGGGTCTTGGTGGCCAGGGCGCTGCGCCAGCCTGCCCCGCAAAAGAGGATGAACTCCCTGCCTTCGTCGGCAAACAGGGGCTTGTGGTATGGCGACTCGGGGTCTACCCAGAATTCAAGCATGCCGCGCGGCGCGTGAAAGCTGTCCACCACAGTGCCGGCTGCCAGCTCGCGCACATCGCGGATATCGACGATCTGTACCTTGGGGTCGCCGAGTTTTGACCTGGCCTCTGCAACGGAATAGGTTTTGACCTGCGCCACGGCCTCGTCGACCAGTGCGCGGAATCCTTTGGTAATCGGCATGCTCTGTCTCCTGCTGTGGATAGCCACTGAATTAACAAGTTTACGGCGTGCACTCCATGCGCAGTGCGACAAATCCCGCAAACCCAGCAGGGGCCGCGGAACCGGCTTTGCCGGGCCGCAGGCGCCGCCCCCTGCAAGGGGGGAGGAAGCTACACGCAGTGAGCTTCAACGGGGGTGTGCTCAAAGTCCTCGTTGGATAATTATTTTTTGCACGTCGGAAGTGCCTTCATAGATCTGGCACACCCGCACATCGCGGTAGATGCGCTCCACCGGGAAATCGCTCACATAGCCGTAGCCGCCCAGCGTCTGGATGGCGGCGCTGCAAACCTCTTCGGCCATTTCGCTGGCAAAGAGCTTGGCCATGGCGGCTTCTTTCAGGCAGGGCAGGCCGGCGTCGCGCAGGCTGGCGGCGTGCCAGATCAGCTGGCGGGCCGCTTCGATCTTCGTGGCGCAGTCGGCCAGGCGAAAGCCTACTGCCTGGTGGTTGAATATGGCGGTGCCAAAGCTCTGGCGTTCTTTGGCATAGCTGAGCGCAAACTCAAACGCGCTGCGCGCCATGCCCACGCTTTGCGCGGCGATGCCGATGCGCCCGCCTTCGAGCGCACCCAGCGCGATCTTGTAGCCTTCGCCTTCGTTGCCGATCAGGTTCTCGGCCGGGATGCGGCAGTTGTCAAAATTGATTTGCGCGGTGTCACTGGAGTGCTGGCCCAGTTTGTCTTCAAGCCGCGCGACGACATAGCCCGGCGCGCTGGTGGGCACGATGAAGGCGCTCATGCCTTTTTTGCCGGCGCCCTTGTCGGTGACCGCAATCACGATGGCGGCGTGGCCGTTCTTGCCGCTGGTGATGAACTGCTTGACGCCGTTGATCACGTATTCGTCGCCGTCTTTGACTGCCGTGGTTCGCAGCGAGGAAGCATCGCTGCCCACATGCGGCTCCGTCAGGCAAAAGACACCGAGCATTTCGCCCTGCGCGAGTTTTGTCAGCCACTGCTTTTTCTGTTGTGCATTGCCGTAGCGCATGAGGATGGCATTGACCGGGCAGTTGGTGACACTGATGGCCGTGCTGGTGCCGCCGTCGCCGGCGGCGATTTCTTCGAGCACCAGCGCGAGCGTGAGGTAGTCCAGATTGGCGCCGCCGAACTCTTCGGGCACGCAGATGCCGTAAGCGCCGAGCGCGGCCAGGCCCTTGTGCGCCTCGACCGGGAAGTGGTGCTCTTTGTCCCATCGCGCGGCGTGGGGCCAGAGCTCGGCCTGCGCAAAGTCGCGCACCGCGTCGCGGATCATGGTTTGGTCTTGGGTCAGAATCATCGAAATCTTTCAGTGGAGTGCAGGGCTCACCATGTGCTGAAGCGGCGGCCGTCGTAGTCAAGAAAGGCGCCCTTGTGCTCGGGCTTGAGCCCGGCCAGCGTGGCGCGCATGGCCGAGACACTTTGAACCGTGGTGAGCGGCGCGTCCAGGCCGCCCATGTCGGTTTGAACCCAGCCGGGCGACAAGGCCACCATGATGGCGCGCGGGTAGTCATGCTGGGCAGACGCCACGGCCATGTTCAGCGCAGCCTTGCTGACGCGGTAGGTCCAGCTGCTGCTGGACGGTACCTCGCCAATGCAACCCATGCCGCTGGTGATGAAGGCAAAGCAGCCTCCCTTGCCTCCGCGTGCGGCTTCGACCATGGGCGCGACCTGCGGAATGGCCTGCATGGCGCCCAGCACATTGGTGTGCAGGGTGTGGTCAAACGCCTCACGCGTCGGCGGCGAGAGTGCATCGCCCTGCGGAAAGACGCCGGCCACGTAGAGGGCAATGTCGATCTCTTCGCCGTCCAGCAGCCAGGCCAGGCCGCTGATGCTGGCAGGCTGGGCCACGTCCAGCCGCAAGGCCTTGGCGCCCAGGGCCTTGAGGCGCTGCAGGCCTTCGTCGTTGCGCGCGGTGGCTATGACGTTGGCACCGTCGGCAAGGTATTGGCTGACGAATTCAAGGCCTATGCCGCGTGATGCGCCGATGACGAGGACTTTCATGGATTAGGGCCTGTTAACACTGTGTTTGCAGGCCCTAGCCCGCAAAATTGAAGTACTTCGACCATGACGGGTCGAACGCATTGCTCAGCTCAACGTCGGCGAACGATGCGCCGCGCAAGCTGGTGTCAATCACATCGAGTGCAGCAGGCAGGTCGCCCACGTAATAGTTGGCCAGGCGCCGGCCGTTCCTGACCACGGTGTGGGACAGGATGCCGGCATGCTGAAGCTCCAGGCGGGTGGCAATCTGCTCCTGGACTTCGCGGGCACGCTCCAGTGCCGCATGGTCATCCACGGGCAGGCGGAGCTCGATCGCGTGACCAAGGTCAGGCCGCGCTGCAATCGCATTGGCGCTCTGGTTGACCGCCACGATCGCCTTGTCACCCTCCTGGTCGTCTTCTTCGTCACCCTCTTCGTCACCGTCCCCGTCGTTGCCAAAGACGACTGTCATGACAGACCACCGGTGTTCGCCGCTCGGGAACAAGCCTGTGTGCCCCAGTTCGTTCGTCCAGAACGCGTCGAGAACAGCGCCGAACTTGTCGAGCGTCGTGGAGCCGGCCACTTCGTCCGAGAACGCATCGACGAAGTCCACAAAACCCACCTTGACCGCGAAGTCGTACTCGCCCAGCACATGGTCGAGCATGATGAAGGTCATGTTGCGCGCATGGTCCTGCATGTCGCTGGGCAGTTCACGCGCAAACATGACTTCGATGCCCACCTGCCCTTCATCGGCGACATGGCCGATCAGCACCTCGGAGGTTGCCAGCTCAAAGTTATCCATCCGCATGGGGAAGTCGGGGCTCTCCGTGCGGGCGCGAAAAGCGGTGAGGCTGTAGTGCTTCAGCGGCGGCGCGCGCTTGACGAAGTCCAGCAGCAGCGGAAAGGTTTCGGTACTGCCGTGCGCGGTGGCGATCAGTTCGACCTGCTGGTCACCGTCGTCAGCCGACATTTCCAGCGCCAGCCCCTCCAGGTACTCCTCGAGAACTTCATTGATGTTCTCGACCTGGTCGCGTACCGGCTGGCGGACAAGCTCCGCCTCGCCCTCCTGGAATTTCAGCCAGAAGGCATCAATGCGCTGGGCGAGCTCAGCGGGTGAAAGCGTTTGTGGTGCTTCTTGCGTCATACCAGCTCGATCGCCATGGCTGTGCCTTCACCGCCGCCGATGCACAAGGTGGCAACGCCTTTCTTCAGGCCGCGGGCCTTGAGCGCGTGGATCAGCGTGACCAGGATACGGGCGCCGGACGCGCCGATGGGATGGCCCAGCGCACAGGCCCCACCGTTGACGTTGACGATGTCGTGGCTGATGCCGAGCTCTTTCATGGCCGCCATGGGCACTACGGCGAAGGCTTCATTGACTTCCCACAGGTCCACGTCTTTGGCGCTCCAGCCGATTTTCTTGAGCAGCTTGTTGACGGCGCCGACAGGGGCGGTGGTGAACCATTCAGGGTCTTGCGCAAACGTGGCGTGGCCGAGGATGCGCGCGATGGGCGTGGCGCCCAGTTCTTTGGCGGTCGATTCGCGCGCCAGCACCAGGGCGGCGGCGCCGTCGTTGATGGACGAGCTGGAGGCGGCGGTGATGGTGCCGTCTTTCTTGAAGGCAGGCTTGAGTGTGGGAATCTTGTCGAGCTTGACCTTGCCCGGGCCTTCGTCGATGGAGATCACCGTTTCACCGCTGCGGCCCTTGACGGTGATGGGCGTGATTTCGGCCTTGAAGGCACCGGATTCGGTGGCGGCCTTGGCGCGGTTGACGCTGGCGGTGGCAAAAGCGTCCTGCGCCTCGCGGGTGAACTTGTACTTGTCGGCGCACTGCTCGCCGAAGGTGCCCATGGCGCGGCCGGGTTCATAAGCGTCTTCCAGGCCGTCGAGCATCATGTGGTCATAAATGCGGTCGTGCCCGATGCGGATGCCGCTGCGGCCCTTGAGCAGCAGGTGGGGTGCGTTGGTCATGCTTTCCATGCCGCCGGAAACCATCACGTCGCGGCTGCCTGCGATGAGCTGGTCGTGCGCGAGCATGGTGGCTTCCATGCCGGAGCCGCACATTTTGGACAGCGTGACGGCACCCACGCTGGCAGGCAGCCCGCCCTTGAAACCGGCCTGGCGTGCAGGCGCCTGGCCCTGGCCGGCCATCAGACAGTTGCCGAACAGCACTTCGTCGACCTTTTCAGGCGCGATGCCGGAACGCTCGATGGCGGCCTTGATGGCGTAGCCGCCCAGATCATGGGCCGACAGGCTGGCGAAGTCGCCCTGGAAGCCGCCCATGGGGGTGCGGGCTGCGCCGAGGATGACGATGGAATCAGACATGAGGTTCTCCTTGAAAAAACTGAGGTAGTGAAAAAGCGAATGGAATGCGGCGGGCTTTACGGCTGCGCCGCAACGCGTGTGAAAGTGCCCAGGCCTTGCTGGTTGTAGTGCTCGAGGGTGATCTGGTTGCCGCTGAACGTGGCTTTGGAAAGCGAGCCCGGCGGCGCGCTGTCGTTGAGCGGCACAAAGGTATAGGTGTCGCCGTCCCAATGCTGCAGGGGAAAGACCAGCTGGGGCGCAGCACCTATGCGCAGCTCAAGCGCACCCTGCGCCGTGCGCACGACCTGCAGCGGGCCGAGGTAGTCGTTGCGCCAGGTGCCCGTGTTGGCCTGCAACGGTGGTGCGGGCTGCGCCGGGCGGGGCTTGCCCGCGAGTTCGCCCTGCGGCGTGAAGACCTCGGCCATCTGTGCGGCGGCAATGGCGTACCAATCCTTCTTCACGGCGCGGAACTCTACCAGGTCGTAGAACTGCGCCACCAGCCCCTCGGCCACACCGGTGGGCCAGGCATTGGTGAGCACCACGATGCCCAGATTGGCCGACGGCATGACGGCGAAGTTGGTGGACGCGCCCCAGGAAAATGCGCCGTTGTGGCTCAGCACGGGGCGGCCGGCTTCGGTGGTGCTTATTGCGAAGCCATAGCCGTAAAACACGGGACGCTTGCCCGGCGCGGAGGCTTCCTGGGTGAGGTTCTTGGGTGTGAGGGCCGGCATCAACGCAGCAGCCGGCACCAGTTGCCCGCCAGGGCCGATGCCCCCTGACAGCACAAAAGACATCCAGCGCGCGACATCCCTGGCCGAAGAACTGACGCCGCCGGAGGGTTGCTGGCGGTCGGTGTTGAAACCCGTGGACCAGTTCTGGCGGCCGGGGATGTAGCCACGCTCGGGACCGATGACAAACACGCCGTTTTCCTTGACATGGCCTGGCGCGCGGTTCGACCTGGCCAGGAAATCCGCAAACCGCGAGCTGGTTGATGCCATGCCCAGCGGCTTGTAGAGCACCTGTTCCGAAAGGCTGGCCCAGTCCGTGCCGGCCGCCGCGGCGACCGCCATCGCGGCGCCGGTCATGCCGTAGTTGGTATAGGCGTAAGAAGCGCGAAACGGTGTCAGCGGCAACTGGCTGAAGCTGCGCAGGATGTCCTGCTGCGGGTAACCGAGCTCTTCGAGCATGTCGCCGGCATGGCCGGGCAAGCCGGAGCGGTGCGCGTACAGGTCGCCGATGGTGATGTTTTCGCTGACGTAGGCATTGCCCAGGGCAAAGCCGGGCAGGTGCTTGCGCATGGGTGTTTCCCACTTCACCTTCTCGGCGCCGACCTGCTGCGCGACAACCGTGGCGCCAATCGGCTTGGACATGGAAGCGAGCTGGAAAACGGTGTCGGCATCGACAGGCTGCGGGGAGCCGGCCGCACGCACACCAAAACCCTTGGCGTAAACGATGCGATCGCCCTCCACCACGGCCACGGCCATACCCGGAATCCCCGAGCGCCGCATCAACTGCTCAGCCATGCCGTCAATTTGGCCAATGGCGTAGGAAATCTGCTCAGACGCGGGCGGGCTCTGGGCGTAGGTGGGTGCAACCAGGGAGCCGGCAACGACAGCCATGAGCCATGCCAGAGGCAACAAGCGCGGGGAAAAGAGGCCGGACATCATCAACGTCTCCTTCAGGTCACAGGGTCTGAAAGGCATCCATCGCCATTCGCTTGTCCGTGCACCGCCGCCTCAGGGCGTCAGGCCGCTGAGGCCAGTGAGCACGGGCTCGGGCGGCAGTTGCATGAGGACTTCATCGTGGGGAGCACCGGGGCTGTGCAGCGCGACAAAACGTTTCTCGCGCTCATAAGGAAATACGTCGTGCACGTGGCCGGCCTGGATGCGTGCCTGGTGGCTTTGCCAGAAATGGGCGTCGAGCAGGTCGCCATGGTGCTTCATGAAGACTTCGCGCACCGCGTCATTGCCGAGCAGGAAGGGGCCGAAAGTTTCGGGGAACACATCCTTGGGGCCGACGGTATACCAGACCTCGCCGCTCATCTCTTCTTCCTCGTTGCGCGCGGCTGGCACCTTGCGGAAGTTGCAGTCGGTGATGTATTCGATTTCGTCGTAGTCGTAGAACACGACCTTGCCGTGGCGCGTGATGCCGAAGTTCTTCCAGAGCATGTCGCCGGGGAAGATGTTGGCGGCTACCAGGTCCTTGATGGCGTTGCCGTATTCGACGACGGCGCGCTCGATCTGGTCCTGGGCTGCCGGCTCTTTCACGCCGGCATCAAAGGCTTCCTGCAAATAGATGTTGAGCGGGATCATGCGCCGCTCGATGTAGACGTGCTTGATGATGACTTCGGTGGCACCGTCGCCGTCGCGGTCGCTGATTTCAAG
The DNA here is from genome assembly GCF_056405975.1 of Polaromonas sp. P1_E12. Classification (NCBI taxonomy): domain Bacteria; kingdom Pseudomonadati; phylum Pseudomonadota; class Betaproteobacteria; order Burkholderiales; family Comamonadaceae; genus Polaromonas; species Polaromonas sp. P1_E12. The sequence continues at coordinate 154,271 of NZ_JBFUBB010000005.1, read as the reverse complement.
CTGGCTGGGCGCGAATTTCTCGATCTCGGCGATCAGCTCATCATCAAAGCGCTCGCGCGGGAAGGCCACTTCGCTGTATTCCTGTGTGTCGGCCATGCGGCCTACACGGTCGTGCTGCTTGACCAGCAGGTACTTGCCCTTGATCTGTTCGCGCGTGGTGTCTTTTTGCGGCGGGTAGTAGTCCTTGATGACCTTGAACACGTAGGGGAACGAGGGCAAGTCGAACACCAGCATGACCATGCCCTTGATGCCGGGCGCGATGCGGAACTTGTCGGTGGAATGCCGCAGGTGGTACAGAAAGTCGCGGTAAAAAAGCGTCTTGCCCTGCTTGGCCAGGCCCAGCGCGTTGTAGATTTCAGCGCGCGGCATGTGCGGCATCATGCTGCGCAAAAACTGCACGTAGGCCGATGGGATGCCCATGTCGACCATAAAGTAGGCGCGAGCAAAGCTGAACAGGATGAGCAGGTCGTCTTCACCAAACAGCGCGGCGTCGATGACCAATTTACCGGCCTTGTTGTGCAGCACCGGCAGCGCAAACGGCACTTCGTTGAAGCCGTTGATGATCTTGCCGACGACGTACGCGCCCTTGTTGCGGAAAAACAGGCTGGTGAGCACCTGGATCTGGAAGTTGGCGCGCAGCTTGACGTCGGTGAGCCGCCCGCTGATGGCTTCAAGCACATAACCCGCGTCGCGCTCGAGGTTGTCAAACGGCAGGCGCAGGTCGAAGTCGCGCACCAACTGCAGCAGCACCTCGCGCATGTTGTCGCGCGTGGGGTAGTAAGCGCGGTAGGTCGGCTGCGAAGCCAGCTCGTCGTTCTCGATGTATTCGGTGCTGACGGCGGGCCGCACGAAGATGAAGTCGTTCTGGAAGTAGCTGCGGTGCAGGATCTTGGTGGTGACCGAATTGAAAAACGTTTCGGCCAGCTCGGGCTGGTGGTGGTTGACCAGCAGGCCGATGTAATGGAGTTTGACCTGCTGCCAGACGTCCATGGGCTGCTCGCCGGCCTTGAACTCGCGCTCCAGGCGCATGGACGCCTCGCGCACGCGCAAGTCGTAAAACTCGATGCGTTCGCGCTGGGCACGCTGCTGGCCGTGCCAGTCTGCCGTTTCAAAGCGGTGCTTGGCGCGCGCGGACTCGGTTCGGAACAGTTGGTAGTGGCGGTTGAAGCCGTCCATCATCGCCTTGGCGATGTCGTAGGCAATGCTCGAGTCCAGGCGCTGGGGGAACATGGCTTGCTTTGCGCCGTTCAGACCAGCTGCTGCTGTTCACCGCCGCCGACGCGGGCGTTCCAGGTGTCCCACACACGGTCGATGGCCTTGCCGTAGAACTTGTTGAGCTCTTCGGGCGCCGACACGCTCATCTGCAGGTCCTGCAGCAGGCCGTCATGTACGCCGAAGGCCCAGCCGTGCACGGTGACCTCCTGGCCGCGCGCCCAGGCATCAACCATGACCGTACTGACGGAAACATTGACCACCTGCTCGATGACGTTGATATCGCACAGGGCTTTGGCACGCACTTCCTCGGGCAGGCTGTCGAGGAGCTGGCGGTGGCGGTGGCGCACGTCCTGGATGTGACGAAGCCAGTTGTCGGCCAGGCCGATGCGCGCGCCTTCGAGCGCGGCCTGCACGCCCGAGCAGCCGTAGTGACCGACCACCATGATGTCCTTGACCTTGAGGCGCTCGACGGCGAACTGGATGGCCGAGAGCGCGTTGAGGTCGGAGTGCACGACGATGTTGGCGACGTTGCGGTGAACGAACACCTCGCCGGGCTCAAGGCCGGTGATCTGGTTGGCGGGCACGCGGCTGTCAGAGCAGCCTATCCACATATACCTGGGCGTCTGCTGCTTGACAAGGCTGGTGAAGAAGCCTGGGCGCTCGGCTTCCATCTGCGCGGCCCAGGCGCGGTTATGGGCGAAGAGGTCTTGGAGCGAAGTGGTCATGGGCGTATTTTCGCCTGCCCGCGGGGATGCCGTCCGGCAAGCGGCTGAAAGTCATGTTTCATCGATCGCCCTCGCCTTCAACAGCGCTTTTTCTTCCAGGCATTTATCGGTCAGGGTGGCGAGCTCTTTGTCGCTGAATGGGGCCGAGGGTGTGGGGTTCGGCCCGGACTTCACGATGGATGCATCGACCAGCAAAGGGCCTTCTCCGGAAAAATCACAGACAAAACGGTATTTGCCGTCAGTGAGCGACGCGGTCAGCATCTTCCGGGTCTGGTGCAGCTTGCCGCTCTGGTAGCACCACCTGTCCACCTCACCGTCACCCTGGACCAGTCCGGTCAGGCAGCGGTCTCCTTCGCGTTCATAGAATACGCCCTTGCCTCCCGCAAGGAGTGGGCGCAGGTTCTTGAAGTCAGGCGTTGGGCCGTGCGAATACATCAACTGCTGAGCGGGATAAGGATTTCCGGCGCCATGGGCGTATTCAAACAGCGTGAGGTTTCCCATGCTGGCCCACTTGAACTGCTCACATCCTGTATGAAGCGCCTGACCCTTGGCGGTGAAAGCCATGGGCTCGTCAAGGTCGATGCTGACGGTTGTGCCGTCCCGCAGGGTGAGGCCGACAGCGTACGCCGCGAAGCGGCCCTTCAGGGCGAGCACGGCTTCCTCGGAGACCTCCCCCACCCTTGAGGCATCAAGAAAGACGTTCACGGCCTTTCCCCGCAGCGATTCGGGGACGCCGCATTCGAACGTCGCGTCGGCTTGCGGCACTGCTGCGTAGGGCGGGGGCTCATCTTTTTCGCACGCACCGAGAAGCGCGGCAAGCATGAGCACAAGGAGCCATCTCGCCGTCTGATGTGTCACTGGCATGGGTACTGGCCTTACATGGTCTCGGCGAACAATTCGCGCCCGATCAGCATGCGGCGGATTTCGCTGGTGCCGGCGCCGATTTCATAGAGTTTGGCGTCGCGCCAGAGGCGACCCAGCGGGTATTCGTTGATGTAACCGTTGCCGCCGTAGATCTGCACGCCTTCGCCGGCCATCCAGGTGGCTTTTTCAGCGCACCAGAGGATGACGGAGGCGCAGTCCTTGCGGACCTGGCGCACGTGGTCGGTGCCCAGCATGTCGAGGTTTTTGGCGACGGTATAGGCAAATGAGCGGCCGGCCTGCAGCACGGTGTACATGTCGGCGACCTTGCCCTGGATGAGCTGGAACTCGCCGATGCTCTGGCCGAACTGCTTGCGGTCGTGGATGTAGGGGACGACGTTGTCCATGACGGACTGCATGATGCCCAGCGGGCCGCCGGTGAGCACGGCGCGTTCGTAGTCGAGCCCGCTCATCAGCACTTTCGCGCCGCTGTTGAGGCCGCCGAGAATCTGGCTGGCCGGGACTTCGACGTTGTTGAAGACGAGCTCGCCGGTATGGCTGCCGCGCATGCCGAGCTTGTCGAGCTTTTGCGCGACGGAAAAGCCTTTCATGCCTTTTTCGATCAGGAAGGCGGTGACGCCGCGCGCGCCGAGCTCGGGTTCGGTCTTGGCATAGACCACCAGGGTGTCGGCGTCGGGGCCGTTGGTGATCCACATCTTGCTGCCGTTGAGCAGGTAGTAGCCGCCCTTGTCTTCGGCTTTCAGTTTCATGCTGATGACGTCGCTGCCGGCGCCGGGCTCGCTCATGGCCAGCGCGCCCACGTGCTCGCCGGTGATGAGCTTGGGCAGGTATTTTTTGCGCTGCTCGTCGGTGCCGTTGCGCTTGATCTGGTTGACGCAGAGGTTGCTGTGCGCGCCGTAGGACAGCCCCACCGAGGCGCTGGCACGGCTGATTTCTTCCATGGCGATCATGTGGGCCAGGTAGCCCATGTTGGCCCCGCCGTATTCCTCACCCACGGTGATGCCGAGCACGCCGAGCGAGCCCATTTTTTGCCACAGGTCCATCGGGAACTGGTCGTTGCGGTCGATCTCGGCGGCGCGCGGGGCGATCTCGGCCTGTGCGAATTCGCGCACGGCGTCGCGCAGTGCGTCGATGTCTTCACCGAGCATGAAGTTGAGTCCGGGCATGTTGGTCATGGTGGGCTTTCTGAAGTCGTATGACGGGATTGGATTAGTAGGTCTTGGGCACGGGCACCAGCGTCTGCTGCATCAGCGCGCAGGCGCTTTCCTTGCCCGCTGCGCCGACGTGCGTGACTTCAGCGGTCGTGACGATGATGCGCTTGCCGGCCTTGACGACGCGGCCCAGGGCGCGCAGCTCGCCGTCCCTGAAACCGGCCATGAAGTTGATCTTGTATTCAACCGTGGTGACCTCGGAATCTTCCGCAGCCATGGTCAGCGCGGCATAGCCACCGGCGATGTCGGCCAGCGCGCCCATCGCGCCGCCGTGAAAGCTGCCCTGCTGCTGCGTCACGCGCTCCGAATAGGGCAAGACCACCTCGCACAGACCGGGCTCCACGCGCAGCAGGCGCGCGCCCAGGTGCTGCATCAGGCCCTGGCGCAAAAAGCTGGCTTCAATGCGGCGAAACAGTGTGGACGGTGCGGCGGTTGCATCCATGGAAGACCCTTTGAACGGATAAAAGGCGGCTCTTGTTTTAGTTGACGTTTACGTAAACGTCAATTATGCCTGCTGGCGGAAGCACTGTCCAAGGGCGGTGAAAGCTTCGCGCGCGACCTGAGAGTCCGTGCGATCGCGTCACGAAGGGGAAAGAGATGGGCATCGCCGGCAAATTGCGCTTCCCGCGAATTGCCCGTATGGACAATCACCATGCTGGCGACGGGATCGACAAAGATATTCTGGCCGCCGACACCCCAGAAAAAGGACCGGCCGCCGGCCGCCTGCGGAATCCAGACGTGCAACCCATAGAACGGGGCCCCCTTGGGCTGCGGCTTGTCCGGCCGCAGCATGACCATCTCGTCGATCCATGCGGCGGGCACGACCTGCCCGCCTGCCGCCTGCCCCCGGTTCAGCACCAGCGCCCCCAGCCGGCCGTAGTCGCGCAGGCGCGCGGCGAACTGGCCTTGAACGCCCTCCTCACCGTGGAAATTCTTGATCCAGAAGCCGCTGCCCTCGGCCCCGAGGCGCGACCATATCCTGTCCTCCAGATACGCGGTGTTGCTCATGCCGGTACGTTCGCTCAGCATGAGGCCGAGCAACGCGGTCACCGCGCCGTTGTAGCTGAAGGTCTTGCCGGCGGGCGATCGATCCGTCTTCTCCTTCAGGTAGCGCCGCATGCTCTGGCGCGGCGAGACGGTGGGGTCGGTCGCGCGGTTGTCCGATATTGCGCCCGCCTCGTAGGCGGCATGAAGCCTGGCCGAGGTGGCCATTCGCAGCAGATCCTCCACCGTGTCGTCGGCAAATGCGCTGGCTCCGAAGTCGGGCAAGACCTGCCTGACGGTGGTGTCCAGCGCCAGCTTGCCTTCCGCGATCGCCACGCCGACCAGCAGCGACAGGATCGTCTTCGACATGGACGCCGAGTGCAGCGCGTCCTGGGCGCCGGTTCCCTGCAGGTATCGCTCATAGACGATCCGGTCCTCATGCAGGACGAGAAGTCCCGTCGTGCAGAAACGGGCCAGGTACTCCTCGAGCGAATGGGCTTGCGGATCCCCGGCAACGCGATACGTCACATTCTCCAATGGCAGGCCATGGCCGAACACCGCCGGCGCACCGGCCGCCCGCGCTTCATTGAACGGAAATCGCTGCTGGGGGTTGAGGAATGAACCGATGCATCCCTGTTGGGCCGCCGCGAGGGCGGGCAGGCCCACCGCGAGCAGAACCAGGGCCGCGCGGCGCAGGGAATCGATCGTCATGGGGCCCGGCGGAAAGCAGGTCACCGCTACGCCGCCTGCTTCGCTTTCTCAAGTTTCGCCAGCAGCGCCTTGGCCTCGCGCTCGTGCGTTTTCACCTCTTCGAGGTTGCCCTGCAGTTCGGTCATCTGCTCCTCCAGCTGCGCGCGGTGCTGCGCCAGGATGGCGAGGAACTTGCGCAGCTGCGGCCCGGTGTCGCGCGGGCTGTCGTACATGTCGATGATGTCCTTGGCCTCGGTCAGCGACAGGCCCAGGCGCTTGGCGCGCAGGGTGAGCTTGAGCCGGGTGCGGTCACGCGCGGTGTACACGCGGTTGCGCCCGCCCGCGCCTTCGCGCTGGGGCTGCAGCAAGCCCATGTCTTCGTAAAAACGCATGGCGCGCGTCGTCAGGTCAAACTCTTTTGCCAGGTCGCTGATGGTGTAGGTGGTGGCCATGGTGGTGAAGTCTTCTTTGCAAACGCTAAGGGCTCGTGGCTATTGAGGCAGCGCGAAACAGGCGCGGTCCCTACAATGGTTGTGTATGACGTTTACGTAAACGTCAAATATACCGCGAATGATGACATGAACCTCCTTGAGCAGCAACTGGATTACCCCTTTGGAGACACCCTGCCCGAGTCGGGCATGACCATGGAGGTGGCGCCGGGCGTCAAGTGGATACGCATGGCCCTGCCTTTTGCGCTGAACCACATCAACCTGTGGCTGCTGCGCGACGAGATGGACGACCCGGACCGGGCGGGCGCGAAGATCCAGGGCTGGACCATCGTGGACTGCTGCATCAGCCGGGACGAGTCGAAAGCGCAGTGGGAGGCGGTTTTTGCCACCCAGCTTGAGGGCCTGCCGGTGCTGCGCGTCATCGTGACGCACATGCACCCCGACCACATCGGCCTGGCGCACTGGCTGTGTGAGCGCTGGACCACGCCCAAACACGTTTGCATGTTGTGGATCAGCGCCACCGACTACCTGTCAGCCCGCATCGGCTCGCAAAGCACCACCGGCTTCGGCGGCGAGAGCGCCGCGCACTTTTTTGCCGCGCACGGACTGGTTGACCCGGAATCCATCGAGAAAATCCGTGGCCGGGCCAGCTACTACCCCGGCATGGTGCCGGCGGTGCCGGCCAGCTATGTCCGCATCATGGACGGCATGACGGTGTGCATCGGAAACCGCGACTGGCGCTGCATCAGCGGCTACGGCCATGCGCCCGAACACATCGCGCTGCACTGCGAAGAGTTGAACACCCTCATCAGCGGCGACATGGTGTTGCCGCGCATTTCAACCAATGTCAGCGTGTACGACATGGAGCCGGAGTCGAACGCGCTCACGCTGTTCCTGGAATCCATCGACAAATTCCTGCCGCTGCCTGAAGACACGCTGGTGCTTCCCTCGCACGGCAAACCCTTTCGCGGCCTGCACACACGCATAGGCCAGCTGCACGACCACCATCGCGACCGGCTGGCCGAAGTCATGCAGGCCTGCACCGCCGCGCCCTGCAGCGCGGCCGACATACTGCCCATCATGTTCCCCCGCAAGCTGGACCTGCACCAGACAACGTTCGCCATGGGCGAAGCGGTGGCGCACCTGCATGCGCTGTGGTTCGGCGGCAAGCTCACGCGGCGGCTGGATGCAGACGGCATTTACCGCTTCAGTGGTGTCAACCCGTAAGTAGGGCCGAGGGGGCCGCCCGTATAAGCAATTCGCTATGTTTTTAATAGCTGCTTGCGCCCGTCCCTATTGGCTCACGGCCCGATTCAGCACATAAACACATAAGAATGCAATGGGCGACAGTGGGAACCCCTCTTTACCAGCAGGGGCCGCGGGACTGGCTCTGCCAGACCGCAGGCGCAGCGGCCCCCTCGGGGGGCAGGGAGCTACATGCAGTGAGCGACCGTGGGGGTCACATCCAGCGTGGGGGCTTAACTACGCCACTTCCTGTTAGCCGTCACCAAAGCGGTGAGGTAACCGTGCAGCCATTCAAAGTTGACAGGTTTTTTCAGCAGGTGGGCGTGCTGCGGCAGGCCCCCGCGGGCCTCAATGGCGTCGGGCGGCAGGCCGCTGATCACCACGATTTGCATATCGGCCAGCTGCACGTTGCGTTTGAGCGCCTTAAGCATCTCAATGCCGTCCACGCCGGGCATGGACAGGTCCGTGATCAGCAGGTCGGGCCGCATGCTGGCGATATCCATCATGGCCTCCAGGGCAGATGGCATCCAGGTGCAGTCAACCGGCAGGTCCCAGTCTTCAAACTGGCAGCGGTACAGCTCGCGGGTGTCTTCGTCGTCTTCCACCATCAGCACCCGCAGGCGGCTTTTGGGGTCGGTGTCGACGCGGGACAGCTGTGGGCTGTTTTTGGCCAGGTAGGCGTTGATGGACTGCAGCGCAATGCGGCGGTGCCCACCCAGCGTCTTCCACGCCTCGATTTCCCCTTTTTCAACCAGGGACTGCACCGTCGCAACGGAGAGCCCCAGAAGCTTGGCTGCATAGCTGGTGCCGCAGTAATCCTCGCTGGAGAAATCCGCAGCCGTGATCGCGGCCTCGAAGGACTTGGGTTCACGCGCCATGGCAGACCGAACGGGGATTGGAGTGTTTCATTTTGGGCATTTTAATCAATTCGACTCAATCGCTTCACAGAAAATGATAGTAAGCATCAACTAACACCAGCGGGCACTGCCAGCGTCAGGGAGACAGCGGTGCGGTGGGCAGGGTGAAGAAGAACGTTGCCCCCTTGCCGGGCGCCGCCTCGGCCCACAACCTGCCGCCGTGCCGCTTGATCACGCGGCTGACGGTGGCCAGCCCGATGCCCGTGCCCGGAAACTCCGCGACAGCATGCAGGCGCTGAAACGGCTTGAAGAGCTTGTCGGCATAAGCCATGTCGAAGCCGGCACCGTTGTCCCTGACGAAAAACTCCGGCAGCCCCGCGGCATCAAGCTGGCAGCCTACCGTGATTTCGCTGAGGGGTTGCTGGGCGCTGAACTTCCAGGCATTGCCGATCAGGTTTTCCATCACCACCCGGACCAGCCGGCTGTCGCCGTGCGCCTTCAGGCCTTTTTCGATGTTCACCGCAACCTTGCGCTCGGGGTCGCGCACCCGCCATTCGTCCAGGATGATGCGGGCAAGCTCCGACAGGTCCACCACCTTGTTATTCAGGGGGGTGCGCGACACCTGCGCCAGCGACAGCAGGTCTTCAATCAGTTGCCCCATCTGCGCCACGCCGGCCTGGATACGTGCCAGGTAGTGCGTCACCTTCTCGCCGGCATCGGCCCCCAGGTGTTTGCCCAGCAGGCGGCTGAAGCCGTCAACGGTGTTCAGCGGCGAGCGAAGGTCGTGCGACACGGAGTATGAAAACGCTTCGAGTTCCTGGTTGGACAGGCGCAGGGCGGCTTCAATGGCCTTGATCTCGGTGATGTCCGCGTCGATGCCCACCCAAAAGGCCACTTCACCGCGTTCGTCCAGCACGGGCGATGCGCGGTAGGACATGGTGTGCACGCCGTCCCGGGCCAGCACGCGGCGTATGCCCGAATATTGCGACCGCGTCTCCCGGGCGACCTGCCAGCGGGCCCTGATATCGGGGAGGTCGTCCGGATGAATGGCGGCAAACCATTGCGTGCCGGTCCAGTCCTCCATCTTGCCGCCCGCCAGGTCAAACCAGGCGCGGTTGAAGTAGGTGGCCGCGCCGTCCGGATCGCTGGTCCATACCACCTGGGGCGCCTGTTCGGCCAGCGCCTTGAAGAGGGCCTGCTGGCGTTCCAGCGCCAGCGTGCGGTCCGCCACTTTCTGCTCCAGCCCGGTGTTGAGCTGGCTGACCTCCTCGATCAGGCGGGAGTTCTGGATGGCGATGGACGCGAGCTGGGCCAGTTCGAGCGCCACATATTCGTCCTCCTGCGTGAACTCGCCCTGGTATTTGTCGGACAGCTGGAGCAGCCCGATGTTTTTGCCGTCGCGGCCCGTCAGCGGTACGGCCAGCCAGCCGCGCATGGCCGGATGCTTGTCGGCGTAGCTGCCGAAGCCGCGCCAGCGCGGATGCGCCTCCAGCTCTGCCTGTGTCATGCGCATGGACCGGTTGGTCTGGCAGACCAGGGCGTAAATGCCGGTGCCGTCGGGCGCCTCGATCATGTCCCGGTATTTCGCATATTTTTCGGAAAGCGACAGGGCGTTGATGGCCTGCCCCCAGTCGCTGTTCACGGTGAGGCTGACGATCGCCTGGTGCGCGCCTATCACCCCCCGGGCCTGTTCGGCCACCTCGTGCATGGTGCTTTCAAGCGTCTGGTGCCAGGTGATGGCCTGGGCCGCGTCAGCGGCGCGCTGCAAGGTGTACAGGTGTTCCTGGACCTCATTTTCAACCTTGACCTGGGCCGAGATATCCAGTGCCAGGACAAAACGCGCCGGGCGGCCGGCATACCGCACCGAGGTTGAAAAAGGGCGGGCGGTGAAAAACGACCCGTCCTTGCGGCGATGCTCCCAACGCTCCTTGACGATCAAAGGCGAGGCGGCGTGCTGGGTCCGGAGGTTTTGAGCTTCTGCTTCGCTGCGAATGTCGTAGATCGTCATCGACAGAAACTCTTCCATCGTATAGCCATAGCTCTTGACGGCGGCTTCGTTGACCATGAGGAAGCGATAGGTCTCGGCGTCAAAAACCCACATCGGGATCGGCGCCATTTCAAAGAGAGCCGAGTAGCGGTGTTCACTTTCTACCAGCGCCTGCTCTGCCAGCTTGCGCTGGGTGATGTCGCGCTGCACCGCGACCCAGTGGGTGTAGTGACCTTTGGTGTCGGTGATCGGAACAATGTCGAGCTCCAGCCAGACCTCCTCGCCGCTCTTGGTGTAATTGATCAACTCGGCACGTACGGGCTGCCATTTTTCCAGTGCAGCCTTGATGCGGTCGAGCTCGTCCCGCTGCGTTTTGGGGCCCTGCATCAGGCGTGGCGTTTTTCCCAGCACCTCTTCGCGCGTGTAACCGGTACGGCGCTCAAAAGCGTCGTTGACAAAGATGATGCGCGGGCCGGCGCCATCGATGGGTGCGGCCTCGGTGATGAGCACAATGTCGTTGAGCCGGGATACGGCGGTTTCCAGAAGGCGCAGGTGCGCCTGCGCTTCGTGCTGTTCCGTGATGTCCTGCAGCACGCCGACCAGGCTCACAACCTTGCCGTCCCGCTGCAAAGCCCGGCCCTGCGTGCGCACCCAGATGCGCCGGCCCTTTGCCGTGATGAGGGGCAGCTCCAGGTCCCATGGCGTACCCTGCTTCAGGGCAGCCAGGGCGACCGAGCGGATGGTGCGCCGCGCTTCGGGTGCGTAAAAGTCGAGCGCCTCCTCAACCCCCAGGCCGGCCGCCGGATCGAGTTCGTGGATGCGGTAAATTTCTTCAGACCAGTAAGGCGTCATGGTGTCGACAGCGACCTCCCATCCACCGACTTTCCCCAACGCGCCGGTGCGGTTCAGCAGCTCCGTGCTGCGGGCCACCACCAGTTCCGCGCGCTTGCGGTCGGTAATTTCCTGGATCACGCCGGAGCGGCGGCGCCCCGACGGGCCGCGGCTCGCGCCTTGCCCCTCCTGCCCGGTGTCCCCGGGCTGTGCTTCGTCAGCGCGGCCAAACAGGTGGACCCATCGAATCTCGCCGGCGGACGTGACGATGCGGAACTCAATGTCCAGCGGCTGGTTGGTCCGAACGGACAGATCGCGCCGTTCCTTGAAGGCCTGGCGGTCCCCGGGATGGACCAGCTGCATGAATCTGCCATGACTCCTGTCGAAGGTCGCGCGGTCAACACCGAGCACCTCGTAAACCTCATCGGACCACCAGCTTTCATCGGTGCCGGTGTCCAGCTGCCAGTAGCCGATGCGGCCCAGGCGCTGGGCGTCCCGCAGTTTCTGCTGGATGGCTTCGCTGTTTGCCAGTTCAGCCTCCAGGACACTCCGATGTTGCTCAAGCGACTCGGCCATGCGGTTAAAACCTGTGGATATCCTCGCAAACTCCCCGAAGTCGTCAGGCCGGCCTGGCGGTATCCGCACATCCAGCCGGCCGTTCTGGAGCTGCCGGATGGCCTCAAGGATGTTTCGGGTGGGCTCCACGATGGCACGCCCGCCAATGACCCAGGCGACGCCGCCGCCCACAAATGCCACCAGCAACAACACCACCAGTTCCAGCCACAGCTGTTCCCGGCTGGCGCCCACGACCAGTTCGCGGTCCAGGCTGACCGCCACAAAAAAAGCGGCGTGCACGTCGGGGCTGCTGGGCATGAAAGCCCACAGGCGGCGCTGCCCGGTGCCGTCCGGCCCATCGCTGGTTCCGGTACGCATCTGCTGCACGGCCGCCTTCAGCACGGGGCTTCTGGCCACCTGCCCGATTCGTATGGGGAGGTCGGGCTTGCCAGCCAGCAGCACGCCACCACGGTCGTGTATGCCCAGCGCGCCGCCGGGCGGCAGCTGGACGTCGATGGTGGACTTCGCCATCTCGGCCAGGTCTACCGACGCAAAAGCCACAATGTCAACGCGCCCGTCCTTGTCCAGCAGCGGCAACGCAAATGTGATGGAAGGCCGGCCCGTGGCACGTCCCACAATGTATTCACCCACCACAAAGCTGCGCTGCTCAACAGCATTGCGGAAATAGGCACGGTCGCCCAGGTAGCCGAGCCGCACGCCTTCCTGCCCGTTGCACAGCGCATAGCCGTCCGTTCCCACAATGCCGAAATTGGCGTAAAGCGGAAACAGCTTGTTGAGCTCTACAAGGTAGCGGTTGCAGCGGTCGGCGTTGCCGTCCCGCAGGCTGGGCACATGAACAATCGCCGTCAGTATCTGCCGGGCCGATTCCGCCAGGCGCTGCTGGCTGGATGCGGCCAGCGATGCGGCGAATTGCAGGTCGGTTTGGGCGCGCTCGACGGCTGTGTCGGCGTTGTAGACGGCCTTGAAAATGGACAGGCCAAACATCGGCACGATCGCCACCAGCACGAGCATGACAAGGCGGGTCCGCAGCGTGATTTGAAGCTTCATGGCATCAGCGCCGCAGGTACCGGCACCGGGTGTTTCTGGGCCACCGGTGCGTCACGGGATGTCAGCCGGCCGCGATGGATTCATTGACGCCCAGCCAGTACGCCTGCAGGCGGTTGAGCTTTTCGGTCAGCCCCCCAAAATCGACGGGTTTACGGACAAACCCGTTGGCCCCGCTCTGGTAACACGCCACGATGTCGGACCGCTCGCTGGAAGATGTCAGCATGACGACCGGCACCAGCGCGGTCAGGGGATTGGCCCGCACGCTGCGCAGTACGTCCAGGCCGGACAGCTTGGGCAGCTTCATGTCGAGCAGGATGAAAGCCGGCTGCCTTTGCGTGTCGCGCCCCGCATGGGCACCCTGGCCGAATAGAAAGTCCAGCGCCTGCACACCGTCCCGGGCGACGGCAATCTCGGCTGTGACGCCCTGCTCCTCCAGCGTCAGCACGGTCAGTTCCAGGTGGTCCGGGTTGTCTTCAACTACAAGTATGAGTTTGTCGTTCATGTGGACTTCAGGTGCGCGGAGTCAATCCCTGTCGTTTTCTGGTTTTTGGTGTTTTCTCATATTACCAAGTAAAGAAACGCCGCAGTACTGTGATTTGTACCCCCTTTGACGTCGCTCAACGGACGTGCAAAACGCAGCAGCGCCGGCCTACCAGCGGGGAATTGCTTCGTCCTTGAGCTGGCCGCGCAGCTCGGCGTAGTCGGGCACCACCGCGCGCACGGTGTCCCAAAAACGCGGGCTGTGGTCCATGACACGCAGATGGCTCAATTCATGAACCACCACGTAGTCGATCACCGACTGCTTGAAATGGATCAAGCGCCAGTTCAGCCGGATGGAGCCATCCGCGCTGGCGCTGCCCCAGCGGGTGCCGGCGCTGGAAAGGCTGAGCTTGTGCCACTGCACGCCCAGGTGCGGCGCGAAATGGTTGAGCCGCTCGGTAAAGATGCGCTTGGCCTGGCGCATCAGCCAGGCCTGCACGGCGTCGCGGATCTGCTCGGGCGTGGCATGGTGGGGCAGGCCCACGTGCAGCGTCAGCTGCGCCACACCGGGCAAGGTGCCGTTGGACGCATCGTCGTTGCCCTGCAACAAGACTTCGGCAGCCGCGGTGCCGGTTTTGAGTTCGGCGCCGACGCCGCCGAAAGCGTGCCGCGGATCGATCACCACGATGACCTGGTCACCCAGGAAAGGCAGCGTGGTGCCGTCCTTCCAGTCAATGCGTGCGGACTCCAGGCGCTCATGGCGCGCGCGGGTTTCCTGCAGCTTGGCCAGTATCCAGCCGGATTTTTCCAGCACCGCCTTGTCGATTTCATACAACGGCACCCATTTGGGCGCGCTCACCGTGAGGCCGTCGGCGCCGGCAGAAAAGCCGATGGTCTTGCGTTTGCTGCGGCGGAACTCATAAGCCACCAAAATGCCGTCCAGCACGGTCTCACGGGTGGCGCGCGGATGGCGGAAGGTGGCGGGTGCCAGCGCCTGCTGCAAGGTTTGGGCGGGTAGTTGCGGCCCCACGAACTCACCATTCGCTATGTTTTCGATAGCTGTCGGCGCAGTATTTATGGGGGCTACAGGCATTTTTGGCCTGTTTTTTCTGGCTTTTGAGCCGCCGGGAACGCCAGCAAGCGGCGCCGGCGCGGAATCAAACAGGTCGAGCGTGAACTGAAGAAGCCGTTGCATCATGGCAGTTTAGCTTGACAGCATGGGCAGGCTGGCCGCTCAGGTATTGGGTACGACGGGTGTGGCGGGCGCGGCGACCACTTCACCGGCATAAGCCTCGGGGTCAAGGCGCCGCATTTCGGCTTCGATCCAGGTTTCCACCTCGCGCATCAACTCGTCGGGCTGCCGGCCGGTGCTGTCGATCGGCTTGCCGATGGAGATGTCAACGATGCCCGGGGTTTTGATGAAGGCCTTGCGCGGCCAGCATTTGGCCGAGGTCACGGCAATCGGGATCACGGGAGCGCCGGTTTCAATGGCCAGGCGCGTACCGCCGGATTTGTAAGTGCCCTTCTGGCCGCGCGGGATGCGCGTGCCTTCGGGGAACATGATGACCCAGGTTCCCTGCGCCATCAGGCGCTTGCCCTGCACCACGACCTTGTTGAAAGCCTGCGACCGCTGGCTCCGGTCGATGTGGATCATGTCCATGCGCGCCATGGCCCAGCCGAAGAACGGCACGTAGAGCAGCTCTTTCTTGAACACATAGGCCAGCGGGTGCGGCATCAGCGTGGGCATGCACAGGGTCTCCCAGGTGCTCTGGTGCTTGAGCAGCAGCACGGCTGCGCTGGTCTGGCCCGTGGGGAGGTTTTCCATGCCGGTCACCCGGTTCTTGATGCCCAGGATGAACGTACCGCCGCTGACCGCCACGCGCAGCCAGCCCGCGCACATCCAGTACATGGTGTTGCTGCTGACGAACACCGAGGCAATCACCACGAAAGTAGCCCAGGGGATCACCGTGATGGCCATCCACAGCAGGTGAAGAATTGATCGAATCAGGCGCATGTCAAGGTTTCCGGTATCAGGCAGGTTTTGGATGCTGGTGTACAGCAGTTTTCACGATGTTTTAAGGCTCTAACCCTTATCTGGTCAGCGCGGGCAGCTAGCATTTTTATAGCATCACCTACAAGGCAACTTGCAGGGGCCGGGCGCTGCGTTCCAGGATGAAATCGGCAAATGCCGATAAATCGGTGTGCAGCTGGGTGCCTTCGGGCAGGCCCTCGGGCCGCCCGCCGCTGCGGTAGCGCGCCGACTTGCCCGTCAGGACCAGGTGGGGCTCGCACCCGGCAGCCGCACCGGCCTGCAGGTCGCGCAAAGAATCCCCTGCGGTGGGCACGCCTTTGAGCGGCACGCCGAAACGCGCACCGATCTGCTCAAAAAGGCCAGGCAACGGCTTGCGGCAGGTGCAGCTTTCCTCAGGGGCATGCGGGCAGTAAAACACCGCATCGATGCGCCCGCCGACAGCGGCCAGCAGCTTGTGCATCTTGGCGTGCATGGCGTTGAGCGCCGCCACGTCGAAAAGGCCGCGCCCCAGCCCCGACTGGTTGGACGCGATCACGACGTGCCAGCCGGCGTGGTTCAGGCGCGCAATGGCCTCCAGCGAACCCGGCAGCGGCAACCATTCGTCCGGTGCCTTGACGAAGTCGTCGCTGTCGCTGTTGATGGTGCCGTCGCGGTCGAGGATGACGAGTTTCATGGTGAATAAGGCTGGTAGCTAGATAAACAGTACTTCATTTGTGATGCATCACTTCACTTTTTTTGCCCCGACGCAAGCGACGTTATTTGCCGGGCCATCCGCTTATCCGAATACAAGTACATCAGGGCCAGCAAATGAAAGCCCAGGCGCATCGGCAGTAAGGTAAGGTGCATCGCCAGTATGCGCGGATTGAACTGGGAAATCACCAGAGCCGAAATACCGGTTTCGATGACCAGACAGCCAACAATAAGTATCCAATAGTCCATGTTCGTCAGCGTGAAACGATAGGACTTGGCGCACTGCCAACTGGCCATCAATGCGCCAAACAAGGGCGCAACGTCAAAAATGGCACTCCCATAATCGAAACCAAACAACATCAGCGCCAGATACGCCAGCACATAAGCGAGGACCACTACGCCGGCGAACGTGCCAAGCACAAGCTCAAACCGCAGAGCCGGACGCACTTGCGCCATCTCAGGGTTATTTGGCGATTCTGGCGTCGTCATCGCTGTTACACCGCCAGGCGCGACAGGTCGGCCACTTTATTCATGGCCTGGTGCAGCGTCGCCAGCAGCCCGAGGCGGTTGGCGCGCAGCGCCGGGTCTTCGGCATTGACCATCACGCCGTCAAAGAACGCATCGACCGGCGCCTTGAGCGCGGCCAAGGCCTGCAACGAAGCAGCGTAGTCACCGGCGGCAAAAGCAGCTTCGGCTTTGGGGGCCACTGTTTTCAATGCATCCGCGAGGGATTTCTCGGCAGCTTCCTGCAGCAGCTCGGGTTTGACGGCTGCTTCAACCGTGCCTTCAGCCTTCTTCAGGATATTGCCGACGCGCTTGTTGGCCGCTGCCAGCGCAGGCGCTTCAGGCAGCGCGGCAAAGGCGCGCACAGCTGCCAGGCGTTTGGCCACATCGCCCAGGCGCTGGGGTTTGAGCGCCAGCACGGCATCGACTTCTTGCGCGCTGTAGCCCTGCTCGCGCAGGGAACCGGCGAGGCGGTCGTAGATGAAATCGACCAACGCGATGGACGCGTCCTGGATCTTGTCACCGAACACCGGCTGGGCGCCCTGAACCAGCTCAAGCAGGTCCAAAGGCAGGTCTTTCTCGACCAGCATGCGGATCACGCCCAGCGCATGGCGGCGCAGCGCGAACGGGTCCTTGTCGCCGGTCGGCAGATTGCCGATGCCGAACATGCCGACCAGCGTTTCCAGCTTGTCGGCCAGCGCGACGATGACGCCGACGGTGTTGCGCGGCAGTTCGTCGCCGGCAAAACGCGGCTTGTAGTGGTCCTCAATCGCGTCGGCCACATCGGCACTGAGACCGTCGTTGAGCGCGTAGTAGCGGCCCATGGTGCCTTGCAGTTCGGGGAATTCGCCCACCATGTCGGTCACCAGGTCGGTCTTGGCCAGTTCGGCAGCGCGCTGCACATCGGCCACATTGGCATTCAAACGATTGGCAATGGCCTCGGCAATGGCGCGTACGCGCTGCGTACGCTCACCCTGCGTGCCCAGCTTGTTGTGATACACCACCTTGCCCAGGCCTTCAACGCGCGAAGCCAGCGTCTTCTTGCGGTCCTGGTCGAAGAAGAATTTGGCATCCGCCAGGCGCGGGCGCACGACGCGCTCGTTGCCGCCAATCACGGCGCTGGCATCTGTTGGGCTGATATTGCTGACGACCAGAAACTTGTTGGTGAGCTTGCCCGAAGCATCGAGCAGCGGGAAGTACTTCTGGTTGGCCTTCATCGTGAGGATCAGGCATTCCTGCGGCACCCCGAGGAATTCTTTTTCGAATTCGCAAATCAACACATTGGGGCGCTCGACCAGCGCGGTCACTTCGTCGAGTAGCGCGTCGTCTTCAATCGCCCTGGCGCCACCGCCAACTTTGGCTGCGGCTGCAGCAAGCTGCTTGACGATTTCGGCTTTGCGCGCGGCAAAACTGGCGATCACCGCGCCGTCTTTTTGCAGGGTAGCGGCGTAGCTGTCGGCATCCTTGAGCACCACCGGGTCGACGGCCGCTTCAAAGCGGTGGCCGTGCGTGATGTTGCCGGCCTTCAGGCCCAAAGCCTCGATAGCGACCACCGAGCTGCCATGCAGCGCGACCAGGCCGTGCGCCGGGCGCACAAATTTCACATCGCTCCAGCCGTCGGCCAGCTGGTAGGTCATGACCTTGGGAATCGGCAATTTGGCAATGGCTTCGAGCAAGGCTTTCTGCAACCCCTCAACCAGCGTCGCGCCCTTGACGTTGCTGTCGTAAAACAGCGCCTCTGCCTTGCCATCGGGCGCGCGCTTGAGACCTGCAACCGCCGACGCATCGGCGCCCAGCGCCTGCAGCTTTTTGAGCAGCGCGGGTGTGGCATTGCCCGAAGCATCCAGCCCCACCGCCACCGGCATGAGTTTCTGCGAAACGGCCTTGTCGGCGGCCTGTGCGGCCACCGCCGTAACATGCGCGGCCAGACGGCGTGGAGAGGCAAATGCCGTGAGGACCGAATCTGCCGCCGTCAGGCCCTGGGCCTTGAGCTGCTCGAACAGCACGCCGGCAAAGGCATCGCCCAGCTTTTTGAGTGCCTTGGGCGGCAGCTCTTCGACAAACAGTTCAACAAGAAGGTTTTGGGAGGCGTTCATTGGTTTTTTCGGGAATGTCGGAGCGCAAAAATGGCCAGGGATGCAACCATCAGCGGCAGCCAGATGGTTTGGATCTCATTGAGCAACACGTCGGCGCCGCGTTGCGTGAAGAACCGGGAAAAGGAGACCGGCGACACCTCAACGGGCCGCCAGGGGCTGAAAAACCGCTGCTCGGAAAACGGCCAGTACAACGGAATGGCCACGCCGCCATTGGTCAGGGTGTCCAGCAGGGGATGCGAGAACGCGCAAAGCGCTATCCACGCATAGCCCTGCCATGGCGCCAGTTTCCAGTGCCGCGCCAGCCACCAGCCGATGAGGCCCACCACGAGCGCAAAGCCCAGGGTATGGGTAAAGCCGCGATGCCCCCAGATACCGCCGTAATGGATGCCGAGCTTGAAAGCGACTCCGTCAAAGTCGGGAAGGATGGCCGCGACCATGCCCGCCACCAGCATGGAAGGCGGTATGCGCTTGCTGCCCAGCGCCACTGCGGCTGCAACGGGAACGGCGATGTGGGAAAAGATGGTGGGCATCGGAGATCAGCTCACCGTCTTGGTGTGGCATCGGCGTAGTGCAACACCGTGGGAAACGGATCGTAAAAATGGTGAAGCAGCTTGCGCCACGCCTGGTAGGGCTCTGACTGGCGGAAACCCACGGTGTGGTCTTCCAGGGTGTTCCAGCGCACCAGCAGCATGTAGTGGTGGTCGTTTTCCAGGCAGCGCTGCAACTCGTGGCCCTGGTAGCCGCCCATTGACGCGATGATGGCCTGCGCCTGGGCAAAAGCCGCCTCGAAAGCGGACGCTTCGCCGGGCTTGACCTGCAACTGGGCGATTTCCAGAATCATCAGGCGGCTTTCTTCGCCATTTGCTCGACCCATTCACGCGGTGCCATCGGGAAGCCCAGGCGCTCGCGGCTTTCGTAATAGCTTTGCGCCACGGCTCGGGCGAGGTTGCGGATGCGGCCGATGTAGGCGGCGCGCTCGGTCACGCTGATGGCGCCGCGGGCGTCCAGCAGGTTGAAGCTGTGGGCAGCTTTCAGCACCTGCTCATAGGCCGGCAGGGCCAATTGCACATCGATCAGGTGCTTGGCCTGCTTTTCGTGCGCGGTGAAGGCGGTGAAGAGGAAATCGGCGTCGCTGTGTTCGAAGTTGTAGGTCGACTGCTCAACCTCGTTCTGTTTGTAGACGTCGCCGTAGCTGAGCTTTGAGCCATCAGGCCCTTCGGTCCAGGTCAGGTTGTAGACGTTGTCCACGCCTTGCAAATACATGGCCAGGCGTTCCAGGCCGTAGGTGATTTCGCCGGTGGCGGGTTTGCAGTCAATGCCGCCGACCTGCTGGAAGTAGGTGAACTGCGTGACTTCCATGCCGTTGAGCCAGACTTCCCAGCCCAGGCCCCAGGCGCCCAGCGTCGGATTTTCCCAATCGTCTTCGACAAAACGGATGTCGTTTTTCTTCAGGTCAAAGCCCAGCGCTTCCAGCGAGCCGAGGTAGAGCTCGAGGATGTTTGCGGGTGCGGGCTTCAAGACCACCTGGTACTGGTAGTAGTGCTGCAGGCGGTTGGGGTTCTCGCCGTAGCGGCCGTCCTTGGGGCGGCGGCTGGGCTGCACATAGGCGGCTTTCCAGGGCTCGGGGCCCAGCGCGCGCAGAAACGTCGCGGTGTGCGAAGTGCCTGCGCCGACTTCCATGTCGTAGGGCTGCAGCAGCGCGCAACCCTGGTCGGCCCAATAGGACTGCAGCTTCAAAATAATTTGCTGGAAAGTAAGCATAAGAGTGGAGTTTTGCCAAACGCGGGGGCACCTGGATTGCAGGCCCGGGGAGCGGCGCCTCAGGTGGCGGCCGCCAAGCCGGTCATTTTACGCGGCGGCGCGCGGGCGCCTTGGTAAGCGCCTTACCGGTCGGCATCACTGGCGGCATCTGGGTGGGCGGCACATACCAGCCGGGGCCGGTCTTGAAGGCCTCGACCAGAAAATCCACCATCACACGGACCTTGGCGCTCAGGTGCCGCCGGCTGGGGTACACCGCCAGCACATCGATTTCAGGCATGCGGTAGCCGGGAAGCAGGGGCACCAGCCGGCCTTCGCGCAGGTCTTCCCCGACCAGAAAGGCCGGCTGCCAGATGATGCCCAGCCCGGCCACGGCTGCTTCGCGGGCGGTATCGCCGTTGTTGGCGTGCATGATGTAGTTGACCTTGACCGCGTGCGGGCGGCCCTCGTTGTCGGTGAAGTGCCATTCGTTGGCGGTGGCGGCATAGGTGTAGCCCAGGCAGCTGTGGCCCGCGAGGTCGGCGGGCACGGCCGGGCGGCCGTGCTTTTTCAGATAGGCCGGCGCGGCACAGAGGATGTTGCAGGAAGTCGCGAGCTTGCGGGCTGCATGGGTGGCCGGCCCCGTGCGCGAGATGCGTATGGCGAGGTCGTAGCCTTCTTCCACGATGTCCACCACGCGGTCGCTGAGGGCAATGTCGAGTTCCACCTCGGGATAGCTTTGCATGAAGCGCGGCCACAGCGGCGCCAGGTGACGGATGCCAAAGCTCACAGGCGCATTGATGCGCAGGCGCCCGCGCGGCTGCAGGGTTGCCGACGAGGCCAGCGCCTCCGCGTCGGCAACCTCTTCAAGAATCGACTTGCTGCGCTCATACAGCGCTTCGCCGCTTTCGGTGAGCGAGAGCTTGCGGGAGCTGCGGTTGAGCAGGCGCGTGCCGAGGTGGGCTTCCAGCTCATTGATATAGCGGGTGACGTTGGCCGGCGAGGTGTCCAGCGCATCGGCCGCACGCGTGAAACTGCCGCGGCCCACCACGGTGACAAACATCTCAAACGCACGCAGCCGGTCCATTTCAATCCCAATCATTCATAAAAGATGAATGATTAAATCAGTTTTACGGCCTTCTTCCAATAGAAGATGAAACTTACATTGGACTCATCGGCAGGCAGGAAGCCCACCGAACCAGGAACCCCCTACCCAAGACAAAGGAAATCGACATGACCACGCAAACCACTTCATTCACACCCCGCTTCGCCAACAAGACCGTGCTGGTCACGGGTGGCAACAGCGGCATCGGCCTGGCCACCGCCTTGCAATTCGCCGGGCAAGGCGCGCGGGTCGTCATCACCGGCCGGGACCAGGTGTCACTGGACCAAGCCAAAGCCCAACTGGGCACAGGCGCCATCGCCCTGCGCAACGACGCAGGCGCCAGCGGCTCGGCCAAGGCACTGGCCAGCGCATTGGCCGCCGAAGGCATCACGCTGGACGCCGTGTTCATCAATGCCGGCCTGGCCAAATTCGCCCCGCTGGAAAGCGTGGACGAAGCACTCTGGGACGACACCTTCAACGTCAACGTGAAAGGCGCGTTCTTTGCGATCCAGGCGCTGTCGCCGCTGCTGAACACGGGCGCCGCCATCATCCTGAACGGCTCGATCAATGCCCATATCGGCATGCCCAACTCCAGCGTCTATGCCGCCAGCAAGGCGGCGCTGATTTCGCTGGCAAAAACGCTGTCAGGTGAACTGGTCGCGCGCGGCATCCGCGTCAATGTGGTGAGCCCCGGCCCGGTTACGACGCCGCTGTACGGCAAGCTTGGCGTGCCCGCAGACCAGCTCGGTGCGCTGGCCGCCAGCATCCAGGCGCAAGTCCCGATCAAGCGCTTCGGCACGCCCGATGAAGTGGCGAGCGCCGTGGTGTATTTGTCATCGCCCGAAGCGGCTTTTATTGTCGGCACCGAGCTGATCGTCGACGGCGGCATGAGCCAGCTGTAAGCACTTCCCGCGTACGCCGCGAGAACGAAAAAGGGCGATGCCGCTGCCGGCATCGCCCTTTTCTTCCTGTTGTAACTGCGTGAACTCAGTACTGCCAGAAGATGCGCTGCAGTTCCTTGCTGTCAATGTTCTTCGTCAAGGCCACGGCGGCCAGGATGCGGGCCTTTTGCGGGTTCAGGTCATGCGCGACCACCCAGTCGTACTTGTCGTCAGGCTGCTCGGCGTTGCGCAGCACAAAGCCTTCGGGCACACGCGAGGAGCGCACCACCTGGATGCCTTTGGCGCGAACTTCCTGCAGCGCGGGAACCACACGGTCGGCCACGGAACCGTTGCCGGTACCGCCGTGGATCAGGGCCTTGATGCCGGTCTTGCCGACGGAGTCCACCGCGGAGCGCGGCACGTTGCCATAACCATAGACAATGTCGACCGGCGCCAGCGCTTCGAAATCATCAATGTTGAATTCGGACTGCGCGGTGTGGCGCTTCACAGGGGCACGGAACCAGTAATTCTGGCCTTCTACCACCATGCCCAGCGGGCCCCACTGGCTCTTGAAGGCCTCAGTCTTGATGTTGATGGTTTTGGTGACATCACGGCCGCTCTGGAGTTCGTCATTCATGGTGACCAGCACGCCTTTGCCGGCGGCGTCCTTGCTGGCGGCCACGCTCACGGCGTTGAAAAGGTTGAGCGCACCGTCGGCCGACAGCGCCGTACCTGGGCGCATGGAACCGACCACCACGATGGGCTTGCTGGTGCGGATCACGAGGTTCAGGAAGTAGGCGGTTTCTTCCAGGGTGTCGGTACCGTGGGTGACCACGATGCCGTCCACGTCGGACTGCTTGACCAGCGCCGAGATGCGCTTGCCCAATTTCATCAGGTTGTCGTTGGTGAAACTTTCGGAAGCAATTTGCGAGACCTGCTCGCCCTTGACATTGGCCACGTTGGCCAGCTCGGGCAGGCCAGCCAGCAACTTGTCGACCGGCACCTTGGCGGCGGCATAAGTCGCGCTGTTCAGGGCCGAAGCGCCGGCGCCGGCAATGGTGCCGCCGGTGGCCAGGATCACGACGTTGGGTTTGGCGGTGGTTTGCGCCAGTGCGGGCGCGCCGAGCGAGGTAAATGCCACCAGGCCAAGCGCGGCGCCCATGTGACGAAATGTTGAGGCTATTTGCATGTATGTCTCCAAGGAAATGGAATTTGTCTGATTTTTTGCGCACAGCGAGCAAAACAAGCGGTTTCACCAGCCTGTGCGGCGATTTCCCCAGCCTTGCGGCCAAAGGTGGCTCATCGTAGCGACGCTGGCAGCCCCCAGCGATGCATAATGTAACGAGGGGTATGACTAAAACTCACACCCCTCAGCAGCATGGCCCCATGCATCTCCGTCGACCCGGCAGCGACATACCCGCAGCGACATGAACCTCAGGCAACTTGAAGTCTTCCAGGCGGTGATGCAGACCGGCAACATGAGCGCCGCGGCGCGGCTGATCTGCATCACGCCCTCGGCCGTCAGCAAGACGATTGCACACACGGAATTGCAACTGGGCTACAAGCTTTTTACCCGCGGCAAGGGCACGCTGGCCCCCACGCCCGAAGCGCGCGTGCTGTTTGAAGAGTCTTCGCAAATCCACCAGAAGCTGGACGGGCTCAAGCGCATTGCCGTCAACCTGCGGCAGTCGGCCGGCGGCCAGGTGCGGCTTGCGGCCATTCCGTCCGTCAGCCATGAGTTTTTGCCGCTGGTGCTGGAAAGGCACATGGCGCGCTACCCGCGCGTTCGCGTCGAGGTGCGCACGCTGCACCAGGACCAGATGGTGCAGGCACTGCTGACGCGCAGCGTGGACTTTGCCCTTGGTTTTTATGAACACCCGCACCCGTTGCTGACCAGCTCGACGCTGGTGAGCGGCCCGCTCTACCTGGCCGTCACGCGCGACATCTGGCAGCGGGCCGTGAAGGCAAGGCGCCAGAACCCGATGTCTTTCCTGGCCAGCATGCCGCTGATCCGCCTGGTGGGTGAGGATCCGATGTGCCAGTCGATCGACGACCTGGCGCGCCACCTGGGCCTGACCGCCCCTGAAGGGTTGCAGGTGCACACCTCGCGGCTGGCGCTGGAGCTGGTCAAGCGCGGCATGGGCTGGACGGTGGTGGACTTCCTGACGGCCAGCAACCTGGACCCGCAATCATTGACAGCGGTGCCGCTGCATGATTTTGCCCAGGCGCCGCTCCAGATGTATTTTGCGAGCAGCACACCGCCGGGTCAGGATGCGATTCGGATGTTAGAAATGCTGCCGGAGCTACTGCACGGCGTGATGGCTGCAACGCACTGAACACAGCCGACTCACCGCGGCTCCTCCAAGCCAGCAGGAGCCGCGGAACCGGCTTTGCCGGGCCGCTGGCACCGTCCCCTGCAAGGGGAAAAGGGGCTACACGCAGTGAGCCCCGATAGGGGTGTGCCCTGTCCTACCGACGGCGTCGGAACGCGAGCGCCAGGCCGGCCACGCCCAGCCCGAAGCCCCACAGCGGCCAGAGGCCGTAGCGGGACACCCACTGGGCATACGGTGTGATGCCGTTGCGGCCCTGGACGTCGCCGTTCAGCACGCCGCGCGTGTGGCGTTCCAGCGAATGCGTGACTTTGCCCTGGTGGTCGATGATGACTGTGGCGCCGGTGTTGGTGGCACGAATCATCGGTCGGCTGAATTCCAGCGCGCGCATGCGCGAAATTTGCAGGTGCTGGTCAATCGCCACGGTGTTGCCGAACCAGGCGATGTTACTGACATTGACAAAAATCGTCGGGGCGAGCGCAGGATCGATGAAGCGTGCGCCCAGCTCTTCGCCAAAAAGGTCTTCGTAGCAGATGTTGGGCGCCAGCCGCTGGCCTTTCCATTCGAAGGAAGCCTGCCCGACCGCACCCCGGTTGAAGTCGCCCAGCGGGATGTGCATCATGTCGATAAACCACCTGAAACCCGTCGGTATGAACTCGCCGAACGGCACCAGGTGATGCTTGTCGAAACGGTATGGCTCTGCTTGCCCGGGCTTGAAGCCCAGCACAGAGTTGGCGTACCCGGCCTGGGAGCTGCCAATCGGCAGGCCGATCAATGCCGCCTGGTTGCCGGCGGCAAACCTTGCCTGCAGCGCTTGCCAATAGCCTTCCGGCAATTGCTGGGGCAGCACGGGGATGGCGGTTTCAGGCGCCACCACCAGCGGCGCTTTCGCATCGCGCAGCTGCTGGCCGTACCAGCGCAGCGCTGTGGCCACGCCTGTGCCGGGCTGGAATTTTTCGTTCTGGGGAATGTTTCCCTGCAGCAGCGTAACGCCCAGCGCCTCGGCGGGCTGGACCGGGGCATCGCCGGGCCAGGCGCTTTGCACCGGCAGGTAACCCGCCACTATGCAGACAACCAGGATGCCGGTCACGTTGAGCCATTGCACATGGGATGAGCGCAGGGTCATGGCCAGCCATGCTGCAACCAGCGCGGCCAGGAAAGTCAGCCCATGCACGCCCACCCACGCGGCCAGTGGCCTGGCCCAGCCGTCGACGTGGGCATAGCCGCCCTCGCCCCAGGGAAAGCCGGTAAAGAACTCGACCCGGGCCAGCTCCGCCAGCAGCCAGAGAGCTGCAAACACTGCGGCGCGTGGCAGCCTGCGTCTGGGCGCCAGCTTCACGAAAAATGCGCTGGCCGCTGCGTAGTAAAGCGACAGGAAGGCGGCAAGCAGCACAATGGCCAGCACGGTCAGTGACGCGGCCAGCCCGCCGTAGTAGTGCATGGAAATGAACAGCCACCAGAAGGTGCTGCACAACATCGCCGTGCCGAAAAGGCCGCCCATCCACGCGGCACGTTTCCAGGAGCGGCAGCTGTCAAGTTGCGCGGCAAACAGGAAAAGCGCCAGCAGTTGCAGCCACCACAGCGGCTGGCCCTGTGCAAAACCAAAATCAAAAGGCCAGGCCATGCTTGCTGCATGGGTGCAACCAGCTATCAAAATAATAGCAACCTGGAACGGGGAAATGCCTTTGCGCGGCGGCGGGTTGCGTGCGTGCTCAAGCAGCGCAGGCAAGGTCGGGAGATGGGACATCATGCTTTGAATCGAATCCCGTCCCATAGTCAGCCCGCCCTTTTTCTTGAATTCGTTGTCAGACGCCGGCGCTGACCGGCGACACCTTGAACCAGCGCACGGCCCCACCTTTGGTGTGCAGTACGGTGAACTGCAGGCCTGCCAGCGCGTAATGCTCGCCGCGCTTGGGAACATGGCCCATCTCATGCGCCACCAGCCCCCCGATCGTATCGAAGTCGGTTTCGGGCAGCGTCACACCAAAAGCTTCGTTGACACGCTCGATGGAGGTGTCGCCGCTGACGCGGTAGGTGTGGTCGCTGAGGCCGAAGATGTCGCCCTCGTCTTCGGCGATGTCGAATTCGTCCTCGATCTCGCCGACGATCTGCTCGAGCACGTCTTCAATGGTGATGAGACCTGCCACACGGCCGAATTCGTCAATGACGATGGCCAGGTGGTTGCGGTTGCCGCGGAATTCACGCAGCAGGTCGTTCAGCCCCTTGCTTTCCGGCACAAAGACGGCGGGCCGGAGCAGGGCCTTGATGTTGAGTTCGGGCGCGCGCTGCAGCTTGAGCAGATCCTTGGCCATCAGGATGCCGAGGATGTTTTCCTTTTCGCCTTCGTAGACGGGAAAGCGCGAGTGGGCGGTGTCGATCACCAGGTGCAGCAGTTCGTCGAACGGCGCGTCGATGTTGATCACGTCCATGCGCGGGGCTGCCACCATGACATCGCCCGCCGTCATGTCGGCCATGCGGATGACCCCCTCGAGCATCTCGCGGCTCTGGGCTCCGATGACGTCATTGTCCTGGGCTTCCACCAGGGTCTCGATCAACTCGTCCTTCGAGTCGGGGCCTGGGTGGAGCATTTCAGCGAGCTTCTGCAAAAAGCCGCGTTTGTCTTCTGGCCTGGAAGACCGACTGGGGGGAACGTCGGACACGTGATGGGCGGTCGGTAGTTGTGAAGGGGCTAAGGATAGCTGAAATCCTTGACGGTGCGCAGGCGTAATTTGCCGTCGCGTGCCGAAGCGGTTGGCTTTTTGTATTTCTTGTTTGGGTTTGTGTCCATTCAGGGCCACGCGGCAGCGGCGTGGATGATTTTTGGCGCACAACCAATGGGAATGAGCGCAAGCAGCTATCGAATTAATAGCAAGAAGCCGGTTGTTGCACCGGCCTCACGAGCCCCCCCCAAACCGAAGCCATCACATCGGCATGCGGTCCCGACCATCCCGCACGCCCTGCCGCACTTCCTGGACCATCGCCAGCAGGTCCCAGAACTGCTTGGCCTGAACCTTGAGGCGGTAGTCGGTCTGGGCGATCTGTTCTTCGACCATTTCGGTCATGCGCGAGTCCAGGTCGGCCGGCGGCAGCTTCAGGTAGGCCTCGCTTTCAGAGCCGTCGCGTTCGATCGTGGCGCCGGCCTTGCGTGCGATGTTGAGCATGGCGGTGTTTTCGCTCAGCGCGTGGATGAACATCATGTCGACACCGTTGTTGCGGGCGTGCATGACCGCGCGGTCAAACAGGCGCGAGCCGTAGCCGCGGCCACGCGCCTGGGCCAATACAGACACGCCGAACTCGGCGCAGCTCTTGAGGTTGGGGTCGGTGGTATGCGCCAGGTGGGCCATGGCGATCAGTTCCAGCTTGCGGTTGTAGATGCCGAAAATCTCGTCGCGCTCGAAGTTGAGCCCGTCTACATAGCGGTGAATCTGCTCATCGTTGGCCGAATAGCCAAAGCGCAGGTAACGGTCGTGGGGGCTCAGTGCCAGCAAATGGGTGGCGATGCGTTCCCCGTGGCTGGGGCCGATCGAGCGGATGGGAACCATGACGGGCTGGACGTGACGCGCTGGAGGTGCCGCGGAGGCGCGCTCTTCCACGGGAGGCCGGAAGAATTCCTTGCCTGCGTTATAGGATGCTCTTAAAAGGGTGCTGGGTGTAACCATGATCTCAATATAAGGGTTTTCCCTAGAATCAACAGTCTAGGGGCTTCTGAACCAGCGTCAATAGAGGGCCGCTTCAAAAAAACACCTTTATGTGGATTTTTCCCAATAAATACGGGCGCAGGCAGCTATTAAAAATATAGCAAACTGACACTTCCAGTCGCTCCGGCGCGTGGATTGTTGCGATGCAACAACACTTTATACGCGCATCCGGGCAAGTCACGCACATGGAAATGCCGGTTCCCCGGCTTCGCCCCGGTTCAGCTCACAAAGGAACGGCCGTCGTCGCCTTGACCCGGTCCAGCACAAAACTCGTTTTGCAATCCTGCACGCTGGGATGTTTGAGCAGGGTGTCCATGATGAAGCGGCTGTAATGCGCCATGTCCTGCACCAGCACGCGCAGCAGGTAGTCCATCTCACCAGTCAGCGCTGCGCACTCGGCCACTTCAGGCCAGGTCTGCACGCTGGCCCGGAACAGGTCCATGGGGTTGCGTTTGTGGCTTTCGGTGTGCTTTTCCAGCCGTACGTTGATGTAAGCCGTGAGCCCCAGCCCGACAGCTTCAGGTTTGACGAGCGCCACATAGCGGTCGATCACGCCGCTTTCTTCAAGCCGCTTCACGCGCCGCAAAACCGCACTGGGTGAAAGCCCCACCTGCTCGGCGAGCAGGTCGAAGGTAGCGCGACCATCGGCCTGCAGGCTGCGCAAAATTTGCCGATCAAGCTTGTCAAGTGCTTCCATTCGGATTATTTTGCAGCTTTACTGCGCCAATAGCAATGCAAACGCCCCATTTCGCAGTAAAACTGACCGCCAGCGCCGCTAAAGTTACTTTATACGCACACCTATCTGGAGACACGCATGAATGCACGCGACGACACCGCCCTGAACTTTGAACAGGGCGCGGCTTGGGACAACCCCATGGGCACCGACGGTTTTGAGTTCATTGAATATGCGGCACCCGACCCTGTCGCCATGGGGGCATTGTTCGAGCGCATGGGCTTCACGCCGATTGCCAAACACCGCCACAAGAATGTCACGCTGTACCGCCAGGGCGGCATCAACTTCATCCTGAATGCTGAGCCCGACTCGTTTGCCCAGCGCTTTGCGCGCCAGCACGGCCCCAGCGTCTGCGCCATCGCTTTTCGCGTGCAGGACGCCAAGGCCGCCTATGAACGCGCAATCTCACTGGGCGCTTGGGGGTATGCCCACACATCGGCGCCTGGTGAGCTGAACATTCCGGCCATCAAGGGTATTGGCGATTCGATCATCTACTTCATCGACAAATGGCGCGGCAAGAACGGCGCGCAACCCGGCGACATCGGCAACATCGGCTTTTACGACGTGGACTTTGAAGCCTTGCCCGGCGTGCAGGGTGACGCGCTGAACCCCGCCGGCCACGGCCTGACGTATATCGACCACCTGACGCACAACGTGCACCGCGGCCGCATGGACGAATGGGCCGGCTTTTACGAGCGGCTCTTCAATTTCCGCGAAATCCGCTACTTCGACATCGAAGGCCAGGTCACCGGCGTGAAGAGCAAGGCCATGACCAGTCCCTGCGGCAAGATCCGCATCCCGATCAACGAAGAGGGCAACGAAAAGGCCGGCCAGATCCAGGAGTACCTGGACCGCTATCAGGGCGAAGGCATCCAGCACATCGCCATGGGCAGCAACGACCTGTTCGCAACCGTGGATGCGCTGCGCACCAGCGGCGTGAAGCTGCTGGACACCATCGACACCTACTACGAACTGGTCGACAAGCGCATTCCCGGCCACGGTGAAAACGTGGCGGATTTGAAGAAGCGCAAGATCCTGGTGGACGGCAAGAAAGGCGCGCTGCTGCTGCAGATCTTCAGCGAAAACCAGCTCGGCCCGATCTTCTTCGAGTTCATCCAGCGCAAGGGCGACGACGGTTTCGGCGAAGGCAATTTCAAGGCGCTGTTTGAAAGCATCGAGCTGGACCAGATGCGCCGCGGGGTTTTGTCGGGCGCCAAGGCAAGCGCACAATAAAGTTTTTCCATCCCCCAACCTCACGGAGATTGCCATGTCACTTTGCCCGCAACTGCCCCATCGCCTGGCCGCATTGGGTGTCGCCACCGCCGCATTGTTTGCGGTGACGGGGGCATCTGCCCAGACGGCGGTCAGCGTGGTTCCGGCCTCCAGCCTGGACAGCGTGCAAAAAGCCGGCGTGCTGCGCATCTGCACGCCGGGCGACTACAAACCCTTCAGCTTCCAGAAGCCCGACGGCACGTTTGAAGGTATCGACGTGGACCTGATGGCTTCGCTCACGGCCAGCCTGGGCGTCAAGCCCGAGTGGGTCAAGACCAGCTGGTCCAATTTGATGCCCGACATGGTAGGCGGCAAATGCGACATGGCTGTTGGCGGCATCTCGGTGACTACCGAGCGGCAAAAGCGCGCCTTCTTCAGCACGCCCTACATGGTCAACGGCAAGACGCCAATTGCGCGCTGCGCCGACGTGGCCAGGTACCAAAGCGTGGCCGACATCGACAAGCCCACCACGCGGGTGATCTTCAATCCGGGCGGCAGCAATGAGCGTTTTGCCCGCGCCAACTTCAAGCAGGCGCAGATGCGGCTCAACCCCGAGAACTTGACGATCTTTGACGAAATCCTGGCCAACCGCGCCGATGTCTTCGTCACCGAATCGGCCGAGGCGATCACCCAGCAGAGGCTGAAGCCGGGCCTGTGCGCGATCAACCCCGACAAGCCGCTGCAGTACGGCGAAATGGCTTACCTGCTGCCACGCGGTGACGTGACGTTCAAGGCCTACGTGGACCAGTGGCTGCACCTGGCCAAAGCCAGCGGTGACTACCAGCGCGTGGAGAGCCAATGGCTGAAGTAGAGAGCAACACGGACAGCAACACGCCACCCCCGGCGGTCTACGGCCAGTCTGACCGCCCGCCGCGGGGCGACTACGCACGTGGCGGCCAGGTCAATGCGGACTACACCTGCCCGCAAAACTACGCGGCCTACACCGCAGAAGATCACGAGACTTACCGGCGCCTTTACGCGCGGCAGTCGGCATTGCTGCCTGGCCGGGCCTGCAGCGCCTTTATCAAGGCCCTGCCCAGCCTGGGCGCAAGTGATGCCATCCCGCGTTTTGAAGACGTGAACGAGCGGCTCTTCAAGGCCACCGGCTGGCAGCTGGTGGGCGTGCCGGGGCTGATCCCCGAGGTGCCGTTTTTCACGCTGCTGGCCAATCGCAAGTTTCCGGTGACGGACTGGATACGCACGCCGGCGGAGTTCGACTACATCGTCGAGCCTGACATCTTTCATGATTTGTTCGGCCACGTGCCGCTGCTGTTCGACCCGAGCTACGCCGACCACATCCAGGCCTACGGCAAGGGCGCGTTGAAAGCACATACGCTGGAGCATGGCGCGCAGCCGATTCCCGGCGCGGTCGAGATGCTGTCGCGCCTGTACTGGTACACCATCGAGTTTGGCCTGATGCGCGACAAAGAAGGCAACGATGAAGTCCGCGCATACGGCGCCGGCATTTTGAGCAGCCCCGGCGAACTGGCCTGGAGCGTGGAATCTGCAGAGCCCAGGCGCATTTCACTGCGGGACAATGCCGACCTGCTGCGCTGTATGTCGTCGACCTACAAGATCGACAGCTTCCAGCAGCAGTATTTTGTGATCGACAGTTTTGATGCGCTGCTACGGCTGACGGAGCCGGATTTCACGCCGTTTTACAAGACGCTGGCGCAACATGCAGCACAGCAAAAGGCCCTTAGCCCTGCTTGAGCTGGCACGGTACTATCCGCACCTCTCTCTGAGTAAGCCGCCTGACACAATCCCTGATCACCTGATCAAAAATGATCACTGGTGGTTTCCATGATGTGCGGCTACCGAGAAAATCAGACCTGACCGGCATGAGCGCGCAGCGGCAGCTTGCATCCTGTCGTGTC
Organism: Polaromonas sp. P1_E12; assembly: GCF_056405975.1. NCBI lineage: Bacteria > Pseudomonadati > Pseudomonadota > Betaproteobacteria > Burkholderiales > Comamonadaceae > Polaromonas > Polaromonas sp. P1_E12. The sequence goes on along the minus strand of NZ_JBFUBB010000005.1, from coordinate 122,137 downwards.
GCTGCGAGGCGTTTTCGCACGCGAAGGACCAACAATGCCGCGCCGCCTTGCGGCATCCGTCCTGCCGGCCCTTAATCGCACAACGCGAGGTTTATGTGAACTATTGATTGATGCTCACTCCTCTGAATGAGCGACAATTCAACACTGATACAACACTGCGAGGCAACAGAGGTGCCCGTAGCACATCAGGTGTTTATTACACGCACTTCCTCCTACAAAATGAGGAGGTAAAAAATTGTTACACCGCTTACGATGCACTCCCTGATGGAATTACCAGCACACATGAACCGAAGCACGAAGGTGCTGCTGGTTATGGATGTGGTGGAGTCCGTCAGAATCATGGAGCAGGATCAAGATGGTTTTGTGCGGCGGTGGCAAGAACTGGTACAGCAGATTGAGCAGCAGATTCTGCCGCTGCATGGCGGGCGCATCGTCAAAAGCCTGGGGGACGGTTTAATGCTGGAATTTGCCGGCGCCCAAGGGTCTGTCAAAGCAGCCTTCGCTATTCAGCACTTCTGCCAAGGGGCCAATGCGGCCTTCCGCCCAGAGCAACAGATGCATCTGCGCATGGGCGGCCATTTGGCGAGCTTTGTGACCGACCAGCATGACATTTACGGCACAGACGTGAATTTGACAGCGCGCGTCTGTACGTTGGCGGGTCCCGGTGAGATAGTCGTGACGTCCGATCTGCGTGATCAAGTCTCGTCCGTGCTGGACGCAGATGTTGAAGACTTGGGCGAATGCCACCTCAAACACGTCAAAGAGCCGATCAGGGCGTACCGGATCGGGCCGCCAGGCAATGCACCGGTAATATCATCTGGTACCGCAGTCCAGTTGAATTTGCGACCAACTATCGCGGTGATCCCCTTCGCGATGCGCAGCAGCGAACCGGGACATGAACTTCTTGGCGAGGCCTTGGCCGACGAAGTGATTGCCGCTTTGTCCCGCACCTCCGAACTTCATGTGATCTCGCGTCTTTCGACCACTGTGTTCCGGGAACGTCCGGAGGCAATGGAAGACATACGGACCCACTTGGGCGCTACGTATATCTTGTCTGGCACGTGCCGCAGCGCCGGAACACAGCTGGCGTTGTTCGTTGAATTGATCGAAGCAAAGACAGGCCACATTCTCTGGGCGGACAGTCTGAAGGGTCAAGTACACGGCTTATTTGCGGCAGACGATGAACTGATCGCACGACTGGTTTCTGCCATTAGCTCGTCAGTCATGTCTCAACAACTTGAGAAGGCACGAAGGCAATCTTTACCCAATCTTGAAGGATATACGCTGTTACTCGGTGCTGTCGCACTCATGCACAGAAACTCCCCCTCAGATTTCGAGCGAGCCCGGCAGATGCTGGAGCATCTGATTGACCGTAGCCGTCGGCATCCAATGCCGCACGCGTGGTTAGCCAAGTGGCATGTACTTCGCGTGCAACAGGGGTGGTCCACAGACTCTGCCAAAGAGGCTCAACTCGCGTTGGATTGCACCAAGCAGGCAATGGATAGTGAGCCGGATTGTGCTTTCGCCCTCACCGTAGAAGGATTCATATACACGAACCTTCTACGACAGCTAGACGCAGGCTCCCAACGCTACGAACAGGCGCTTGGCATCAATCCTAATGATTCGCTAGCGTGGCTGCTCAAAGGGACGATGCACGCGTTTAAAGGAGAAGGAGATATGGCCGTAGTGGGGACCGAAAGAGCCCTAAAGCTTTCACCGCTTGATCCACTTCGGTATTTTTACTTCTCCCTGGCGGCCACCGCCGCCAATTCAGCGGGTCAGTACGCCAAGGCTCTAGAGCTAATCACTCTATCGCTTCGAGCCAACCGCACGCATACGTCCAGCCTGCGAACCTTGGCAGTTGCCCAAGTGAACTTAGGGCAGCTTGACCAAGCAGAAAAGACCGTGGCCGAGCTGCTGAGATTAGAACCAGCTTTAACAGTGCGCAGCTATTTAGCACGCAGCCCAAGCAGTCAGTATGAGATAGGGAAAACTTGGTCCGCAGCCCTTCAAAAAGCTGGCCTGCCATATTAACAACACTACTTCAGGGAGTTTTTTATGAGTATTTTTAGTTTGCTTGGCGGTACCGGCGGCACAGGTGGTACTGGCGGAACCGGAGGCACAGGCGGCACAGGTGGTACTGGCGGGACCGGAGGTACGGGCGGGACCGGTGGTACGGGTGGCACGGGCTCCAACCCCCTGCTTTCGGACGCCCTCATCAGGAGTCGGGCAGCACTGGTCGGCCCATTCAAGGGTGCCGTATTCCCGATTGACCTTCCAGTGCCGCTGGACAAACCAGAGCGCCTCGTCCAGTGGGATGTGATGCCCAGATTGCAGGTTTGCGGCTTGGAACTGTTGTCGGGTTTGCACTTTCAGGTCAATCAGTCTGCAAAAGAAATCGCCGTCGAATTTGTAGACCTGACGAAAAAGCCGCTATCCAACATGAAGCTTGCCACCTTCGTCAGGCCCGACGTGGCAGTCTTCCGGCAACAACTTCAATTGGTTGAAAATTACGCCCAACTGCGGGAGGACAGAGGGGTGGAAATTCTGGCGCAAATGTCCAGCTTAACTCCCTTCTGGGGCTCAGTCGTAGGACTAACCGATCACCGGCACAAATGGACGATGGAGCTCGTGACGCTAATGCTTGCCTTGGCAATTGACGTAGAAATGCGCCTCAAGCATGCTTTCGCTTGTCCACGCCCTATTGAGCTTTCGCCACAAATACAACCCATGATTCCTACGCCTGGGCACGCTAGTTGGCCAAGCGGGCATGCGACTGAAGCCTTCCTAATTATCACGGTGTTACTCACGCTACTGCCGTCAGGCCACAAATACAAAGAACAATTGGAACGGCTCGCAGCCCGTATAGCGGTCAACCGAACAGTGGCAGGCGTTCACTATCCCGTAGACAGCGCCGCTGGCCGTTTGCTCGGAACTGCTCTCGCAGAATTTTTTATCGCACGTTGCCAAGGCGCCAAAAGTTCGGCTGTATGGGGCTTCGATGGACGGAAATTCCAGGGGAAAAAGGGCGAGCCCGTCGACTTTGACATGCGCGTCTCCATGACAGACAACCTCAGTGGCTACTATCGATACAAGACCACCAGGCAAGCGATACAAAAATCACCAATACTTGCTTTTATGTGGGCCAAAGCTGCAGCCGAATGGCTGCCTCTCAAATAGGTCGGCCATGAACTGGAGCAAATTGCCCAAGGGCGAATTTACCGGCATTGACTGGGCGTTGCCCAATGCCACCAATGGTTTTGACCCTTACCTGGTTTGGGCCGAAACCGATAGCTTTGCCGGCTATGGCGATACACAGCCCAAGTGGTTGCCCATTGCTATTGAGCTGACGCGGGGTACCACGGTGTCCCAGCTTATTGCCGCTGCCTCCCCCAAGTGGCTCCATGTGCCACCTGTGTATGTCGGCACGGTCGCGCCGGCTGGCCTGAGGTTTTGCACCGCGCGGGTCAGGCCTGCGTTTTTCAAGGCAATTCAGCCGGGTGGCAGCCTTCACCCGCTGGTCCTAAGGCTTGAGCTGGGGCTGCCTGCAGCTGAATACGCTGACGATTCGGCGGGGAGCTCGCACACCAATCCACCTCCACATTCGCGCGGCGCGGCGTACCAAGCTGAAGCCAGTGCTGAGCGCCTGCTTTCGGGCAAGGTGTTCGGACTGATTGACGATAGCCTGGCATTGGCTCAGGCGAATTTTCTCCATCAGGGCAAGGCCCGTACCCGCTACTTCTGGCGGCAAGACGCACGGGGCAAAGGCCGCACACCCACCGGGTTGGGCTATGGGCACGAACTAACCGCCGCCGACATCAATGCAGCCATGCAGGCCAATGTCTATAACGGCTTGGTGGATGAAAGCGCGGTGTATGTCGCACTGGGGCTTTCTACCCTGGGCCAGAAACAGCCCAAGACCGAGCGCTTTTTTCACGCGCTGGACACGTCGATCAGTCACGGCTCACATGTCATGGATCTGGCAGTGGGGCCGCGCAAGCTGCTGGCCCAGGTGGCCAACTTGCCGCCTGCGTATGACGCGCCGCCTAGCTGGGCGCTGGCCAACGACGATGCCAGCCGCGCGCCGCTGGTTGCAGTGCAACTCGACTACGACACCGTGCAAGACACCTCGGGCGGCTCAATGAATGTGCATGTGCTGGACGGGTTTATGTACATCCTCTCTCGCTGCACCCCCACGGCCAAGGTGACGGTGAACGTGAGTTTTGGCACGCTGGCCGGGCCGCATGACGGCACGTCGCTGCTTGAGGCAGCCATGGACCAGCTGATCACCCTCCTTCATGGCCGCCTGCAGATTGTTCTGGCTGCTGGCAATAGCTACCAACTGCGCATGCATGCCAATACAACGCTGGCGAAAAACAAGTCCGCCACGCTGCATTGGTGCGCACTGCCCGACGATACAACGCAAAGCTTTGTGGAGCTCTGGATTGAAGAGAACCGCGAAGGCCTGGAGATTGAAATTACGCCGCCAGGGCAAGCTGCCTTGCCGGCATTGAAGTTTGGCCAGTCCCGAATGTGGGCCAACAGCGACAAGCAGCCCCTTTGCGCGCTGATTTATCCAAAGACGGTGGCCACTGGCCGGCGTGGCACCTGCGCCCTGCTGGCGGTGTCACCCACCTTCAGCTTCGAGAAGAAAGACGTCACCGCGCCCAGCGGAGTATGGCAAATCAAGCTGACGAACACCGCCACAAAATCGGTCACGGTGGATGCCTACGTGGAGCGAGACGATGTGGTCATCGGCACCCATACCGGAGCGCGCCAATCGTACTTTGAGGACGAGTGGTACGACACCAGCGGCAACCCCGGATCCTTTGTCGATCACCCCAACAATCCAAGCCTGATCCGGCGCAGCGGCAGCTTCAACAGCATTGCCACGGGCAGTAAAACTGTGTCGGTCGGCGGCACACGTATCACGGGGTCGAAGTGGGCGCACTATTCCCCGCAAAAACCAGACCCCGATGCTGCGCGGCCGCAGCGACCCGGCGTCGTCAAAATCCCGGATGCAGCCGCCTCCAGCGACGAAAACCCGGCCATGGTGGGCGTCAGCGCCGCAGGGACGCGTAGCAGTGCCGTGGTGCGCTTGCAGGGTACGAGCGATGCGTCGCCGCAAGAGGCTCGCAGGATTTTTAACGAACTCTAGGCTCTCGGCAAGGACTCACCAACGGCTCGGCAGCTTTTTGAGCAGCGTGATGCGTTTGGTGCCCATTTCGATGTAACCGCCTTTTTCCAGGTCCTTTAAAAGGCGGCTGACCATTTCGCGGGAGGCGCCGACGCGGCTGGCAATCTCCTGATGGGTGATTGATTCAAGAGTGACAGCCTCATTGGTAGGGTCGCGCTCCACCGCATCGCTATGTCCTTCAAGCACGGCAATCAGCCGTCCGTACACATCGAGCAGCGCCATGTTGCGCGCCGCTTCTGTAGCAGCACGCGCCCTGCGAATCACCTGAACCACGAGATTGATGGCAAATCCTGGCTCATCACCCAAGTGTTCGCTCACATCGGTACGACTGAGCACCGCACAGGTGCAAGGCTCAAGGGTAATAACTGAAGCCGAACGGGGTCCGCCGTCCAGCGACATTTCCCCAAAATAGTCGCCCGAATGAATCCTGCCGTAGGTGATTTCCCGGCCGCTTTCGTCCATGGCGAACACCTTGACACTGCCCTTGAGCAGAACAAACAGGTTGTCGCCGATTTCCCCTTCGTTGATGACAACGGCTTTTTTGGGGTAAGTTCGCACCACGCCTCGCAGGGCGAGCGTGCGCAATTCGGGAATCAAATGGGCATACAGCCCCTCATCGGAAGGTGGTGGTGAACTCATGATCACCCGTAATCTAGCACGTCGCCGGGACGTACGGGGCATCTATCAGTGGATTTGTCCGAGTGGCAGGGGGGCAATAGGCGGCAAGATCGCCACGCGATTGACCAGTTCACGAACGCCGCTGGATGCGGTCTTGGCGCAAAGGCTGCGCACATGGCTGCGCACAGTGGAAACCGCAACTTTCATCTGGAGGGCGATTTCCGGCGTGCTCAAGCAGCGGCACAGGAAAACCAGCACCTGCTCCTCCGTATGCGTGAGACCGTGACTGCGGGCAAAGGAGCCAAAAACACCCGACTCGCTCACGCCCACTCGAGACAAAAAGAGGGCAATGCGCTCACAGGGACTGCCCGCATTGCGATGCAGTGGCACCACAGCCAGGGTAAAGTCCACGCCGTCGGCCACCAGCCTGATCAGGCTGCGTTTTCCGGCAACTGCTTTGCCCATGGCAATCTGGAAGGCCTTGGCATCTGCCTGCATGAGGACCTTCAACTCTCCCCTGTCCACCCCCAAAACAACAGAGCGCTCAAGTTCGCGCCGCGCGATTTGATTCGCGTGCAAAATCCGCCCTTGGGCGCTGACAACGAACACCCCGTGCGCCAGCTCATCAACCAGCAGGGCCAGCAGCGCAGGCGTGGAATCAGACTCGGGTTCCAGCAGGGGCGGCAGCGGTCGGACAGCCTCCAACAGGCTGGTATTGGGCATTGCATAGAGTGTCAAGGGCTTGCTCCATCCTACAAATAGATGAGCATAAAAAGCCCAGCTCAATGTAGATAGTGAATATGCCGGGTCTTTTTTGTGAGAAATTCACATCGATAACGCCGGTTGCGGACTGGGAAGGCTTAAGGGCTGACGGCAAGCGTCGATTACGCCGGTTCAAGCCGGATCACTGTCCAGCATGGCCAGGGTAGCGTTCATGACGCCCGGCAAAAATGCCATCTGCACATGGGCCGCGCCGCGAACCAGGCGATTGTCGGCGCCAGGCAAGGTGGCCGTGGAGGTCGGAAACACGATGTTGTCGCAGTTGGAGTACCAGCAGGTAAACAGCGTATGCCGATGGGCGGGCATCTCATGGTCCAGCTGGGCCTGCCAGTCGGACAGGAGGCGCATCTGGCGCCCATTGTGGCCATGCCCGAACCGGGCCAGCCAGGTTCCGCGGTGCGGTGTGCCGATGGTGACGACATGATGTACCCGGGCTTCGGCCTTCATACGCTTGAGCCAGGCCCTGGCGGCCAACCCACCCATGCTGTGGCATACCAGCAAGGGGGCAAGGCCTGTGGCTTGGGTGACCCGCACCACTGCGTCGTCAATTTGGGGGGCGTAGCCGTCTATGGAGCCGAACAGGGGTTCGAGATTGACAGCGACAAAGGCGCGTCCACTGCCTCGAACCCGCTTGAGCCAGGGGGTCCACAGGCCACGATTGCAGAAGAACCCATGCACAAACACCACGCCGCGGCGACCTCGGGCTGTCTCGGCCGGCAGGACCCTGTCCGGGACCGCATTGGAACGAAAGGGCTGGCGCCAGCAGAACACGCGGGGAGCCGTCAATGTCTCACCCAGCCATGCGCGCAGAAGTTCTGTCCAGGTGGGCTGGGGCGCCGGATCTGCCTTGTTGATGTACCGAAGGAGTAAAAACTCAAGCGCGAGGAAACCGGTGTACCCCAGTGCAATCAGCAGGAAGCCGGTGACGGCCAGCGCGGGAGAGCTGCTGCGGAACCAGAACAGCCAGCCGAAAGCCGCGGCGACCAAGGTCAGGGTGATGAATCTTTGCAGTTGAGCCAGCATGAATGGGTCGGCGCGAGATCAAACCCGCAGTATCTCAGGCCAGTGTGACATCCTTGCCCGACAGTTTTTTGGCGAGGCCTTGCGCCAGGCGATTCACGGCGCCGTAGATGGACAGTTGCGGGTTGGCGCCAATGCTGGTGGGGAAAAGCGACCCATCGTGAATCGAAAGATTTTCGAGTTGCCAGTGCACACCGTCGGGCCGGGTAACGCCCTGTCGTTCAGCGCCCGCAAGACTGCAGCCGCCCATGACATGGGCGCTCACAACCCGCGTGAGCATCGGCTTCATGGGCAAGGCACTGACCGCAGTTCGCGCCTCAGCCCAAGAGGTATAAGGCCTGGCCATTTCGTGCAGCGGCAAAACCTGTTTGGCACCCGCTGCAAACTGGATTTCCATCATCGACAGCAGAGCCCTGCGCCCGCCCTCCATGACGTAGTCCGTCAGCGGATAGTCCAGCACGGCGGAGTTGTCGCTGCGCAGCTTCACCTGGCCGCCTGGCGACTCGTCATGAAAGCCGTCACGGAGCAAGGCCAGCAGCGTGTGGTTGTAGGGAAAAGACTTGAGCAGGTCGTGCTGACCCTGGCCGAAGCCAGGGACGGTCGACGCAAAGATGATCGGGTGCAGGGGCGGCGCTTCCAGCTTGTAGCCAATCGGCCCGTCAATCGCCTGGGTTTCCAGGAAATGATCGGAGTAAATGGTTTGCGGCGCACCGTTCCAGGCCTCCACCTTCTGGTCAAACACACTGGACGACATCACGACCGGGTGCAGGAATGTCCGGGCACCCAGCACACTATGCGGATCAGGCGCTCCAGAGCGCAACAGGACAGCCGGCGAGTTGATGGCACCGCCAGCCAGCACATAGTGTTTTGCTCTTATTTTGATAGCTGATTGCGCAAGTTCTGATTGGGCTGAAGCCCCATTTGGCCCTACACCCCGGCATATCAGCGCGGTGACCCGGCCATTGGCCAGCTCAAGGCTTTCTGCGCGGGTTTCAGTGAGCAGTTGCGCTCCACGGTCGAGCGCGGCAGGAATGGTGGTGACCAGCATGGACTGCTTGGCATTGGTGGGGCAACCCAACCCGCACGAGCCCAGGTTCCAGCAACCCTTGACGTTGCGGGAGATGGCCGAAGCGGGAATGCCCAGTTTGGCGGCGCCTCTGCGCAACAGGTCGTTGTTCTCATTCGGCGGGACCAGCCAGGGGGTGATGTTCAGCCGCTGCTCGGCCTGCGCAAAATACGGTGCAAGCGCTCCCACGGTGTAGCCACCCAGGCCAAACCTGTCCTGCCAGAATTGAAGCGTGGAAGCGGGTGTACGGAAAGAGCTGGTCCAGTTCACCGTGGTGGAGCCACCCACGCAGCGCCCCTGCAGGATGTTGATGGCTTTGTCTGCTGTTTTGCGGGCGGCGCTTTCCTGGTAGAGCGAAGGATAGGCCTCTGACTCTTTCTGGTTGAAATCCGAGCTGCTTCTAAGCGGGCCTTCTTCAATGATCACCACCTGCAAGCCGGCCTTGGCCAGCAGCTCGGCCGTGACTCCGGCGCCTGCGCCGCTGCCTATGATGGCGACGTCACAGGTGATTTTTTCAGGCACCGGGCCGAGCGCGCCACCCATGACTTTCCAGCCGCGCGCAATGCCTTCGCGGATCGGGTCTTTCAATTGACTCATGCTGCTTTCGGTGTCTTCAGATTTTGACGGGGCCGGGATAGCCCAACATCGCCCAGCTGGACGGTTCGGAAAAATACGCGCCGGCCGTGATGTCGTGTAGGGCGGCATAAGCCTGCTGGCGCAGCGCGAGGCTTGACAGACGCATATCCTGAAGCGCCTGCTGGATCTCCGCAACAGAGGCTTCGGGCCAAGGCCGGCTCAAGCGGGCCAGCGCGTGCCGACCGGCAGCACTAGCCAGCAACGCCAGCAGTTGTGACAACTCGCCTTGCGCATGAGGCGGAAGGGATTGCACCAGGATATCGACCCGGCTGAGCAAGCCTTGCAGCGCAATCTCGCGCGGGCCGGCGTCTGCGGGCAAAGTGGTATCCAGAACAGCGCGGCCTACAGCGGAAAAGACTTCACGTCCCGAGTGAGTCAAGACCCCACTGGTCAGGCCAGGCTGCAGCAAAGCAGCAGCGCCGCCAGCGACAACCAGCACGGCCGCTGACGCGGCACCGAGCTTGAGAAGCGTTCTTCTTTGCATCCGGGAAGTTTCTCATGCGCATTTAGGTTTCTATAGGGGGCCGTACCTAGATAAACTCCGGGTTTGTATGGACGCATCCGCACAACAAATTCATCACGCACTGCAAACCGTTGCGCAGCTTCGGCAGCAGCACGCGGCAGACCCACCGCTGGCCAGGGCGAGCGCGGAGGTCAAGCGGTTTCAGGCGCGCCGTTTTCAGGCCACTTACTCGGACCTGCTGCACAGCCCGCGCTATAAAACTGCCGCCACCTTCTTCCTGCAGGAGCTGTACAGCGACAAAGACTACGCCGAACGCGACCAGCAGTTTGCGCGTATCGCAAGCACCATCGCCAAACTCTTCCCGCAACCTGTTGTCAGCACGGCTGCCGCGCTGGCGGAAGTGCACGCGTTGACGGAAAAACTCGACGACCTGATGGCGCGGGAATGGCTGGCGGACTCTGCAGCCATCCCGGAAAGCAGCGATTGCGGGAGATACATCCGGTGCTGGCGACGGGTCGGGGATGTAGCCGCACGCACCCGGCAACTTGAAGTTGTCCTGCACCTTGGGGACGAACTCAACCGCCTGACGCGGACATTCGGCCTTCGCACGCTGCTCAAGATGATGAGAGGGCCGGCTGCCGCGGCGGGGTTGAACTCCCTGCAGCACTTTCTGGAAACCGGCTTTGACGCCTTTGCCAACATGCGTGGAGCCGACGAGTTCCTGCGCTTGATCAAGGACCGCGAGACGGCCTGGATTCATACCCTGTTCACTGACGAAGCTGTCACCTGCGAGACCAGATTGGGCCATTTGCTGGCCGCGGGGCCGTAATGTCACGTCGGCATTAGGACAAGCCCCATACGGATTCCACAGCACGGCTTTCACAATGGGCCGCAAGGAGTGTGTATGAACAAGCATTGGCTCAACAGTTATCCCGCAGGCGTTTCACACGAGATCGACACCGAGCAGTTCCGCTCGTTGAATCATCTGCTGGAAGACTCGTTCAAGAAAAACGCGGCCAAACCTTTTTCGGTTTGCATGGATCGCTGGATGACGTACGGACAGCTCGATGAACTGTCGTCGGCTTTAGGCGCCTGGCTGCAAAGCCTGGGTCTTGAGAGCGGGGCGCGGGTTGCGATTATGCTGCCAAATGTTCCGCAGTTTGCAGTCACCATGGCGGCCATCCTGCGGGCAGGCTATACCTGCGTCAACGTCAATCCGCTGTACACCGCCCGTGAACTGGAGCACCAGTTATGCGACTCCGGGGCCACTACCATCGTCATTCTGGAGAACTTCGCTGCGACACTGGCCGAAGTGATTGAGCGCACACCAGTGAAGAACGTCGTCATGGCGTCCATGGGTGATTTGCTGGGCTTCTGGTATGGCCAATGGATCACCTTCGCAGTCCGCCACCTGGCCAAGCTGGTGCCCGCCTACAAATTGCCGCTTGCAAACGGGCGCATCGTGACAGCCTTCAATCGCACGATCGCAGAAGGTAGCCGCCTGCCCCTCAGGCCTGCGCAGACCACACTGGATTCAATCGCCTTTTTGCAATACACCGGCGGGACAACCGGATTGTCAAAAGGCGCCGTGCTCACGCATCGCAATATCGTTGCGGCCATTCTGCAGGCCGAAGAATGGTTCACGCCGGCTCTAGAGCGGATAGGCGATGTCAGCAAGACAAACAATATCGCAGCGTTGCCGCTGTATCACATCTTCGCGTTGACGCTATGCCTGCTTTCGATTCGTTGGGGAGCTCATCTAACACTCATTCCGAATCCGCGTGACTTCGGTAAATTCATCGAGGTGCTCAAGAAGCGTCCGTTTCACATGTTGCCGGCCGTCAACACGCTTTTTAATGCGCTGCTTCAGCACCCTCAGTTCAAGACGGTAGATTTCTCGGCCCTTTGTGTTTCGCAGGCGGGTGGCATGGCCGCGTCCGAAGGTACGGCGAAACACTGGTTGCAGGTCACAGGTTGCCCCATGATTGAAGGCTGGGGCATGAGCGAGACTTGCGCCATCGGCACCAACAATCCGGTGATGAACAAGGAGTTCACCGGCACCATCGGCCTGCCGTTGCCCAGCATCGAAATCGCCATCAAGGATGACGATGGCCTATCGCTCGCACTTGGCGAATCCGGCGAGATCTGTATCAAAGGTCCGCAAGTCATGACGGGCTATTACCAGCAGCCTGAAGAGAACAAAAAGGCGTTCACCTCCGATGGCTTCATGCGCACCGGTGATATTGGCATCATGGACGAGCGCGGCTACACCAAAATCATCGATCGCAAGAAGGACATGATCATCGTTTCGGGATTCAATGTGTTCCCCAATGAACTTGAGAACGTCATTTCCCTGTGCCCAGGCGTTGTTGAGTGCGCAGCCATTGGCATTGCCGACGAAAAACAGGGCGAAGCTATCAAGGTTTTTGTGGTGAAAAATGACCCTACACTGACCGAAGACGATGTGAGCGCCTATTGCAAACAGCACCTTACCGGATACAAACGACCCAAATATATTGAATTTCGCGATGACTTGCCCAAAACCAACGTTGGAAAAATCCTCAGGCGTGAACTGCGAACGGCGACCTGAAGCGCTGCAGGGCTCGGTAGCTTCTGATGGCCGAGCCTGATTTACCCCCGGGAATGCAGGTTTTTGAGCGCGGCTGGCTCTCTGCAAACAATATTCTTTTCACCGACGGTGAAAAAACCTTGCTGGTTGATAGTGGTTATTGCACGCACGCGCCGCAAACGCGGTCGTTGATTGAGTCCGTCCTTGGGTCCCGCCCTCTCGATATTCTCGTCAACACGCACCTGCACAGCGATCACTGTGGCGGCAATGCTGCTTTGCAGGCGCGTTATCCCGATCTGCATACCCTTATTCCTCCTGGCCATGCGCAACAAGTAGCCGACTGGGATCCCGTGGCGCTGACTTATTTTCCGACCGGTCAGCTGTGCCCACGGTTCACCTTCACTGATGCGATGAAGCCGGGAGGTTCCATGCAGTTCGGGTCCGAGATGTGGCAGATTCATGCGGCGCCTGGGCATGACCCGCATTCGCTGATTTTTTTCCACCCCAATAGTCGTGTACTTATTTCAGCCGATGCTTTGTGGGAAAACGGCTTCGGTGTGGTGTTTCCCGAGCTGGAAGGTGCCAATGCATTCACGGAGGTCGCCGCGACTTTGGACGTAATTGAGCAGTTGAAGCCCAAGACCGTCGTTCCCGGGCACGGCCGTGTCTTTGCATACACACCAGAGGTGCTAGCGCTAGCACGTCAGCGGCTGAATTCATTTGTCAACAATCCGCCCAGACATGCGCACCATGCTGCCAAGGTTCTGCTGAAGTTCAAATTGCTCGAAATTCAACGCCAGAATTTCAACGACTTCGCAAAATGGGCCCTGGAAACGCCTTATTTCATGCAAATCAAAGCCAAATTTTTCGCGGACATCCCTGCCCGCGCGTGGATTGAGCAATTAAGCAACGAACTGGTGACTGCCGGCGTGGCCAACAGAGACGGTATGCATATCGTGAATGCCTGAATCACTGCGGGCCAGCGAGTTTTGACATTCATTTTTATCGCTGCTGTGTCGATGGCCTCTTGGCGAGCACCTAGACGCCTGCTTTAAGCACTTTGCACAAATACAAAAACAAAAGCCCGCATGAATTCATGCGGGCTTTTTAAACTCTGTGGCCTGCTCAATACCAAGCGCACAAAAGAAAACGCCCGGTTGATCAAAAATCAACCGGGCATTCCTTGCTGTAAGAGCCTGACGATGTCCTACTTTCACACGGGAATCCGCACTATCATCGGCGCTAAGTCGTTTCACTGTCCTGTTCGGGATGGGAAGGAGTGGTACCAACTTGCTATGGTCATCAGGCATAACTTGTTGACAGATTGTCCAAAGAACAATCCATCGAATTCATAGAGCAAATCAGCTTGTATTTAGATTCGCACAGCTGCTGAGCTGTGCTTTTTGAATGCGTCAACTTGGCATAACAACTTCGAATTAATCAAAGTTATAGGGTCAAGCCGCACGAGCAATTAGTATCAGTTAGCTTAACGCATTACTGCGCTTCCACACCTGACCTATCAACGTCCTGGTCTTGAACGACTCTTTAGGGGGCTCAAGGCCCCGGCAGATCTAATCTTGAAACGAGTTTCCCGCTTAGATGCTTTCAGCGGTTATCTCTTCCGAACTTAGCTACTCGGCAATGCCACTGGCGTGACAACCGATACACCAGAGGTTCGTCCACTCCGGTCCTCTCGTACTAGGAGCAGGCTTCCTCAAATCTGCAGCGCCCACGGAAGATAGGGACCAAACTGTCTCACGACGTTTTAAACCCAGCTCACGTACCTCTTTAAATGGCGAACAGCCATACCCTTGGGACCGGCTACAGCCCCAGGATGAGATGAGCCGACATCGAGGTGCCAAACACCGCCGTCGATATGAACTCTTGGGCGGTATCAGCCTGTTATCCCCAGAGTACCTTTTATCCGTTGAGCGATGGCCCTTCCATACAGAACCACCGGATCACTATGTCCTGCTTTCGCATCTGCTCGACTTGTCAGTCTCGCAGTTAAGCACGCTTATGCCATTGCACTATTATCACGATGTCCGACCGTAACTAGCGTACCTTCGAACTCCTCCGTTACACTTTGGGAGGAGACCGCCCCAGTCAAACTGCCTACCATGCACTGTCCCCGATCCAGATAATGGACCTAGGTTAGAACCTCAAACACACCAGGGTGGTATTTCAACGTTGGCTCCATGCGATCTAGCGACCACACTTCAAAGCCTCCCACCTATCCTACACAGATCTGTTCAAAGTCCAATACAAAGCTACAGTAAAGGTTCATG
>NZ_JBFUBB010000005.1:0-102500 GCF_056405975.1 Polaromonas sp. P1_E12 | reverse complement strand
CTGCGCCAGCCCCACCATGGCGTACTGGGGGAAATTCTTCTGGCGCACGACACCTTCTTCTATATCTATGCGGCCATGCAGCGCTGCGGTCAGCGCAAAGATAACGCTTCCCTCCATTTGCTGTGCCACGATGCCCGGGTTCACAACCGTACCGCAATCCACAGCACACACCACGCGGTGAACGCGCGGCATGCCATTGAGCAATGACACCTCCACGACCTGCGCCACGATGGATCCAAATGATTCATGCAGGGCGATGCCGCGGGCCCGTCCCTCGGGCAAAGCGCCGCCCCAGCCAGCCTTGAGTGCAGCCAGTTCCAGCACGGCCAGATGCCGGGGTGCTTCGTCCAGCAGGGAACGCCGGAAAGCGAGAGGGTCCTGTCCAGCCGCCCAGGCCAGCTCATCGAGGAAGCTTTCTGAAAAGAACGCGTTATGCGAATGCCCCACCGAACGCCAGTAGCCGACAGGTACGCCCGAGCGCGTGGCCACATGTGACATGGACTGGCTGGCAAAGCCGTAAGGCAGGTCGAACAAACCTTCCGCAGCACTCTTGTCGGGGGTATCAAAGGGTCCGGAAAGGGCCGGCAGGTTGCGTTCGAGCCATCTAGGCGTAATGGCGTCGCCGGCAGACTTGATGGACAGGCAGGTGACGTCGCCCTTTTCGTCCAGGGAGGCCCTCAGCCTGGCGACCTGCATGGGCCGGTAAAAATCGTGCGTAGTGTCTTCTTCGCGCGACCAGATCAGTTGTACGGGCCGGCCACCACATTCCACGGCAATGCGCACCGCCTGTGCCACACAGTCGACCTCCAGCCGGCGGCCAAAGCCGCCGCCCAGCAAGGTGACGGTGACATGAACATCTTCCTGAGCCACCCCGGCCACCCGTGCGGCAACGGCCACAGCCATCTGCGGCACCTGGGTCGGCGCCCAGAGCCATACCTTGCCGTCCATGACTTGCGCGGTGCAGTTCATGGGTTCAAGCGTGGCGTGGGCCAGGTAGGGCGCGCGATAAAGTGCCTCGATTTTTCGCACAGCGGATGCCTCGGCCTTGCCGGCATCGCCTTTTTCATAAAAGACATGGCCTTCTTCGCGTGCCAGAGCGGCTTCCAGCGATTGTTCAATCGCGCGGGTGTCCAGCGCGCCAGCGGGTCGCTGCTGCCACTCGACCGGCACCATCAAGGCCGCCTGCTGGGCCTGCCACCAGGTTTTACCCACCACGGCAAAGCCGGCAGTAGAGCCCGCATAGGCCGGCAGCCGCACCAGGCGCTCCACACCCGGCAAGGCCAGCGCCGTATTGACCTGGATCGCACCCGCTGAACCGCCCAGCATGGGACAAAGCCGGATCGCCGCATACACCATGCCCGGCAACCGGACATCGAGGCCAAAAACAGCCGTGCCATTGACCTTGGCAGGTAAATCCAGCCGCGGGGCGCTGCGCCCTATCAGCTTCCAGTCCCCGCGGCTTTTGAGTGTCACGTCGCCCGGCGGAGTCGCTGCGGCAAATTTCGCCAGTTCACCGTAGTGGGATGAGGGACCTGAAGGGTGCGAAATCACGCCGTTTTTGACTGTGAGCTCATCCACCGGCAATTTCCAGTCCAGCGAGGCGGCCCCCAGCAGGGATGCCCTGGCCGTGGCAGCGGCCAGCCGCACCACGTCCCAGGCATCCGCCAGGCTTGAGGAACCCCCTGTCGCGTTGATGCCGAGCTCACGGGCGACCTTGCCCATCATCCACTCGCCGATCCTGACCGGAGTAGGGCGAACCCTGGGGGCGCCTTCTTTGGCAAAGTCATCGACGTCCAGTGGGTGAAAAGGCAGGCTGCCCACCAGCATCGCGACATTACCGTAAATGGCATCAGAACCCGCCTGCGCCACGGTCACCCGCTGCAGCGGCACGTCAAGCTCTTCGGCCACCAGCATGGCCAGCGCCGTGTGCACGCCCTGGCCCATCTCGCTGCGCGGCATGGCCAGCACCACACCGCCGTCCGCCCGTATCTTGACCCAGCCATTGAACACCGCGCCATCAAGCTCGGGAATGCTCGCAGGCCAGGGCTTGGCCGGGCTGCCCAGCCGGGAGCGCGCCGGCAACAGGCTCCAGCCCACCAGCAATGCGCCTGCCGCACCGGTTGCACTGAGCAGCCAGGCTCTTCTCTTCATGAGGACGTGGCCCCCACGCTTTTCGCTTCGCGTAAGGCGCTGCCCCTTTTTTGCATATTCCGGGGCTCGTTTCCTTGGGGCGGCCCGGCGGAAAATTGAGCCCTAGGTGTTGGGCCCTTGCCGCCGGGCGCCATGCCGGCCGCGCGCTTGATGGCCACCCGGATCCGCTGGTAAGTGCCGCAGCGGCAGATATTGGTCATGGTGGCATCGATGTCCGCATCTGTCGGCTTGGGGATTTTGTCGAGCAGGGCGGCGGCCGCCATCAGCATGCCCGACTGACAATAGCCGCATTGGGGCACCTGTTCGGCAATCCAGGCGACCTGCAGGGCGTGGGGCTTGTCCGGCGCACCCAGCGCTTCAATGGTCTGAATGCGCTTGCCCACCACGGCGGACACCGGGACGACGCAGGACCGCACCGCTTCGCCGTCCACCCGCACCGTGCAGGCGCCGCACGCGGCCACGCCGCATCCGAACTTGGTGCCCGTCATGTTCAGCACGTCGCGCAGCAGCCAGAGCAAGGGCATGCCGGGGTCGGCGTCGGCCTGAACGGCCCGGCCATTGATTTGCAGTTCCAAGGTCCCTCCTTCAGCGATCGAATCGCCGGAACGGACGACTATATCGGCGAGGCGTGGCAAGCGATAGGGCGCAGATGCGACACCGGCCACCCACGTAATAACTTGTATTTAACGGATGGCACGTATGTGGCCAAGGGTGGGCTTGCGGGGCCGATGAAGAGCCTATAAAGAAACCGCGTCACGGCAGGGGCGGATAATCTGCCCCCTTATGGCACTTATTACCTTACTGGACGCCCAACTCGCTTTTGGGCACGTCGCACTGCTGGATCACGCAGATTTTTCCCTTGAAACCAACCAGCGCATCGGCCTGATCGGACGCAACGGCACGGGCAAGTCGTCCCTGCTGAAAATTCTCGCCGGCCTCGAAAAACCCGATGACGGCACGCTGCAACTGCAACAGAACCTGCGTATTGCCTACGTGCCGCAGGAACCCAGCCTGGACCCGCATGCTACGGTTTTTATAGCTGCCAGCGCAGGACTGGCGCGCACAAGGCATGTAGTTGAGCAATATCTCGCAGCCGACGAAAACACCGACCTGGACGCCCTGCAGTCGGAAATCGAGGCGCTGGACGGCTGGACCTGGGAGCAGCGGGTCGAGGAAACCCTGCACCGCCTGCACCTGGACAAGGACGCCATCGTCGGCTCGCTCTCGGGCGGTACCAAAAAACGCGTGGCGCTGGCCCAGGCGCTGGTCGCCAAACCCGACGTGCTGCTGCTCGACGAGCCGACCAACCACCTGGACCTCGATTCCATCGCCTGGCTGGAGGACCTGCTTGTCAATTTCAACGGCAGCATCATCACCATCACGCATGACCGGGCCTTCCTGGACCAGGTCGCCACCGTCATCGTCGAGCTCGACCGCGGCAAACTGAACAGCTACCCCGGCAATTTTGCCCAGTACCTGGTGCAAAAAGAAGAGCAGATGGCCCAGGAAGCCGTCATCAATGCCAAGGCCGACAAGCTGCTGGCGCAGGAAGAGGTGTGGATCCGCAAAGGTGTCGAAGCGCGCCGCACCCGCAGCGTGGCCCGCATTGGGCGCCTCGAAGCCCTGCGCGACAACCGTGCCGCACGGCGTGATGCGGTGGGCCGCGTCAACCTGGATGTCTCCAGCGGCGAGAAGAGCGGCAAGATCGTCGCCGAGCTCACCGACGTGAGCAAGAGCTTCGGCCATCCCGGTTCGGAAAAGCTCATCGTTAACAAGTTCACCGGCACGCTGCTGCGCGGCGACAAGGTCGGCCTGCTCGGCCCCAACGGCGCAGGCAAAACCACGCTGCTCAAGCTCATCCTGGGCGAGCTGCAGCCCGACGTGACGAATCCGCCCGGCAAGATTCGCCAGGGTGCCAACCTGCAGGTCGCGTACTTTGACCAGATGCGCGACAGCCTGGACCTGGACGCCACCCTGGAAGACTTCATCAGCCCCGGCAGCGAGTGGGTCGAAATCAACGGCCAGAAAAAACACGTCAAGAGCTATTTGACCGACTTCCTGTTCTCGCCCCAGCGCGCAAATTCACCGGTGCGCACCCTGTCAGGCGGCGAGCGCAACCGGCTGCTGCTGGCGCGCCTGTTCGCGCGGCCGGCCAACGTGCTCGTGCTCGATGAGCCCACCAACGACCTGGACATCGACACCCTCGAATTGCTGGAAGACCTGTTGCAAAACTACGAAGGCACGGTGTTCCTGGTCAGTCACGACAGGCGCTTCCTGGACAACGTGGTCACCAGCACCATTGCCTATGAAGGTACGCCCGAGAACCCGGGCTTCTGGCGTGAGTACGAAGGCGGCGTGACGGACTGGATCACGCAATCCAAACGCGCAGCGCAGATCACCGGTGCCAACAAGCCCGCCAGCAGCCCCGCCGGCAGCAAAACTTCAAGCAAAACAAGCCCGCAGCCCAATAAGGACGAGCGCGAACCGCTATCAAAAAAGAAGCTGAGCTACAAGGAGCAGCGCGAGCTCGACGGCCTGCCGGCGCTGATCCAGCAATTGGAGTCGCAGCAAAAAGCCATCGAGCAGGAGCTCTATGACGGAACGCTCTACACCACGAATGCCAAACGGGCGGCGGAACTCAACGCGCGCAACAGCAAGATCGAGGAAGAGCTGATGGCCGCACTGCAGCGTTGGGAAACGCTGTCGTCTTAACGCGCCGGCTTCGCGTGTTTCCGGCGCGGTCAGTGTAGTCAAGCCTCGCGCCTACAAGAAAAATAGGCGCGAACGCAGGGACCGGCGGCACCAAATACATCTCCTTACGCTAAAGTGGCCTGCACCATGCAGACCACTTCCCGCGCCCTTCCCGGCATCCGCTTGATCCCGCACACAGGCTGGCGCGCGTTGCAGGGGCTGGCCATGGCCTTCGCCGCTCTTTGGATAGCGGGTTGCGCCTCGCTACCCAGCGAGGTCGACCGCCCGGTTTCCACCGCGCTGGCCAACCCGGCCGAAACGCGCCTGGGCAGCCTGGTGGCAGCCCGTGCGGCCAAGGCCGGCACGCGAAACGATTCGGGGTTTGCGCTGGTCGGCGACGCAGAACTGGCTTTCACCAGCCGCATGACGCTGATCAAGGCGGCGCAAAAGACACTGGATATCCAGTACTACGCCATCTTTGCCGACGAAACCACCGAACGCATGTTTGAGGCGCTGCGCGAAGCAGCGGGCCGTGGCGTGCGGATTCGCATCCTGCTGGACGACTTCAACACCTCGGGTAAAAACGCGCAGGTACTGAAACTGGCTTTTGAGAAAAACATCGAGCTGCGCCTCTTCAACCCCCTGCCGGGCGGCCGCGGCTCCCTGATGTTCCGCATCCTGGGCAACCTCAAAGACACGGCGCGCATGCAGCGGCGCATGCACAACAAGATCTTTGTGGCGGACAACGCCGTGGCGATCACCGGCGGGCGCAACCTGGGCGAAACCTACTTCGGCCAAAGCACCGGTACCAATTTTGTGGACATCGACGTGTTGGCGGCCGGCCGCATCGCGCAAGATCTGTCGCGCAGCTTTGACCAGTACTGGAACAACCCGCTGGCATACCCGGTGCAGTCGCTGATGACCGAAAAGGAAATCGACGCACTCAAGCGCAAGCCGCCGGCCCCTGAAAACCGTTCTTCTCCCGCAGGCACGGCGCAGGCCGCTACCCTCCAGGCGGGTGACGGCGCGGTACCCCCCTCAACCCGGCCGGAACGGGCGACCTCTGCATTGCCGACGCTGCCGGATTCGACCGACCTGCGGCTCTTAACCTGGACCTGGGCGCCCTCGGTGCTGCTGGTGGACAAGGCGTCCAAGATCGCCGCCGACGCCGACACCACTGAAGAATCGCAGGACACCACGGTCGACGGGCTGCTGCAACTGATGTCGCAGGCCAAAAACAACCTGCTGATCGTTTCGCCGTACTTCGTGCCCGGCGAACGCATGATGAAGCAGTTTGCCGACCTCCGGCAACGCGGTATTCGTGTGCGGGTGCTCACCAACTCACTGGCATCCAACGACGCGCCGGCTGCCCACGTCGGTTACGCGCGCTACCGCAAGGCCTTGCTGGAGATGGGCATCGAGATTTACGAAATGCGCGCCGAGCAGGAAGGCTCTTTCAGCAGCTTCGGCTCGGCAGCGATCGCGGGGGGATCCACGGGCGGTTCCACCGGCGGCTCACGTGCCAGCCTGCATTCCAAGGTCGTCGTCATGGACGACCGGATGCTGGTCGTGGGCTCCATGAACCTGGACCTGCGCTCGCAGCTGCAAAACAGCGAAGTGGCCATCGTCATCCGCAACCGCGCAATCTCGGCCGAAGCCACGCGGCTGATCGAACCTACGCTGGCGTCGGGCGCCTACCGGGTCGAGCTGGAGAACAGCCGGCTGGTCTGGCGCGCGCCGCAGGGCTCGCCCCTCAAGGACTCCATGATCGAGCCGGATGCCAGTTGGGGACTGCAACTGATGCTCAAGCTGATCGGGCCCTTTGCGCCGGAAGAGATGCTTTAAAGATCGGGGCTTTGGCTCATCAAGCGGCCGCTGCAGCCTTTTGAATGGCTTCCCGGTGGGCGCCCGACTCGTCCTGAAACCCTGATTTCTGGTTTACATGACGCCCCTGCCGCGCTGCGCCCTGTCTTCCGGCGTGCAGCGGCGCAGCCGGCCGGGCGGCACCCAGCAGATCGGCCAGGCAATTGGGGCGGCCGCGTGCGCCGCTGGCCAGGTAGTCGGCCAACAGTGCGCTGAGCACCTCTGCGCTGACCAGGCCCCGCACTGCGGTGAGATGCTCAAACAGCAAATCCACCAGTTTCTCAGGTGCGAACTCATGGGTTTTACCGGTGCTGGCCCAGAGCCAGTCGCTGAAATGCAGAAAATGGCCGAATGCCGAGCCCGGTGCCAGGAGCAGCTGGAGCCCCCGTGCAAAACGCCCTGAGTTGGCCAGCATTTCCCAATACCGTGCGAAGCGGTTGATGCGCTGCATGGTGACAAAGTCAATCGTGGAGCTCTGCAAAATCGTGTACGGCGTCTGCGGGTCATACGCCATGGCGAACTCCGCCGTGTGCCGGGTAATCGGAGTGCCGCGCAAGCGCTTCAGGATGCCGAACTGGATTTCATGCGGCGCCAGTTCATGCAGGCGATCAAAACCCTCGGCGAAGCTCTCCAGCGTCTCGCCGGGCAAACCGAAGATCAGGTCTGCGTGCACATGGGCCTGGCTTTCGTTCACCAGCCAGCGCAGGTTGTCCGCGGTCCTGGCGTTGTCCTGCTTGCGCGAAATGCGCTGCTGCACCTCGGGGTTGAAGCTCTGGATACCGACTTCAAACTGCAGCGAACCTGCCGGGAACTGTGCAATCAGCACTTTGAGCCGGTCGGGCAGGCTGTCGGGCACCACTTCAAAATGCACGAACAGGTCAGGCGCCATCCGGTCCAGGAAAAACTGCAGGATGCGCACCGAGTTCTCGACCTTCAGGTTGAACGTGCGGTCCACAAACTTGAAGTTGCGTGCGCCGCGCCGGTAGAGCGCGTCCATCCCGGCCATAAACGCGTCCAGATCGAAAGCCCAGGCGGTCTTGTCGAGCGAGCTCAGGCAGAACTCGCACTTGAAGGGGCAGCCGCGCGAGGCTTCGACATACAGCAACCGTTTGGCCAGGTCTTCGTCGGTGTATTCGCCATAAGGCAGGGCCAGCGCCTCCAGTGCCGGCTGCTCCCCCGCAACGACCTTCATCAGCGGTTGCGGGCCCTCGAGCAAGGCACGGCAGAGCTTGGGAAAACTCACATCGCCCCAGCCGGTCACCACATGGTCGGCCAGGCGGCAGATTTCCTGTTCGCCCGTCTCGTAACTGACCTCGGGTCCGCCCAGCACCACCTTGATGCCGGGCCTCAGGGTTTTGAGCAGGCGCACGACCTGGGTGGTTTCCACCACGTTCCATATATAAATGCCGAGGCCGATGACTTCAGGATCGAGCGCCAGCAACTCCTCGACGATCTGCATGGGCCGTTGCTGGATCACAAATTCGCGCAGCAACGTTTGTGCGCGAAGGCCGGGGCCGCCATGCAGGTCCATATTGGCCAGCAGGTACCGCAGGCCCAGCGAAGCGTGGATGTACTTCGCGTTGAGGGTGGCGAGGACAATGCGCGGCATGCCCCTATTATCTGGGTTGACTCTGAAAACGGCTGTAATAAGGCAGCGTGAAAACGGACTAACCGTCATCGAGCGATGCCCGCACGCTGTCTTGCCTCCTAGCCTTCCAGGAACTAATCTCTGCGCCACCCGCTCACACTTGCACAATGAATGCCCTGCGTTTTCCGTTTGCCAAGCTAGCCGCTACATTTTTGATAGCTGCTTGCGCAATCCCCGTGCCCGCCAGCGCCCAAAAGGCCTTTAGCGACATTCTGGGCAAAGGCACCCCGGGCACAACCGGTGCGGTGGTCACAACGGAGCAGGTCAGTGCCGAACTGCTGGCCTGGGCGCCGCAAGGCGTGGAGCCCGGCAAGCCGGTCTGGGTGGGGCTGCGGCTCACGCACCAGCCCGAATGGCATACCTACTGGAAAAACTCCGGTGATTCCGGGCTGCCGACGCAGCTCGACTGGCAATTGCCCGCCGGCATCACTGCAGGCGATATCGCCTGGCCGACGCCCAAAAAAATCCCGATTGGCACGCTGGCCAACTACGGCTATGAAAAGGCGGTGCTGCTGCCCGTGCCTTTGACCGTGGCGCCCGGTTTCGCCGCCAGGCAGCTGGACGTCAAACTCAAGGCGTCCTGGCTGGTGTGCCGCAAGGAATGCATTCCGCAAGAGGGTGACTTTTCACTGAGCATCCCGGTGCGAAGCTCGACCGCGGCCAGCGGCCAGTTGTTTCAGGACACGTTCGCCGCCACGCCCAAAACTCTGGCCGCCGGCGCCAGCCAGGTGGCAGTCGAAGGCAAGGCGATCAGCATTTCCCTGGCCGGCTTGCCCGCTGCCCTGCAGGGCAAAACACTGGCGCTGTACCCCGAAACCGGTAGCGTGATCGAGCCCGCCGCCCCCTGGCAACAGGCTTGGCAAGGCGCGGTGTGGACGGCCCAGGTGCCCCTGTCGGGCCAGCGCACCGAAAGCCCGGCCAGCATGCCGCTGGTGGTGGCCCTGGAGAACGCCGCCTATCGCATTGACGCGCCGGTCAAAGGCCCTTGGCCTGCGCCAGCGGCTGCCACCGTCGTGCCGCCGGCACTTGAAGCGGCCTTGCGCGCCAACGCGTCGGCCGGTGCGGCACCCGTGCAAACCAGCGCACCACCGGTTGGCCTCATCGCCGCCATGCTGGGTGCATTGCTCGGCGGCCTGATCCTCAACCTCATGCCCTGCGTGTTTCCGGTGCTGGCCATCAAGGTGGTGGGTTTTGTGCAGGTGAAGGACCAGGCCACGCGCCTGACCACCGGCCTGGCTTACACCGTGGGCGTTGTGGTGTCTTTCCTGGCGCTGGGTGCGCTGCTGCTGGGTTTGCGCGCAGCGGGCGAGCAACTCGGCTGGGGCTTTCAGCTGCAGAACCCGGCGGTAGTGGCATTGCTGGCGGCACTGTTCACCTTGCTGGGGTTGAACCTGGCGGGCCTGTTTGAATTCGGCAATGTCCTGCCGGGCCGGCTCGCCGGCTGGCAGGCGAAAAATCCCACCGTCAACGCATTTTTGTCGGGTGTCCTGGCCACCGCCATTGCATCGCCCTGCACCGCTCCTTTCATGGGCGCCTCGCTGGGCTATGCGGTGGGGCTTCCGGCGCTTGAAGCGCTCGCGATTTTCGCGGCCATCGGTATAGGTATGGCATCGCCTTATCTGGCGGCGAGCGCCATACCGGCCGTGGCAAGAATGCTGCCGCGTCCCGGCCCCTGGATGGTGACCTTCAAGCAGCTGATGGCTTTCCCGATGTTTGCCACAGTCGCCTGGCTGGTCTGGGTGCTGGGCCAGCAAAGCGGCATCGACGGCGCGGGTGCACTGCTGGCCTTGCTGGTGTTGATGGCACTGGCGATCTGGGCCTTTACCCTGCGCGGCACGGCACGCACGCTGCTGGCAACCTTTTCCGTGGCGCTGGGTGCGCTGGGGCTGTGGGCCATTGGCCCGAACATCACCAAGCCTGCGGCCCTGGTGTCGGCAACACCGGCAGTGGGCGGTTGGCAAGCCTGGGAGCCGGGCCGGGTTGACCAGCTCACCGCGCAAGGGCAAAGTGTGTTCGTAGATTTCACCGCCGCCTGGTGCGTGACCTGCCAGTACAACAAAAAGACCACCCTCTCGAATGCCTCGGTTCTGGCCGACATCGAAACGAAGAACGTGGCGCTGTTGCGTGCCGACTGGACGCGGCGCGACCCGGCAGTGACAGCGGCACTGAAGCAACTGGGCCGCAACGGTGTACCGGTATATGTGATTTACAAGCCCGGCCGCGCGCCGCTCGTGCTGTCGGAGATTTTGTCGGTGGACGACATGAGGGCCGAACTGGCCAAGCTGTAAAGAACCTGTTGTCGTGTTGTTGATTATTTCTTCCTGAAGGAGTTCAAGCCATGTTGAATACCCCTCTGCAGCCCGTCCGGGCACTTACCCGCCGCAACTTTTCCGGCGCTCTCGTTGCCGCCCCCTGGCTGGCGTCGGCCGCCTTTTCCGTGCAGGCGGCCACAGCAAGTGTCGGCCAGGCAGCCCCCGACTTTTCAGCCCCCGACACGGCTGGCAAGACTCGCAACCTGGGCGATTACAGAGGCAAGCTGGTGGTGCTGGAATGGACCAATCCGGGCTGCCCTTTTGTGCGCAAGCACTACAGCGGCAACATGCAAGGCCTGCAAAAGGAATTCACCGCCAAAGGCGTGGTGTGGCTGTCCATCAACTCCACGGAGGCCGAAAGCAGCGACTACCTGGCGCCGGCCAAACTGGCCGGCTGGATGGCCGAGAAACAGGGCCAGCCGACTGCGACACTGATGGACGAGTCAGGCAGGATCGGCCAGCTTTACGGCGCCAAGACGACACCGCACATGTACATCATCAGTCCGCAGGGCCAGCTGATTTACGCAGGCGGTATTGACAGCATCCCTTCTGCCCGCGTTGACGATATCAAGACCGCCACCAATTACGTGCGCCAGGGCCTGACCGAAGCGCTGGGCGGCAAGCCCTTGAGCGTAGCAACCAGCCGGGCTTATGGCTGCTCCGTCAAATACAAGGCATGAACCAGCCATGAACCCCTTGCCACCTGCGGAGCGCATGCCGCACATCCTCAACCACTGCCGCACCATCGCGGTAGTGGGCTTGTCGCCCAAGCCTCACCGCGCCAGCTTTGATGTGGCGCGCTACATGCAGGCCAATGGCTACCGCATCATCCCGGTCAACCCGAACGCCGCCGAGGTGCTTGGCGAAAAGGCCTATTCGACGCTGACCGAAGCCGCGCAGCACGAAAAGATCGACCTGGTGAACTGCTTTCGCAACAGCGAAGATATTCCGCCAGTGGTCGACGAAGCCATTGCGATAGGCGCCAGGGCCGTGTGGATGCAGCTCGGAATTTCCAACGCCACGGCAGCTGCGAAGGCGGAAGCGGCGGGCTTGCTGGTGGTACAGGACCACTGCCTCAAGATTGACCACCGGGTGCTGCTATCCCGCGGACTGTTGCACCCGATTGCCCAAGTGGGCGCGGCTTCCGCCTGAGCTTGCCCCTGCAGCCGGCGGCAGCCCGGGAAAGCCATGCTTGCGCGGCGCGGCGCAGCCGCTGAAAATGCCCCATGTCCTTGCGCACGGCACCCATCTCCCTTCCCGCACCAGCCATTTCTCCTTCCATTTTTTCATTCTTCCGCCCTCCCTTGCTGCTGGCCCTGGCTGCATTGGCCGGGTGCGCCAGCCAGGCGCCCACGCACAAGGGCGAAGCACAGGCCGCCCCGATGGCCGCCAGCGAGATCGGCCAGTCGGACGTGAACCGCATGGCCACCCTGGGCATGCGCGATAACCTGGAGGGTTTGCTGCGCCTGGCCGACAAGCTGTACCGGCGCAACCCGGCGGAATGGCGGAAAACCAGTACGCTCGGGCGCGACGCGGCCCTTGCCCAGCTGCGCGTGGCGGTCGATACCCGTACGCCCTGGCCCGAACTGCAGGGCAAGCGCGACATCGCCGCGCTGTCGCTGGCGCTGGGGCCCGACTTCAAGGGCGACCGCGTGGCGGCGTTCATTTATGCCAGCGCCGACATGGTGGTCACGGCCCACGGCGGGAAAACAGCGTATTACCTGACCGACAGCCTGGATGCGCAATACATCTACAACGCCGCCCGCAACATTGAAATCGCCGTATGGATGCTGTCCAACCGGCGCAATGCCGCAGGCCAGCCCTTGCTGCTGGCCGATGAAATCACCGAGCGCGAGCGCAACCTGAGCTTTGAGCGCGAGTTCGGCAAAATCATTGGCCGGCTGGATCTGCTGGCCTCAGTGCTGACGGAGAAGTACCGGCGCGCGGTGATCACCTATGTTCAGAACTTGCTGGGCGGCACGTTCCTCCAGTTCTTGCCCGTCAGGTAGGTTCACCCCCTTCTCGGCTCACTGCGTGTAGCCGGATCCCCCCTTGCAGGGGGCGGCCGCTGCGGCCCGGCAAAGCCGGTTCCGCGCGGCCACTGGATGGGAGAGAGGTTTCCGGCGCGGGGCGATCCTGGGCGGAGACAATAGGCTTTTGCCAATCGTTTTTCCGGAAGCCTCCATGCCCGACAACTATTTGCCCGAAGTCAGAAACCAGTATGAGGCGCTGCCTTATCCGCCCTGCAATCCGCAGGACGACCACAAGCGCCTGGTGCGGACCTGGCTGGAAGATTTGCCCATGATCAATCACTATTGCTTTGCGGGGAAGCAGTCGTTCCAGAATGGCTTTCGTGCGCTGGTGGCAGGCGGCGGCACCGGCGACGCCACCATTTTCCTGGCCGAGCAGTTGCGCGACACCGACGCACAAATCGTGCATCTCGACATGAGTGGAGCCAGCATCGCACTGGCGAAGGAGCGCGCGCAGATTCGCGGGCTGGCAAACATCACCTGGGTTCACGATTCATTGCTGAACCTGCCGGCCCTGGCGGCAGAGCTCGGCACCTTCGACTACATCAATTGCAGCGGCGTGCTGCACCATCTGGCCGATCCCGATCTGGGATTCAAGGCGCTGCGCAGCGTGCTCAAGGACGATGGCGCCATCGGACTCATGGTGTATGCCACCACGGGCCGCACCGGCGTGTACCAGATGCAGGAACTCATGCGCCTGGTCAACGGCGACGAGGCGGATGCGCAGCGG
The DNA here is from genome assembly GCF_056405975.1 of Polaromonas sp. P1_E12. NCBI lineage: Bacteria > Pseudomonadati > Pseudomonadota > Betaproteobacteria > Burkholderiales > Comamonadaceae > Polaromonas > Polaromonas sp. P1_E12. Next base: position 89,075 of record NZ_JBFUBB010000005.1, on the reverse strand, counting down.
AAAATCGCCAACACGCGCGACTTGCTGGCTAGCCTGCCCGCCACCAACTGGTTCAAGCGCAGCGAAGACCTGCACCACGACCACAAGATGGGCGACGCAGGCATCTACGACCTGCTGCTGCATTCGCAGGACCGCTCATACAGCGTGGGCGAGCTGTTTGACTGGCTGGGCGGCGAAGCGCATGGCGCAAAGAGCGGACACGGCATGCACCTGGAGTTCACCGATGTACAGCGCGGCCTTTCGCCTTATTTGCCGCACATGGTGCTGGGAAGCAAGCCGCCGGCCATGGCCGCGGCATTGCGCAAACTGCCGCGGCGCAAGCAGTACGAAATGGCCGAACTGATGGCCGGTACCCTCATCACCCATTCGCTATACGTCACGCACGGTGACACTTGCAAGGCGCCCTATGGCGATGCGGAATACGTGCCGTTTTTCTACCACGAGCCCCTGACCGGCGAACTTGCCGCGCAGGTGTTCGGCAGCAACCGGGGCCAGCCCTTCATGCTCAGGCACCAGCATTCAGGCATCGCGGTCATGGTCAATCCCGGAAAATACGGCGCGAAGATCCTTTCGCTGGTGGATGGCCAGAGGAGTTTTGGCGAAATCTTCGACCAGTTCCGCGCTGCATGGCAAGGCAAGGCCGCGGCACCCGACAATGCCACGCTGTTTGCCGACTTCGCCGAATCCTTTGGCACACTGGCTGCTCTCGACAGGCTGCTGCTCAGGCATCCCTCGGCCGGCCCGTTAGCGGCCGGATAAGCATCCCGTCAGGGGTCCGGCCGGGCGGCTCATGCGGCCGAGCCGGACAATTTGGGTGCCGCCAGGGGCTCTGTGGTCTGCAGATCCACCACCAGCACAAGCTCTCCGCCAAACCTGCCGATGCCCAGGCCACTCATCAGGCGTTGTTCTTCCTCGGCTGTGGCCATGCGCAGGAAGCACAGGGCCTGTTGCTTGCCGGCGTGGGAGGCCGGCAGGATATTGAGCTGGGTGACGGAGCCAAAACGGGAACACATGTTTCTCAGGACCGTTTGCAAAGTGTCGATATCGGGGCATTGCTGCAATTGATCGAGTTCAAGAGGGGGCATTTGTGCTTCGCTGAAGAGGAAAGATCACGAAAATCGGGAAACCTGAGGAGGCAGGAGCGATGGGCGATGAGAGGTGTTGCAGCATGCAACGCGCTACCGCCAGGTACGGTGAGGCAGCGACAGAGAGCAGCGTAGGACAAATTCGCTTCCGGGTACGCAACAGAACGTTTTGCAACGCTTTATGGTCAACACTTGCAAATCTCACACGCCGCTGACGCTAATTCACGGCGCTATGCATCAGCATCAAAGGCTGTAGTTTGAAAAGCAGGTGTTGCTCCCGTGTCCGTTTCCACTGTCGATCCAGCGTTTGCGCTGCACGTCCTGCCGCAGGGTGGCGAAGAGCACGATGCCACGCGTCCAACCAACGCCGAGCGGCTTACCCGGCTGGCGGCCCGCTCCTGCGCCACGCCGATTGCCATCATGGTGGCGATGGAAAACGGGCAGCCGGCTTTCAGGTCGGGCACCGGCTTCGCTCCGCATGAGCGTGAAGGCCTGGTGACGCTCTGCGTCGCCACGCTGGAAAACCCGCCGCGCCAGCCGCTGATACCTGCCCGTTGTGCTCCCGGCATCAACTTTTACCGCGGTGTGCCGCTGGCCGGCGGCGACGGCGTTTTGCTGGGCGTACTGGCCGTCATGGACAGGGTTCCGCGGAACCTGGACGCAGCGCAAGAGGAAGACCAGGACACGCTTGCCGGATTGATCGCTGCGCAACTGAACCTGCAGCAGCATGCGCTGCGAACCGCAGGGGCAGAAGTACATGAGGAACCTGGGGACAGCGCAGCCGGTACGGCCGGCCAGCAGACCGAAGAAGACGCCCAGCGGCTGGCCACCCGCCTGGGCATCACGCTGGAAAGCATCACCGAGGGGTTTTACACGCTGGATCCGCAATGGCGCTTTACCTACCTCAACCGGGAAGGCGCGCGGCTGCTCCGCCGACCCAGCAAGGACCTGCTGGGCAAAAGCATCTGGAAGGAATTTCCGGGCGCCATCAACACCTCGTTTTCCGAGCAGGTCCGGGCCGCGGTTGCGGGCAACTACCAGGTGGAATTTGAAGCGCTCTATGCACCGCTGGACAAATGGTTCGAGATCCGCGCGTACCCGTTTCCGGACGGAGTCGCCATCTACTTTCGCGATATCAGCGAACGACGCAAGGCCAGGGAACAGCTCATGCTGCTGGAGACAAGCATCTCCCGCCTCAACGATATCGTGCTCATCACGGAAGCGGTACCTTCCGGAAAACCGGGCTTGCGCATCATCTTTGTCAACAACGCCTTCGAGCAACATACCGGTTATAGCCCGGAAGAGGCCCTCGGCCATTCGCCGCGCCTGCTGTGCGGGCCGTTAACCCAACGCAGCGAACTGGAGCGCATCAGCGCCGCCTTTCAGAAAGGCGAACCCGTCCAGGCCGAACTCATCACCTACAAGAAAAACGGCCGGCACTTCTGGATGGAAGTCGACATCGTGCCGGTCGCGGACGACGCCGGCGTTTTCTTTACCCATTGGGTTGCGGTGGGGCGCGACATCACGCGCCGCAAGGTGGCGGAGAGTGAAATCAAGCACCTGGCCTTCTACGACCCGCTGACGCAGCTGCCCAATCGCCAGCTGCTGATGGACAGGCTGCAAAAAGCACTCACCCACAATTACAGGCACCCGCGCGAAGCCGCGCTGATGTTCATCGACCTGGACAATTTCAAGACGCTCAACGACACCATGGGCCACCAGAAGGGAGACCTGTTGCTGCAACAGGTGGCCAAGCGCCTGGCGGCCTGCCTGGAGCAGCCCGACACGGTGGCACGGCTGGGCGGGGACGAGTTTGTGGTCATGCTGGAGGACCTGGGCCAGGATCCTCGCGAAGCGGCCGCAAAAGCTGAAGCGGTGGGCACGCGGATTCTTGCCGCGCTGAGCGAGCCCTACAGCCTGGCGGGCTACCAGCACTACAGCACCTGCAGCATCGGCATTACCTCGTTCAACCAGACCCTGGACAACATCGGGGACCTGCTCAAGCAGGCCGATCTGGCCATGTACCAGGCCAAGATGTCGGGGCGCAATACCATCTGCTTTTTCAACCCGGCGATGCAGGCCGCCGTCACCGCCAGCGCCGCGCTGCAGTCGGACTTGCGCCAGGGCCTGCGTGAAAAGCAGTTCCTCCTGTACTACCAGCCGCAGGTAGGGCGTGACGGGCGCATGACGGGCGTCGAGGCGCTGTTGCGCTGGCAGCACGGCGGGCGTGGCCTGGTACAGCCGTCCGAGTTCATTCCGGCGGCTGAGGAGGCCGGACTGATATTGCCGCTGGGCCAATGGGCGCTCGAGACAGCCTGCCGCCAGCTCGCAGCGTGGGCCCATCGTCCTGAAACCGCAGCCTTCAGCGTGGCCGTCAACGTGAGCGTGCGGCAATTCCGGCACCCGGAGTTCGTGGACCTTGTCATGGCCGCGCTCAAGGAGACGAAAGTCAGCCCGCACAAGCTCAAACTGGAGCTGACCGAAAGCCTGCTCGCCGAAAACATGGATGTCACCATCACAAAAATGGCCCGGCTCAAGAAGATGGGCGTGACCCTTTCCATTGACGATTTCGGCATGGGCTATTCCTCACTCTCATGTCTGAAGCGCTTGCCGCTGGACCAACTGAAAATCGACAAGTCTTTTGTGGAAGACATCCTGCGCGACCCTAACGACGCTGCCATCGCACGCACCATCATTGGCCTGGCGCAAAGCCTGGGGCTGGGCGTGGTGGCGGAAGGCGTTGAGACCGAAGCCCAGCGCGACTTTCTGTCGCGCCACGGTTGCGACTGCTACCAGGGCTATCTGTTCTGCAAGCCCCTGCCCATCGACGAGCTCGAAGCCTTCATCAAGACACTTCGGATTTAACGGTGACGGCAGGCAAAGGCGCGGCCTTGTGGTGTTCCAGCCGGAAGATCACCTCCTTGACGATGCCGTACATCACCGCGCGGTCGCGGCCAGGGTGGTCCGCGAAATGCACCGTCGTGGACCCGAGCGTCGCGCCCCCGGCGTCATAGCTCACCGTGATGCCGTAGGCCGTCATCAGCGGGCCACAGGCACGCCAGTCGCGCGTCCACTGCGGCAAAGCCTGATTGCTGTCCCAGAGGGTGCCTGCGCTTTCGTAGCATTCCTCGATGTGCGCATGGCCCAGCAGTTGCGCAAGGTGCCGCTCCTTGGCGATGCAACTGCGGAAATACTCCTGGTCGTTCATGCGCATGAAACACCTCTTTCGGACCCGGCGGGGCCCATGAGGCCATGGTAAATCCGAACCCGCACAAGTGCCACCCCTGCGGATATCCCGCGATGGGAGGGCCCGCCTCACACCTGAGACAATCAGGGCATGTTCGCACCCCTTCAAAACGACACCTTTTTGCGCGCCTGCCTGCGCCAGGCCACCACCCATACTCCCGTCTGGCTGATGCGCCAGGCCGGCCGCTATTTGCCCGAGTACCGCGCCACGCGCGCCCAGGCCGGCAGTTTCATGGGCCTGGCCACCAACACCGACTACGCCACTGAAGTCACGCTGCAGCCGCTGGAGCGTTACCCGCTGGATGCAGCCATCCTGTTCAGCGACATCCTGACCGTGCCCGATGCCATGGGCCTGGGCCTGTCGTTTGCGCTCGGTGAAGGCCCGCGCTTTGCCACGCCGGTGCGTGACGAAGCTGCGGTGGCCAAGCTGGAAGTGCCTGACATGAACAAGCTGCGCTATGTTTTTGACGCCGTCACGTCGATCCGCAAGGCGCTGAACGGCCGCGTGCCGCTGATCGGCTTTTCGGGCAGCCCCTGGACGCTGGCCTGCTACATGGTCGAAGGCGCAGGCTCCGACGACTACCGCCTGGTCAAGACCATGCTGTACCAGCGCCCGGACCTGATGCACAAAATGCTTGCCGTGAACGCCGACGCGGTTGCCTCCTACCTGAACGCACAGATCGAAGCCGGCGCCCAGGCCGTGATGATTTTTGACAGCTGGGGCGGCGTGCTGGCCGACGCAGCCTTCAAAACCTTCAGCCTGGCCTACACGGCCCGCGTGCTGGCCCAGCTCAAACGCGAGCACGAGGGCGTCAAGATCCCCCGCCTCGTCTTCACCAAAGGCGGCGGCCAGTGGCTCGAAGCCATGGCGCAGCTCGATTGCGAAGTGCTGGGACTGGACTGGACGGTCAACCTGGCCAGGGCGCGCGCGCTGGTCGGTGAAAACGGACCACATGCCAAAGCCTTGCAGGGCAACCTGGACCCCAACGTGCTGTTTGCCAACCCGACCCAGATAGAAGCCGAAGTGAAAAGCGTGCTGGACAGCTTTGGCAAGCCCCATATTGATGCCAGCAAGCCTGGACCGGCCCATATTTTCAACCTGGGGCATGGCATCAGCCAGCACACGCCCCCCGAAAGTGTGGAAGTGCTGGTGCGCGCAGTACACGCTCACTCTCGCAGCATGCGCGCCGCTGGTACCTAAACTTTCCGCCTACGTCCAGAAAAGGCCACTGGACGAATGATTTCAACCATGGCTAGCACAAAACCGGGCGATGGCGCCCGGACTTATGCACAAAATTCGTGTTGCGGTGCCGCAATGGTGAACGCAGGCGGCATGCTTCGCTATCAAAGCAATAGCGGACGTAAGTTGTTGATTTATATAGAGACTTTAAATTGCTTTTTTTCCGGGCAGTTTAAGAAAAGCCTTGATTTACAAGGCTTCGCGACGCGCCACGGCAAGCTATCAACAAAGTTATCCACAGAAAATCTGGAAATCTGTAAAGCGATGGTAAATCAAGGACTTAGCGCACTATCTGGATGTACTTCTCAAGAAGTAAACACATTTAGTTACTCCAAATGAGCTATTGGCTTCAAGTTGCCGTTGCCGCGCCCGCGCACAGTTCCATTGGCGGGCCACTGACCTACCAAAGCGAGTTGCCGCTTGCTGTGGGTGCCCTGGTGCGCGTGCCGCTGGGTAAACGCGAAGTCCTTGGGGTGGTGTGGGAAGTCGTACCTGACAGTGGAACGCTGCTGGAAATACAGACGCGTCATGTCACCGGTGTGCTGGAAGGGCTGCAGCCTCTTTCGGCGACCTGGCAAAAACTGGTGACGTTCACCGCCGCTTATTACCAGCGCTCCCTGGGCGAGGTGGCGCTGGCGGCATTGCCGCCGCAACTGCGCGACCTGAGCAATGTTCAGCTGGCGCGGCGGCTCAAGCGCCCGGTTGCGGACACCAGCGGCCCGCAGGACACCGCGGCTCTGATGCCGCTCAGTGCGCAGCAGGCTCTTGCCCTGGCTGAATTTGACAACGATACCCGGCCCGCGCTGCTGTTCGGCGCCACCGGCAGCGGCAAAACCGAGGTCTACCTGCGCGCCGCGGCCCGCGTGCTGGAGCAGGACCCCACAGCCCAGGTGCTGGTGATGGTGCCCGAGATCAACCTCACGCCCCAGCTGCAATCGCGCTTTGAAGCGCGTTTTGCCCACCTGGGCAAAGAGCGCGTGGTGGCCTTGCACAGCGGCCTGACCCCAGCCCAGCGCCTGAAAAGCTGGCTGGCGGCCCACGCCGGCCATGCGCGCCTGGTGCTGGGCACGCGCATGGCGGTGTTTGCCTCCATGCCGAATCTGCGCCTGCTGGTGGTCGACGAGGAACACGACCCAAGCTACAAGCAACAAGAGGGCGCACGCTATTCCGCCCGCGACCTGGCGGTCTACCGCGCCAAGATAGAGACCGAGGACGCCACGCATGACCATGGTCCTTGCAGAGTGCTGCTCGGTTCGGCCACGCCATCATTGGAGAGTTGGCAGGCGACACTGGCGGGCCGCTACCAACGCCTCACGATGAGTGAACGTATCGGTGACGTGGCCCCCACGCTTTTCGCTTCGCGTAATGCGCTGCCCCCCGAGGGGGCCAATTTTCCTAGGGGCGGCCCGTCGGAAAATTCCTCAGCGACGAGCTCTTCAGGAGGCCTGCCCACAGTTCGGCGCGTGGACATGAACCACCAGCCCAAGCACTGCGTGATTGCGCCGCCGCTGCTGGATGCCATCGCGCAGCGCGTAGCCCGTGGCGAGCAGTCGTTGATCTTTTTAAACCGGCGCGGCTATGCGCCTGTGCTGGCCTGCCACGACTGCGGCTGGAAAAGCGAGTGCCCGCACTGCAGCGCCTACCGCGTTTTTCACAAGATAGACCGCACCCTGCGTTGCCATCACTGCGGCTTCACCGAACGTGTGCCGCGCGCCTGCCCGAGCTGCGGCAACATCGACATCGCGCCCGTAGGACGCGGCACCGAACGGCTGGAAGAACATTTGGCCGAATTACTGGCCGGCGTGAAGCGGCCAGACGGCGAGCCGCCGCGCATTGCCCGTATCGACGCTGACACGACGCGGCTCAAAGGGGCGCTCGAATCGCAGCTGGCCAGCGTGCATGCGGGCGAGGTCGACGTGTTGGTCGGCACGCAGATGATCGCCAAGGGCCACGACTTTCGCCACATCACGCTGGTGGCGGCCATCAACCCTGACGGGGCGCTGTTCTCCAGCGACTTCCGTGCGCCCGAGCGCCTCTTCAGCCTCTTGATGCAAGCGGGAGGCCGTGCAGGCCGTGATGCCCGGCACAGCGAAGCCAGCGAGATGTGGGTGCAGACTTTTCATCCCGCCCATCCGCTTTTTGAAGCACTGAAAAAGCACGACTATCCGGGTTTTGCGACGCAGCAGTTGGCCGAGCGCGAAGCGGCGGGCATGTCGCCCTTCGGTTTTTCAGCGCTGGTGCGCGCCGAGGCGCGTGCGCAGGATGTGGCACAAGGATTTCTGAACGCAGCAGCGGCCCAGGCCGAGGCGCAACAGCTCACGGGCAACGGGCAGGTCACTGCATATCCGGCCGTGCCGATGACGATACAGCGTGTGGCCAATATCGAGCGCGCGCAGATGCTGGTCGAAAGTCCGTCACGCGCGGCGCTGCAACGCTTCCTCGCAGCCTGGCAGCCCACGCTGTTTGAAACGCGCCAGCAGGCAGAATTTAAAAGCCTGATCCGCTGGGCGATTGATGTGGACCCGATTGCGATTTGATGGATGGTGGGCGGTTCGTTGGGCGGCGATTCAGTCCTTGCCTGTCCAAGGTGGGAGTTCGCCGCCGAACTCCTTGACAGACCGTTCGTTGAACTCGTCTCGCTCACGAATCTTCGAGCGCACGAAGGCGACAGCCTCTTCTGGCGACATGATTTGAACCAAGTTGCCGAGCTTGTGACGATTACCAAGGATGCCTCCCGGCTGAGTCTTTGAAGCTCCGTCGGCCGTGACCAAGATGGCATGGTACTTGGCAGCTTCGCACACGATGCGGATGTCGTTGCGCTGATTCTCATCCTTAGGTCCCTGTGGGAACAGAGCGGTCTGAACCTTCTCAAACAGCGGATCGTTCTCCGGAACCGGAGGTGTTGCGGTGTAGATCTGCTCGTTGGCTTTCTTGACGCGGAGCGGATCTCCATCCGCCTGTGCCTCGTCGTGGGCGACAGAGGAGATGTTGATCAGAATTACCTCGTCTGCGTACCACCGTTCGAGTAGATTTACCGCACCAAGCTTTTGCCGAGCATTGATGAGGTTCGTGTCGATTTGGAGTACAGGGATGTATAGCATGCGACGTTCCATTCTCTGCTTCCTCATTCCGCGCCTAACGTCGAAGTTGACCGGCATGCAGCGGCATTGCGCCACGAGGCGTCGGGGGAAGCGTGCACCTCGCGGCGCAATGCCGCTGCGTGTCCGTGTCGAACGACCTGTTAAGTCTCATCTGCTCACCTTTATGGCGCGTACCGCGCTTCGGATTGATTCGGCACTGGAGGGCATAGCTCCGCACTCAAGCACCAGCTTGTGAAACTCGTCGGATGCGTCATGCGGTTCGAGACGTTCCGAACGGACTACCGCTCGCGCCTTCGGGATCAGATCAAGAACATCTCCCCCAGTCAAGTAACCTGAGAAGCGCGCAGCTTCTTTGAACTCCGCGATAACCGCAGCAGGAAGATTTGGTCCGCACACAAAGTACTCGAGATACTTCATGAAGTGGGGATGCGCCAGGATCTCTGGTCCAGAGGTCCCGTTCTTCTCGAATATGTCCTGGCGGGACTTGCCACGGCCACCGGGATTCCGCTCCGGGTCGGTAAAGTACAAGCGCCGAACTTCGGAAACCGCGCCGCGCTTCAGCAAAGTTTCGGTTAAAGCGACCATCGGCATGATCGATGCGCGAAAGTCCTCATGCACCCTGGAGTGGAAGTGAATTTGAGCGAACAGCTCTTGCTCTCGACTCGTCAGCTCAATGTCGGGCGACCGCATGGTGAGACCTAACTTAATGTACGCCGCAAAATACGACGACCTAACTTGATAACTTCAATCTCGGAAGCATCAGGCATATGACTTTGACCTCTCACGTAATGTATGACGCGAAATGCGACAGGACAAGCTGGCGAATCTAACCGCAAAAACCAAGGGACACGTCCTCTCGATTGAAGAGATTGGGCGTTTGCTCACTGGAGGGCCGGCGATTGAGCGACCGCATTGACGATGAGGCCTGTGCAGCCAGACTGCGTGCATGCGTACCAGCGGTTTTCAGTGAAGCTGCAGCCCCCGTCCAGGCTATCTTTGACAAACAAGCAGTCGATGAATTGGCATTCAGTGAAGCTGCAACCTGCAAATGAGGCGCCGCGAAAGATGCATTTTCTGAATTTGACATTCACAAATGTGGCGGTATTGAACAAGCTCCAATACCACTCCGATTCTTCGACGACGCAGCCCACGAGAACGCCGCTGAAACCGCTACCTTCTATATCAAGCTTGCTGAAGTTGCAGTATTTGAACGACCCCTCGTCCCAGCCTTTGGGCAGGGAGTCTTGGTCAAAGTCAGTGCTCTCAACGTAGAGTGTCATGGAAAATCTGGCAGAAGTGGATTTGAGTGAAGCGCCTGACGTAATGTATGCCGCAAAAGGCTGTGGCATGAACGGGCGCCGAGTTCAGGCGGCTGCGCGCCGTTGCTCCTGCCGCGCTGGGAAGGTCTCTCCCTCCGTCACTTGCCGCCAGTCCTCCTGCCCCATCCAGTCGCGCAGCGCCACCGCACCTTTAGGTGTGATCTCCAGCGCGCGCATACCCTGTCGGCGCAAGAGCCAGCCGCGCTCCAGGCTGTGGTTGCAGATCAGCGTGCCGAGTTGCCCGGCGACATGAAAGCGGCGCTCGCTCCAGTCAAGGCACGGGCGGCAGTAAGGCCGTTTGGTGTTGATGCTGGTGGGCGAGGTTGATAGCTCAATGCCCAGCCGCGCCAGCACGGCGCCGGCCTTGGCGGTGACGTGGCCGGCCTCGCCGTCAAAGGTGATGGCGCCATCGGCCAGCAGGTGATGGGCGATGGCTACGCCGAGGCGGCCGGCGATGTGGTCGTAGCAGCTGCGGGCCATACGCATGGCGGCGTCTTTGGGGCCGGGCACTACGGCGCGGCGTGGCGCGGGGGCATTTTGGGAGGCCAGTTGCGTGATGCCTTCGAGCACACGTGCCACTTCCACCGAGGCGAGGCGGTGATAACGGTGCCGGCCGTGTTGCTCTACGCACAGCAAGCCGCCTTCGACCATCAGGGCCAGGTGTCGGCTGGCGGTTTGTGGTGAGACATTGCCGACCCCGGCCAGCTCATGGGCAGTGAGGGAGCGGCCGTCGAGCAGCTCCATCAGCATGGCGGTGCGGGCCGGCTCGCCGACCAGCGAGGCGATGTGGGCGATTTGGTTGGTGTTCATCATGATGTTTGACGTCTTGTAGGGTCAACCTTAGCAGCATCGCGCCGCCCATGCTTCGCTCTGTGACGAAGCATCAAGGCAGGGCTTCGCCGCACCATGAAGGCCATGCAGCAACCGCTGCCTTCTCACAAGGAGAACCTCATGGAACTGCCAATGACCCCAACTCTGCGACCCCAAGCGCCACGCGCGTTTTACGGAACCACCGTGGTGCGGGCCGCCTTTGTGCTCGCCATCTTTGGCTGGGGCGTGGGCTTTTACAGCCCGGCGATTTTTCTGCATGCGGTGATCGCGCGCACCGGCTGGGCGCTGCCGTTGGTGTCGGCGGCCGTGACGTTTCACTTCCTCTTTGGCGCGGGCGTGGTGGCCTGCTTGCCGCGTATTCATGCCCGGCTGGGCGTTGCAGCCACTACCGCCGCAGGCTGCGCAGCGCTGGCGGTCGGCCTGCTGGGTTGGGCCTTGGCTGCACAGCCGTGGCAACTGTTTATGGCCGCCATGTTGACGGGCGGCGGCTGGGTCACCATGGGCGCGGCAGGCATCAACGCCATCATCTCGCCCTGGTTTGTGCGCGGCCGGCCCATGGCACTGGCCAAGGCCTATAACGGCGCCAGCCTGGGCGGCGTGATTTTCTCGCCGCTGTGGGGCGCTTTGATTGTGGCGATGGGCTTTGCCGCCGCCACCATGCTGGTGGGTGGCGCCATGCTGGCCATCGTGGCGTGCCTTTGCTTTTACGTGATCGCGAAGACGCCTGAGCGCATGGGCCAGCAGCCTGATGGTGACGCGCCAGGCACGCCAGCACGCAGCATCACCTCGGCGCACGCCAAGCCGCTGCCGGGCCGCCTGCTGTGGCGCGACCGCAGTTTTCGCACGCTGGCTGCGGCGATGGCGCTCAGCCTGTTTGCGCAGGCGGGCCTGATCACGCATTTGTATTCGCTGCTGGTGTCGGCACTCAGCACCCAGGGCGCAGGCCTGGCGATGGCGCTGGCCACGGCCTGTGCGATCGGTGGCCGAACGGTGGTCGGAAAATTCATGCCTGCCGGCGCCAACCGACGCGTGGTGGCCAGCGTGAGCTACGCGGTGCAGATAGCCGGCTCGCTGCTGCTGGCCTCTGCGGCGGAACACCAGACCGCGTTGATCCTGCTGGGCGTGGTGCTGTTCGGCGTTGGCATCGGCAACGCGACCTCGTTGCCGCCGCTGGTGGCGCAGGTGGAATTCGTCAAGGAAGATGTCCCGCGTGTGGTAGCGCTCATCGTTGCGATGTCGCAAGGGCTGTGGGCGCTGGCGCCTGCGACTTTTGCACTACTGCTGGTCACAGGCAATGGGAACCCAGCGCACTTGGGTGCGGGCACCGGCTTTTATTTCGGTGCGACGGTGCTGCTGCAACTCGCGGCCATCGCCTGCATGCTGGGCGGCCGCAAGCCGGCAGCCTGAGCGCCTCAGGAAAGGCGCGGCGTGGCGTCGGGCTTGCAGGCTTCAGCGCGCGCCAGCAGCAGTTCGCGCTCACGCAGGTTGCGCGTGAGCGAGGCGGCGCGTTCGAACTCCGCGTGGGCCTCTTCGATTCGGCCGAGCTTGAACAAAAAGTCGGCGCGTACGCTGGGCAGCAGGTGGTAGTTTTTCATCAAGGGCTCGGCCAGCAGCGCATCGGCCACCTCCAGCCCCGTCGCCGGGCCAAAGGCCATGGCCAGCGCCACGGCACGATTGAGCTCCACCACCGGCGAGGGCATGAGCTGCGCCAGCGCATCGTAAAGCGCGGCAATGCGCTGCCAGTCAGTGTCCGCACCGGTGGGCGCACGCGCATGGCAAGCGGCGATCGCGGCCTGTAACGCATACGGCCCCAGCGCGCCGCCTAACGCCTCAGCGCGTGCCAATGCGGCAAAGCCGCGGCGAATCAGGATATGGTCCCAGCTCGCACGGTTTTGTTCCAGCAGCAAGATGGGCTCACCCGACGGCCCGGTGCGCGCCTTGGCGCGCGAGGCCTGGATCTCCATCAGCGCCACCAGGCCATGAACCTCAGGCTCCTGCGTCGCGAGTTCGGCCAGCACACGCCCCAGCCGCAAGGCCTGGTCACACAGAGCGGGCCGCATCCAGTCGCCGCCCGAGGTAGCCGAGTAGCCTTCATTGAAGATCAGGTAGATCACTTCGAGCACCGAGGCCAGCCGGGCGCCGCGCTCTTCAGGGCCGGGCACTTCAAAGGGCACACGCGCCTCGGCCAGCGTGCGTTTGGCGCGCACGATGCGCTGGGCCACGGTGGGTTCGGGCACGAGGAAGGCACGCGCGATCTCGTCGGTGCTCAGGCCGCCCAGCAGCCGCAGCGTCAGCGCGATGCGCGCTTCGGTGGACAGCACCGGGTGGCAGGCGGTGAAGATCAGGCGCAACAGGTCGTCGCCGTAGTCGTCGGCGCCGTCGTCCCCGTCGCCGGGATCGTCTACATCGGCAAAGGCCATGTCCTGCTCCATCTCCATTTCGCGGCCCAGCTCTTCGTGCTTGAGCGCGAGCAGCTTGCGCCGCCGCAGGTAGTCGATGGCGCGGTGCTTGGCCACCGCCATGAGCCAGGCGCCCGGGTTGTCCGGCACGCCCGTCTTGGGCCAGCGCTCCAGCGCGGTGACCAGCGCGTCTTGCGCGATCTCTTCGGCCAGGCCCACCTCTTGCACCATGCGTGCAACCTTGGCGATGACCTTGGCCGATTCGATGCGCCAGACGGCGTCGATGGCACGGTGGGTTTCATGCGACGCCATGCGGCTTCAGGCGCCCTTGCCTTTGCTGGTACTTTTGCTTTTCCCGCTGGGGGCCTGCTGCATCTCGACGAAGCCGGCGGCGGCTTCCTGCACGTCGGGCGGGAAGTCCGACATCTCCTGCACCTGGCGCACTTCGATGATTTCGTTCTCGCCGCCCGGGCAGCGCGTTGCCCACTTGATGGCTTCCTCGCGCGAGGCCACGTTGATCATCCAGTAGCCGCCCAGTACCTCACGGGCTTCGGCAAAGGGGCCGTCGCTGACATGGGCCTTGCCGCCCGGAAAGCTCACGCGCGCGCCCATGGAGGGCGGGTGCAGGCCGTCCAGCGCGAGCAACACGCCGGCTTTTTGCAGTGCTTCGTTGTATTTCATCATCGCGGCGACGGCGTCGGCGCTGGGCATGGTGCCTGCGTCGGCAGTTTCGTAGCCCTTGGGGATCATCAGCATCATGAATCGCATTTGAATACTCCTTGAGTGTGGGGCGGGTGAGCCGGGCTTACTTTTCTGCAGCAGCCTTCAGGTCGGCCAGGCCGGCTTCGAAATCCTTGCCCACCATCTTGTCCATATCGAAGAAGACATGCATGACCCTGGCCATCAGGGGCGCGGGGCCGGCCATATCCCAGCTGACCAAGCTGCCACCGGCTTGCGGCTGGAGAGTGAACACCACCTTGTTGTGGGCTTCGAAAGGTTTGCTGAAGTTCAGGTCTATCTTGACCAGGGAAGACGGTACGGACTCGGTGATCAGCATGTCACCCGTGCCGACTTCCTTGCTTTCCCAGGCGTAGGCAGAACCTTTGCCGGTGGCCGGGCCGCTGAAGCTGCGCTTCATGGCGGCGTCCTTCTTCTCCCAGGGCGACCAGGCGGCCCACTGTTTGTAGTCGTTGATCAGCGGAAAGATTTTTTCGGGTGGCGCCTGGATGGTGGTCTGGCGCTGGACGCGGAAGGTGTCGGGCTTGTTGGAGGCCAGTATCAGCACGGCCACGATAAACACCACAATGGCGACGGCTGCAATGATGGCGATGGTCTTGAACATGTTCTATTCCCTTAAGTTGGTGTTCGTTCACTTCGATGAATGGGCGAGCGCCGGGTTTATCGGGCCTCTCCGGCCCCAAAAAAACGTCTGCTCACTGGTACGACGAACGAAAAATGCGAAATCGACACGCCCGGTGAAAAAAATTTCAAATATTTTTGACCGAAGCCCTGAACGTTAGGCCGGGGCGAAATCTGCCGCCTCATATAGCAACCGGATCTCGACCTCAACCTCTTCCGTATCGCGAAACGGAAAGGGGTAACTCAGCGCCCAGTCCACCGCAGCCTGCAGCGAACGCGCCCGGATGATCCAGAAGCCGGCCAGCAACTCCTTGGCTTCGGCGAACGGCCCGTCCATCACGCTGGGTTTGCCTCGGGTGAACTTCATGCGGGAGGCGCTGGCGCTGGGCTTGAGCCCTTCACCCATGAGTAGCACGCCAGCCTTGACGGCATCGTCGTTGTGTTGGGCCATGCGCCCCAGCCACTGGTTGTCGGGCACGATGCCGGCTTCGGCGCGGTCATTGGCCTTGAGCAAAATCATGAAGCGGCGGAACCCCTCGGGCAGCGGCGGCGCGCCTTCCCCGGCGACGCCGCGCAGGCCGCCGGGGCAGCCACCCTCGCGGATTTCCAGCGAGGTATTGCCATCCGCATCCTCTTGAGGCCAGCGCTTGAGCCATTCCAGTGCGTCATCCCTGGAAGCCGCCTCAATCATGGTGAAACCGGCGATCAGCTCTTTGGCTTCGGTGAAGGGGCCATCGATGACCGTGGGCTTGCCACCGGAAAACCGGATGAGCGCGCCCTTTGAGCTTGCCTGCAGGCCCTCGCCGCCCAGCAGCATGCCGGCCTTGGCGAGTTCTTCGTTGTAGGCGCCCATGGCGGCCAGCAGTGCGGGGCTGGGCAGCTCGCCGGCTTCAGTGCTCGCGTCGGATTTGCGCAGGATCATGTATTGCATGCGTGGAATCTCCTTGGAACCCGGTTTTTACCTCAAACACGGGCCCGGCAGCCGGACGCCCGTTTTCAGGACTTTTCGCCGGACTGCGCCTCCACCTGCCGGCGCAGGCGTTCTTCGGCTTCGCGAAGCTCGGGCGTGAATTCCGCGCCAAAGTCTTCAGCCGAAAACACCTGGCGGATTTCAATTTCGGCCTCGCTCTCAGGTGGCAACGGGCAGCGCTTGACCCATTCAATGGCCTCTTCTTTGGACGAGACCTGCAGCATCCAGAAACCGGCGACCAGTTCTTTGGTTTCGGGAAAAGGCCCGTCGATGACGGTGCGCTTGCTGCCGGAAAATCTGACGCGCGCGCCTTTGGAACTGGGATGCAGCCCCTCGCCCGCCAGCATGACGCCGGCCTTGACCAGCGATTCGTTGAACTTGCCCATGTCGGCCAGCAGTTGTTCACTGGGCATTTCACCGGCTTCGCTGTGTTTGTCGGCTTTGATGAGAACCATGAATTTCATTTCGGACTCCTTGAAGTTGCGTTAGTTGCGTTGGGAGCGGAGAGCCCGGACAACCCAGGCAGAAAAATCCTGCTCTTACCGGTACGACGAACAGAAAGAGCGGAATCGACAGCGCGGGGCCATCTTTTTTCAGGTTTTTTTGTAACGACAGCCGAAAAGGCCTGGTACCTGGCTCAGGTCAGCAGGGTCACTGCTGCCGAAAAGCTGAAAAAGGCCAGCACCGTCGACAACAGGATGATGCGCGCGATGCGGCCGTTGTCCGCACCGAAACGCTCGGCCAGCAACGCCACATTGCTGGCGCTGGGCAGCGCCGCCACCAGCACGATGACGGTCAAAGCAAAAGGCTGCAAAGGCACGCCCACTGCGATGGCGCCCAGCCCGACGAGGCCCACCAGTACCGGGTGCACCACCAGTTTGATGAGAGCAACCGGCACATACTCCTTCAGGGGTGTGGCTGCCGTGCTGTTCATCTGCGAACGCGCCAGCACCGCGCCAATGGTGAACAGCGCTACCGGCGAGGCCGCATCGGCCAGCAGCCCGACGGTCTGCATCACCGGCGCGGGCAACATCACACCCAAGCCGGACGACAGCGCGCCCAGCACGATGGCCCACGGCATGGGATTGAGCGCCACGCCCTTGAGCGCATTCTGCGCGGCGACCTCGGCGCCATGAATGTCGGCCGAGTCCAGCCGCGACAGCGCGATGCACAGCGAGCTTGTCACCAGCAAATCAACCAGGATGGTGACGATGGCCGGTCCGGCGGCCTGCGCACCCAACAGCGCCACCAGCAGGGGCACACCCATGAAGCCGGTGTTGGGGAAGGCCGCCACCAGCGCGCCAAAAGACGCATCGTTCCATGCAATGCGGCCCTTGCGCGTGAGCATCACGGTGAAAGCCACCATCAACAGAGCACACACTAAATAGACGGCCACCAGGCTCGCGTCCAGCAGCTGCGCAATCGGCGTGCCGGCGCCAAAGCGGTACAGCATGCAGGGCAGTGCGAAATACAGCACGAAGGTATTGAGGCCAGGAATGGCCAGCTGCGGGAGCAGGCCCCGGCGCGCAGCAAGGTAGCCGCACAGCACCAGGGCAAAAAAAGGAAAGGTGACGAAAAGAATGCTGAGCACGGCGCTGATTGTCGCCCACGCCCTTGCATACGGGTGCGTAGCACGGCCCCGCCAGCACGCCGATTGAGCATAAAAAATAGCTGCGACGCAGGCAGTGCCTGCGCAAGCAGCTATATTTTTAATAGCAAAAAGTGGCTGGCCAGCTGGCCCGCGTCAGGTGATCCCGATCTGAACCTGCCGGCCTGCCGCCGAACGCATGGAACTCGCCCGGCAGCGTTGCCCTTTAAAAGCTGTGCGCGATACCCGCGTAAACGGTTCTTTGCCCCTGGTTGACCGCCGGATTTCCCGAAATCCCCCCGTCCACCCCGAAGTTGGCACCACTGGAGTTGCTGACGCTACCGAATGACGCGTACAGCAGCGTGCGCTTGGACATGTTGTAGTCGGCACCCACCATGCCCAGCGTGGCCTTGCCGGCCACCCGGTCAGATTTGACGTGGAAGACCGAACCGATCAGCGTGAGCGCCGGGGTCACATCGTAGCGAACGCCAACCCAGGCATGCTTGAGCTTGGACGCGGCGGTGAGGGCCGCGTCGGGTGCGGTGATGTAGTCGTAGGCTGCATAGAGCTTGGCCGGGCCGAACTTGTAAGTGCCGCCTATGATGGTTTCCTTGGAGGTGCTGAAAACATCCGTGAAGGTGGCGGTAGCATTACGGCGCTGGGAATAGATGGCGCGCAGCATCAGGTCCTGGTTCGCATAGGTCATCGATATGCCTTCGCCGCGGTTGGCCTTGCTGTTTCCAGCCTGTTCGCCAAACGAGATTTGCCCGGTGGCGCTGAAGCCGCCCATATCAGGCGTTGAATACTCGACCACGTTGCTGGCACCGGGCCAGCTGCGGCCCCTGACCAGGGTGGCGCTGCCCACCCACTGTTGGCCAGTCGGGTCCAGGTCCCACACGTCGTTGCTGATGAACAGGTTCTTGCCAAGACGGAAGCTGCCCCAGCTGGCGTTGGACAGACCGACATAGGCGCGGCGGTTGAACAATGCCGAGCCGACCGAGCCGTTTTTCAGTTCAAACCCGCTTTCGAGAAGGAAGTTGGCCGCCAGCCCGCCGCCCAGGTCTTCCTTGCCCTTCATGCCCCACATGCTGGTGCCCCACTGGTTGCTGGCCACCATGGCTTTGGAGAAGCTGGCATTGGCCACCGGGTCATACACATTGTCAATATAGGCCAGGCCGGATACGGCACGTCCGTACAAGGTGACGCTGGACTGGGCCGAGGCCAACTGCGGCGCCAGCACGGCCGCGCAGGCCACGCCGAGGTACACACTACGGAAAGCAGCTTTCATGATTTGTCTCTCTTTGCTATGGTTAGGTTGAGTCAGTTAAAAAGTCCGGATATGCCCATTCGCCGGCATGGCTGCCCAGAGCGAACCCGGTTCGGGCGGGGAAAATCTGCGGCGAGCTTCATCGCGCTTTTCAGGGCTCGGTAGCTGGCAACGCCGCATGGCGTTTTGGCCGTATGGATGTCTGTTCATGACGGTCAGCCGACAGGTAAGGCGCGGTCCAGATGCACATAGCCGCCATCGGGATGAATCCACTGGCCCGTCGTGTGCGAGGCGCGATCGGACAGCAGGAACACCACCGTGTCGGCAATTTCGCGGTCGGTCGTCATGCGCTGGCCGAGGGGAATCCGGGCCGTGATGTCGGCCAGCGCCGCTGCGGGGTCGGCAAAGGTCTTGAGCCACGTTTCATAGAGCGGTGTCATGACTTCGGCCGGCAGCACCGCATTGACCCGCACGCCATGCGGCGCCAGCGCGGCAGCCCATTCGCGTGTAAGCCCCAGCTGGGCCGCCTTGGCCGCGACATAGCCGCTGGTGTTGCCCTGCCCGGTGAGCGCCGTCTTGGAGGAAATGTTGACGATGGCGCCGCGCCTGGCCTTGAGCTGGTCCAGGCACAGGTGCGCCATCAGGTAGTAATGCATCAGGTTGGACTGCAGCGAGCGCTTGAAGGCCTCGGGGCCGGCCTCCAGGCCGACGCTGTCGTTGACGCCGGCGTTGTTGACCAGCGCATCAATGCCGCCGAATTCGGCCACGGCGCCCTGCACCGCGGTCCGGCAGGCCGATTCGCTTTCAAGGTCGAGCTGGAAAAACCCGTGGCGTGCACCGAGATCCCGCAAGGCCGCGGAAAATTCCGGCAACAAGGGGCTGCGGCCGAAGATCACCGGCACGGCGCCTTCGCGTGCCAGCTGCAGGCTGATGGCCCCGCCAATTCCGGCGCCCCCGCCGGTGACAATGACAATCTTGTTTTGAAGGTGCAAATTCATCAAGGGCTCCGGTGTCAGATGTTGGTTATGGTCAGGCTCAGCCGAGGGTGTGTAGCGGCCATCAGCCCTTGAAGGCGTACTGCGCCAGCGATTCGCGCTTCATCTCAATCGAATAACCTGGCCGCTGCGGCGGCATGTAGGCGGCATGGCGAATCACGCAGGGGTCCACGAAATGCTCGTGCAGGTGGTCCACGTATTCGATCACCCGGCCTTCCTTGGTACCGGCGATGCAGAGGTAATCGATCATCGACAGGTGCTGCACGTATTCGCACAGGCCGACGCCGCCGGCATGCGGACAAACCTTGAGCCCATATTTGGCCGCCATCAACATCACGGCCAGCACCTCGTTGACCCCGCCCAGGCGGCAGGCGTCGATCTGCACCACGTCAATGGCGCCCTGCATGATGAGCTGCTTGAACATGACGCGGTTCTGGCACATCTCGCCTGTGGCGACCTGCATGTCGCCCTTCACCGCCTCGCGGATGCGGCGGTGACCCTCAATGTCGTCGGGGCTGGTCGGCTCCTCGATGAACCAGGGCTTGGCAAAGCCCAGGTGGCCCAGCCACTCAATCGCCTCGTTGACATCCCACACCTGGTTAGCATCAATCATCAGGGTGCGGTCGGGGCCGAGTACCTCGCGGGCGACGCGCACCCGCCGGATGTCGTCCTGCAGGTCGCGGCCCACCTTGAGCTTGATGTGCGAAAAGCCGGCGTCCACCGCCTCCTGGGCCAGGCGCCTGAGCTTTTCGTCGTCATAGCCCAGCCAGCCGGCGGAAGTGGTGTAGCAAGCGTAGCCTTCCTGCTCGAGCGTCTTCAGGCGCGCGTCCTTGCCGGCGGCCTGGCGCGTCAACAGTGCCAGCGCTTCGGCCGGCGTGATGCAGTCGGTGATGTAGCGGAAGTCGATCAGCCTGACGATCTCTTCCGGGCTCATGCGGGCCACCAGCTTCCACACCGGCAGGCCCTCCTGCTTGGCCCACAGATCCCACACGGCATTGACCACCGCGGCTGTCGCCAGGTGGATCGCGCCCTTGTCGGGGCCGATCCATCGCAGCTGGCTGTCCGAGGTGATGTAACGCCAGAAGCGGCCCATGTCTTCGGTCACCCAGTCCATGTCGAGGCCGACCACCAGGTGGCGCATGGCTTCTATGGCGGCGCAGCAGACTTCATTGCCACGGCCGATGGTGAAAGTCAGGCCATGGCCTTCAAGCCCCGGCTCGCCGGTTTCCAGCACCACATAGGCCGCCGAATAGTCCGGGTCCGGATTCATCGCGTCCGAGCCGTCGAGATGCCGCGACGTGGGAAAGCGCACATCGACGACACGCATGGATTGGATAGTGCTCATGAATGATTGCCTGGGGATTGCTGTTTGCCTGGTGAAGAAGCGCTTCAGCGCGTGGCCCTGAGGCCGCCGCACCCATCAGTCATACAGAACCGCAGCGATCTTGGGATCGTTGATGGTGGTCTTGTCGTAGTAGTAAAAGCCGGTATCGATGATCTTGGGGAGCTTTTCGCCCTTGAGGGACTTGACCGCCGCCTCCACCGTCTTGTAGCCAATGCCGACCGGGTTCTGGGTGATGGCGCCGGCCATCGAGCCATCCATGATGGCGGCCTTTTGCTGCTTGCCGGAGTCGTAGCCGATGATCACCACCTTGCGCTTCATTTCCCTGGCGCCGTTCAGCGCGCCGATGGCCGAGCCTTCGTTCGCGCCGAAAATTCCCTTCAGGTTGGGGTTGGCCTGCAGGATGGACTTGGTGATCTCGGTCGATTTGAGCTGGTCGCCGCCGCCGTACTGCACGCTGACGATCTTGATGTTGGGATAGGTTGACTTGATACGGTTGACAAATCCGTCGGTGCGATCGATGCCGGTGCGGCTGGTCTGGTCATGCACCACCAGGGCGACATCGCCGCTTTTACCGATCAGCTCGGCCATCTTGTCGGCAGCGAGGGCGGCGGCGGCCACGTTGTTGGTGGTGGTCGTGGTTACCGGAATATCGCTGTCCACGCCCGAGTCAAAGGCGATGACCGGGATCTTGGCGGCCTGGGCTTTTTTCAGCAGCGGGATCGACGCCTTGCTGTCCAGCGCGGCAAAGCCGATGGCCGACGGCTTTTTGGCCAGCGCCGCCGCGAACATGTCGATCTGCTTGTCCACCATGCTCTCGCTCTCGGGGCCTTCGAAGGTCACCTTGACCTTGTAGTCCTTGCCGGCCTGCTCGGCGCCGGCCTTGACGGCTTGCCAGAACTGGTGCTGAAAGCCCTTGGAGATCATTGGAATGTAGATCTCGTCGGCGGCCAGCGCCGTCGTGCTCAAGGTGGAAGCCAGGCCAAGGCCCAGCGCAAGGCTCAAAAGTGTTCGTTTCAAAATCATGGTCATCTCCGGATCGTTATGGGTGTTGCAATGAAATATCAGAAATCAAACGTTGGCAGGGCCTGGGGTTTGGGTTTCTCCTTCGTAAGAACTGCACGCAGGCGGATAGCGGCTGAAACCGCACTTGCTTTCATTTACTTGCGCTTTCGCAAAATATCGGCATACACCGCCACGATGATGATCAGGCCCGTCACCACCGTCTGCCACTCCTGGGCCACCGACATGATGCGCAGCCCGTTGGTCAGCACACTCATGATGAAGGCGCCGATGATGGTGCCCAGGATCGTGCCCGCCCCACCGCTCAACGAGGTACCTCCGATCACGACGGCGGCAATCGCGTCCAGCTCATAACCCTGGCCCAGCGCCGGCTGCGCGGAATTCAGGCGCGAGGCGATGAGCAGCCCGGCCACGCCGCAAATCGCGCCGCTGAGCGTGTAGACAATGATCTTCCAGCGGTCCACATTCACGCCCGACAGGCGTACCGCCTCTTCGTTGCTGCCCAGCGCGAAGGTGTAGGTCCCCAGCACCGTCTTGTTCAGGATCAGGCTGGATACCACCGCCACCACAAACAGGATCAGCACCGCATTGGGGATGGGCAGATCGGGCAGGAAATAACCGATCAACGACTCCTGGGAAATGACCGAGAACTCCGGCGTGTCGTTGAAATAGATTGGCTTGGATTGGGTGATGACCAGCGACAGGCCTTTGAGCATGAGCATCATGCCCAGCGTGGCAATGAAAGGCGGGATCTTCAGCTTGGCAATCAGCACGCCCGAGGTGAAGCCAGAGAACGCACCGAAGAAAATGGCGGCCAGCACGCCCAGGTAGAAGGGCAGGCCCCAATAGGTCAGCACCACCCCGGCCATGACGGCGCAAAAGGTCATCAAGGTGCCCACCGACAGGTCGATGCCCGAGGTGATGATGACAAAGGTGCAGGCGATGGCCAGCACGCCGTTAACCGCAGTGGCCTGCAAAATGCCCACCATGTTGTCGGTCTGCATGAAACTGGACGAGGCCATGCTGAAGAAAATCAGCAACCCCAGCAAGCTGGCAAATGCCAACAGCTTTTGACGGGTGTTGCTGCTAAAAGCTGCAGTTTTGAAACCTTGCAGCAACTTGGAGACGGTCATGGATGGTGGTTCCGGTATTCTTAGAAGGCAGCAGCGGCAACCGTGCCGGAAACGGTAGCCGTGGCTTCGCGCTGGGTGGCGAGCTGCATGATTTTTTCCTGGGTCGCGTCCCGTGCCGCCAGCTCGCCGGTGATGCGGCCCTCGCACATCACCACGATGCGGTGGCTCAGCCGCAGCACCTCGGGCAGTTCGGAGGAGATCATCACGATGGCACGGCCCTGCGCCGCCAGCGCATTGAGCAGCTTGTAGATTTCACTCTTGGCGCCCACGTCAATGCCGCGCGTAGGCTCGTCAAAAAACAGGATCTCGCAGTCGCGCACCAGCCATTTGGCGACGACGATTTTTTGCTGGTTACCCCCCGACAGCAGCGCCACTTTCTGCAGCGGGCTTGGGGTCTTGATGCCCAGTTGCGCGATCAGCTTCGCAGCCGTGTCCTGTATGGCCGCGGGCTTGAGAAGAAACCCGAAGCTCAAGAACCGCCGCAAGCTCGACAGCACAATGTTGGTCTGCACATCCATGCCGGTGGCCAGACCGAAGTGCTTGCGGTCTTCCGACAGGTAGCCGATGCCGTGCTCAACCGCGTCGGCCGGGCTATGCACCCCGATCTGGCGGCCCCTGACCCAGATCTCTCCCGAATCCCTTTTGTCGGCGCCGAACACGGCACGCGCCACTTCGGTTCGGCCCGCGCCCATCAGGCCGGCAAACCCGAGGATTTCGCCCTTGCGCACGGTGAAGCTGACATCCTTGATCGTACGGCCGCGATTGAGCCCGCGCACCTCCAGCACGGTCTCCCGGCCCTGACCGGTTGCCGGCGGCCTCTCGTCTTCAAGCAGCGCGCGCCCGACCATCATGCCGATGATGGTGTCCATGCTGGTGGTGGCAGTCGGCACGGTGCCGATGTACTGGCCGTCGCGCATCACTGTCACGCGGTCCGAGATGCGCTTGAGCTCGTCCATCTTGTGCGAGATGTACACGATGCCGACGCCGTGGCGCTTGAGCTGGCCGATGATGCGGAACAAGTCGTCGATTTCCGCATTGTTCAGCGCGGCAGTGGGCTCGTCCATGATCAGCACGCGCGAGTCGAACGACAGCGCCTTGGCGATCTCCACCATCTGCTGGCGCGCCACCGTCAGGTCGCAGACCAGCGTGTGCGGTTCCAGGTTCAGGTTCAGGCGGTCGAATATCGCTTTCGTGTCACGGGCCATCTTCTCGGTATCGATGAACAGCCCCAGCCGCCCGAGCGGCTCGCGTCCGATGAAGATGTTCTGCGCCACGCTCAGATGGCTCATCAGGTTGAGTTCCTGGTGGATGATGCCGATGCCCAGCGCCTGCGCAGCGCACGGGCTGGCAATCTCGACCGCCTGACCGTCGATGCTGATCTCGCCCGCATCCTTCTGGTAGACCCCGGCCAGTATCTTCATCAGGGTCGATTTCCCGGCGCCGTTCTCGCCCATCAGCGCATGCACCTCGCCTGCGGCAACCTCAAGCCGGGCGTTGTGCAACGCGCGCACTCCCGGAAAGGATTTGCACAGGTTGCTGATGCTCACAAGAGGTGTCATGGGCGGTTCCGGACAGGCGCGGTGCTCGCTCAGATCGGCGCGATGTCGTTGACCGTGGCCAGACGGCCCGTCGACCGGCCCGGAGTGCGCCCAAACCAGGCGCTGCCGCAACGCCCGGAATCACCCGGGGCCAGGCAAACCGGTGTACGGGCCTGGCCGACGCCTTGGGCGGCCGCGCAGATCGATACTGTTTTTCCTTCCAAACTTCCTGGGTGCATGACAAAAACCTTTTTGCGTTGACGGAACCGTTCAATGAGGCGAAGGCACCAAAATCAGGAAACTTATTGTTACAAATGGTTCATTGATGAACAATCTATTCACTTATGGATTGAAGCGGTGTGAATCATAGAAATTTGCTCATCTTTCCAAGCCCCGGACTTTCCCTAGGTCAAGATTTAATTTATTGATGAACATTAAGTGCAAAAGTAAATAAATCTAAAACAATGAAGGCGAAAGTCTTCGCGAGCGCCGCGTGCCATATCAAGAGCGCTGCGTTACATATCAAAATTGCAATGCCTTTGACCTCACCCACCCTGCCGCCATGACACAAAAATATTCCGTTCTCCCGACGAATGACCAGAACACGAACGACGCCGTCGTCACCGCATCCCCGCCTCTTGCCGACGACCGCTACCGGGCACCGGCGCTTGACAAGGGCCTGGACATCCTTGAGTTGCTGGCTCGCCAGCCGCAGGGCCTGACGCGCGCGGAGATCGTCAAGGAAATGGACCGCAACGCGAGCGAGATCTACCGCATGCTGGAGCGGTTGGTGGCACGGCAATATGTCATGCGCTCGCTCTCGGGCGACCGCTACTCGCTGAGCCTGAAACTCTTCACGCTGGCGCACATGCATCCACCGCTCAACCGGCTGGTGACCCAGGCCATTCCCATCATGGAGGCCTTTGCGCACAAGGCTGAGCAGGCCTGCCACATGGGCGTCTATGACCAGGGCAACGTGCTGATCACCGCACAGGTCAACGGCCCCGGCACCTGGAGCATGACGATCCGCGTGGGCGTGCATGTCGGGCTGGTCGATACCGCCTCGGGCCGGGTGTTGCTGGCTTTCGCGGATGCCAGCCAGACTCAGCAAATGCTGGCCCAGCACACCGCACTCGAAGGCGAAGTGCCGATCGGGTCCGATGCATTGGCTGCCGCCCTCGGTGTCATCCGGGAGCAAGGCTATTTCGAGCGCGACAGTCTGCAGTCTTTCGGCGTGGCCGATATTTCCTGCCCCATCTTCGGGCCCGACCACAGCGCCCTGGCCGCGTTGACCTGCCCTTACGTGCGGCGCATAGACCGCCACGTCGGCCCCGACCAGAAAACCGTGCGCCTGCTGCTGCAGCAGGCAGCCCAGGCACTGTCGTTGACGCAGGGTGGGTTCGCCCCGGCGAGCCGGAACGCATGAAGCCGCGCCTGCTCCTATGCTATTGATTCGATAGCTGCCAGCGCAGACCAGCACTGCGCTGCAAGCATTTATTGCTTGAATCCGGGGCTTGTGGTGGTTCCGTGCGGGCGCGGTCTTTTTTCATCCAGCTAAAGCGCCAGGCATGAAACCTGCGGTGCGGTCCAAACCGAGCTACAGGCTCCAAAAGGGCAGCCGCTATGATTTGCCGTTCCCTGGCTGTCCCTGACAGGGCCGGTCCCGCGCATTTTTCCCCTTGGAATCGATTGTTTTCATGACCCACGGCCTGAACCTCGCCCAACAAGAAGCCGTGAACTACCTGCATGGTCCCTGCCTGGTACTGGCGGGCGCCGGTTCCGGCAAGACGCGAGTGATCACACACAAGATAGGCCGGCTGATCCAGTCAGGGCTCAAGCCTGAGCAGATTGCCGCGATCACCTTCACCAACAAGGCCGCCGCTGAAATGCGCGAACGGGCCAAGGCGCTGATCGGCAAAAGCGCCAAGGGCGTGCTGGTCTGCACCTTCCACGCACTGGGCGTGCGCATGCTGCGCCAGGACGGCGCGGCGCTGGGCCTCAAACCCCAGTTCTCGATTCTCGACAGCGACGATGTGACCAGCATCATCAAGGACGCCGGCGGCAGCACCGATGCGGCCACGGCGCGGCAATGGCAATGGACCATCAGCCTGTGGAAGAACATGGGCCTCAATGCGGCAGAAGCCATGGTGCAGGCCAATGGCGACGAAGAGCGCGCCATCGCCCGCGTGATGGCGCACTACGAAGAGCGCCTGACGGCCTACCAGAGCGTCGACTTCGACGACCTGGTCGGCCTGCCGCTCAAGCTGCTGCGCGAGCACGACAGCGTGCGCGAAAAATGGCAGCAGTCGCTGGGCCATGTGCTGGTCGACGAATACCAGGACACCAACGCCACGCAGTACGAGATGCTCAAACTGCTGGTGGGCCCGCGCGGCCGCTTCACCGCCGTGGGCGACGACGACCAGTCGATTTACGGCTGGCGCGGCGCCACGCTGGACAACCTGAAAAAGCTGCCGCAGGACTACCCCAACCTCAAGGTCGTGAAGCTCGAGCAGAACTACCGCTCCACCAGCGCCATACTGCGCGCGGCCAACAACGTGATCGGCCCCAACCCCAAGCTGTTTCCCAAGACGCTGTTCAGCGAGCTCGGCGAAGGCGAGCCGGTGCGCGTGATCGATTGCGACAGCGAAGAGCACGAAGCCGAACGCGTGGTGGCCCGCATCCAGAGCCTGCGTGCCGAAGGCAGCTTGCAGGCAGAAGGCGGGCAGTACAAGGAGTGGAAAGATTTTTGCGTGCTGTACCGCGCCAACCACCTGGCCAAGCCTTTCGAGAAGGCCTTTCGCAAAGCCAACATTCCGTACAAGGTCTCGGGCGGCCAAAGTTTTTTCGACCGCGCCGAGATCAAGGACCTGTGCTGCTGGATGCGGCTGCTGGTCAACAACAATGACGACCCGGCGTTCATGCGCGCGGTGACCACACCCAAGCGCGGCATCGGCCACACCACGCTGGGCGCACTCGGCACCTTCGCGAGCCAGTCGAAGCAAAGTCTTTTCGAAGCGCTCTTCAGCAACTCGCTGGGCTCGGTGCTGCCGGCCAAGGCGGTGGGTTCGCTGCACGAGTTTGGCCGCTACCTCAACGACCTTGAGTACCGCGCCAAGCGCACTGTGGGCGCGGAAGACGCGCGCGTTTTCCTGAACGACTGGCTCAAGGAAATCGACTACGAGAAGCACCTCTACGACGGAGAAGACAGCGAAAAGCTGGCCGCCGCGCGCTGGACCAACGTGATGGATTTCTGCGACTGGGTGGCCCAGCGCTGCGGCGGGCAGATCGATGACGCCTCAGGCGCCGTGGTGGCCGCCGAAACCAAAACCATGCTCGAAGTGGTGCAAACCATTGCCCTGCTCTCCACCATCAGCGAACGCGAAGGCGACCAGAACGTGGTGACCCTCTCTACCTTGCATGCCGCCAAGGGCCTGGAGTGGCCGCACGTGGTGCTGGCCGGCGTGAACGAAGGCCTGCTGCCCTTCAAGCTGGAAGACGATGACGGAGTCAACACCGACAGCATCGCGTTGCGCCTGCAGGAAGAGCGCCGCCTGATGTACGTGGGCATCACCCGCGCGCAGCGCACGCTGGCGGTGAATTGGCTGCGCAAACGCAAGAAGGGCCGCGACATGATTCCCGGCGCACCCAGCCGCTTCATCGCCGAGATGGCGCTGGACAAGGCCTCCGTGAAGGAAGACCCGCGCGAAAAGATCAAGGCCTTGCGTGCGGAGTTTGCGAAGAAGTCAGCGGACGGGATTGCGGCGGCAGCGGCGGCAGAGACGCGCTAGCGCTGCCCTGTTCCGTGGTTAATTCGGCGCGAGATCAGGTGCCGGGCCGCATGAAGGCGTTTTCAGTGCTGTGGTTACAAACCGTTTCAGGCCACGGGTTTTTACCGGTGCTTTACCTGATTGAGATGTATTCGTGAGATAGTGCGCAAGCTCCACGGCCTGCGCGTTGCATCAACCCCGCACTCGCGTGCCCGAGTTTTCCGTTTCACCCCCTGCACTGCAGCCTTGGCCGCTCCGTCCGCCTTGCTGCGTTGCTACAGCCCGTACCGCACGACCAGGCCGTGCACTCACTTGTTCATGACTTTGCTTTTTCTTCGACCCGCTTTTTTTTTAATCGCCGCTTGCGCAATATCCACTAGCGCTACGGCCCAAACGAAACCTGCCGCCGCTTGCCCGGCCGCCACGGAGATGAAGGCCGCACAACTCCATGGCCTGTGGGCCGTGCGCTTTGACCGCCCACCTGCCGGCTTGCCGGCCCGCGCCACCATGCTGCTGGAACGGCATGCCGAATTCGCCGAAAGCCTGGCCGGCATCGTGAGCCGCGACCTGGGGCCGGCCGTCGGTTCCAAAGCCATTGCCGGACATGCGGCCAAGGCCGCATTGGCCGGTGACCTGGAGGGCGGCATGTTGCTGCTCGACGAGTCCTCCGACAATGTCAGCATCACCGGCACCTGGAACGGCGAAATGGTCGAAGGTTCTTGTGGCAAGGCCTTCAAGGGCACCTGGAAAGACACCAGCAGCAGCGCCCCGGACAATGCACCCGATGTGCCCTTCACGCTGACCCGGCTACCCTGAACAGCGCAATTTTCAAGACCGAGCCATGCCACTGAAATCTCTCCATCCTGCTGCTGCATCGCTTTGCACGGTGCTTCTGGCCCTCCTGGGTCTTGGCACCACGGCTGCGGCACATGCACAGGCCACGCCGGCAAACCGCCCATCCAGCACAGGCTGGCAAACCTGCCAGGCCATGAAGGGCGACCCTGCGGCGCAGCTCACCTGCTTCCAGCAATGGGCCGATGCGCAAACGCCCGCCAACACACCGGCGCCCAGCCTGACCACAGCGCCGGCCAATGCCCAGACCGGCCAGCCGGCCACCCCGGTGCTGCTGCTGCCATCACTGAACACCGAAGCGCCGGACGGCAAGCCGATCGGCTGCAAAAACACCAGGTACTCGGAACTGTCCCGCTTCTGGGAACTGCAGCGCGGCACCGACTGCGATACGTTTTCGCTGCGCGGCTACCGGCCAATCACGCTGGCCGTCTCCACCGCCGACAGCGTGAACACGCAACCCTCGTCACCCGCCGCAGGGCATACCGCGCTGACCTCTGTGCCCTATATGCGCACTGAAAACAAAATCCAGCTGTCGGTGCGCACCAAGGTCGCCAAAGGCCTGCTGAAAAGCAGCGACAACGATGACGACGACCATGACTCGGTCTGGTTCGGCTACACGCAGCAAAGCTATTGGCAACTGTTCAACGGCAGCATCTCGCGGCCGTTTCGCACCACCGACCACGAACCCGAGGTGATCTACATCTACCCGCACCAAATCCCGCTGGCCGGTGGCTGGAACTACCGGCTCTCGGGCCTGGGGCTGGTGCACCAGTCCAACGGCCAGTCGCTGCCGCTGTCGCGCAGCTGGAACCGCGTCTACCTGATGGGTGCCGCCGAGAAAACACTGGGCCAGGACTCGGGCCTGATTCTTCAGGGGCGCATCTGGGACCGGCTCAAGGAGTCCTCGGGCAATGACGACAACCCCGGCATCGAAAACTATGTGGGCCGCGCGGAAGTCACGGGCAGCTGGCAGATCAACAAAGCCAACACGGTGGGCGTCACGCTGCGCCACTCGTTGCGCAAGGAAGCCCGCGGCTCGGCCCGGTTTGACTGGATGATGGCGCCGGCCTCGTCGCCCAACTACACCGGCTTGCGCTACCACGTGCAGCTTTTCAGCGGCTACGGTGACAGCCTCGTGGACTACAACCGAAAGCGCAATGTTCTGAGCATCGGCCTGAGCCTGGTGGACTGGTAGGCGCTGGAACGGCATTCCGCGGTTTGCTATAGTTTTTATAGCTTATCGCGCTTTTATTTATTGGCCTCAGAGCGGTTTTCGCTTAAAAAAATCGGACACAAACGTGTCTACAGGGCGCATCCAGGCACCACGGCAACGGCGCGTCGGCTGATACCGGGACGCCTGCGCTTGCCGTAAGGTGGGGCGATGACTTTTGCCGAGCCCACCACTTTCACGCTGGCCTGCATCGTGGCCGGTGCGCTGCTGATTGCCATGACACTGGGCGGCTCTTTCATTGCACGGTTACCTCTGAGTGCCGCCATGCTGTACCTCGGTGTTGGTGTGGCGGTCAGTCCCGTTGGACTGGGGCTGCTCAAACTCGACGCCCTCAAGAACACGGTGCTGCTGGAGCGCCTCACGGAGGTGGCGGTACTGATCTCGCTGTTCACCGCCGGCATGAAGCTCGAGTTCCGCGTACGGGATGGCCGCTGGCGCATTCCGGTGCAACTCGCAACCGTGTCGATGGTGGTCACCGTGGCCGCCATCACCGCACTGGGCGTTTATGTGCTGGAGCTGCCCGTGGGCGCCGCGGTGCTGCTGGGCGCCATCCTCGCGCCGACCGACCCGGTGCTGGCCTCCGACGTGCAGGTGGCCAACCCGGGCGACCGCGACCGCCTGCGTTTCGGCCTCACCGGTGAGGGCGGCCTGAACGACGGCACCGCATTTCCATTTGTGATGCTCGGGCTGGGCCTGCTGGGCCTGCACGAACTCGGCGAAGGCGGCTGGCGCTGGTGGGCCGTCGATGTGCTGTGGGCCGTGGCCGGCGGCCTGGCCCTGGGCTGGCTGCTGGGCACGCTGGTGGGCCGCGCCATTCTTTACCTGCGCATGCGCCACCGCGAAGCGCTGGGCTCGGACGAATTCATCGCGCTGGGACTCATCGGGTTGACGTACGGCCTGGCGCTGCTCTTTCAGACTTACGGCTTCCTGGCGGTGTTTGCGGCGGGCCTGGCGCTGCGCCGCATCGACGAGCCCGATGCGCGGCCCGTACCCCAGGCTGCGGCCGCACCCGATGAAACGCTGAGCCCCGATGACCAGGAAGCCTCGGGCGCGGAAGCGCCCGCCCACATGATGCGCGCAGTAGAGCGCTTTAACAGCCAGCTGGAAAGCTTCGTGGAAGTCGCCATCGTGCTGGCGGTGGGCGTGCTGGTCGCCACCACACGCTTTCGCGCTGAAGTGCTGTGGTTTATCCCGGCGCTGTTCCTGGTGATCCGGCCGGCGGCGGTTTTTATCGGACTGCTGGGAACGCCGGTCAGGGGTTCGCAGCGCCGCCTGATGGCCTGGTTCGGCATTCGCGGCATCGGCTCGCTGTATTACCTGCTCTATGCCATCAACCACCACCTCCCGCCCGCGCTGGCGCAACGGCTGCTTTCCATCACGCTCGCGGTGGTCGTCGCCTCGGTGATTGCCCACGGCATTTCTGTCACGCCGTTGATGAAACGCTATGAGGCGCGCAAACCGGGTAAACGCCGCGGGCCCTGAACAAGCGGTCCGGCGGGCGTCCGCACAGCGTCACAGAAAGTCACCTTATTGATAACGATAACGATTCTCATTTGTATAATCGCACTTTGACCGATTAACAAAGACACAGGAGTCGTCGTGAAACCAGCAATCAAACCCGCCATCCTTGCCGCCCTGGTGGCCCTGCTTGCCGTGCCGGCCATGGCCCAGCCCGCAGCAACGGCAGCGGCCGGTACCGCGCCTGGCACAGTGGCGGCACCAGCCACCACGGCGGCCGCCGTGGCAAAGCATTACGCCCACCTGGTGCAATCAAACTATGACGACACGCTGGCCAGCACGCTCATCCTGCAAAAAGCAGTGCAGGCTTTTACCGACGCACCGTCGGACGACGGCCTCAAGGCCGCGCGCAAGGCCTGGCTGGACGCGCGCGAGTATTACGGCCAGACCGAGGCCTTCCGTTTTTACGGCGGCCCGATCGATGACAAAAACGGCCCTGAAGGCCGCATCAATGCCTGGCCCATGGACGAGTCCTATGTCGACTACGTGAAAGACGCACCCAACGCCGGCATCATCAACAACCGCAAGGCCGTGATCAACAAAAAACGGCTGGCCAGCCTGAACGAGCGCAACGGCGAAGAAAACATCGCCACCGGCTGGCACGCGATTGAATTTTTGCTGTGGGGCCAGGACCTGAGCACCACCGGCCCAGGCAACCGTTCGTTTGAAGATTTTGTGGACGGCAAGAAACCCAACGCCGACCGCCGCCGCCAGTACCTCAAGGTGGTGACCGAACTGCTGGTCGACGACCTCGGCACCCTCACCAAAGCCTGGGCGCCCACGTCGACCTCCTACCGCGCGAAGTTCGAGCGCGGCGGCATGGAGTCGGTGCGCAAGATGTTTGTCGGCCTGGGCTCGCTTTCGCGCGGTGAACTCGCCGGTGAACGCCTCGAAGTCGCCCTGGCCAGCCAGGACCAGGAAGATGAGCACTCATGCTTTTCCGACAATACGCACCGCGACGTGGTGAACAACGCCAAAGGCATCCAGAACACCTGGCTGGGCCAGTACAAGCGCGCCGACGGCACGACGCTGGCCGGCCCGTCGCTGCGTGACCTGGTGGCGGTGAAAAACCCGGCACTGGCAGACCGCACCAGCAAGCAGATCGCAGCATCCGTCGCCGCCGCCGAAGGCATTCAGGCACCGTTTGACCGCGAAATCGTCGGCGCCAAAGACGCACCCGGCCGGCTGCGCGTGCAAAAAACCGTCGACAGCCTGGTGCAGCAAAGCAAGGACCTGGTGGAAGCCGCCAACGCCGCCGGCATCACCAAGCTGACGCTGGTCAAACCTTAATGGCCAAGGCCGCGTCGTCCCGGATGGTCACGCGCCCTGCGCGTGCAGTGCTTGCCTGCGTGGCCGCAGCGGGACTGGCAGGACTGGCCTTCTGGGCGTCGGCAGGGCCGGGTGCGCAAGCCGGCACGGCGCCCGACGACGAGAAAACCGGCGGCGACACCACGGTGTTTGCCACCGGCCACAACGCGTTTTCATTTCCGCTGGCCAACCTGGACGATGAGGAACGCACGCGTTTTGTCATCGGTAATTCTTTCTTCAAGCGCAACTGGGTACAGGCGCCGTCCTCCACCACCGCGCGTGACGGCCTGGGCCCGCACTTCATCGCCCGCTCCTGCGGCGGCTGCCATGTGCAGGACGGCCGCGGCGCACCGCCCGACTTCAACCGCGGCCTGGCCGACCAGCCGGTCGGCCTGCTGCTGCGCCTGTCGGTGCCGGGCAAGGACGCACACGGCGGGCCGCTGCCGGATCCGGTGTACGGCGACCAGTTTTCCAATTTCGCGGTGCAGGGCGTGATGCCCGAGGGGCAGATATCCCTGCGCTACGACGTGGTGCGCGGCAAGTTTGCCGACGGCACACCCTACCAGTTGCAAAAACCCCGCTACGGTTTCAGCAAACTCCATTACGGCCCCATGGCCAAAGATGTGATGGTGAGCCCGCGCATCGCGCCGCAGATGGCCGGCGTGGGTTTGCTCGAAGCGATTCCCGAAGCGGAAATCCTGCGCAATGCGCGCGAGCAAGCCGCCTCCGACAGCCCAGTGCGCGGCGTCGTCAACCAGGTGTGGGACGCGCCGACGCAGCAGATGCGCACAGGCCGCTTCGGCTGGAAGGCCAACGTCGCCACCCTGGCACACCAGACCGCGGGCGCCTTCCTCGGCGACATGGGCATCACCTCGCCGGTCTTTCCGAAAGAGACCTGCACAGCCGCCCAGAAAGACTGCCTGGCGGCGCCGCGCGGCGCACAGGGCAAGGCGAGCGAGATTGACGAGAAAACATTCAACGACGTGGTGTTTTATGAAACCACACTGGCACCGGCGGCGCGCCGCAATCCGCGCGATGCCCAGGTGGTGCGCGGCCAGAAACTGTTTGCCGACGCACAGTGCGCCGCCTGCCACCGCCCGAGCTACGTCACCGGCGAAAGCCCATTTCCGCGGCTGGGCAGCAAGGCCGTGCAGGGCCAGACCATCTGGCCCTACACCGACTTGCTGCTGCACGACATGGGCGAAGGCCTGGCCGACGGCCGGCCCGACTTCCTGGCCGATGGCCGCCAATGGCGCACGCCGCCGCTGTGGGGCATCGGCCTTGTGCCCGACGTGAACGGCCACAACCGCCTGCTGCACGACGGCCGCGCGCGCGGCGCGCTGGAAGCCGTGCTCTGGCACGATGGCGAAGCCAAAGCCAGCAAGGACAAAGTCCTGCGGATGAATGCGCAGGAACGCACCGCGCTGGTGAAATTCCTTGAATCGCTATGAGTGCCATGAAGGTATCGAGTGCCTGACCCAGGCATTGCAAGCGACAACCCATAAGGGAGCAGCCCGATGAATTCCCTCACCTCTTTGTTGCAGCCGGCCTGGCGCAGAGCCGTGCCGGCCATCGCCATGCTGCTGGCCGGCGGCGCGGCGCAGGCGCAAGTGGTCGCGCCCAACGTTGCCGTGCCGTTTTACACGGCGGGTGATTTCATGCGCGGCATCCATCGCTTCTGGTATGCGCCGCAAGCCGCCGCATTTGCCGAGCAGGCCGGCGGCCTGCCTGCGGCAATGCAAGCCGTGTGCGACGCGACCGCCACCACCGCACCCGAAAAACTGGAGCAAGCCAAAGAGCGCTGGAAAACCACCGCGCTCGCCTGGGACCGTCTGAGCGGCGTGCAGGCCGGCCCGCTGGTGCAGCGGCGCTCGGCGCGGCAAATCGACTTTTCGCCGACGCGGCCCGAGCTCATCAAGCGGGCAATTCAGTCAGCGCCGCAAGATGCCACCGCCATGGAAAGCATAGGCTCGCCGGCCAAAGGCCTGCCGGCGCTGGAGTGGCTGCTGTGGAGCCAGCCTGTTTCGTCGTCTGCACCCGCCACACCGGCCTGCCGCTACGCGGTGCAGGTGGCCGCCGACATCCAGCGCGAAGCCGACACGCTGGCCAAAGCCTTCGGCGAACTGGCGGCGCGCAAACCCGGCGAGTCGGAAGAAAGCAATGGGCCGGCGATGAGCGAGCTGGTCAATCAGTGGACCGGTGCGCTGGAACGCCTGCGCTGGGCCGAGATGGAAAAGCCCCGCATGGCCGGGGTGCAAGGCAACCGCAATGCCGCCTACGCGCGCAGCGCCAGCGGCCAGACGGCGGCGCGCTGGGCCGCGCAATGGCAGGCGCTGCGCACACTGGGCGCATCGCAGGCGCGTGAAGCCCCTTTGCCCGGCGCCGGCCTGGCGCCGCTGGAAACCTATTTGCGCGGACTGGGCCGCAACGAGCCGGCCAACCAGCTCGCACAAGCGGTGAACAAAACCGACAAAGCCATGCAAAGCGCATCGCCCGCCAACAAAGCCGGCATGGGCAGCGCCGGGCGCTCGCTGGCCGACCTGAAAAAACTCGCCGAAGCCGACATCGCGCCCGCGCTGGAAGTGAGCATCGGCTTTTCAGACGCCGACGGCGACTAGGCATCCACCATGAAAAAGGCTGACGCCCTGACAACACTGCAGCGCCGGCAATGGCTGGTGCTGGCGGCGGCCGGCACCGGCGCCTGGCTCAATCCCGCCCTGACAGCCGCCGTCACAGTCACTGCCCGGCCGCAGCAATTGGCCGCCGCCTGGGAGGCCGCGCACGGCTACCAGGTCGGTGTGCTGGCGTATCGCAGCGCCGCGCTCCGGGTCAGCGCCGCACTCGACGTACCGACGCGCGCCCATGGCGTGTGGGTCGAGCGCAGCGGCACGCTGCTGGCGGTGGCCCGCCGGCCGGGCGACTGGCTGCTGCGCTGGAAGCCCGAAGGCAACGGCACCGGTCAAGCCATCTCCTGGGGTTGGGCCGACCCTGACCGCGCCTTCAACGGCCACGTGATCGCTAGCCCCGACGGCAAAACGCTCTACACCACCGAAACGAATCTCGAAACCGGTGAAGGCCTGATCGGCCTGCGTGATGCCGCCACACTGGAGAAATTTGGCGAATGGCCGACCCACGGCATGGACCCGCATGAACTTTTGCTGGATGACGACGGCAGTTTGGTCGTGGCGAACGGCGGCATCCCCGCGCTGCCTGAAACCGGCCGGCTGAAAATTCACATGGACCGCATGGATGCCTCGCTGGTGCGGCTGGACACACGACGCGGCGCGCTGCTGGGACAGTGGCGACTGGCCGACAAACGCCTGAGCCTGCGGCACATGGCCTGGGGCCGCGCACCGGCGGCAGGCGGGGCGCGTGTCCTGGGCATCGCACTGCAGGCCGAGCATGACGACACGGCAACCAAAACCGCCGCGCCTGTGTTGGCGTTTTTTGACGGCCAGAAGTTGCAAACCTGCGCCGCTGCTGACGGGCGCGTGCTGGCCGGTTACGGCGGCGACATCGCCTGGGCCGCGGGCGGTTTTGCCGTGGGTTGCCCGCGCGCCAACGGCGTGGCCGTGTGGCAGGCCGATGGGCGCTGGACAGGTTTTTTTCCGCTGGAAGAAGCCTGCGCCGTCACGTCGGCCCCGGCCGCGGGCCAGGCTGACGCCATGTTGTGGGCAGGCGGGCGGCTCGCCGCACTGACACGCGACGGCGCAGGCCACACAGCTTTGCCGGCGGTCAGAAATGTGCGGCTGGACAACCACTGGGCGCCGCTTGCGGGTTAGATAACGGTTGGGCTGGCTGGGGGCATCGATGAATCGCTATCTTTTTGATAGCTGCTCGCGCCTGTTCTTATTGGGCTACCGGCACATTTGGCAAACAAAAAGGCCCTGAAACCGCGTCCTGGCAGGGATTTTTCCGGATTTTTGTCGTCCCCCGGACAACCAAAAAAGGCTATTTTCAAAGCGAAAAACGGCTTTGACCCAAGCGGGTCCTGCGCAAGCAGCTATTGTTTTTATAGCGCCCCGATGACCTGCGGATTCGAACGCAGCTTATTCGGCGCCCTATTCGGCACCGTTATTCGGCGGACTTCACAGCTTCTTCCACAGCTCGCCATCCCTGGAGCGGTAAGTGCCACCCGTGGCGCAGCAGCCCCCTGCACCGAAGGCGATGCGTCCGAGGGTGACGGTGACGACACCGTTGTCTGCCTGCAGCGATTGCCGCTCGCAATACGTGAAGAAGGGATAGAGATCGGGTTCGAGCACCATCTGCCAGTCGCCCTCGCCGCCCTTTCCGGGCTCCCTGGCCTCCTTTGGTATGGCGCGGTAGACCTTGCAATCATGCACCGCGAGGTGCACCGGCTTACCCTCCAACAGTCCCTTGAATACGCGCTCCGGCGGTATCGCTGCCATGGGGTCCGGCTCGGCAGGTGACGGAGCCGGGACACTGCCGCCGCCTGCCAGCCCCAATCCAATCCCAAGCCCGACAACCAGCAGGAGCTGACCCCACAGCATGTTCCGCTCAGGCCTTGTCACCGGTGAAAACGCCTGCCACGCCAGCGCAGCAGCAGCCGCGGCCGAAAGCGCTGTGGCGACCCAGACCAGCAGCTCGGCGGCTTCGGTGGCTGGACTGATCGTCCAGCCAACAGCCAGCACGGCCGCATTGACCAGCAACAGCACGAGGCAAGCCCATGGCCGCACCCGGGAGAACAAGCCAGCAATCAGCAAGAGCACCGTGCACAGCAACACCGCGGGCAGGACCACCACGCCTGAAAACAGCAGTTCGAACACGCCCAGCAGCCAGCCACCACTGCCCGCGACCTTGCCAACGGTGTACAGGTAAAGCGCCAGACCCAGGCCCGGCAGGGCCAACAGCTGTGCGGCGACAAAAGCAAAGGCGTAAGGTGCGTTGGAGGTCTTCAAGGTGTCTGGGATTCTAGAGTGCGGCCGGGATACTTCCGTATGCGGACCTGAGTGAATCCCGTACGCCCAAATGCCATCGCCCCGGCAACCTTTGGCTACCGGGGCGATAGTGCTGAAGCCGGCTGCTACCGGCGCCTTAGCAGGCTTATTGCTGGCTGGTCTTCACGAGTTCAGCAGCAGCTTGGGGTGCTGCACCGGCCTTCTCGGCGCGGGGAGCGCCGAGGTTTTGCTGGGCGGTGGCGCCGTTGTAGCTGGAAGCAGAGCTGGCATTTTGGGCGTGTACCACTTCGCTTTTGACTTCCGCGCGGGTTCTGGTCGCAGGTGCCTGCATCTGGTCAAACAGATAGGAGTTGAAGGTTTGGGCAGAAGCAGCCACGGAAGTCAGGGCGGCAACAGCCACAACGGAAGCGGCGATAAAGTTCGATTTCATGATGAATATCCTCTCAAAGTTAAGTGACGTTCCGGGCATGGCGGGCTCATCTTCCCGTCTGTCCAGCCTCGGTGAGTCGCCTTGTAGTGGGCTTCGGCTCATCGATGTATGAACTTTATTCCATTCAAATCAATCAAAAAATAGCAATTTCAACAATACATTACTGTCGAATCAGCAACAATAGAGGCATTATTTAGGGGTAAACCATGGACCGGCTTCAATCAATGCGCGTTTTTCAGCAAGTGGTGGATGACGGGAGTTTTGCAGCGGCAGCGCGCAAATTCGACATGTCTTCCGCCGTGGTGACCCGGCTGGTCGGCGACCTGGAAGATCACCTTGGGGTGCGGCTGCTGCAGCGCACCACCCGCCGCCTGGCACTCACCGATGCGGGGGAAACCTACCTGGCCCGCGTGCGCCATATCCTGAACGACATTGATGAAGCCCACGCCGCCGCCCAGGCGCACGCCCAGGAAATGTCAGGCGTCATCCGCATCCTGACGCCGCCGGTGTTCGCCACCCATGTGCTGGCGCCGCTGGTGGCCGAGTTCGGGCGGCGCTACCCCAAGGTCGTGCTGGACATCCATGCGGACTCGCCACTGGTGCCGCCCATTGAAGACTACGACCTGACCCTGCTGGGCGCCGCTGATACTTTCGACGCCAACATCATTGCGCGGCCCATCGCCTCCTCGGACGGCATCCTGTGCGCCTCGCCCGACTACTTGCGGGAGCATGGCATTCCGCTGCAACCGGAAGATCTCGCCAGCCACCGCTGCCTGCGCGTCAAGCTCCAGGCGAACCGGCACCGCACCCTGCGCCTCATCAACCCGGAGGAACACAACCGGGAAGTGGAGGTTCAGATCGAACCCGCGCTGCTGGTCAACAACACCACCGCGCTGATTCGGGCTTGCCTTGACGGCGCCGGCATCAGCATCCAGGCCATCGACATCGTGGCGAAGTACCTCCAGAACGGCGAGCTGCAGCGGGTTTTGCCGCATTGGATCACGGGAAGGAACACGCTGTATGCAGCGCTGCCCAGCCGCAAATTCATTCCTGCCCGCACCAGCGTGTTTCTGGAGTTCATGACCGAGTACACGCGCGCTGTGCTCAAAAAGATGGAAGCGCGGCAGGACTGAGCCTGCGCCGGGCGCACGGCAAAAGCACTCACGCCAGCGGCCGGTGTGGAAATGCGGCCTTGCGGCCCCATGTATCAACGGCAGCCTTTGCCCGGTTTGCCGGCGTATGCCGTGAAACTCCACCCTCGCCAAACACGTTGCGCCAATCGCGAAGACGTGAACGAACTTTTTGCACACCAAAAAGTTCCAGGACTACACGCCGTTATTGTTCCGGTTTCGACAATTGAATGTTCTGCCAATACGCACTTGTGTATCTGCGCCGCGGAACAAGGTTTGATACATCGGTGAGCCACCTATTCAAAGCGACTCAGCGATGAAGGCCTCACGGGCAGAACGCCCGTCCGACCTGTTTTCACAATTGTTCTTAAAGGAAATTCACCATGAAATCGACGAAACTTGTTTCCGCATCCGTTCTTGCCCTTGCAGCGCTCGCCTCGGCGAACAGCTTTGCCCAGGACAGCAACTACCCCGGCAATGAAGTGAGCGCCGCCAGCACCAGGACCCGCGCCGACGTCCGCGCAGAGTTGCTGCAATCACCGCGCGCGTCATACCAGGTCAACAGCGACAGCAGCTATCCTGGCACTGATGCCACCCCCGTTGCAGGCACCAAGACCCGCGCCGAAGTCCGCGCTGAACTGGAGCAGGCACAGCACGAAGGCTACAAGCTGAGCGTTGACAACTCCTACCCCAGCGACTTCAACGTACCTGCCGCACACGGCAGGGCACACTCCGCGGGTTAAGCAGCGCCGCACCGCCAGCCGGCGTGTGCATCTCTCGTTAAACCGCATTGCAACGTCCAGGAAGCCTCCGGCTTTCTGGACGTTGGCCTGCGCGCAGCACCGTCCCTTCCTTCCCTGTTGTCCATCCTGGCGTCGCGTGAAGGACATTCAACAAGTCAGCGATCAAAATTGCCTTGGCACGCATAGTTGCAAAATCATGTATGATACGTATCATGCGAAACACCAAGATCAACGCCAGAACGGCCGCCAAGGAGGCCTCCCACGAACGTATCGTCTCCGTAGCCGCGCGGGCAATACGCCGCAGCGGCTATAGCGGCACCGGCGTGGCCGACATCATGAAAGAGGCCGGCCTGACCCATGGTGCGTTTTACGCCCACTTCGCGTCGCGCGAGGCCATGCTGGCCGAAGCCGCAACGCGGGCCTGTGCCGAATCGGCGGCCGTGGTGGCGGGTGTTGCGGCCGGCTCGCCGCCTGAACAGGCCATGGCGGCCATGTTGCGCGCCTACCTCTCACCGGAGCACCGGGAGCAGGTTGAGATGGGCTGCCCCCTGGCCGCGCTGGGTTCGGAGACGCCGCGCCAGGCGCCTGAAGTGCGCCGCGCGACCACCCGGCATGTCAAGGAAATGGTGGATTTCGTCGCCCGCCAGTCACCCGATTGGGGCCAGCCCGGCGCCCACGAGCGCGCGCTGGCGACGGTCGCCACCATGGTCGGCACCTTGCTGCTGGCGCGCGTGGTCGACGAGCCCGCGCTGGCGGACAGCTTTTGCGAAGCCGCGCTGAAGCAGCTGGTACCGGTCTCCCACTGAATTCATTTTTTTTGAAGCACGCCTGCTTTTTTCTTCGCCATTACATATGACGATCATCATTCAAAATTCACTTCAAACTGAAAGAACAACACCATGAACACCGAAAACAAAATTGCCCTTGTGACGGGCGCCTCCTCAGGCATCGGAAAAGAGACGGCAGAGCGGCTTGCAAAAGCCGGCTACAAGGTCTACGGCACCAGCCGGCGCGGCGACCGGACGGGCGGGCAGCCCTTCGAGATGCTGGCCCTGGATGTGACCCAGGACGCGTCGGTTGAAGCCGCGGTGCAACAGCTGATTCAGCTTGAGGGCCGCATCGACCTGCTGGTCAACAACGCGGGCTTCGGCGTCGCCCCGGCTGGTGCGGAGGAAAGTTCGATCACGCAGGCCCAGGCGATCTTCGACACCAACTTCTTCGGGATCGTCCGAATGACGCGCGCCGTCGTGCCGCACATGCGCCGACAGGGCGCGGGACGCATCATCAACATCGGCTCGGTGCTTGGTTTCCTGCCAATGCCGTACGGGGCACTGTATGCGGCGACGAAGCATGCCATCGAAGGCTACTCCGAGTCGCTTGACCATGAGCTGCGCACGAGGGGCATCCGGGTCTCGGTCATCGAGCCTGCATACACGAAGACGCCGTTCGACGCGAACTTCCTGGAACCCGACGCTCAGCTCGATGAGTACCGCGAGGTTCGCGCTGCCGTGAGCCAGCGCGTGAAGGAAGTGATGGCAACTGCGGAACAGCCAGGCGTCGTGGCGGACGTCGTGCTGAAAGCTGCCAGTGCCGCTCGTCCCAAACTCCGATACACCGCAGGCGGACTCGCGAGTCGCCTGCGATTGCTCCGCACATTTGCGCCTGCGGGTCTGGTGGATGCCGGGATTCGAAAAGATCTGCGGCTCGACGTGATGCCAACAGTGACAACATCATGAAAGCATTCATCGTTGAACGTTATGGAAAAAAGAGCAGTTTGCGGTTGACGGACATGCCGAGCCCGGAGCTGCGCGATGACGAGGTCATGGTCCAGGTGCATGCCGCTGGCGTGAACCAGCTGGACTTCAAGATCCGCGACGGCGAGTTCAAACTCATACTGCCCTATCGCCTGCCTCTCATTCTGGGCCACGACGTCGCCGGAGTGGTCGTCAAGGTCGGCCCAGGCGTGCGGCAGTTCAAGCCGGGCGATGAGGTCTATGCGCGGTCCGATGATTTCCGGATTGGCACATTTGCGGAATTTGTCCCGGTCAAAGAGGCATCCCTGGCGCTCAAACCTGCGGGGCTCACGATGGAAGAAGCCGCGTCCATCCCGCTGGTGGCTTTGACGGCCTGGCAGGCACTGGTTGAAAAGGCCCAGCTGAAAAAAGGGCAGAAGGTCTTCATCCAGGCTGGCTCAGGAGGCGTTGGCACCTTTGCCATCCAGTTGGCCAAGCACCTGGGCGCCACCGTCGCCACGACGACCAGCACGGGCAATGTCGCACTTGTGAAGAGTCTGGGCGCGGACGTCGTGATCGACTACAAGACGCAGGACTTCGAAGACATCTTGCGCGACTACGACGTGGTCCTGAACAGCCAGGACGGCAAGACGCTTGAAAAATCCCTGCGGATTCTCAAGGCCGGCGGGAAGCTCATCTCCATCTCCGGCCCACCCGATCCCGCATTCGGCAAGGAAAGCAGTGCTCCTGCATTCGTAAAGCTGGTGATTCGCATGCTGAGTTCAGGCATCCGGCGCAGGGCAAAGAGCCGTGGAGTTGACTACGCGTTCCTCTTCATGAAGGCAAGTGGCAGCCAACTGCGCGAGATCACGCGGCTCTTCGATGCTGGAGCCATCCGTCCAGTGATGGACCGGGTCTTTCCGTTCGAAGCAACCAACGAGGCCTTGGCCTACGTCGAGGCGGGCCGTGCAAAAGGCAAGGTCGTCATCAAGGTCAAGTGAGCCAGTTTTCCCTCATCAGCTTTTCCCACCTACTGGAGTTTTCTCATGCAAATCAAAAACGCTGTTGTTCTCGTCACCGGCG
This sequence comes from Polaromonas sp. P1_E12, assembly GCF_056405975.1. NCBI lineage: Bacteria > Pseudomonadati > Pseudomonadota > Betaproteobacteria > Burkholderiales > Comamonadaceae > Polaromonas > Polaromonas sp. P1_E12. The sequence goes on along the minus strand of NZ_JBFUBB010000005.1, from coordinate 45,925 downwards.
CCAATCGCGGCATCGGCCTGGCATTCGCGCGCGAGCTGCTCGCCCGCGATGCCCGCAAGGTCTACGCGGCCGCTCGCGACCCTGCCACCATCACCTTGCCAGGCGTTCAGGCTTTGAAGCTCGACGTCACCAAGCCGGAAGACGTAGCGGCCGCCGCGGCACTGGCGTCGGATGTCACGCTGGTAATCAACAATGCCGGCATTGCCCAGCCGGGCGGTTTTCTGGCGGCCGACAGTGAAGATATCACCCGGCGCATCTTCGAGACCAACGTCTACGGCGTGTTGCGCATGAGCAAGGCCTTCGCGCCATTGCTCAAAGGCAACGGCGGCGGCGCCCTGCTCAATGTGTTGTCGGTAGCCTCGTGGGTGAACGGCGGTGAGCTGGCAGCTTATTCAGCCAGCAAGTCCGCGGCCTGGTCGCTCACCAATGCCTTGCGCAGTGAACTGGCGGCGCAAAAGACGCAGGTGCTGGGGCTGCACATGGCCTATGTAGATACCGACCTCACGCGCGGCTTCGAGGTTCCGAAGTCCAGCCCTGAAGACATCGTCAAGCGTGCGCTCGACGGACTCGAATCGGGGGCTGATGAAGTGCTGGCCGATGAAATCACCCAACATGTCAAAGCCGGGATGACGGCGGCCAGACCCAGCTACCTTCCGCAGGCATCCTGACTTCGAAACCTGGCCGGAGCCTCTGCGCCTGCAGGTTGTGGCCGATGCCATCGCCACGCCAACGCACGGGTGGTGACTCCACTTTCTATGGCTGAAAGTGAGGTGCGAGGCTGCTGTACAACCCTGCCAGACGGGCGGCGCGGTCCTGCATCCGCGTGCGCTCGGCCGCTCGCACCTCGAATACGCCAGTCACCTCTGGCGCACGAAATATTCCCGCCGCTTCGCCCGGATCGCAGGCCAGCCAGGCCAGCCGGGCCGCGCCCAGCGACGGGCCAACCTCGGCATCCGCGTGCCGGACTACCTGCAGGCCGGTAGCGTCGGCCAGCATTTGAGCCCAATAGGCATTGCGCGAGCCGCCGCCAATCAGGCTGACACACGCCAGGCCAGGCTGAACCGACTGCAGCGCGGCAATCCCCTGCGCCATGCCCAGGCACACACCCTCGAGCGTGGCATTCACAATGTCTTCGCGCTGCGTGCCTGCGTGCATGCCGAAGAACACGGCTTTGGCATGCGGATTGTTGTGCGGCGTGCGTTCGCCGTTCAGATAAGGCAGGAACAACGGCGTATCTTCACGCAAGCCGCGCTGCTCCGCCTGCGCAAGCAGCACGGCCACGTCGCGCTCTCCCAGCAGCCCCGCTGTGAACTCAAGGCACGAGGCGGCCGACAGCATCACGGACATCAGGTGCCAGGCCTGCGGCAGCGCGTGGCAGAAGCTGTGCACCGCCTGCTGCGGATTCGCGACAAAAGCGCCGGTAGCCACGAACACCACGCCGGACGTTCCAAGGGACAGCATCGCGTCGCCCGGGTTGACCACGCCGGCGCCCAGTGCGCCTGCGGCGTTGTCGCTGGCGCCGGCCACCACCGACACTTCGCGCAAGCCCCAATGCTGCGCCACCTCGGGCAGCAGGGTTCCGGTGACCTCCGGGCCTTCATACAACCTGGGCATGCAGTCGGAGGACAGACCGCAAGCGGCCAGGAGCTCGTGACTCCATTCGCGCCTTCCGACATCCAGCCACAGCGTGCCGGATGCGTCGGACAGATCGGTCGCATAGTCGCCGGTCAGACGCCAGCGCAGCCAATCCTTGGGCAGCAGTACTTGCCGGATCCGGTCGAACACGCCGGGCTCGTGTTTGGACACCCAAAGCAGCTTGGGCGCCGTGAAACCCGGCATCATCAGGTTGCCGGTGATCTGCCGCGACTGCGGCACCGCCCGCTCCAGTTCCGCGCATTCCGCCGCCGCCCGGCCGTCGTTCCAGAGGATGGCCGGCCGCAGAACTTCACCGCGCCCATCCAGCAAGGTTGCGCCGTGCATCTGCCCGGTCAGGCCGATGGCCTCGATCTCGCTGCCTGTGCGGCCGCCGCGCCGCAACTCCTGCAACGCGGCACCTACGGCGGCATCGCACGCACGCCACCATTCGGAAGGATGCTGCTCGCGCCACAAGGGATGGGGGGCATCCACCGACAGCGGCGCGGAGCCGCTGGCCACCAGGCGGTGGCCACGGTCCAGCACGACCGCCTTGACACTGGAGGTGCCCAGATCAATGCCCATGAACATCGGTCAGTCCCCGAACGGCGTCCACTTGGCCGTACTGGCCGCAGACTGCACCACCTTCTCGATGAACCGCACACCGCGGGCGCCATCTTCGAGGCGGGGATAGTCGGCGTCCAGCGGATCCGGTGTACTGCCGGATTGCAGCGCGCGGATGTGCGCAGCCACTCCCAGGTAGACATTGGCAAAGGCTTCGATAAAGGCCTCGGGGTGCCCCGTGGGCAGTCGTGTCGCGCGGCGGGCTGCCTCACCGAGCCACGGCGAGCCCCGCGTCAACATGCGGGCCGGGCCGTCGATGGGGGCATGCAGCAGCCGGTTGGGCTCCTCCTGGCGCCAATCCAGCGTACCGGTGGTGCCGAACACGCGCAGCCGCAGGTCGTTCTCGCAGCCCACCTCGATCTGGGACGCGATCAGCACGCCCCTGGCGCCGTTCTTGAACCGCAGCAGGACATTGCCGTCGTCGTCAAGGCGCCGGCCCGGCACGAAGATGGTGAGGTCCGCGCAGATGCTTTCCAGCTCCAGCCCCGTCACCGTCGCCACAAGGTTCTCCGCGTGCGAGCCGATGTCGCCGATGGCGCCGGCCACGCCGCTGCGCGCCGGGTCCGTCCGCCAGTCGGCCTGCTTCTGCCCGCTTGCCTCCAGGTGGGTGGCAAGCCAGCCCTGGTTGTATTCGACGATGACCTTGCGCACCACGCCGATCGCGCCGCACGCAACCATGTCACGCGCCTCGCGCACCATAGGATAGCCCGTGTAGTTGTACGTTACACCGAAGATGGAGCCGCTGCGCTTGACAACCCGAACGAGCTCCGCTGCCTCCTCGCTGGTATGGACCAGCGGCTTGTCACACACCACATGGATGCCCGCCTCGGCGAACGCGCGGGCGACGGGGAAATGCACATGGTTGGGCGTGACGATGGAAACGAAATCGATGCGCTCGTCCTTGCTGCGCCGCAGTTCGCCTTCCAGCAGGTCTTCCCAGCGACCGTGGTTGCGTTCATCCCGCAGGCCGAGGTCGCGGCCCGATGCGCGCGCGCGCTCAGCATCGGAGGACAGTGCACCGGCCACCAGCTCCATCTGCCCATCCAGCGCCATGGCCTTGCGGTGCACAGCGCCGATGAAAGCACCCTGCCCGCCGCCCACCATTGCATAGCGCAGTTTTCTCATGAGCCCGCCATCCCGCCCTGCTTGGCCTTGTCGAACACGGCATCGAAAGCACCCGCGGCAGGTTTGAAGTCCAGCCGCTTGCTGTAGGCCGCGCTTTCTGTGGCGCCATGCACCCGATCCATGCGGCTGTCTTCCCACTCAACGCTCAAGGGCCCGTTGTAACCCACGTCGTTGAGCGCGACGATGATGGATTCGAAGTCGATCTGCCCGCGCCCGACACTGCGAAAGTCCCAGTGGCGGCGCGCGTCGCCGAAATTGGTGTGCCCGCCGAAGACCCCCACGGTGCCGTCGCCCCGGCCCCACCACACGTCCTTCATGTGCACGTGATAGATGCGGTCACCGAATGTCCGGATGAACTTGACGTAGTCCACGCCCTGGTAGCCCAGGTGGCTGGGGTCGAAGTTGAAACCGAAACGCTTGTGACCTCCCACGGCGTCGATGGCGCGCTGCGCCGAAGCGATGTCGAAGGCGATTTCCGTGGGGTGCACTTCCAGCCCGAAATTCACGCCACACTGCTCGAACACATCGAGGATGGGTTTCCACCGGTTGGCAAAGTCGACGAAGCCCTTGTCCCAATACTCCTGCGAAGTGGGCGGAAACGCGTACAGCGAATGCCAGATGGACGAGCCGGTGAAGCCCGTCACCACCTTCACGCCCAGCTTGGCGGCGGCACGCGCGGTGTCCTGCATTTCCCGCGCGGCGCGCTGCCGCACGCCTTCCGGATCGCCGTCCCCCCAGACTTGCGGCGACAGGATGGCCTTGTGCCGCTCGTCGATGAGGTCGCACACCGCCTGGCCCACCAGGTGGTTGCCGATGGCGAAGCAGCGCAGCCCGTGCTGTTCCAGCAGATCGCGCCGGTCCTGCACGTAGCGATCGCTCGCCAGGGCCGCCTGCACATCGAAATGGTCGCCCCAACATGCCAGCTCCAGGCCGTCGTAGCCCATGCTGCGTGCCAGGGGTGCCAGCTCCTTGAGAGGCAGGTCCGCCCATTGCCCGGTAAAAAGAGTGACAGGTCTTGCCATGGCTGCCTCAGAACGGGGAATCGGGGAAGTAATACTGCTTGGCGTTTTCCCTGGTCACCAGCACCGACGGGATGATGGTGGTGGCCGGCAGTTTCTCACCCTTCACCCGTGCGGCGGCCGTGAGCTTCATCGCATCGGCAATCATGGCGGGCGAGTAGGTGACGTCGGCCGTCACGATCTTGTCGCCGTCCATGACCTTCTTGATGTAGTCCTTGGAACCTGCGCCGCCCAGCACGAGCTTGACATCGGTTCGCTTGGCCTGCGCGATTGCCTTTTGCACGCCGACCGCCATGTCATCGTCCGAGGCCCAGACGGCGTCGATCTGCTTGAAACGGGTCAAGTAGTCCTGCATCACCTTGAAGGCATCGTCGCGGTTCCAGTTGCCGTGCTTGGCATCCAGAACCTTGATATCGGGATAGTTCTTCATCACAGCCGTGAACGCGTCTACCCGCTGGTTGTCGATGACCGTGGGAATGCCCCGCAGTACTACGACGTTACCCTTGCCGCCCAGGGCTTTGGCCATGTACTCCGCCGATACCTTGCCGAAGCCGGGGTTGTCGCCGGCAACGTAGGCGTCCTGCGCATTCGCATCCGTCAGGCCGCGGTCGACAACCGTGACGTACACGCCTTTGCCCTTGACCTGCGCGACCGGTTGCGTGAGCGGCGCCGACTCGAATGGCAGGATCACGAGGGTGTCGATCTTGTTGGCTGTGTGCAAGTCCTGTACCTGGTTCGCCTGTTCCGAAGCAGACCCGGCCGTCTTGATGGTGACTTTCAGGCCCGGGTACTGCTTTTCCAGCTCGGACTTGGTCCGGTTGGCCCAGTACACGACCCCGCCCGTCCAGCCGTGCGTGGCGGCCGGTATCGAGACGCCGATGTGGGGCTTGCCCTGGGCCATGGCGGAGGGCGCCGCACCCAGCGCCGCGAGAACTGTGGCGCCTGCGGCCATCAGACTTATCAGTGATTTCATGGTTTGTCTCCTTATGTTGTGAGAAACGGCAGCCTTGCCACCTGTGGGGAACCGGTTACTTGCGCCCGCGCTGGAAGAACGCGACGGCGATGATCACGAAGCCCTGCACAGCCGCGTTCAGGTACACACTGATGATGCTGGTCAGATTGAGGATGTTGCCGATCACCGAGAGCAGCACGGCGCCGATTACGGTGCCGGTGATGCCGCCGGCGCCGCCACGCAAGGCAGTGCCTCCGACGATGACCGCAGCGATGGCTTCCAGCTCCCACAGCAGCCCGGTGCTCGGCGAGGCCGAACCCAGGCGCGGCACATAGAGCACGGTGGCAATACCCACGCAAATGCCCAGCAACATGTATGTGAGAACCTTGACGCGGTCCACCTCGACGGCCGCGTAGCGCGCAACCTGCTCGTTGGAACCGATGGCCTGAACGTAACGGCCAAAGGCAGTGCGGTTGAGAACGAGGCCTCCCAGCAAAGCGACAGCGGCGAATACCCACACGGGCACCGGCACCCCCAGCCAGCTGCCGTAATACACCGGGCTGTAAACATCGACCAGTGCACTGTCGAGCGTGATGGCGCCGCCGTTGGAGAAGTAGGTCAGGTACGCGCGGAAGATGCCCAGCGTTCCCAGCGTCACGATGAAAGGCTCGATACGACCCTTGCTGATGAGCAGCCCGTGGCCCAAGCCGAACAGTGCGCCAAGTACGACTGCGAAGGCCATGCCGGTCACCACGGCCGCCATGGGGTTCCAGCCGGCGCCTGCTGTCGCATTCATCAGCAGGATCGTGCTGCCCGCAATCAGCGCGGCCATGGATCCCACCGAGAGATCGATGCCGCCGGAAATGATGACGAAGCACATCCCCACCGCGATGATTCCGATGAAAGCCGTGCGGGTGAGCACGTTCATCGCATTGTCGAGGCTGGCGAAGTTCTCGTTGAGAATCGCACCCGCGATGCACATAAGTGCCAACCCGGCCAGTGGCCCGGCTCCCGTGAAAGAGGGCCATTTGCGCAGTGCCGGCCTGGCGACAGGCACTGGAGCGGCGGCGGTATCAGTGGGTTCCAGTTGCATGGGCAATCAACAGTTCTTCGGACAGCTGATCCTGCGCGAGCTCGGCAGTGAGCCTTCCCTGGCGCATCACAAGGACGCGATGACATAACCCGATCAGCTCGAGCAGCTCGGAGGACACGACGATGATCCCGCGGCCTTCGCTGGCCAGCCGCTGGATCAGGAAATAGATATCGCGCTTGGCGCCGACGTCAACTCCTCGCGTCGGTTCATCCAGCACCACGACTTTGGGATCGGGCTGTAACACCCGCGCGAGCGCCAGCTTCTGCTGGTTGCCGCCGGACAGGGCGGAAGCCGGTATGTCAGAGCGTTGCGTGCGGATGCCAAATGCCGTGGTCGCGGCCACGAGGGCTGCCTGTTCCCGCTGCGGGTCGAGCAGCGGCTTCGCATAACGCTCCAGCGCCATCAGCGTGAGGTTCTGCGCCAGCCCCATGCGCAGGTGCAGGCCACGCGTCTTGCGGTCCTCGCTGAGATACGTGAGCCCCAGCCGTGCGGCCGAACGCGGATTGCGCCGCATCCAGGTTTTGTCCGCTACCTGCACAGATTCCGCGCTGGAGGGGCGCAACCCCAGGAGCCCTTCGAACAGCTCGGTCCGGCCCGCACCGACCAGCCCTGCAAAGCCAAGCACCTCCCCGGCGCGCACCTGGAAACTTGCGTCGTGGCACCACCCGGGTACGGTCAGTCCTTTCACGTCCAGCAGGACGGGCGCGCCGGCCGCCACGGGAAGCCTGCCCGGAAAGAGATCGGCCAGTTCGCGCCCCACCATCAGGCTGGCCATCTGCTGGCGTGTCACGCTCTGCGTGGACCGGCGAGCCACGAAGCGACCGTCGCGCATGACGACCACCTCGTCGGTGATGCGTTCGACTTCGTCCAGCTTGTGGGAAATATAGAGGATGGTGGAGCCTGCCGCTCTCAATTGCCCGATGAGGGAAAACAGGCGCTCGGTCTCGGAGGGCGTCAATGTGGCGGTGGGCTCGTCCATCACCAGTACGCGCGCGCGCCGGCTGAGCGCGCGTGCGATCTCCACCAGCTGTTTCTCGGCCACGATGAGGTCGCCCACGCGGCGCGCGGGGCTGCAATTCAGGCCAACCTGACGCAATGCGGCGCCCGCCTCCCTGGTCATCAGGTCTTCATCCAGCAGCCCGTAGCGCTTGCGCTCATGGCCGAGGAATATGTTCTGCGCAATGGTGAGGTCATCAGCAAGGTTGAATTCCTGATGGATCATCACCACACCGGCCGCTTCGGCCTCGCGCGGCCCCTTGAAACGTACGACATGCCCGCCCACCTCTACCACACCCTCACTGGCGGCCTCGTAGCCGGCCAGGATTTTCATCAGCGTCGACTTGCCGGCTCCGTTTTCTCCAAGCACCCCGTACACCCGGCCCGGTGCGAGTTCGAAACTGACCCCATGCAGTACCTGCACGGGGCCGAAGCTCTTGCTCACGTCTTTGAAGCCGACCGTCAAACTCACTGAGTGCTCCTGCGTTCGGTTCTTCAGGCCGCGCCGGCGAAGATCGCGGCATTGACCCGGTTTTCCAGCCACTCCTGACGGCCGCTCACAGGCTTGGGCCGAAGATCGTTGACGAAGGCATATTCGGCGAGCTGGCTGAGGCTCATGTCGCCAGTGATGATGCGCCGCCCCAGTTCACCGTCCCAGTTCGCGTAGCGCTGCTGGCGGAACTGCTCAAGCTCGCGGGACTCCATCAAACGCGCGGCACTCTTGAGTGCCAGCGCCAGCGCATCGATCGCACCCACATGCCCGTGCAGAATGTCAACCGGATCCATGCTTTGGCGCCGCACTTTCGCGTCGAAGTTGAACCCGCCACTGCCGATTCCGCCGGCGCGGAGGACTTCGTAGAGTGCCAGCGTGAGGTCCTCCACACTGTTGGGAAACTGGTCGGTGTCCCATCCGTTCTGCGGGTCGCCACGGTTGGCATCGATGCTGCCGAAAATTCCGAGGGAGGCAGCGGTTGCGATCTCGTGCTGGAAGCTGTGGCCCGCCAACGTGGCGTGATTGGCCTCGATGTTGAGCTTGATCTCCTTTTCCAGGCCGAACTCCTTCAGGAAGCCATACACAGTGGCGCTGTCGAAGTCGTATTGGTGCTTGGTCGGCTCCAGCGGCTTGGGCTCGATAAGCAGTTGCCCTTTGAAACCGATCTTGTGTTTGTGGTTCACCACCAATTGCATGAATCGGCCCAGCTGCTGGCGCTCGCGCTGCAGATCGGTATTGAGCAGGGTGTCATAGCCTTCGCGCCCACCCCACATCACGTAGTTGGCACCGCCAAGCTGCTGGGTGGCATTGAGTGCGCTGAAAACCTGCGTCGCCGCGTACGCGAAGACGTCGGGGTCCGGGTTGCTCGCTGCGCCGGCTGCGTAGCGGGGGTGGCTGAACAGGTTGGCAGTCCCCCATAGCAGCGAAATGCCGGTTTCTTTCTGCTTCTGGGCGAGCACATCCACCATCGCGGACAGATTGCTGCGGTACTCGGCCAGGTTCGCGCCTTCCGGCGCCACATCGGTGTCATGGAAAGTGTAGAACGGGACATCGAGCCGGGAAATCAGGCCAAAGGCTGCGTCCGCTTTCTTCCGCGCCATCGTCAACTCGTCTCCACCGGCATGCCAGGGCCGCGCAAACGTGCCTTGTCCGAAGACATCGCTGCCGGGCCACACGAAAGTGTGCCAGTAGCAGACGGCAAGCCGCAGGTGCTGTGCCATCGGCTTGCCTAGCACGACGGCACTGGCGTCATAGTGACGGTAGGCCAGGGGCGTCGTGGCCTGAGGGCCTTCATAGCGTACGGGTGCGATGGATTCGAGAAAGTTCATGTTTGTGGTGGGTAACAGCTTCCAATGGCACCATCCTAGAACCGCCGGCCTCCGCCCGCGATTGCGAAATTTGCGAGGGCAGCTTGCGAAATTGCTTTCTGCAGCGCAGCAATCTGTCCGATATGCCGGTATCCTCATGGTCAACCGACCCGACCATGAAATCGTCATTACGTCAAAGTGGCCCCACCGTGCTGCGCGTGGCATTGCTCTTCCATGCGAGCAAGGTGTACGACCGTGAGATCATCACGGGCATCGGCGACTATGTGAACCACACGCGCGTCGCCTGGGATCTCTTCCTTGAAGAGGATTTCCGCTTTCGGCTTGACGGCATCCACGACTGGGACGGCGACGGGATCATCGCGGACTACGACGATCCGGCCGTGGCGCATGCCCTCACAGGAGTACGCGTACCTGTCGTCGCCGTCGGGGGCTCCTACGAGGATCCAGCGTGCTACCCCGTCGATGTGCCGTATGTTGCGACGGACAACCGCGAACTGGTCGCGCATGCGCTGACCCACCTGGTGGAGTCCGGGCTTTCTCGTTTTGCCTGCTACAGCCTGCCGGAATCGCCACTCAACCGTTGGGCCCAGGAGCGCGAAAAAGCGTTCACTGCCCGCCTTGCCCGCGATGGGTTGGCTGGTGAGATCCACCGGGGCCTGGCAACCAGCGCGCCCACATGGGGCAGCGCGACAAGGAAACTGCTCTCCTGGCTGCAAAGCCTGCCCAAGCCCGTTGGCATAGTCGCCGTCACAGACGCGCGCGCACGGCAGGTGCTGCAGGCTTGCATCGTCGGCGCAATCGCAGTTCCCGACGAAGTCGCCATCATCGGGATCGATAACGACACACTGGGCCAGCACCTGACGAGAATCCAGCTCAGCTCGGTCAGCCAGGGAACCCACGAAATGGGCCATCGCGCGGCGCACCTGTTGCACCAAGCCCTGAGCGGCTCGCCGGTGAACGACGTGCGTGTGGTCGTGCCCCCGGCTGGCGTGCATTCGCGCGCGTCCACCGCGCGCGACGTCGAACACAGCGCAACCGTGATGCGTGCTCTCCATTACATCCGTCAATACGCCTGCCAGGGCATCAAGACGGAGCAGGTTGCCGAAACGGTGGGGCTTTCGCGCTCATCGCTGGAGATGTACTTTCGCCGCGAGTTGAAGCGCTCCGTCCACGACGAAATCCTGCTGTACAAGTTGCAGCGTTGCTTTCAGTTGCTCAGCAACACGCAAATGGGCATCGATGACATCGCGCGGGCGAGCGGCTTTCGTTCCGTCCAGTACCTCAATACAGTGTTCAAACGGGAACTGGGAGCAACGCCGGCTTCGTGGCGGGAAAGCCGTCGGAGCTGAGCCGGCAGTTTCTCTGGTCCGCTACGCCTTGTGCCGGCGATAGAACGCGAGGGCGTTCTTGAACATCACTTTGTCGCGCACGCCGGCACCGAACGGGGCCAGATACGCCTCGGCGACAGCGATCTGGGCTTCGAAAGTCCCGTGCAGGGTGATTACCGGCCAGTTGCTGCCCCAGATCAGGCGGTCCTTGCCGAACGCGGACATCAGCACGTCGAAGTGCGGCTTGTACGAAGCGAGGTCGGTGGGAGACGGAAAAACCACGTCGCCGGGAGCGTACATGTCATAGAACGACGAAAACTTCATGTACAGATTCGGGCAGTCGCTGGCGAGGTGACGAACGTCGGACGCCCAGGCGGGGTCCACCGCCGGCCCGGTTGCGCCGCCCAAATGGTCGATGATGACGCGCAGATTGGGCACCGCGGTACAAAGCGCCTGCACCTGGCTCTTCGGGTTCCTGGTCCCCCGGCTGATGATGTCGAGCATCATACCGCGCGCTGCCAGGTCGCGCAGGCTGGTGAGCTGTGCCGCGCTGAGCGTGATGCCCTCAGCCGGGCCGGTGAGATAGCCGCGGATTCCCACAAAGCGCGGGTCAGCTGCGAAACGCGCGAGGTCAGCGGAAAAGTTCGGCGCGCCAATCTCGAGATTCCCGACGAAGAACGCGTAAAACGGATCGTTTTTGGTGAGGTCGAGGACCCACTGGTTGTCCTGAACAATGCCGCTCGCTTCCACGATCCCGGCCGCCACCACGCCCTGGGACCTGGCGAATGCGCTGTACTCCGGCGGCAGCACGTCGCGGAAGATCGGCCCTTCCGCCGCTGTGGGCCATGGCACACCGCCGGGCCGCGTCATCTGCCAGAAATGAATATGTGTCTCGACGATGGGCCGTTTGCCGGGCGAGGCGTTGCGTTCGGCGGATTCGATCGCAGCCTGCAGCGCCTGATCGACGGCACCACGCCCCCCGCGCGCCGTTGCGAGCCACGTCATGCCAGCGCCGCCGCTGCTGCCGCACAGTGCCTCAGGCCTTTGCTTACTGTCTCCTTCATGGTCCCCTCCTTGTCGGGTTGATGGGTGTTCCGGAACGAACCCTGTCATACGGTAAGTCAGTGATGGCTGACACAGTGTTGACGCTGATCGAGACGCCATTGGACGGTGACACGTCTCCGGCAGGATCGCGGATCAGGGTAAGACCAATATTACATATGTGTCAATATTGGCCTGACCAACCAACACCGCAGACCCGCGAAGCCCACAGAGAAGCAACGATGGATCGGAAATAACCGGCACCTCCCCGGCAAGTGGTTTTCACTCGGTGCAAGCGCCCGAACGCAGTGACCCGGCGAGAAACAGGGACGGCGCCGACGTCGTAGAGAGCCGCCACCCTCTCTAATCGGTGAAGGCTCGCGCCCGAGGCCAAGTCCACTTTCTTTCCTGCTGGCTTCGCCATGTCGTTTGCAGCGAAGTCTTTTCTCCTCTGAAGCGCACAGCCAGGAGGACAACTCCGGAATCGATATAGGTTGCAACCCATACGAATTCGTGTATGGATCAAGCCCAAAACATGATCGCCAAAGCAGGGCCGGCTTGCTATCATCCGCGCCATTCAGAGGGCCCGAATGCAACCACCTTCTTCCGGACTCCTTCTCGTCACGGGTGCCACCGGCAAGGTGGGCCGCGCGTTCATCCAGCGAGTACTGGAGGACGCCAGTCTCGAGCGCTTCCGCGTGCGGGCGCTCTGCCACAACCGTGTGTTGCAGCCCCGCGAACGCCTGGAGTGCGTGCGGGGCTCCATTCAGGATCGCGCGGACGTGCAGCGCGCGCTCGAAGGCGTGACACACGTGCTGCACCTGGCCACAAGCAAGGAAACGCCGGACGAGGTGATGGATGTCGCCGTCAAGGGCATGTTCTGGTTGCTCGAGGGCTGCCGGACAAGCACCACCTTCCGGCAATTCGTGCTGGTCGGCGGCGACGCCGCTGTCGGGCATTTCCACTACGCGCACCCCGTACCGGTGGTAGAAAGCCAGCCGCATACCGCCTACCCTGGATGCTATGCCCTGTCCAAAGTACTGGAAGAAGTAATGCTCCAGCAGTACCAGGCCCAGTATGACCTGAACGGCTGCTGCCTGCGTGCACCCTGGATCATGGAGAAAGACGATTTCCGCTTCACCTTGTCCTTCGGCGACGACGTGTTCGGAGGCCCGCGCTGGCGGGACCTGGTGACACAGAGCGAAGCGCGCGACCATGTACGCAGCGGCGCCGTCCCGGTGATGCTTGATCCGGATGGGCAACCGGTGAAGCGCAACTTCGTCCATGTATGCGATCTTGTGGATGCCATCTTGCTGGCCCTGGACGCACCACGCGCCCGGCAGCAACTGATGAACGTGTGCATGGACGAGCCACTCGACTATGGCGAGCTTGGGACATACCTGGCACGCACGCGGGGCCTGCCGCTCGTGCCAGTCCGCACACCCTACCACTCCACGTGGCTGGACAACACCAAGGCGAAGTTCCTGCTGGGCTGGCGCCCCCAGTTCGACATGGCCCGGATGGTCGAGTCCGCGTGGACGTACCAACGAGCGCCCGACGACCCTCGCATGGTCTGGTATCCCGGCTGAGTTCAGCCGCCCGCCACAGCACCGGGCGGTCAGTAAGGCAAGAGTGCTGCACCCGATCGAACAGATACGAAGACAGGAGACACAAGATGAACCCGATGAAACGACGCAGCTTTGCCGCCATCATGGCGGCCGCCGGCCTGGCATACGCTTGGGCGACACCGGCCTGGAGCCAGGCGAAAGGCAAGAAGCTGGTGATCGGCTTCGCGCAGACCGGCGCCGAAAGCGAGTGGCGCACAGCCAATACGGACTCCGTCAAGGCCGCTGCCAGCGCGGCCGGCTATGAACTGAAGTTCTCTGACGCACAGCAGAAGCAGGAGAACCAGATCAAGGCAATCCGGTCCTTCATCGCCCAGAAGGTGGACGTCATCATCCTCGCGCCGCTCGTCACGACGGGCTGGGATACCGTGCTGCGGGAGGCCAAGTCCGCCAAGATCCCCGTCATTCTGGAAAGCCGCAGTGTGGTGGTGAAGGATCCCTCCACCTGGACCACCTTCGTGGGTTCGGACTTCGTCGAGGAAGGCCGGCGCGCCGCCCAGTGGTTGCTTGATAACACCAAGAACACCACGGGCGACGTGAACATCGTCGAACTGCAGGGCACCGTGGGCTCCGATCCCGCGATCGAACGGAAGAAAGGCTTCGAGGAAGGGCTCAAAGCCAATCCGCGCTACAAGATCATCCGCTCGCAGACCGCCGACTTCACCCGCGCCAAGGGCAAGGAAGTCATGGAGGCCTTCCTCAAGGCTGAAGGCAAGAAGGTCAACGTGCTGTACGCGCACAACGACGACATGGCCATCGGCGCGATTCAGGCCATCGAGGAAGCGGGCCTGAAGCCGGGCAAGGATATCCTGGTAATCGGCGTGGATGCGGTCAAGGGCGCCTTCGAGGCGATGATCGCCGGCAAGATGAATGTCAGCGTGGAGTGCAACCCCCTGCTTGGTCCCCAGCTGATGGAAGCGGCAGCCAAAGCCGCCTCGGGGCAAACGCTGCCACGCTGGATCAAGTCGATCGAGGGCGTGTTCCCGGCCGAAGTGGCTGCCAAGGAATTCCCGAACCGCAAGTATTGACACTGACAGTCGGGGCCCGCTGCAAGCCACAGCGGCGGGCCCAGCTGCGGCTCATCATTCTCAGAGTCGCCGCGACGTCGTGAGCTACACCAGGCTGCGTGCCCAGACACCAGACGTCGCCAGGTAGCAGGCGTACAGCGACGTCGTGGCCGTGATGAAAAGGCGGTTACCTCGCGGCCCGCCGAACTCTACATTGGCCACCGGCTCGGGAACGAGGATCCGGCCGAGCAGTTCGCCCCGCGGCGAGAAGCAATGCACGCCGTCTCCGGCGCTGGTCCACACATTGCCGCGCAGGTCTACGCGAAGGCCGTCCGGTATGCCCGCATCCACGGTGGCGAAGACTTCGCCGCCTCGCAGCCGGCCGCCGGCTGCCACGTCAAACACCCGAATGTGTCGTGGCCCCTGCGGATCATGCGATGCCCCGGAATCCGCCACATACAGCAGGGTGCCGTCCGGAGAAAACGCCAATCCATTGGGCTGCACGAAGTCCGTGGCGGCAGCTTCCATTCGCCCGCTCCCGGCGTCGACCCGGAACACGTAACGGCCACCGTACTCGGGCTCGGCCGCATAACCCTCGTAATCGGACAGGATCCCGTAGGTCGGGTCGGAGAACCACACGGCGCCATCGGGCGCGACAACGGCGTCATTCGGCGAGTTCAGCCGCTTGCCTTCAAAGGCGCGTGCGATCACGATGCGCCTGCCATCGAGCTCGGTGCGGCTGACGCAGCGCGTGCCATGCTCGCAGCTGATCAGGCGGCCTTCGCCATCACGCGTATGGCCGTTGGCGAAGTTGGAGGGCCTGCGAAACTCTACTACGTTGCCCTCGCCTGCGCCGTCAGGCACCCACCGCAGGACGCGGTTGTTGGGGATGTCGCTGAACAGCAGGAAGTCGCCGGCCGGAAAATACACGGGGCCCTCCGCCCAACGCGTGCCGGTGAAGAGCTTTTCTACAAACCCGTTCGGCGGAACCAGTCCGCGAAAACGCACATCGTGCAGCAGGAAATCGCCCCGGATGCCATAGCGGTCAGCCAAGATCACCTCACCCTGGCCGAACGGCCATACAGCAGCAGCATGCACAGGATCAGCGCGCCGTAAATGATCTGGCGGCCCGCCTCGGGCATCTGCAGCACCGCAAGCACGCTTTGCAGCAGCACGATGAACACTACGCCTGCAACGGTGCCCAGGTAGCTGCCGCGGCCGCCCAGGATGTTGGTGCCGCCCAGCACGACCGCGGCGATCGCGGGCAGTACGTAGGGATCACCCATGGCCTGGTAGGCGTTGGCCGAGTAGCCGGCGAGCAGTATGCCGGCGAGCGCTGCCAGAGCCCCGCAGGCCACGAAGCACAGCACGATGACTTTGCCGGTGCGCACGCCGGACAGGTAGGCGGCGCGCTCGGTGTTGCCGATGATGTACACGTAGCGGCCGATGGCAGTGCGCGCCAGCACCAGGTAGAACAGCAATGAGACGGCCACCCAGGTCCACACGGCATTGGGCACGCCAAACGTCCTGCCGACGCCCAGTGCACGCATCAGCTCGGTAGCGCCGTGCACCGGTGCATGCCCGCCTGAGTAAAGGACCATCAGGCCCTGCAGCACGGCGTTCGCGCCCAGCGTGAAAATCATCGAAGGGATGCGCAGGATCGCCACCCCCAACCCATTGACCAGGCCGATCAACGCGCCGCAGGCGATGCCTGCGGGGATCGCCCAGCCGGCGCCATAGGTGGCGCCCGCGGCGGCGGCCATCATTGCCCCGGTGGTGATGGTCCAGGGCACCGACAGGTCAATGTGGCCCAACAGGATGACGGCCATGAGCCCGGCGGCTGTGATGCCAAGGAAGGCGGCGATCTGCAGTTGCAGCAGCAGGTAGCCCGGCATCAGGAAGTTGCTGTTGACGACGCTGGCGGCCAGCAGAAGGGCCAGCGAACACAGGGCCACCATGGCCGGCGGATTCAACAGCAGTCGCTGGAACACACGCTTGCTGGTGGCGGAGGAGCGCGGAGTGTCAACGGAGAGGCTGGTCATCAGAACAGGTCCAGGCGGTTTCGCAGGCGAAGCACGTGGAGCGCGCCGACGCACACAGCAGCCAGAAGGATGAGTCCTTCGAACAGCGGCTGCCAAAGCGCAGGCGCATTGAACACGAACAGCAGGTCGCCAATGGTGCGCAACACGAAGGCACCCAACACCGATCCCACCATGCCCCCTGCGCCCCCATAGAGCGAGGTTCCGCCGATCACGACCGCCGCGATGGAATTGAGGGTGTACAGGCCCGCCTGCGGCGAGCTGGCCTCGCCCGACAGGGAGATCAGCGACAGCAGCAACCCGGCAAGCCCTGAAAGCAGTCCCGCGGCGGTGTACGCGATGAATTTGGCCCGCTGCGACGGAACGCCCGAAAGATAAGCCGCCTGCTCGGACGACCCCACGGCATAACAGGCGCGGCCGATGACCGTGCGCCTGAAGGGCATCCAGCCCAGCACGATGACCACGGCCAGCAACACCAGCGTTGTGGGAATCGTGCCGAAGAGACGACCGGTCAGCGCGTCTGACAAGCCCTCGCTGACCTCCCCGCCCGGCGCAGGACGCAGCAGCAAGGCCAGGCCGAAGAACACTGCGCCCGTGGCGAGCGTGACGATGATCGGCTGCAGGCGCCCGAATACGACGATTGCACCATTCAGGGCACCGGCCGCCGCCCCGGAGGCCAATACCAGCACCACCCCGAGTGCCACTTGCCAAGGCGCACCGTTCACCACGACGGAGGCCAGGCAACTGGTGAGCACCATCACCATCCCCACGGAGAGGTCCAGGCCGCGCGTGATGACAGGCAGGGTCTGGGCCATCGCAACGATGGCCAGCAGCGCCGCCTTGTTCGAGGCCGTGGTGACGATGCCGACCGATATCGAGCGCGGATGCTCCAGCAGGTACAGCGAAAACATCAGGATGAACACCACCAGCGCACTCAGCGGACCACTGTTGCGGCGCAGCCCTCGCAGCCATTCTTCCCTGTTCATGTGACGGCCTCCGGTTCGGTTGAAGCGAGGGATACGTTGAGGGATGAGGCCACAATCGCCTGCTCGGTGATCTCCTCCCCGACAAGCGTGCGCGCGATGCGTCCTTCGTACATGATCAGGATGCGGTCCGCCAGGCCGATCAGTTCTTCGTAGTCGGTGGAGTAGAGCAGGATGGCCACGCCCTGGGAAGCAAGCTGGCGCAACAGGACATAGATTTCCTGCTTGGTGGCCACATCGATGCCGCGTGTGGGATCGTTCAGCAGGAGCACGCGCGGCTGGGTCATCAGCCACTTGGCGATCACCACCTTCTGCTGGTTGCCGCCGGACAAGGTCTGCACCGGGTCTTCCACGGAACCGATCTTGATGCGCAACTTGTCCACCATCTGCGCCACGGCCGCCTGCTCGCCCCCCGGGCTCAGCAAGCCGTAGCGCGTGAGCGCCTCCAGCCGGGCAAGGCTCGCATTCTCACGGATACTCATGGGCAAGACCAACCCTTCGGTCTTGCGATCCTCCGGGATGAGGGCAATCCCCAGCCCGGGTTGCTTGCATATGTGTGGCGTCAGATTGGTGACCGGTTGACCAAAAACCTCGATTTCGCCGTGCACACCCTTAAGCACGCCGAAAAGCGCCAGCAGCAATTCGCGCTGCCCCTGTCCGTCCAGCCCTCCCAGGCCGACGATCTCGCCTCGCAGAATCTCCAGCGAAATGTCCCGGAGGCTGGGCTCCCAGCTCAAGGACTTGACCGTGACAGCCGGTCGCGCATCCGTGGCCGGACCGGTCTTGGGCGGGTACGACTTGGCGACGTCACGACCGATCATGAGTTGCACCACTTCAGCGTCGGTCCGCGTGCCGTTGGCAAACGTGTCGACGCGGCGACCACTGCGAAAGACCGAACAGGTACCGGCGAGCGCCTTGACCTCGTGCATGCGGTGCGAGATGAACAGCGCTGCGACGCCCTGGTCTCGCAGACTGAAGAGCAGGCGGTACAGGCGTTCCACGTCTTCGCTGCTGAGGGCGGAGGTCGCCTCGTCCAGGATGAGCAGGCGCGGCTGCGCACCTAGCGCCTTGGCAATTTCGACGACCTGCCGGCGGGATAGCGGCAGGTCGCGCACGCGGTCCATGGGATGGATGTCGCCGCAACCCAGCAAGGAGAGTAGCTCGGTAGCTCGCTCTTGCTGAGTCCTGGCGTCGATCAGGCCGTACTTCATCGGGGGCCTGGACAGGAAAATGTTGTCGCACACGGACAAGTCCGGGACCAGCGACAGTTCCTGGAACACGCAGACGATGCCGCGCTCGCGCGCGGCGTTCGGAGAGTCCAGCCGCAGTTCCTTGCCGTCCAGCAGGATGCGACCCGCGTCGGGCTGAACGACGCCGGCGATGATCTTGATCAAGGTCGACTTGCCGGCACCGTTCTCGCCCAGAACAGCGTGGATTTCACCTGCCGTACAAGCAAAGTCCGCGCTGTCAAGCGCACATACGCCGCCGTAGTGCTTGGTGATGCCCTGGAGTTCGAGCAAGAGTTTCTGGGTCACGAAAAGAAAAGCCTCCAAACAGGAAAAAGCCGGGCGCGGCCACACAGCCCGGCGTTAAAACTCCAAGGCTGATCTCAGGTATTTCCCTCGCTCTGCTTCATGATGTCCGGCGCCGTCAGGTTGATGTTGCAAGGCGGAAACTCGTTGGCCACGTAGAAGGTGTCGGGCAAATCCGGGTAGAAGTTCTTGCCGGGTGCCATGTTCTGGTATTCCACGTAGGGAATGGGCACCGAGATGTACTGCGGCAGCTTTTGGCCTTGCAGTGCGGCGATGGCCGCCTTCAGGGCCACGGAGACCAGGCCAGGAGACTGCGCGGCCGAAGCGCCTTTGAGGCCGTCCTTATGGTGCTGATAGACCATCTTGCGAAAGCCATTTTCCCCTTCCGCACCGATCGGCACGAACGGGTGCTTGGCCTCGATCAGCGCACGAATGGTGCCGTTGGATCCAGCCTGCGTGTAGATGCCGTTGAAGCGGCCATGCACGGCAATCGCGTCGGCCGCTACCTTCTGCGAAGTGCCGTCGTCCCAGTTGCCCACCACTTCGATGATCTGGACCTGCTTGTGCTTGTCCATGATCTCGCGGAAACCCAGGTGGCGGTCGCGGTCCACCGAGTTGCCCGGCAGGCCGCGGATCTCCAGCACCTTGCCGCTGGTCACGCCATTTTTCTCCAGCCAGCGGCCCATCAGGCGGCCCATCTCCAGCTGGTCTTCGTTCACCTGAATCACCTCGTCGGTGTCGAGCACATTGTCGAACGGGATCAGCACGACACCGGCCTCCTTGGCGCGCTTGATCACCGGCTTGAACGAGGTGGGCGACACCGCGATCGTGAGGATGGCGTCGAAGCCCGCATTGATGAAGTTGTCGATGGCACCAAGTTGCGCAGCCACGTCCGTGCCGGTGGACACGACCTTCAGCTCCTTGATGTGCTGCTTCATCTCCGGCGTTGCTGCATAAGCCTTCAGCGACTTGATCATCTGGATGCGCCAGCTGTTGCCGGCATAACCATTGGCCAGCGCGATACGGTACGGCCCCTTCTTGGCCGGATACTGGATGGTCTTGGTGTTGCCGGAGAACGGCTTGAAGCAGGCCGGCTCGTAGGTCTGCGCCAGCGCCGGCGCGCCCAGGCCGGCCAGTGTTGCGGCCGCGCCCGCGGCCAGAATATCTCGTCTCGTTTGCATGCTTGTCTCCTGTTTAGAGTAAGCCGGTCTCTGAAGCCGGCGAGCTGACAACGGCGCAGGATTGCGCGAAGCATTTGGCCAGGCCAAAACTTAACCAATTCATTTTTGGTCTGGCCATAACGGACCGCATCAGGGCTTTCCCTTGACTTGCGCCGCTTCGAAGGCTGCATCGCCCCTCAGAACCCAAGGCGCCGCAGGCGGGTCAGCCTGCCTGCGACGCCAACACGGGCGGCGAGCTCCAGGAGCGGGTCGACATGACAGTCCGGAAATCCTCGACCGTCGCGTTGCGGCCGCCAAGTAACGTGGCTTCGCGCTTGTGGAACTCAGGATCGGAGAGAGTAATGCTGTCGCGGACGATGGAAACGAGGATGTACTTTCCATCGTGGGCGAGGAACCGGAATCCGCGTTCCTTCACGGATCACGTCAGCATGATTGGCCTTGTGCAGGGGTCAGGCCGGTAACGACATATTTGCTAATTTGGACTGACCACTCTCGGCGGCGAGCTTTCGAATCTCGGAAAACCTGGGGAGACTCCCAGCAGCGGAAGCGGTACTTTCGCAGCCTCTGATATTCCGTTCAAAATTAGTTCCGGCATCTCGCCATCAAACAAGGCCGGCCCGGCCAGGCGGTCGACCCAGTCCAGAAGCTGCATGCCGCAGTACACCACGTGGCGCCCACGGATGGTGATGCGCAGTCCCCGGCGGTGGCGCTGGAAGACTGGCTCCCCGACCGCGTCCTCGAAAGCCTTCAGCCGGTGGCTGGCGCCCGACAGGGACAAGTGGCAGCGACGCGCAGCTTCCGACAATGAACCGGACTCGGCGCAAAGCACCACGAGCCGGATCGAAGCGAGATCGAAGCGTTGAAGGTTGATAAATTTGGTCATGCCAATTTTTTGAATGTACCAATTTTGGTCTGACCAGACAAGGTTTTTCCACCACAACTTACCGGCCATGGCCACGCAGGGGCACCGCCCGACGGTATGATCCTTTCGTTACACCTTCCCCGTCATGAGAGTTACCAAGCCTGCCGAACCCCGCCGCCTGTATCAGCAGATCGCCGATCAGATCAGGGAATTGATCGCCAAAGGATCGTTCCAGGTCGGCGACCGTCTGCCGGCCGAGCGCGAGCTGGCATTGCTCCTGGGCGTGTCCCGCCCTTCGCTGCGCGAGGCATTGATTGCCCTGGACGTCCAGAGCAGTGTCGAGATCCGTGGCGGCTCGGGTGTCTACGTCTGCCCTCAACCTAAACGCACTTCCGGGAAGGCCACACCCGCACTCGGCGAGAGCCCAAGGGAACTGATGCAGACGCGCTCCGCCCTGGAGAGCGCGGTGGTGATCCTTGCCTGCGCGCGCGGCACCCCTGAGCAGCTCAAGCAGCTTAGGACGATCGTCACGAGAATGAGGGCTGAAACGGATCGCAACCGCGCCCCGCTGGATCTTGATCGACGCTTTCACATGACGCTCACGCAGATGAGTGGTAATTCGGTTATGGCCCGCATCATCGCCGAGTTGTTCGATGAACGGCACAGCCCGATCTCGGCCAAGCTGTCTTCGAAATACGAGAACCCACGCACCTGGAAGGCTGCGCTGAAGGAACATGAAGCTATTCTCAGCGCTCTGGATGCACGCGATCCGATAGCCGCACAGGCTGCCATGCTCGCCCATCTGCGCGCCTCCGAGCTGCGTTGGGTGGGGGACTGACCCCGTCCCCTGAGGTGTGCATCCATGAGCGCACGATGCGCGGATTGCTATCGCTCGCACCGGAAATTGAATTGGTGCCGGGCCCGAGTCGAGCCTAGCATCGCGCGTGCCCCCCGCCGCTGCACATCGCAATTTAGGAGACGATTCACATGAACATGCAAACTCGCTATCCCAGCCTGAAAGACCGGTCCGTCCTCATCACCGGGGGGTCGACCGGCATCGGTGCCACCTTGGTGCGGCAGTTCGCAGCGCAAGATGCGAAGGTCGGGTTCATCGACATCGACGTGGACAACGCACTCGCCCTTCAGGCAAGTGTGGCGAAGGAGCTCGGCAAGCGCGTGCATTTCATGCGCAGCGACGTCACCGACACTGACGAAATGCGCCAGGCGATCAAAGTGCTTCGCTCCCAGATCGGGCCGATCCGGGTGTTGCTGAACAACGCGGCCAACGACGAGCGACACCTGATCGAGGACACGACACCGCAATCCTGGGACGCGGGTGTCGCCGTGAACCTGAAGCACCAGTTCTTCGCGGCACAGGAAGTCGCGCCGGACATGAAAGCGCTGGGCGGTGGCTCCATCGTCAACTTCGGCTCGGTCAGCTGGATGCTCAAGCAAGGCGGCATGCCGGTTTACACCACCTGCAAGGCGGCCGTGCAAGGGCTCACCAGGAGCCTGGCGCGAGACTTCGGGCCCTTCCGCATTCGGGTGAACACCCTGGTGCCGGGTTGGACCATGACGGAAAAACAGTTGCGGCTGTGGGTCACACCCGAGTCCAAGGCAGACCTGGCCCGTGCGCAATGCCTGCCGGGGGATTTGATGCCTGAACATATTGCGAAGGCAGCAATGTTCCTGGCTTCCGATGACAGTGAAATGATGACGGCGCAGGACCTGGTCATCGATGGAGGCTGGACATGAGCGACGGGCCACTCGAAGGCTGTTGAGTTCCGTTGAAAGCCCGAACGGGAACGCGGGTGAAACCGGACGCCAGCAGGCTTGTCATCATCGCCAAAATCGAAACTCAGCCTTCAACGGCTCTATTGAAGTATGGTTTTTCAAGCAGGTAATACAGTCCACTAGCCAAAATTATGACGGCGCATAGAACCACGGCGTAATAAAAAAACACCATGCCGATTGAATCAGCGGGCGAAAAGCGGTTAAGAAAAGTGCCGATTACTATCGCGTGAATGATGTAAAAAGAGTAGCTGATTTTCCCAATGAAGCGCAACAATGTATGAGCAAAAAACCGCTGCACTTTACTTCCTTCCTGTAAGCAAGCTTGCAAAATGACGGTAAAAAAAATACCCGCAATTATGTAAAAACCTGCTTGAAAAGGATAAGTCACAATTCGTCCGCTCCAAAGAGACCAAATTATTTGCAAAATCAAAATGCCCAAAAATGACGTGCCTACTGCAGCCTGCCAGACAGCCGACTGGACAATTGACTCCTTAAACCTTTGAAACAAGACCAGGGCGACACCAAACAAAAATCCAATGAATCGCTCCGGTTGGAAAAACACTGGCCAGCCAATGACTTCACGTGCCAGATATGGGAAACTGGCTGCAAGTAGAGCTACCGTGACAATCAACCAAATCTCGTTTTTAAAGTTCAGTGCCGCCGCTGCAAAAATGAACAGGTAAAAAAGCCATTCCCATGTTAATGACCACGTTACATCGTTAAGTAGTGGTACTCCAAATAGGGGGGCAAGAAAACTGGCATTCAACGCCACAATTCCAATGCTGATTCCTGTGGTACCGGTTGCAACGTAGAGGCAAACAAGGACATGAACAGGAAGCAACCGAAGTGCGCGTTTTTTAAAGAATGAAAACCCTTGGCGCTTACCGCGAATGCTCAGATAGATTAAATATCCGCTGATCACAAAAAACAGATCAACACCCAAATGCCCTGCGCGAAGGATGCCAATCACCCTGCTCAGCAGACTGTCGTTGGCCAGGAAGTAGTTTTGGGCGGAATAGAAGCCAAAAAAATGGACGTTGAATACCATCAGTATTGCCAACGCCCGTAAACCATCCACTGATCCTATGCGCGACCTTTCCAGGTCGAAGGTTGCTTTGAAGCTTTCCAAGCTAACACCGAACAACCTGGAAGTCATGGGATTGTAGAAAACCTACAAGAATTGTAGAAACGCCCCAGAACCCTAAAAGGGCGCTGGGGCGCATGGAATATGGTGGCCTGGGGCGGAATCGAACCACCGACACAAGGATTTTCAATCCTCTGCTCTACCGACTGAGCTACCGGGCCTGAGCCTCAGATTATATATCACCAGAAAGGGAGGCCCGGCCCGCTGGGGGCCGGCGAGTCAGACGCCGCGTTTGCCGCGGGTCAGATCCACGCCGAGTTGCTTGAGCTTTCGGTAGAGGTGGGTACGCTCAAGGCCGGTTTTCTCCGCCACACGGGTCATGGAGCCGCCTTCCTTGGCCAAATGAAATTCGAAGTAGGCTTTTTCAAATTCGTCACGCGCGTCGCGCAATGGTTTTTCCAGCAGAAAACTCTGCGTGGCCTGCGGTCCCAGGTCGACGGGTGTCGGCAAGGTCCCGCCGGTCATCACGGCTTCTACCGTGAGGTCGGCTGCGTGTGCCGCGGGGCTGCTGTTCATTACGGCGGGTTTGCGGGGAGCTGCCTTGGTGAGGCCCTGCTCCACGGCCTTCAGGAGTTTTTGCAGGGTGATGGGTTTCTCAAGAAACGCCATGGCGCCGATCTTGGTAGCCTCGACTGCCGTATCGATCGTGGCGTGGCCGCTCATCATGATGACGGGCATGGTCAGCAAGCCACTGGAAGACCACTCCTTGAGCAGCGTCACGCCGTCAGTGTCGGGCATCCAGATGTCCAGTAGCACGAGGTCGGGCCTGGAACGTCCGCGGGCGGCGCGGGCCTGAGCGGCGTTCTCGGCGAGCTCGACCTGATGCCCTTCGTCATTAAGAATTTCTGAGAGAAGGTCGCGTATGCCCAGCTCGTCGTCGACCACCAGAATATTTGCCATGATTGAATTGCTGCCTGCCTGTTATTGCGAATGCCGTGCGGATATCGAAGTGTTACTGAATGTGTTGTTAAGCCACAACTGCAAATGATAACGACACTTGTGCCCCTTGCACCAAACCGTCTGCCACGCGGTTCGAAATATCG
Organism: Polaromonas sp. P1_E12; assembly: GCF_056405975.1. Classification (NCBI taxonomy): domain Bacteria; kingdom Pseudomonadati; phylum Pseudomonadota; class Betaproteobacteria; order Burkholderiales; family Comamonadaceae; genus Polaromonas; species Polaromonas sp. P1_E12. Next base: position 21,084 of record NZ_JBFUBB010000005.1, on the reverse strand, counting down.
ATGCGGGCTCCGTGTTCATCTGCAATTTTTTTGACGACCGCGAGCCCCAGCCCCGTACCCTTTACCTTGGTCGTGACGTAGGGCTCGAACGCGCGTTTGAGGATATGTTCGGGGAAGCCCGTTCCGTTGTCGCGCACCGTCAGACGCACACGCCTGGACGTTTCAGAGTATTCGGTCTTGAGCGTGACCCGCCCGTCCTCCTTGCCTTCCTGCGCATCCTGGGCGTTCTGCAGCAGGTTATGGATGACCTGGCGCAGCTGCTGGTCGTCGCCCTGGATTTTCGGGGCCTTGGGGTCCAGCTCTGTAACGACCGGAACCGCGGCACTGCCGCTGCGCAGTTCGCTGTGATCGTCACTGAGGTAGAGCTGCATCACATCGTTGATCAATGCATTGAGGTCAACAGGCTTGAGTTCGGCTGCCGGCAGGCGGGCGTAGTCGCGGAATTCATTCACAAGCCGCTTCATCGCGTCGACCTGGTCGACGATGGTTTTGACGGATTTGGTGAGCAACAGCTGCTCGGGTTCGCCGACCTTGCCGGTGAGTTTCATTTCGAGGCGCTCAGCCGACAGCTGGATCGGCGTGAGCGGATTCTTGATCTCGTGGGCCAGGCGGCGCGCCACCTCGCCCCAGGCCTGCGCGCGTTGGGCCGACACCATTTCGGAAACATCGTCAAACACCAGCAAAAACTCTTCGGTGCCCGGCATCTTGGCGCCACGGGCGATCAGCGTGATGGCGTTGTCGGGCGCACCGGGCACGGCCGCGTTGAGCTCAAAAGACTGCTGCCAATGCTCAAGCCCGTGCGGCGCACCATCGCTGAGGTAATCGGTGAACTGGGCCAGCACATCTTTGGCAAACAGGCCCAGGCCTGGCACTTCGCCCAGCGATTTTCCGTGGTATGCCGCCAGCGGCGCACGCAGGATGCGGGTAGCCCCAGGGTTGCTGGACTGGATGCGGCCATGCACATCCAGCACGATCACGCCGGCGGTGAGGTTGTCCAGAATGGTCTGCAGGTTGGCGCGCGCGGCATCAACCTGGCTCATGCTTTGCTGCACTGCCGAGCGGGCATCGGCCAGCTGCTGTGTCATGTCGGCAAAAGAACGCGTGAGCCCGCCCAGCTCGTCCTTGCCCTGCAGGGCGGCCTTGGGTGTCAAGTCGCCCTGGGCCACCTGGCGCACGCCCTCCGCCAGCACCAGCAGCGGCTTGGCCAGCTGGTTGCCCAGCACCACGGCCAGCAGTACCGCACCGAATACGGCCAGGAACAAGCTGAGCGTGAGTGTGCCTATATACATCTTGCGCAGGCCTCCGCGTGCCAGCGCGCGCTCCTGGTATTCGCGGTTAGCTTCCTGGACGGCGACAGCATTGGCCACCAGGCCCTCAGGCAGCAGCTGGGTCACCTGCAAAAACCGCGCGTCGCCCAGCACGTTCACATTGGGGTTGTTCACCACGGCAATCGCCTTGACCCGCGCAACGGCCCCCGGCGCGGTACCGGCAGCCCCACCTGCGGCCAGCTCGCCGTTGCCGGCAGACACCACCTCATCGAGGCCTTCAATCTGCGTGACAACGCGCTGTGTGCGTGCTGCGCGCAGTTGCTGCACCGAAGGGCGTTCGGGTTTCAGCAGAAATCGCGACTCACCTGCGCTGGCGATCACCTGGCCCGAGGGGCTCCAGAGCACCACATCGCTGGCCTGGAGCTGGTCGCGCAGGCGTTCAAGTGCGAGGCCAGCCATGGCGTCCGGCGTCTCGGAAATTTGGGTGGCGGCCTGTCGTGTCTTGTTGCCAAGGTCGGCGGCCAGGGTGTCCAGCGTGGCCCGGCCCAGGTTCAACCCGGCCGCCAGCGCCCCCTCCACTTCCACGTCAAACCAGCTTTCAATCGACCGCGACACAAACTGGTAGGACACCACATAAATCATCAGCCCCGGCATGAGGCCGACCAGCGCAAAGATGGCGGCCAGCTTGACCAGCAGCCGGCTGCCGAAGCGGCCGCGGTACAGCCGCAGTGCAAGGCGCGCCACAATCCATCCGATGACCAGCAGCAGCAAGCCGGCAACGGCCACGTTGAGCACAAAGAGCAGTGCGTAATTGCGCTCGTACAGCTCGCGATTGCCGGTGGCCTGCGTCAGCAGGAACATCAGCACCAGGCCGAGCGCCGCGATGGCCCCCACCCCGACACCGACCGTCCAGCGAAAAGCCTTGCTGCTCTTGAGGGAGCCGCCGCTGACCTGCAGGTTCACTTGACGCCCTCGGCGCTGGAGACCACAGGCGTGGCGGGCTCCAGTTTCAGCCGCTCCCTGACCTGCGCGGAGATATTCCAGTCTTTTTGCCCGGCTACCCCGATCTGGAAGGGGCGCGGCAGCTGCGTCAGGTCGAGCCTGAAACTGAAATCAAGCTTGTGGGCGGCGTCGGGGTCGACCTCGGCCGCATCGGCGATTTTCCAGCGCGCCACGCGCTGGATGGCAGACAGGGCCTCGGGAAGGGTCTCGTAATTCTGGTTCAGTGTGGCGCGCAGGCCCGCCGAACTGGTGATGAGGCCCGAAGCAATGTTGACGCGCCAGCGGCGGGTCAATGGCTGGTATGCCAGGCGAACGGTGCGGGCCGCACTGGCCACGCGCGGGTCCGTCCAGTACCAGCGGTCGCGGTAAATGTCGGCTTCGACCACAAAAAACATCGGGATCCCCTTGAGCAGGGCGTCTTCCACGACCGCCGGAAGCTCAAACCGGACCTGCGCGGACAGGTGAACACCATCGTCACCGCGCTCCACGCGCAGCTGCGTGATCTCGGTGGCCAACGCCGGTCCCGGTGCGGCCATCGCGATGCAAAGGCACAGCCCTGGCAGAAAACGCCCCATGATGCCCACCGCACGCCGCCAGCTGTCAGCGGCTGCGTTTTTCAAGGAGGGCGTAATAGAAACCGTCGTGTTCACGCATCAAATTGTCCGGGAAGACCGTCGCTCCGACGCCACTTTGGGGGAGCAAATGCCCCGGCGAAGGCTTTAATAAGGCGTCGGTGTGGTGCGTAAGAAACGTTTGTATCTGGTTGTCGCCTTCCGCGCGAAAAACTGAACAGGTGCAATACAGCAGGCGCCCGCCGGGCTTGAGCAAAAGCCAGAGCGTTTTAAGCAAATGCGCCTGGATGTCGGCCAATTGGGTGATGTCCGTGGGCCGGCGCAGCCAGCGTACATCCGGGTGGCGCCGCACGATGCCCGAAGCCGTACAGGGTGCATCCAGCAGGATCGCGTCGAATGCCTGCCCATCCCACCAGGAATCAGGCTGGCCGGCATCGCCGACACGGATGTCAGCCTGCAGACCCAGGCGGTGCAGATTCTGCTTCACGCGCTCGCAGCGGCGCGCATCAATGTCCAGCGCTGTCACGTCGCAATCGGCCAGTTCAAGCAGGTGAGCGGTTTTGCCGCCCGGTGCAGCACAGGCATCCAGCACTTTCAGCCTCCCGGCTTCACCGCCCTCGGCTTTCAAACCATCCAGAAGCAAAGGCGCAGCCAGCTGCGCCGCGGCGTCCTGAACCGAAAAATGCCCTTCCGCAAAGCCCGGCAACGAGCTCACGGCCTGCGCACGGGCGAGGATGACTCCCTGCCTGCCGACCGGTGTTGCTTCAATATTGATAGCTGCCAGCGCATGCTGGTATTGGGCTTGAGTCGTTTTTCGCTCATTAATGCGCAAGATCAGCGGTGCCTGGGTATTGTTGGCCTGCAGTATGGCCTGCCAGTCCCCGGGGTGGTCCTTGCGCACCCGGTCTATCCACCACTGGGGATGGTTCCACACGGCCTGCGGGCTTTTCTCGGTGCGTGCCACCAGCTCCTCGCGTTCGCGCAAGAACCGGCGCAGGCACCCATTGATAAAGCTGGCCTGGTGCTGTGTGGCGTCGCCGCGCTTGGCGGCTTCAACGGTCTGGTCGACCAACGTGTGTGCCGTGTATCTGGCCCCCGCGCTTGTCGCTTCGCGGGCCTTCGGCGGTGCGCTGCCCCATTCAGAAGAAGAAGGGGCTAATTTTCCTGGGGGCGGCCCGCCGGAAAATTGTTCCGGCCAGCTGACATCGATTTCGTTCCAGGCCAAGGCGAGGGCGACACACAGCAACGCATCTGCCTCGGGCGGCGGCGGGCGGCGCGCCAGTTGCTGGCGCAAGGCCTCGGCGCGGCCCAGCCAGCGCAGCGTGTGAAAACCCAGCGCCTGGACGCCGGGCCGCAACGCGGCATCCACATCTTCCAGCGCGGCGGTCATGGACTGGCCATCACGCACGGCCATTAAAAGGGAAGCAGCGCCCTGAAGCTGGCGCCACAGGGGGACTTGGGTCGGGTTGTCTTGCATTTGTCTCACGGATACCGCCCGAAGGGGACGGCAACCTGTATTAGACCAGTAGCAAGTCCCCGCCGCGCCACCCCGAATTGCAAGCAGGGGCCGCGGGACCGGCTTTGCCGGACCGCAGGCGCAGCGGCCCCCTCGGGGGGCAGGGAGTTACGCGAAGCGAACGACCGTGGGGGCTAACTGAGACTGTCTGCCCAGATATTGCTCGCCCAGTTCAGCGCGTAGACGCCCTCAAGCTCGGTAGGCCCGGCACTGACGCCGCCGGAGCCGGCTACCGCCTTGAAAGTTTTCTCTGCCACCACATACTCATGCACGCTGGCCACATGGATCACATTCTTGTTGTCGACAAAGCTGTAGCAGGTATTGGTGAGCATGGGCGCGGGGTTGACCTCCCAGCCCGAGAGCTGGGCCACGATGGCGGCGGCCGCCACTTTGCCATGGTTGTTGGCCATGTGGCCGCTCTTGGGCATGGCCGGCGCGACCTGAATGGAGTCGCCGAGAACATGCACGTCCTTTGCGGCAGTGGATTCAAACGTCAGGTAATTAACGCCGCACCAGCGGTTGTTGGCCTGGTTGTTGAGGCCTGCCTGCACGGCAATCGTGCCGGCACGCATGGCGGGCAGCACATTGAGCACGTTGGCTTTCACGTCGTCCTGCACATCAAATTTGATAAGGCCGGCCTTCGCATCGACCGACGTGGCCTTGTGCTGGCCCCGGTATTCGACGATGCCCTTGTACTGCTCGGCCCACACTTTCTTGAAGAGCGGCCCTTTGGATGTCACGTCCGGATTGGCATCAAGGATGAGCACCTTGCTGCGCGGTTTGGCGGCCTTGAAGTAGCCGGCAATGACGCTGGCGCGTTCGTACGGGCCGGGTGGGCAACGGTATGGCGCTTCGGGAATGGTGATCGCGTAAACGCCGCCGTCGGGCATGGCTTCAAGCTGCCGGCGCAGCGCCACGGTTTCCGCGCCGGCCTTCCAGGCCTGCAGGACCTGGCCGGAGGCATTGGCGTCTTTCAGGCCCTCGATGCTGCCGAACATCAGTTCGACACCAGGCGAGACCACCAGCTTGTCATAGGCGATGGTGGCGCCGCCTGCCAGCGTAACCGTTTTCTTCGCGGTATCGATGGCGCTGGCGTAGTCCTTCACCACGGTGACGCCGTGGTTGCGCGACAGGCCCGCATACGACGTCGTAAGGTCGCCGATCTGCTTGCCGCCGCTGAGCACGAGGTTGGAGATAGGGCAGGAGATAAACGCGTCCTGCGGCTCGATCAGCACCACGTCGATCTTGTTGTCCGAGAGCAGGCGCACATATTTGGCAGCTGTGGCGCCGCCGTAGCCGCCGCCTATAACAACCACTTTGGCCTTGGAAGGAATCGAGGTGCTGGCGCAACCGGCCAGGCCCAGCAGGCCCAGGGCAGCGCTTGACTGCAGGAAAGAGCGGCGCTTGAAGCCCGCCAGCGAAACAGTGTGAGGAGACGTATTCATGGTGTCTGTTCCTTACTTCTTCTGTGCAGCAAAGTAGCTGGCCAGCGACTCGATCTGCGCGTCGTTGAAGCCCTTGCTGATCTGGTGCATCACCGTGGCGGGCCGCGTACCGGCCTTGAAGGCGTTCATCTGCGCAACGATGTAACCCTTGTCGAGGCCTGCAAGCGAAGTGACCGCGGAACCCCGAACCACTTTGCCATTGGTACCGTGACAGTTGGCGCAGGTTGCCGCCAGACCCCTGGCGTAGAGCGCTTCTTTGGTGCCGGCGTTTTGCGCCTGCGCCATGGGGCTGAGCGCAAGGCAGAGCAAGGGCAGCGCAAGGCGCTTGAAGCTCCTGAATATTGGAAGACGTAACGTTCTCATAGGTTCTCCTGTCGTTTTGGGGCAGCCGTCTTTTCAACTGACAATTTAACGTGGCGCTCCCTGCACCCTATAGGGAGTATCCAGTACTTCGGCAGCAGTTGGAGCCCTGCCGTTCAACCCAATGGCGATGTGCTTATTGGAAAGTTATTGCTGCCATGGCGAATCTAGAAAATGGCGTCCGGCCGCGTCGGCATTTCATCATCGCGCTGCGTGGGTAGCGCCTCCATTGACCGGCCATAGATGCGGCGAATGCGCTCGGCCAATGGAGGATGGCTGGCGAACCAGTGGGTATCTGCACGAAGGCCCACCAGCAGCATGTGCTGCACGGCCGGGTGCACGCTGCGCGGCATCAGCCCCTGCGCCTGCTGGCCCGCCACCTTGCGCAGCACGCCACCCAGGCCATCCTTGCTGCGCGTGAACTGCACGGCTCGCGCATCTGCCAGGAACTCGCGCTGGCGCGACACCGCCGCCTTCAGTGCACGCCCCGCAAGCCATCCGAGCGAGCCTGTGGTCATGATGGCAAAGCCGGGCAAGGCAAGGAAAGAACGCCCGCCGCTGTCGTTCTGCGCGCACATGCTGCGTCCGAGGTTGAAGACCATCTCAAGCCCGAACACCATACCGGCCAGCCGCATGTTCAGACGCGTATCGCCTTCGCGTATATGGCTGAATTCATGTGCCACCAAGCCCTGCAGCTCGTCGCGTGTCAGATACTCCAGTGCACCGCGCGTTACCGCCACCACCGAGTCGTCCTCATCCCAGCCGGTGGCAAACGCATTGATGCCCTCTTCCCGGTCGAGCACCATGGCCTGGGGCGGCCGCATGCTGGCGGCAATGGCAAGCTCACTCACGATGTTGCACAGCTTTTGTTCGGCCTCCCGGCTGGCTGGCCAGGCTTCCCGGGCACCCGCACGGCGCGCCAGCTTCTCACCGCCGCCCTTCAGCGCAGAGGTTTCCAGCCACCAGCCGCCAAACACGAACAGCAGGGTCATGCCCGTGTTGACCGCAAAGAAGTAGCCGGGGTAGCCACTGAAGCCGGGGGCCACCAGGCGCCAGGTGAGCGCCAGCGCGGCATTGACCGCCACAACCAGTGCAAGCACTGTCAAGCCGAACAGCACCAGCAGCCGCGTGGTCTGCCCGCGCGCTGTCTCCTGGCGCTCAAAAAAGCGCATTCACAGCCCCCCCTTCAATACCCGAGGAGCACGCAGGCAGCTTACAGAGGATCCAAACCAGCCAGGGCCGCGGAACCGGCTTTGCCGGGCCGCAGGCGCAGCGACCCCCGAGGGGCTGGAGCCTGCGGCTCCAAAGCTGCTTGAGCAGCTTTGGACAGGCGACAGAGGCGAAGCGTCTCGCGAGCCGCGGCCTGCAAGGCCTCGCGTGATACACGAAGTGACAAGCGTGGGGGCCACGTTTTCAGAACTGGACACGCACAGCCTGACGCTCGGCCGGTGTTTCGGTTGCGCGCAGCATGGCTGAGGGCGCAAAACCGAACGTGCGGGCAATCAGCAGCGCGGGAAACTGCCCCTGCGCATTGTTGTAGTCCAGCACGGCATCGTTATAAGCCTGCCTGGCAAAACCGACCTTGTTTTCGGTGCTGGTGAGCTCTTCGCTGAGTTCACGAATGGTCTGGTCGGCCTTGAGTTCGGGGTAGGCCTCGGCTACGGCAAAAAGCCGCCCCAGGCTGCCGTCCAGCGACTGCTCGGCGGCGGCCAGCGCCACGACGGCGCCAGCATTGGCCGGGCGGCTGCGCACCGCATCGCTGGCCGTGCGCGCCTGGTTGCGCGCAAGCATCACCGCCTCAAGCGTGCTTTGCTCATGCTGCAGGTATTTTTTGGCGGCTTCGACCAGATTGGGAATCAGGTCGTAGCGGCGCTTGAGCTGCACATCGATCTGGGCGAAAGCGTTGGCAATGATGTTTTTCAGCCGAACCAGCCGGTTGTAGGCGCCTACGGCCCAGAAAACCAGCAAGGCAAACACAATGACGAAAACAAGCGTGCTAAGAGGCATGGATATTCCTTGGTGCGACATGAGCTGACACTCACCCGACAGCTCGGCGGGCGACTGCCGCGAGGTTAACTGTTTTTGGGCTCAATCGGCAAGCTTGCAGGCTGTTTTTGATTGCCACAAAACGCTATGATTTTTATAGCTGATTGCGCACATCCGATATGCGCAAAACCCCAATTTCGCTTAGATCCCCGCCTGCATGATTGCCACGCGACGGACGTCCTGCCATAAAAAAAGCCCCACACCCTTGCGGGATGTGGGGCCTGGCGCCTTTTACGGCGCGGGAGTCAGTCTGGCTTACTCGGAAGCCGCGCTGTCGCCACCCGCTTCGGCTGCGGCGGGCATGGCTTCGAGCTCGGCCGCTTCGGCTTCAGCGATGGCGCGGCGCTCTGCGTCGTCCATCTGGTCCTTGGCTTTGCGTGCCTCGTGGTAGGCCATGCCGGTACCGGCGGGAATCAGGCGGCCGACGATCACGTTTTCTTTCAGGCCACGCAACTCGTCGCGCTTGCCCATGATGGCAGCCTCGGTGAGCACGCGGGTGGTTTCCTGGAAGGAAGCCGCAGAAATGAACGAATCGGTCGACAGCGAAGCCTTGGTGATACCGAGCAACAAGTTGCTGAACGTTGCCGGAATCTTGCCGTCAGCGCGCAGGGCGTCGTTGGCATCCAGCATGGCAGAACGCTCGACCTGTTCACCAGCGATGTAGCTGGAGTCACCCACGTTTTCAACGACCACGCGGCGCAGCATCTGGCGAACAATCACTTCAATGTGCTTGTCGTTGATCTTCACGCCCTGCAGACGGTAAACGTCCTGCACTTCGTCGACGATGTAGCGTGCCAGCTCTTCCATACCCAGCAGGCGCAGGATGTCTTGCGGGTCGGCCGGGCCGTCCACAATCGACTCGCCCTTGTTGACCACCTGGCCTTCGTGCACCAGGATGTTCTTTTCCTTCGGAACCAGGTCTTCCCAGACCTTGCCTTCAGGATCAGTGATCTGCAAGCGGACCTTGCCTTTGGTTTCTTTACCGAAGGACACAGTACCGGTCATTTCAGCCAACGTGCCCTTGTCTTTCGGCGTACGGGCTTCGAAGAGCTCGGCAACACGCGGCAGACCGCCGGTAATGTCGCGGGTCTTCTGGCCTTCGATCGGGATGCGGGCCAGCACTTCGCCGGGGCCCACGTCCTGGCCGTCACGCACCTGGACCAGCGCACCCACCTGGAAGCCAATCGTCACCGAGTGATCGGTGCCGGGGATCTTGACTTCATGGCCGGAGGCGTCAATCAGCTTGACCTGCGGACGGATCACTTTCGTGGCGCCGCGGCGTTTCGGATCGATCACCACCAGGGTGGACAGACCCGTCACATCGTCAACCTGCTTGGCAACCGTCACGCCTTCTTCCACGTTCTCGAAGGCCACCTTGCCGGCGAACTCGGTAATGATGGGGCGCGTCAGCGGATCCCAGTTGGCCAGAATGGCGCCGGCCTTGATGGTCTGGTCGGCCTTGACGGTCAACGTGGCACCGTACGGCACCTTGTGGCGCTCACGCTCACGGCCGTGTTCATCATGGATGATGATCTCGCCGGAACGGGCGATCACGACCAGCTCGCCCTTGCTGTTGGTCACATAGCGCATCGGCGCATTGAAACCGATCACGCCGTTGGACTTGGCTTCGACGCTGGAGGCAATCGCTGCGCGCGATGCGGCGCCGCCGATGTGGAAGGTCCGCATCGTCAGCTGCGTGCCGGGCTCACCGATCGACTGCGCGGCGATGATACCGACGGCTTCGCCGATGTTGATGAGGCCGCCGCGACCCAGATCTCGGCCATAGCACTTGGCGCACAGACCGAAACGGGTTTCGCAGGTCAGTGCCGTGCGCACTTTCACTTCGTCCACGCCGGCTGCTTCGAGCTCTTCGATCAGGTCTTCGTCCAGCATGACCCCGGCCTTGGCCAGCACCGAGCGGTTTTCCGGGTGCAGGATGTCTTCGACCGCTGTGCGGCCGAGGATACGGTCGCGCAACGATTCGATGACTTCACCACCTTCGACGATGGCGCGCATGAGGGAACCCTCTTGCGTGCCGCAATCTTCTTCGGTGACCACCAGATCCTGAACCACGTCGCAAAGGCGGCGCGTCAGGTAGCCGGAGTTGGCCGTTTTCAGCGCCGTATCGGCCAGACCCTTACGGGCACCGTGGGTGGAGATGAAGTACTCCAGCACGTTCAGGCCTTCACGGAAGTTGGCGGTAATCGGCGTTTCGATGATGGAGCCGTCTGGCTTGGCCATCAAACCGCGCATACCGGCGACCTGGCGAATCTGCGCAGCGGAACCGCGGGCGCCGGAGTCGGCCATCATGTAGATGGAGTTGAAGGACTCCTGCTCGACTTCCTTGCCGTTGCGGTCCAGTACTTTTTCTTTCGAAAGCTGGGCCATCATCACCTTGGACACTTCGTCGCCGGACTTGCCCCAGATGTCGACCACCTTGTTGTAGCGCTCGCCGGACGTCACGAGACCCGAGACATACTGCTGCTCGATTTCTTTGACTTCCTTTTGTGCGCGCGCAATGATGGCGGGCTTTTCCTTGGGGATCAGCATGTCGTCGATGCAGATCGAGATGCCGGCTTTTGTCGCCAGGCGGAAGCCCGACTGCAGCAGCTTGTCGGCAAACACCACGGTCTCTTTCAATCCGCACTTGCGGAAAGACACGTTGATCAGCTTGGAGATTTCCTTTTTCTTCAACGCCTTGTTGATGTTGGAGAAAGGCAAACCTTTGGGCAGGATCTCGGACAGCAGTGCACGGCCGCCCGTGGTTTCCCACAGCTTGGTCGACGGCACAAATTCGCCGGTGGCCTTGTCTTTGGTGTACTCGGTCAGGCGCACGCTGATGCGGGCGTTCAGGTCAAGCTCACCCGCGTCAAATGCCCGGCGCACTTCGCCGGTGTCGGAGAACACCAGGCCTTCGCCCTTGCCGTTGGTACGGTCGCGGGTCGTGTAGTACAGGCCCAGCACAACGTCCTGCGAAGGAACGATGGACGGTTCGCCGTTGGCAGGGAACAGGATATTGTTCGAAGCCAGCATCAGGGTGCGGGCTTCCATCTGTGCTTCTACCGACAGTGGTACGTGGACAGCCATTTGGTCACCGTCGAAGTCGGCATTGAAGGCCGAACAGACGAGCGGATGCAGCTGGATGGCTTTGCCCTCGATCAGGATGGGTTCAAAGGCCTGAATGCCCAAACGGTGCAGCGTAGGCGCACGGTTCAGCATCACAGGGTGCTCTTTGATCACCTCTTCCAGGATGTCCCACACCACTGGCGTGCCGGATTCGACTTCCTTCTTGGCTGCCTTGATCGTCGTGGCGATGCCGCGCGACTCAAGCTGCGCAAAGATGAAGGGCTTGAACAGTTCCAGCGCCATGAGCTTGGGCAAGCCGCACTGGTGCAGCTTGAGTGTTGGGCCCACAGTAATAACAGAACGGCCGGAGTAGTCGACGCGTTTGCCCAGCAAATTCTGGCGGAAACGGCCTGACTTGCCCTTGATCATGTCGGCCAGAGACTTCAGTGCGCGCTTGTTGGCGCCCGTCATGGCCTTGCCGCGGCGTCCGTTGTCGAGCAACGAGTCCACAGCTTCCTGCAGCATGCGCTTTTCATTGCGGGCAATGATTTCAGGCGCCTTCAGCTCCAGCAAACGGCGCAGACGGCTGTTGCGGTTGATCACGCGGCGATACAGGTCGTTCAGGTCGGAGGTCGCAAAACGGCCGCCGTCCAGTGGCACCAGCGGACGCAGGTCCGGCGGCAGCACAGGCAGCACGTCGAGCACCATCCAGCCCGGTTTGATGCCGGACTTCTTGAACGCTTCCATCAATTTCAAGCGCTTGGCGTTCTTCTTGATCTTGATTTCGGAACCGGTCAGGTCGTTGCGCAGCTTCTCGATTTCAACGTCGAGATCCAGCCCTTCGAGCAGGTCCTTGATGCCTTCCGCGCCCATCTTGGCGGTGTATTCATCACCGTATTCCTTGCGCTTGGCGTCATAGTCGTCTTCCGACATGATGCTGAATTTCTTCAGCGGGGTCATGCCGGGGTCGGTGACTACATATGCTTCAAAGTACAGCACGCGTTCGATGTCTCGCAGCGTCATGTCGAGCACCAGGCCCAGGCGCGACGGCAGCGACTTCAGGAACCAGATGTGCGCGCACGGTGCGGCCAGATCGATGTGACCCATGCGCTCGCGGCGAACCTTGGTTTGTGTGACTTCAACGCCGCACTTTTCGCAGATGACACCGCGGTGTTTCAGGCGCTTGTACTTGCCGCACAGGCATTCGTAGTCCTTGATGGGGCCAAAGATCTTGGCGCAAAAAAGACCGTCGCGCTCTGGCTTGAAGGTACGGTAGTTGATGGTTTCAGGCTTCTTCACTTCGCCGAAAGACCACGAACGGATCTTCTCGGGCGAAGCCATGCCGATCTTGATGGCATCAAAATGCTCATCCGGCGTGAATTGCTTGAACAGGTCGAGTAATGATTTCATGAGTTAAATCCTTTTCTTTCCTGTTGATTAGCTGCGTTCGAGTTCGATGTCGATACCGAGCGAGCGGATTTCCTTGACCAGCACGTTGAACGACTCGGGCATGCCGGCCGTGATCGCGTGCTCGCCCTTGACGATACTTTCGTAGACCTTGGTACGGCCCTGCACGTCGTCCGACTTGACGGTGAGCATTTCCTGCAGCGTGTAGGCGGCGCCGTACGCTTCCAGCGCCCAGACCTCCATCTCGCCGAAACGCTGTCCGCCGAACTGCGCCTTGCCGCCCAGCGGCTGCTGGGTAACGAGCGAGTAAGGACCGGTCGACCGTGCATGCATCTTGTCGTCCACCAGGTGGTGAAGTTTCAGGAAGTGCATGTAGCCCACCGTGGTCGTGCGCTCGAACGCATCACCCGTACGGCCGTCATACAGCTGGGCCTGGGTACGCGTTGCCGTCAGGCCCTTGGCCTTGGCAATGTCGTCCGGATACGCCAGCTGGAGCATGCCCATGATCTCGGCCTCGGAAGCACCGTCAAACACGGGAGTGGCAAAAGGCACGCCAGTGGTGAGGTTGCCGGCCATCTCGATGATGTCGGTATCCGACAACTTCGCCAGGTCCTCTGCGCGGCCTGACTTGTTGTAGATCGTTTCCATGAACTTGCGGATTTCCTGCACCTTGGCTTCGGCTTGCAGCATGTCCCCGATGCGATGGCCCAGGCCCTTGGCGGCCCAGCCCAGATGCACCTCAAGCACCTGGCCCACGTTCATCCGTGAAGGCACGCCCAGCGGGTTCAGCACGATGTCGCACGGTGTGCCATCGGCCATGTGCGGCATGTCTTCGACCGGAACGATCTTGGACACGACACCCTTGTTGCCGTGACGGCCGGCCATCTTGTCGCCAGGCTGCAGGCGGCGCTTGACGGCCAGGTAAACCTTGACCATCTTGAGCACGCCCGCTGGCAACTCGTCGCCCTGCGTGAGTTTTTTGCGCTTTTCTTCGAAAGACAGGTCGAAGCTGTGGCGCGTCTGCTCCATCGAGTTCTTGACGCTTTCGAGCTGCGCAGCCACTTCGTCATCGGCAGGACGGATGTCAAACCAGTGGTACTTCTCGACATCGGCCAGATAGGCCTTGTCGATCTTGGTGCCCTTGGCCAGCTTCTTCGGGCCGCCGTTGGCAACCTTGCCTATCAGCAGTTTTTCGATACGGTCGAACGCGTCGGCCTCGACGATGCGCAACTGGTCGTTCAGGTCCAGGCGGAAGCGCTTGAGTTCGTCGTCAATGATCTGCTGGGCGCGCTTGTCACGCACGATGCCTTCACGGGTGAAGACCTGCACGTCGATCACGGTGCCTTGCGAGCCTTGGCTCACGCGCAGCGAAGTGTCTTTCACATCGCTGGCTTTTTCGCCGAAGATGGCGCGCAGCAGCTTTTCTTCCGGTGTCAGCGTGGTCTCGCCCTTGGGCGTGACCTTGCCGACCAGCGTGTCGCCCGGCTGGACTTCAGCGCCGACATAAATGATGCCGGACTCGTCTAGGCGGTTCAGCTGTTGCTCGGACAGATTGGGAATGTCGCGCGTGATTTCTTCGGCACCCAGCTTGGTGTCACGGGCCATCACGACGAGTTCTTCGATGTGAATCGAGGTGTAGCGGTCTTCGGCCACTACGCGCTCGGAGATCAGGATCGAATCCTCGAAGTTGTAGCCGTTCCATGGCATGAACGCGATCAGCATGTTCTGGCCAATGGCGATTTCCCCCAGGTCAGTCGATGCACCGTCGGCAATCACGTCACCCTTGGCCAGCTTGTCGCCGATCTTGACGATAGGACGCTGGTGGATGTTGGTGTTCTGGTTGGAACGCTGGTACTTGATCAGGTTGTAGATGTCCACACCGACTTCGCCGGCGAGGGCTTCTGCGTCGTTGACGCGCACCACGATACGGGTTGCATCAACGTAGTCCACCACACCGCCGCGATTGGCAGTCACCACGGTGCCGGAGTCAACCGCAGCAACCCGCTCAATGCCCGTGCCGACCAGCGGCTTTTCAGGGCGCAGTACAGGCACGGCCTGACGGGACATGTTGGCGCCCATCAACGCGCGGTTGGCGTCATCATGCTCGAGGAACGGAACCAGGGAAGCCGCCACCGAGACGATCTGTGCAGGAGACACGTCCATGTACTGGACGCGTTCTGCGCCCACCAGTACGGACTCACCGTTTTCCCGGGCAGACACGAGGTCACCGGTCAGCTTGCCGGCATCGTCCAGAGCCGCGTTGGCCTGGGCGATGACGTATTTGCCTTCTTCGATGGCCGACAGGTAGTCGATCTGGTCGGTGATTTTGGCGTCCACCACACGGCGATACGGGGTTTCAATGAAACCGTATTCGTTGAGGCGGGCATACAAGGCCAGCGAGTTGATCAGACCGATGTTCGGACCTTCAGGCGTTTCAATCGGGCAGACGCGTCCGTAATGGGTCACGTGCACGTCGCGCACTTCAAAACCGGCGCGTTCGCGGGTCAAACCGCCCGGGCCAAGAGCCGATACACGGCGCTTGTGGGTGATTTCGGCCAGCGGGTTGGTCTGGTCCATGAACTGCGAGAGTTGCGATGCACCGAAGAACTCTTTCAGCGCAGCCGAAATCGGTTTGCTGTTGATGAGATCGTGCGGCATCAGCGGCTCTTGCTCGGCCTGGCCGAGACGCTCTTTCACGGCCTTTTCGATACGTGCCAGACCGGTACGGTACTGGTTTTCAGCGAGTTCGCCGACACAACGCACGCGGCGATTGCCGAGGTGGTCAATATCATCGACTTCACCGTTGCCGTTGCGCAGGTCCACCAGGATCTTGACGACAGCGAGGATGTCCTCGTTGGTCATGACCATGGGGCCAGTGGACGAATCACGGCCCACGCGGGCATTGAACTTCATGCGGCCGACCTTGGACAGATCGTAGGTATCCGGGTTGTAGAACAAGCGCTGGAACAGGGCCTGCACGGCATCTTCGGTGGGTGGCTCGCCGGGGCGCATCATGCGGTAGATGGCAACGCGCGCAGCAAACTCGTCTGCGGTTTCGTCGGAGCGCAAAGTCTGGGAAATGTACGAACCCTGGTCGAGTTCATTGGTATACAAAACCTGCAGGTCCTGCACGCCGGCAACGCGCAACTTCTTCAGCAGCACTTCGCTCAGTTCATCATTGGCCTTGGCGATGATTTCACCGGTCTCAGCATCAACGATGTTCTTGGCGACCACACGGCCGATCAGGAAATCTTCGGGAACGCTGATCGTCGTGGTGCCGCTTTGCTCCAGCTCGCGGGTATGGCGAACCGTGATGCGCTTGTCTTTCGCGACCACGACCTTGCCGTTTTTGTCGGTAATGTCGAAACGGGCCACTTCACCGCGCATGCGCTCGGCCACGAATTCCATCTGTGCACCGCTATCCATCAGGCGGAAATTGTCGAACACAAAGAAATTGGCCAGGATGGATTCCGGGTTCAGGCCAATGGCCTTAAGCAGAATCGTGACAGGCATCTTGCGACGACGGTCAACCCGGAAGTACAGGATGTCTTTGGGGTCGAACTCGAAGTCGAGCCACGAACCGCGGTAGGGAATGATACGGGCCGAAAACAGGAGCTTGCCCGAGCTGTGGGTCTTGCCCTTGTCGTGTTCAAAAAACACGCCAGGCGACCGGTGCAACTGGGACACGATCACGCGTTCGGTCCCGTTGATCACAAAAGAGCCCTTGTCGGTCATGAGCGGCACTTCGCCCATGTAGACCTCTTGCTCTTTGACTTCCTTGACCACCTTGGACTGCGATGTGGAGGATTCGCGGTCATAAATGATCAGCTGCACCTTGGCACGTACGGCCGAGGCGAAAGTAAGGCCACGAGTCTGGCACTCGCGCACGTCAAATGCGGGTTTGGCCAGGTTGTACTCGATGAACTTCATCTCGACAAAACCATTGTGCGAGACGATGGGGAAGGCGTTTTCAAACGCTGCCTGCAGGCCTTCAACGGTCCGCTTTTGAGGCGCACGGTCGGCTTGCAGGAACGCTGTGTACGCGTCTTTCTGCATTTGCAGCAAATAGGGAACAGTCAACACGCTTTCGCGGTTGCCGAAGCTTTTGCGGATGCGTTTACGTTCGGTGTAGGAATAGGCCATGAGTTCTCCGCGTTGATGGGCTCTGGCGACTCTCGTGCCCGAATACACCACGTATTCAGGCAGCTTGGTGGTTGGCCACTACCAACCATGGCGGACGGTGACGCATTGCACGTCACCCGAACCAAGGCGTTTTCTGCAGTCGGGGTCAGAAAACACTGGAAAAAGGACTGGTATCAATCATTTTTCCAGTGTTTCTACAAAACACTGAACAGGCTGCAGGCCTGTCAGGGTTCGAAGAACACTGGAAAGCAGACGGTTAAGTCTGCTTTTCGGTGTGTTCCTTGAAACACGAAAGGCTGGAAGCCCGACTACGGTCTTCCAGCCTTCTCAAACACCAAGAATTACTTGAGTTCGACTTTCGCGCCAGCTTCTTCGAGCTTCTTCTTCGCAGCTTCTGCGTCAGCCTTTGGAGCGCCTTCCTTGACGTTCTTCGGAGCGCCGTCAACCAGGTCCTTGGCCTCTTTGAGGCCCAGACCGGTGATTTCGCGAACGGCCTTGATGACCGACACCTTGTTGGCGCCAGCTTCGAGCAGCACGACATTGAAGTCGGTCTTCTCTTCAGCAGCTGCAGCAGCACCGCCGCCACCGCCAGCAGCGGGAGCAGCCATCGCAGCTGCGCTCACGCCAAATTTCTCTTCGATGGATTTCACCAGTTCGTTGAGTTCGAGGACCGTCATGCTATCCAGCGCGGTCAAAAATGCGTCTTTATCGAATGCCATTTTGAATTTCCTAAAAAGTTGGGTACAAATTACGCTGCTACAGCTTCAGCTGCTGCGGGGGCATCGGCTGCGCCGCCGCCCTTTTTGGCCGCCAGGGCGCCCAGCACAACGGCCGTACGCGACATAGGCGACATCAGCAAGCCACACAACTGGGCGAGCAACACTTCCTTGGAAGGAATGTTGGCCAGTTGCTTCACGCCGTTCACGTCCAGGGATTTACCGCCAAATGCACCACCGCGAATCACCAATTTGTCATTGGTTTTTGCGAAGTCAGCGACTACTTTTGCAGCAGCCACAGCATCTGTGGAAAAGCCATAGATCAGCGGGCCCGTCATCTGGTCGGACACGACTTCGAATGCACTGCCTGCCACGGCACGGCGAGCCAGGGTGTTCTTCAGAACACTCAGGTTCACGCCTTTGTCGCGGGCTTGGCTGCGCAGACGGGTCATGTCAGCGACCGTGATACCACGGTATTCCGCCATCACGAGCGTTTGAGCTTTAGCGGCGAGGCCAGTCACTTCATCAATGACGGCTTGTTTCTCACTGCGGTTGAGACTCAAGGTCTACTCCTTAAAAATGTGTGGTCAGCTTCCAGCGGCTTTCACCACCTTCAACCTTCAACACGCTCATGTTCAGCGACCAACTGTTTCAGATTCTTTGCAAAACCATCTGCAGCGGGACCGCCATCTGCGTTGGCTGTCTTTCGATTAAGCGGCAAGCCCAAAAAGCCTGCCACGCCAACGGTCTTTGATGACCTGCCGGAACGAACCCCGGCAGCCCACCACATTGGGCGCCCTTTGCGGGGCACCCAAATTTCTGCGATTACGCCGCGATGGTTTGCGTGTCGACGCGAACGCCCACACCCATCGTTGACGAAACCGCAACTTTCTTCAAATACACACCCTTGCTCGAAGCCGGCTTGGCTTTTTGCAACGCGTCGATCAGTGCAGCCAGATTGCCTTGCAACTTGGCGGTGTCGAACGAGCGGCGGCCAATCGTGCCGTGAACAATACCGGCCTTGTCGACACGGAACTGGACCTGGCCGGCTTTGGCATTCTTGACGGCTTGCGCCACGTCAGGCGTCACGGTGCCAACCTTGGGGTTGGGCATCAGGCCGCGGGGGCCGAGCACTTGGCCCAGCGTACCCACGATACGCATGGCATCAGGGGAAGCAATCACCACGTCGAAGTCCATCTTGCCTGCCTTGATTTCGGCAGCCAGATCGTCCATGCCGACGATGTCTGCGCCAGCGGCTTTGGCTTCTTCAGCCTTGGCACCCTGGGCGAACACGGCCACGCGCTTGGTCTTGCCGGTGCCGTTTGGCAGCACGACAGCACCGCGAACGACCTGGTCGGATTTCTTGGCATCGATGCCGAGCTGCACAGCCACGTCGATGGATTCATCGAACTTGGCGACAGCAAATTCCTTCACGAGGCCAAGGGCGTCGGAGATTGCGTACAGCTTGTTGCTGTCGATTTTGTCGCCAATGGTTTTTTGGCGTTTGGTCAGTTTGCTCATACAACACCCTCCACCGACACGCCCATGGAGCGGGCCGTGCCAGCAATCGTACGAACTGCAGCGTCGAGGTCAGCAGCCGTCATGTCTTTCATTTTGGTTTTGGCGATTTCTTCAAGCTGTGCGCGGGAAATCTTGCCGACCTTCACCGTGTGCGGCGTGGACGAACCCTTGTCGAGCTTGATGGCTTTTTTGATCAGGACGCCTGCCGGAGGCGTCTTGATGACGAAGGTAAAACTCTTGTCGGCAAATGCCGTGATCACCACAGGCAGTGGCAAGCCTGGCTCAACACCTTGGGTCTGCGCATTGAATGCCTTGCAGAATTCCATGATGTTCAGGCCACGCTGACCGAGCGCAGGGCCGATCGGGGGGGACGGGTTGGCCTTACCAGCTGGCACTTGCAGCTTGATGAAGCCGACGATTTTTTTCGCCATACTTTTCTCCTTGCGGGTCATAACGCCTGAACGCTGCCAAGGCAGGTCCGGGCTCCCCGGGGGTTACACAACTCAAAAACAATCCGCAAGGACCGTTTCGCGCCGAGTTGCAAGGCGCGAAATTATTTACCGAATCGAAATTACGTTTTTTCGATCTGGCTGAATTCCAGCTCTACCGGCGTTGCACGTCCGAAAATCGTGACTGAAACGCGAACCTTGTTTTTGTCGTAATTGACTTCTTCGACCGTACCGTTGAAGTCGGTGAAAGGACCATCCTTGACGCGGACGTATTCGCCCGTTTCAAACTCGACCTTGTGGCGCGGCTTCTCGGTGCCAACCTGCATCTGGCTGACGATCTTCTGAACGTCTTCCTCAGAGATCGGGGCCGGACGATTCTTGGCGCCACCGACAAAACCCGTCACCTTGTTGGTGTGTTTCACCAGATGCCAGGTCTCATCATCCATGACCATTTCAACCAGCACATAGCCCGGAAAAAATCGGCGCTCGGTCGTCTTCTTCTGACCGTTCTTGATCTCAACCACCTCTTCAGTGGGCACCAGGAAACGACCAAACTTGGACTGCATGCCCGCGCGGTTGATGCGCTCAACGATGTTGCGCTCGACCGCTTTTTCCATGCCGGAATAGGCATGGACGACATACCACTGCATGCCTGGGGTCGGCGTGAGAGACGTTCCCGCCGCCACTTCGCTGACTACCGTGCCGTTCAGATCGCTCATTATTTTTTCCATCCCAGGATCAGGTCGTAAAACACCCATTCGAGCGTTTTGTCCGTAAGCCACAAGAACAAGGCCATGATCACCACAAAACCGAATACATAGGCCGTCATCTGGATGGCTTCTTTACGAGCCGGCCAGACAACTTTCCGGACCTCGCGCCATGAGTCGCGCCCAAAAGCCACAAATTGCCTGCCCGACTCCGAAGTCATGAACACAGCAACCGCCGCCACCAAACCAGCAATCAAGGCACCCCACTGGGCTAATTGACCCTGCTTGGCAAAGAAATAGAAGCCCACCAGCGAGGCCAGCACCAGCGCGACAGCCACAGCCAACCTGGCCTTGTCGGCGTTGGTACTGACAGTTTCAACTTGAGAAGAGGCCATGGTCGCCGATTTCCTGTTCAATCTTCATGCGTCTCTGCAGACGCTTAAGCCCACCTGGAGTTTTTGACTCCTGGCGGGCTTGCTTTTTATCTTTTCAAACCACCCTCAGCATCGACACTCATCAAAGCCGGGTGGCAGGGGCAGTAGGAATCGAACCTACAACCTTCGGTTTTGGAGACCGACGCTCTGCCAATTGAGCTATACCCCTCCATCAAACCTTACAAATTACGCAATGATTTTGGCAACGACGCCGGCGCCGACGGTCTTGCCGCCTTCGCGGATGGCAAAGCGCAGGCCTTCTTCCATGGCGATCGGGTTGATCAGCTTGACGGTGATCGACACGTTATCGCCTGGCATGACCATTTCCTTGCCTTCTGGCAACTCGATCGCACCGGTCACGTCCGTCGTGCGGAAGTAGAACTGGGGGCGATAGTTGTTGAAGAATGGCGTGTGGCGGCCGCCTTCGTCCTT
>NZ_JBFUBB010000004.1:0-481095 GCF_056405975.1 Polaromonas sp. P1_E12 | reverse complement strand
GCACTGTGATGCAGCCAGAATCACTTCAGACACTTTCGCACGAATGGTGTAGTCCTGATAGGCAGGCAGAGCCACCGCAGCCAGGATACCGATAATCGCCACGACGATCATCAATTCGATCAGGGTAAAACCCCGTTGGATGGAACGCTTCATAAAAACTCCTTGGTTAAAAAAACTAGCTCAGGTAAAAAGCAGTTTTTGTGCCACGTCAAAAGGGCGTCTTTTCCGTGATTTTTCGAGCTCAAAAAGCCGAGAGCTTACTTTTTTGACTACCCTCTGTGAATTTCACGACACTTTTGTCATTTGAGGCGGATGAACCGGACCCTCTTGAGCGTCCGAATGCCGCTACTGACTGTGCCGGGAATACGCCACACTATGCATGCCTGCATTGCTGAATCAGATCACATCAGTTCATGCAAACCAGTACAACCCTTGTAGCCGGTCTTGCTTGCGCTTGTCACGGCTGATCGTCGATGCAGGGGGTCAATTTATCGTCCTTCCCATGGCGCACCATCCATTGAAGTTTTCAGAAATCAACTGTCGGACTCCATCGGACAACTTTTGCCCAAATAAAAGCGGCGCGTCAAAGACGCGCCGCTTGTTAACCCATGAATTGCTGCGTTACGCAGCAATCAGGTTTTAGCCCCGGCAAGAACCTGGGAGGTATTTCGTAGGCATTGCGGTACCCGTCGATCCGGGGCCACACACCCACTTGAAGATGGTTGCGCCAACATCGGTGCTCGTCAACGTAGCGGTGGAATCCTTGAACGGAACCAGTTGAACTGTTTTATTAGCAGCGTCCTTCAGGTCAGGCGCATTGGTCGCATCCATCGTGAGAACAGTGATTTTACCGACAGCATCCGTTACGATGGACCAGACATATTTCGAAGGCGCGCTTGCAGCCGTACCGGCGCCGCTGGCGTTCTTTTCACAGCCCCAGTTATTGGCGATCGGCAGAACCGTACTGGCAGCAGATTGAACAGTTTCCGTGATGCTGGTACGGCACTGTGATGCAGCCAGAATCACTTCAGACACTTTCGCACGAATGGTGTAGTCCTGATAGGCAGGCAGAGCCACCGCAGCCAGGATACCGATAATCGCCACGACGATCATCAATTCGATCAGGGTAAAACCCCGTTGGATGGAACGCTTCATAAAAAACTCCTTGGTTAAAAACCGGCTGTAGTAATTTAAACAGTTATGGCAGTTTGATGCCAATTTAGATAGTTACAGCAATTTTTGAACCATATTAAAGAGTTTTCTTTTTTATGATTTTGAAGCTACAAAAAACCGAAAAATTACTTTTTTGACGTATGTCTTTAAATTTCACGACATTTCTGTCATTTGATGCAGACGGATCGGACCATCTTTAAATCTGTCATGCCCATGAGTACCTTTTCCATGCCGTCCATCTTGAGAGTCCGCATGCCGCTATTGACGGCGCTTGAAAACAGCTCCGCGACGCGGGCCCGCTCCTGGATCAATTTTTTGGCAGCATCATCGGCAATCATCAGTTCATGCAGGCCAATACGACCCTTGTAGCCGGTCTTGTTGCACTTGTCGCAGCCGACCGCACGATACAAGGTCAATTTATCGTCCTTCCCATAGCGCGCCATCCAGTCTTCATAGAGTTTTTGTGACTCGCCACCAGGATCGGCTTTCCAGGCTTCGGTATGGCGCAGCTCTTCAGCGTATTCCTTGATGAAATCTTTGACTTCCTGAGCACTGGGCTGATAAGCCTCTTTGCAGTCGCAGAGTTTTTTGGCCAGACGCTGAGCCAGGATACCCAACAATGCGTCCGCAAAATTAAAGGGGTCCATGCCCATGTCCAGCAGGCGGGTGATGGACTCGGGGGCCGAATTGGTGTGCAGCGTCGAGAAAACCATGTGCCCTGTCAATGAAGCCTCCACGCCCATCGCCACGGTTTCTTTGTCGCGGGACTCACCGACCATGATGATGTCCGGATCGGCTCGCAGGAAAGCACGCATGACCAGTGCGAAGTCAATGCCCGCCTTCCGGTTAATTTGCACCTGACGCAAACCCTTCTGGGTAATTTCCACGGGGTCTTCAGCGGTCCAAATTTTGGTGTCCGGGGTGTTGAGAAACTTAAGGATGGAATGCAGCGTCGTGGTCTTGCCGGAGCCTGTGGGGCCACATACATAAAAAAGACCATACGGCTTGGAGATCGTTTTTTCCAGTCGCTCCTTGTTGTGCGCCGTCAATCCGAGTTTTTCAAGCGGGATCGGCTCACCTGCGGCAAGAATCCGCATGACCACGTCTTCCACGCCACCGGCGGAGGGGATCGTGGCTACACGCAATTCGATGTCGAGTGGGCCGTATTTTTTGAACTTGATCTTCCCGTCTTGCGGTTTACGTTTTTCAGAGATATCCAGGTCGCACATGATCTTGAGCCGCGTGACCATGGCTTGGCGAAACTGTGCCGGCACTTCAATATAGGGCTGCAAGGTGCCGTCAATGCGAAACCGGATACCGGTTTTGGCTTTCCCGGGCATGGGCTCGATGTGAATGTCCGAAACCTTCTGGTTGTAGGCGTCAATGATGACCTTGTTGACAAACTTGACCAGCTCGTTGTCCGCTGCGGCAGACTCCAGCGAAGAGTCGTCATTTGACTCACTCTCCAGTGGTGAGTCCATGTCTGCAAGCAATTGGTCGATGGTGCTACTGTCTGCAGCCACGCCAAAGAGCTGCCCCAGGGTTTCTTCAAATTCGGTCTGGGTTGTAACGCGGTAAGAAAATTTGGAGACGCGGGGAAACACCTGTGGAACCACGCGTGCCCCTCGCACAGCCTCCGGATCCACACACATGATCACGAGGCCTTCGGTAGTTTCCTCCAGCGGAATCCAGCCTTGCTGTTCAATAAAGTCCCGTTTTAACGCACCATGCAACATCTCCGAGCGAATCCGTCCAGCATTGAATGCTTCGTAGGCCACACCGAAAAACTTGGCAAGCGAAGCACCAATCTGAGTGGGCCGGATGTGGAAGTTGGCCATGAGCATATGCTCGACGGACTGACCTTCTTCCCGGGCCTGGCGGATGCATTGCTGTAATTCTTCTTGGGACAGCACACCTTCCGTCACCAAGCCGTCGTACTTGGTAGCTTTGCGCCTTTGGCTGTCGCCCGCTTTTTGCATTCGCTGGCGTATGGCAATGCCCAAAGTCTTGCACAGCTGCAGCGCACCGTCTTCCTCAAGCTTCCCAAAAGGCTGATCGCTCCGGTTGTTGATAACCTGCAGCACGCCGTACAACGTCTCTCCGTCCATGACGGGAGCCACCAGCATCTGCTTGGTTCTGTACCCGGATCGCTTGTCAACTTCCTGGAGAAAGCTCAACGCAGGATGAATTTTCTTCAGCGCCTCCTCATCGTAGACGTCCGCAATATTCACCATCTGGCGAGCCATGGCAACGTAGCCCGCAATGCTCTGCGCGCTGACCGGGAGCTTCAGGTCGCGGCTGGTATTGAGCCCCGTTTTGACCTTGGAAACAATGGAACTGCGGTCTTCGTTGACTGCATAAAGTGTTAACCGGTCCGCATTAAAAAGCTTGCAGATGTCCTGGCTGGCTTCGAGCATGATCTGCTCGACATTTTCCGTTTCGTGAATCCGGTTGGTAACCAGCTGAAGCTGCCGGAAATACAGGGCTTCAAAAGTAACGCCCCGCTCCTGGGGAGGCAACATCTGCGAGTCAAAAAACTCGTCCTCGGGGTCACGTTGCAATACGGCGCTCATAGCTCAAACTCCTGGCCTGCCCTCAACCACCGGATGTCGTGCGATACATTCGGGCCAAACGGGCGGGTTTGGTCAAAACGCTGTATCTCGGCCATGATCAGGTCGGTCTCGGCCGGTTTGGTATGGGTAATGTAGATGGGATAACTGTTTCCTCGCTCGATGCAATCGAGTTCATTGGCAAGCGCATGAGGAGAAAGATGAAGGCTCCGCTTGGCAAGGTCGCGCTCGCGATTGCTAAATGCCGTTTCGATGACCAGCATGGCAACCCTTATCTGATTAATTCGGGCCCACAGAGCCGGATTCTGTTCCGTGTCGCCCGTGAACACCCAATACCCCTTGCCCGTGGCCACCGCGTAGCCTGCAGCCGGGACGGTATGCACGGCAGGTAGAACCTCTATTTGCTTACCAGCCAATAACAAGGTTTGTCCGATTTCCAGAGGGTGAAAACTGACAAACGGGGCCTCGGGGCTGGGAATGCGGGAAAAGTCGGGCCAAATGGTGTTGTTGAAAATATGCGCCTTCAGTGCGTCAATCGTGCCCTGCAGCGCATGAATCTGGATAGGTGTTGTTCGCCGGGCGGCAATGGCGTCCACCATCAACGGTAACGCGGCCACGTGATCGAGGTGCGAATGCGTCAGCAGAACATGGTCAACACCAGCCATCTCATCCAGCGTGAGATCTCCCACTCCCGTACCGGCATCAACCAACAAGTCATGGTCAAGCAAAAAAGACGTGGTCCGGCAGTCTTTGGCAATGGCTCCCGAGCAGCCGAGTACACGTACTTTCATGAGATTTTCCGGTTGGCCTTGACTTGGAGGGTTGTGCTATTTGGTTTCAAAATTGGTTGCGCCATCCCATTCCGGATCAAAAGGCAACAGCCTCATAGAGGCTACACGCTCCGCATAMAGCCGGTAAAGGAACTTTTTGCCATTTATCCGATGTAAATTGAGCAATTGCACATCGCATTGATCCCAATCCTGCGCGCGGTAAGCTTTTAACGCCATTCCCCAGGTTTTCAGCTCAGCCGCAATGTCCTTGTCGATCTGGTCTCCCGGCACCAACGGCCAAAAAATGGAAACCGCCTGATCTTTGCCTTTCACGCGAACCTTGTCGAGTTCCTGCCATGCAAAATCATTCGCCTGCTTTCGGGTTGACTCGCTGACCACGATATCCACCCCGTAGGTTTTTGACAGCCCCTCCAGACGCGAACCCAGATTCACGGAATCGCCAATCACGGTGTAACTGCGGCGGATATCCGAACCCATATCACCCACACACATCGTGCCCGTATTGACACCGATACCTATGCCAATCTCGGGTAAACCCTTGATCTTGTGTTCCTCGTTGATCTTCTTGACTGCATTCGACATCTCGAGTGCCGTTTTTACTGCAAGACCAGCATGATCAGGCGTGTCGACAGGGGCACCCCAAAAAGCCATCACGCAGTCACCCATGTATTTGTCAATGGTGCCTCGATTGCTGCGAATCAGGTCTGTCAGCCGGCTGAAAACACTGTTTAGCAAAGCCTGTAGTTGGGTAGGCTCCATCGACTCCGACATTTTGGTGAACCCGCGCATGTCGCAAAACATGACCGTCAGCTCCTTGGTCGTTGCCTTCATGCTGTAGCTGTCGGGATCTTTCACCATCTCGTCAACCAGTTCGGGGGGTACATAGGTGCCGAACAGATGGGCCAACTCCCGCTTGGATCGGCTTTCCACGAAATATCCATAACTCATATTCAACGCAAATGCGGTCAAAGCCATAACCAGCGCACTGGCCAACGGCAGCACAAGACCGTAACCAGAGTAAAGCCAGAAATTCAAGCCGGCTATGGCGGCAATCACCGCCAGGCTGACCAGCACCGCACGGGAAGCTGAAAGCAGGGGCAGTGCAAAAGCCAGCGTCAGCCCCGAAAAAAGCAGGATGACCACCTCGAATCCGATGGCGTAGTCGGGCTTGACGAATACCTTCCCGTCAAGAAAACCAGAGATGACATTGGCGTGCGTTTCCACCCCCGGATAGGTTTCCCCCACCGGAGTCACTCTCAAATCGAGCAGGCCGGGCGCGGTGGTGCCGACCAGGATGATCTTATCCTTGAGCGTGCCAGGCGCAAGGCGTTTGGCCAGGACATCCGCCGCGGAGATATACCGAAACGAGCCGCCGTTCGCACCACCATTACCCCTGAAGGGCACCAAAGTGGCTACGCGATCATCGACCGGAATCGCCAGGGTTTTGTTGCCTTGCTTGAGCAGAATGCTTTCCAGCCCTTGATAGTTCCGGGTCAGGAATTTTTCCTGCGGAAAACCAGGCTCGACCTTGGGCAAACCCGCAAGCATGCGAAACATGGCGAGCGCCAATGACTCGTAGTACTGCCCCTTGAACTCCGCCAGCAAGGGAATAGAGCGCACCACACCATCGCCCTCGGTAATGGAGTTGAAGAAACCTCCCAAAGGGGCAGCTTTGGCCAACAACTCAATGTTGGCCCCGTATCCATTCCAGCTGGTGAATTTGATAGGACGGCCACCAAGCGCATCGCTGCCCATAACTGGCGGCGGCAAAACTCCATTGACCCGGCCATCTCTGTCGCTGGTGAAGTAATAGCCCATCACGACGGGGCGTTTTTCGATCGCTTTCGCGAAAACCGCGTCGTAATCCAGGCTGGTCTGCAGCTGGCTGAGTTTTTCCGAGAAACCCGGTTGATCTTTCAGCTCCGCCTGTGCAAGCTGCTTGAGCCGCTTTAGACCCGAGCTTTCGTCGGCTTCGGCAAATACGACGTCAAACCCCAGCAGTGCCGTTTTTTGACGATCCTGCAGCTCTTCGACCAGCTCCGCCAACCTGTTACGGCCCCAAGGCCATCGCCCCACCTCCGCAAGGCTCTTCTCATCGATGTCAACGATAACAATGCGTTCGTCCAGCGTATGCGGCATGGTCGCGCGCAGGCGTGCATCGTAGATGATGTCGTCCAACCTCTGCAGAACACCAATGCGAGCGACCCCGCTGGCATGCATCAATGCAAATACCAGCGGAATCAACGTGACGGCGATACGAGGCCAGTGCCGGAAGAGGAGTCTCATGCGACCTCGTTTGAAGGGTGCTTGCGGTCCGCTTGGCGCGAGACCTCTTAACACCAATGTCAGTGTTGGACGAACTGCATTTGCGTTCCGGCCAGCTCAAGCATGTCCCCATTTTTCAGGACAACCGGCTCCGCACCGATGGGGGCTCCGTTAAGCGTCGGCTTGCCAGTGCCCTCGACATGGGCAACGACAAAACCCTGAGGCCTCTTGGTAATGGCGGCAACTGCGACCCCGGGCTTTCCGATGGTTGTGACTACCTTCACCAATGCCACTTCACGACCAGCCGCAGCGCCCGACATCACTTTGATAGCCGCCGTGAGGCCCGTACCGGCTTCCGTCGATGCCACTGGCGAACCTGTCGGCGCCGGGGGCACAAGACCGGCAGAGCCGGCTTTTATAATCATGGTCTTCTCAAAGCCTGCGGGTGCAGCTTCGTTGACGTACTTGATTTTGTACTTGCCAATTTCAACGGTATCGCTGTTCTGCAGCAGCAGCTTTTTAACGGCCTTCCCGTTGACATAGGTGCCATTGGTGCTGTTGAGATCCTCTAGATAGACCTCGTTGCCGGTCATTTGCAAAACGGCATGCTCCCCACTGACAGCTAGGTTGTCGATGACGATGTCGTTGTAGGGCCTGCGCCCCAAAGAAGTCCGGTCTTTCGTCAACTGGACTTCCTTGATCACAACGCCGTCAATAGAGACGATCATTTTCGGCATGGCCGACTCCTGTCTGTTTGTAATATTTCAGTCATCGCTATTTTCCCAGCATTCTGGACAAAAGGCCGCGCTTGGTCGAGTCTTCTTTCGCGTATGCCAACAGTACGGAAATATTATCGCGTCCACCAGCCTCATTCGCCGCAACAATCAGCTGTTTCGCTTTTTGCTCCAAGGTCCCTGCGCCTGTAAGGATAGCCGCAATGCCCGGATCCGCAACCATGTCCGAGAGCCCATCCGAACACATCAGATAAAGGTCCCCCGCGTCCACACGATGCTCATTGACCTCAACCAGCACCGTGTCTTCGACGCCCAAGGCGCGTGTGACCAAGTTCTTGTTCAGGGAAGTCAGCGCCTGCTCGGGAGTTATCAGCCCAGCGTCAATCTGTTCTTGCAACAGCGAGTGGTCTTTGGTGATTTGCTGCAGCTCCTGGCCGCGCAGGCGATAGCAACGGGAATCACCAATATGACCCAGCATCAGTCGCCCGTCCTGGAACACCCCTACCACCAGCGTGGTGCCCATACCCGCGTACTGGGGGTTGGAGTTCGCTGCGTTGAAGATCGAATGATTGGCATTTTCCACGCAGATTTCTAAAGCCCGGCGCACTTCCTTGGCATTGGCATGCCTGCCCGCCTGGGAAAGCCAACGGCCCATTTCCGACTTGATGAAAGCGGCAGCCATGCCGCTTGCAATTTCGCCTGCGTTATAGCCACCCATTCCGTCCGCCAGGATGCAAAGCCGCGTCGCAGCATCAAAAGCAACTGCATCCTCATTGTTGTCCCTCGTCAACCCCGGGTCGGTATGTGTACAAATCTCGTAGTTCATCTTGTTCGTGTGATCACTGGGTGTCGGTATCGGCAGCAGGTGCTTTGGAAACCACGGTTTTCTCAAACGTCTGCGTGCCGTCGACATTCACGGCCTGGGTCGCATCATAGGTCTTCGGGCCGGCAGCTGGTACAGCCGCTGATTGCACGACTGTGGCGTCAAATTGGGCTGCTGGCGCACCCTGTTGAGGCGCAAACGATGGGGCCGGTGCAGTACCTTCCATTGCGGCAATGACAGCGCGCAGATCTGTCGCCAATCGATCACCATCCTGATACCGCAACTCCGGCTTCTTGGCCAGAGACAGCGCAACAATCTCGGCCAGCCGCGCCGGCAGCTCTTTACGGATGATACGGATATCGGGGGCTTCTTCGTTCGCGATCTTGTACATCAGTTCGGCCATGGAATCGCCACGGAATGGCAACACTCCAGCCAGCATCTGAAACAGCATGACACCCAGCGAGTACAAGTCCGAGCGCCCGTCGACTTTTTTACCGGCAATCTGCTCCGGCGACATGAAGCTGGGCGTCCCCAGTACAAGGCCGGTCTTTGTTTTGCTTGAATCCGTAATGCGGGCGATGCCGAAGTCGGTCACCTTCACCGTATCGCTTTCGATTTCATACATGATGTTGGCCGGCTTGATGTCCCGGTGCACCACATTCTGCTTGTGCGCGTAAGCCAGGGCTTCAGCCACCCGTGCCACGATGGACAGGACCTTCGGGACCGGCAACAAATGACCGTCCTTGGTGACATCTGCCAGGTCCTTGCCCTTCAGAAACTCCATGGCAATGAATGCCAGGTCGTGTTCTTCACCTGCATCAAAAATCGTGACGATGTTCTGGTGCTGCAGCCGACCAGCGGTCTCGGCTTCCCTGAAGAAGCGCTCCCGCGCATCGTCAAGCTCCTCGCCCTCGAACTCCTGGCTCAAGGCCATGGTCTTGATGGCGACGACACGGCCAATCTTTGGGTCCTTGCCGAGGTACACCACGCCCATGGCGCCCTTGCCCAATTCCTTTTCAACTTGATAGCGACCCAACATGGGCTTTTCAACACCCCCACCGTCAAGGAGCATGGTCCCGCCCGGGTGCGCGCCGCCACCGCCCAAAATGACGGTTTCCGACAGGTTTTTGGCCCGATTGAGCTTGGACTGCAGGTCTTTGTGGTTCTTGTTGTAGGTGGCCATGTACTCGTACACGGCCTGAGCTTTGTTGAACTGGCGCTTGCGCTCGAAATCCAGCGCCAGGTTGTTCATGTTGTCCATCAGCGCATCGGTGAAAGGTACGCGGCGAAAACGATCAAACGCCATATCGAGCTGGCCTTGGCCTTGCAGCGCCAGACCCATCATGCGATTGGTCTCGGCCGATTCCTCGTCGGACTTGAGCTTGCCAGCCTCGGTCATGAGGAAGCGCTTGGTCGTCAACGCCAGGTGGCCGATCACCAGCAGGGCTGCGGGAAAGACAAACTTGAGCCAGGTCGCGGCCGCCGACAGCAAGCCGAACTCAACCACCAGCAACACCACGAATAACAGCAGTGTGATGATCGCGGCCTTGCCAGCCGACAGCCGTGGCAGGCCGGCAACCAGATAAGCCACAACCACCAGCAGCACACCCAGAGTGACCCAGACACCCCAACCAGGCTGCACGATGAAATGCTCACTCAGGATACTGGAGGTAATGTGCGCGATGGTTTCTGCTGGCGAAAGCCCCGGACCCGCCGGCGTCGGGAATTGGGTGCCTACCCCCGCCGCAGTGGCGCCAATGATCACGATCTTGTCGGCATACTTGGTAGCCGGAATCTTGCCGGAAATCACGTCATAGAATGAATCAACGGCAAAAGCTGGCCGACCGTCCTTGCCCTTGTAAAACTGTGGAAGCATCAAGGCTGATTCGTCGGTTTTGACCATCAGCTTGCCGATCTGCACAGACTCACCCACATTGAGTTTGATGTCGGCAGGCCCCAGGTTCAGGCTCCTGGCCGCGGCGAGCAGGCTCATGGAAGGCACGGCTTTCCCGTAATAATTGATAAGCAACGGTTCTTGCCGCACGGCACCATCCACGTCGGGCAGCTGGTTGAGGTGAGCAATACCCGCCGCCGCTGCACCTATCAACTCAATCGGTTGTTGACCGCGGATGGCCGGAAGGGAAAACCCGTTAAGCTCGTCTACAGCACTCTTCAGTGCGTAAGCCGGGAGCGGATTGTCCGGACGCCCTTGCGGCACTCCCAGCGAAAAAACCGAAGGTACCAAAACATTGCCGGCCTTGGTCATGCTGGCCGCGAGCTTGGCGTCAGTGTCCAGGGCTATTTCAGCCTCAGCGATGACTTTGCCCAATTGTTCAGGCAGACCACCGCTTGGAGCGGCCGCTGGATCGGATACTGGACCAAGAGCCTCCTTGATTTTGCGGATGAACACCAAGCCTCTATCGGTTTGCGGTTCAAAAAAGAAGGCTGTATGCGCAATGGTTTTGGCCTTGGCGGCCGAAAGCTGGTCAATCAGCTGCGCATGCACGTCGCGCGGCCAAGGCCAACGACCTATGTTGGCGATACTCTGGTCGTCGATCGCAATGATGGCTATGCGGTCTGAGGGCTGCCGCGAAGTGCTGGTGCTGGCATAGTCATAGTAACGGCGCTCAAGTGTGCCGAAAAAATCAGTCAGGCCATGCAAAAAAAGGACGGCCAGCACCACCAGAACGCCCACAAACCAGTCGGCCCGCCAGAACTGACTCAATTTCCTAGATGTTTTGGCCACTTCCCGTCCCTTGTCCTGATTCGCTATGCATAGCCCCAGCCATTTTTGTAATTGCTTTGTACTATCGGTCCCCCGGCAACAAATTTCGTGCGCCGGGTACCACCCGCCGACTGTTTCGGCAGGTTACAAGTCTCCTGACAATGGACATTAACAGACGGGGTGCGGCTGGACAAGCGACTTCTGCACCGCAAGCGTGCCGACTGTTGCAAATAAGTGGTTTTCTGGTATGCGCGGTGCGCATCCGGTCCGCAGCAGGTGGCGAACGCTAAGAAACGACCCTAACCGCCAAAGGGGGCTGCGGCGGCTGGGCCGTACGCCAGTTCAGGCTGAAGGCGCCTTTGTCTGCTGCCGTTTGGTCAGGTAGGTGCCCAGAGCCACCACAAGCACGGCACCCACAATCCCACCGGCAGTCACCGTATGGTCGCTAACGGCACCAAAATAGCTCACTACCGCAGGATCCGTCAGCAGCATCTCACCCGCCAGAAAGCCCAAAAGAGCTGCGCCGATGGTAATGATGATGGGGAAGCGCTCCATCACCTTTGTCAACAAGGTGGCGCCGAAAATAATCAGCGGGATGCTCACCAGAAGACCCAGTACCAGCAACGGGAGGTTGCCCTTGGCGGCTGCTGCGACTGCCAGAACGTTGTCCAGGCTCATCACCAGATCGGCAATCAGGATGGTGCGGATGGCTGCAGCCATGCCATTGATCTCGTGTCCCTCGCCGTCTTCATCTTCTTCGCCCTTGAGCAGGTCCACGCCAATGTAGACCAGCAGAACCGCACCTATCATCTTCAGGTACGGCAAGCTCAACAGCTGAATGGCCACGATGGTCAGCACGATACGCATCACGATCGCGGCGGCGCTGCCCCAGAAGATCGCCTTGCCGCGCTGCTCGGGTTTGAGTGTGCGCGCAGCCATGGCAATTACCACGGCGTTATCGCCAGACAGCACGATGTTGGCAAGAAGGATGGAGCCGAAAGCACTCCAGAAGAGGGGGGACGCGAGGTCCAGTCCGAAAAACATGGCAGCTCCTGTTATGAATTAAAAAAGCGCCGGGAAGCGCTTTTTTGTTTTGGAGAGTCTAAGCCGCAATAGGCCAATCCCGATTGGTATTACTGCTTACCTGCTTGACCGCGGTCAAGTTTTTAAATCACTTTTTCGTTGGTGGCTTACAGCAGCGCCTTGAGCAATTTGGCCATTTCCGACGGGTTGCGCGTCACGGTGAAGCCGCAAGCCTCCATGATGGCCAGCTTGGCATCCGCCGTGTCGGCGCCACCGGAGATCAGCGCACCCGCGTGACCCATACGCTTGCCGGCAGGGGCAGTCACACCAGCAATGAAGCCAACGATCGGTTTTTTCATATTGGCCTTGCACCACTGGGCGGCTTCGGCTTCATCGGGACCGCCGATTTCGCCGATCATGATGACGGCGTCAGTGTCCGGATCGTCATTGAAGGCTTTCATCACGTCAATGTGCTTGAGGCCATTGATCGGGTCGCCGCCGATACCGACTGCACTCGATTGGCCCAGGCCGATTTCGGTCAATTGCGCCACAGCTTCATAGGTCAGCGTGCCGGAGCGGCTGACTACGCCGATACGGCCCTTGCGGTGGATATGGCCGGGCATGATGCCGATCTTGATTTCTTCAGGTGTGATCAGGCCGGGGCAATTGGGGCCCAGCAGCAGGGTTTTCTTGCCGCCGGCAGCTTCCTTGGCTTTCATGCGGTTGCGCACTTCCAGCATGTCCTTGACCGGAATGCCTTCGGTGATGCAGATCGCCAAGTCCAGGTTGGCTTCAACAGCTTCCCAGATGGCGGCGGCAGCGCCCGCAGGGGGCACATAGATGACCGACACGGTTGCGCCGGTCGCCTTGGCGGCTTCGGTCACGTTGGCAAAAATCGGGATGCCTTCGAAGTCTTCGCCGGCTTTCTTGGGATTCACACCGGCCACAAAAGCTTCTTTGCCGTTCGCGTAGTCGCGGCACATGCGGGTGTGGAATTGACCGGTTTTGCCGGTGATGCCCTGGGTGATGACTTTGGTGTTTTTGTTGATGTAGATGGACATGTTCTTGGCTCCGGGCTTATTTGACAGCGGCGACGATTTTGGTCGCGGCTTCGGCCATGGTGTCTGCGGCGATGATGGGAAGGCCAGAATCGGCCAGCATCTTCTTGCCCAGGTCTTCGTTGGTGCCCTTCATGCGCACGACCAGTGGAACCGAAAGGTTCACGGCCTTGCAGGCGGTGATCACGCCGTCGGCGATGGTGTCGCACTTCATGATGCCGCCGAAGATGTTGACGAGGATGCCTTTGACATCAGGGTTCTTCAGCATGATCTTGAAGGCTTCGGTGACTTTTTCAGCCGTTGCGCCGCCGCCCACGTCCAGGAAGTTGGCCGGCTCACCACCGAACAGCTTGATGGTGTCCATGGTCGCCATGGCCAGGCCTGCGCCGTTGACCAGGCAGCCGATGTTGCCGTCCAGGCTGATGTAAGCCAGGTCGAACTTGCTGGCTTCGACTTCGGCCGGGTCTTCTTCGTCCAGATCGCGATAGGCCACGATTTCGGGGTGGCGGAACAGCGCGTTGGCATCGAAGTTGAACTTCGCGTCCAGGGCCATGACTTCACCCTTGCCGTTGCGGTTCAGGGGGTTGATTTCAACCAGCGACGCATCGGTGTCCATGTAGCACTTGTAGAGCTTTTGCAGGATATCGACGGTTTGCGCCACAGAGTCGGCAGGCATGCCGATGCCGGCGGCGACTTCCCTCGCCTGGGCGTCCGTCATACCGACCAGCGGATCGACAAACACCTTGATGATTTTTTCAGGGTTGGAGTGAGCCACCTCTTCGATGTCCATGCCGCCTTCGCTGGAGGCGATGAAGGCCACCTTTTGCGACTCACGGTCGGTCACGGCCGAAACGTAGTATTCCTTCT
This sequence comes from Polaromonas sp. P1_E12, assembly GCF_056405975.1. NCBI lineage: Bacteria > Pseudomonadati > Pseudomonadota > Betaproteobacteria > Burkholderiales > Comamonadaceae > Polaromonas > Polaromonas sp. P1_E12. The sequence goes on along the minus strand of NZ_JBFUBB010000004.1, from coordinate 467,066 downwards.
GGATGTCGGCGCCGTCTTCAATATAGAGGCGGCGGACTTTCTGGCCTTCTGGGCCGGTCTGGTGCGTTTTCAGCTGCATGCCGAGGATTTCGCCGGCAATGCGCTTGACGTCGTCGATGGTTTTGGCAACCTTCACGCCGCCGCCCTTGCCGCGGCCGCCCGCGTGGATCTGGGCCTTGACCACCCACACCGGGCCGCCTAGCTTCTGGGCGGCTTCCACCGCTTCCTGCACCGTGAAGGCCGGGATGCCGCGCGGCACTGGCACACCAAAATTGCGCAAGATTTCCTTGCCCTGGTACTCGTGAATTTTCATGAAAGACCTTCAGAATTCAGTAAAAGAGGGGGGTGCAACAGGGATTTGGGCAGAGGAATGGGGTGTCGGAAACAGGCCACACCGGCCCAAAAAACCACGTCGGCGGTCACTGCAGGCAGCAACGCAGAACTGTATCATGGTGCGACGCACAACTCTTGTGCCCGCCTTACACCCCGAAATGGGCCGAAATTGACCTCTGGGGCGGCCAGCCGCCCATTTTGTTTTGTACCTGGAAGTTCATGCCTAAAGTATTTATTGACGGCGAAGCCGGCACCACGGGCCTGCAAATCCGCGAGCGGCTGCAAGCCATGCCGCAGATCGAACTCGTCAGCATCGCGCCCGAGCTGCGCAAGGACGCGGCCGCCAAGCGCGCCCTGATGGCGCAGGTGGATATGGTGATCCTGTGCCTGCACGACGACGCGGCACGCGAGTCGGTTGCCATGATTGACAGCTTGACCGGCAAAAAGCCCAAAATCATTGACGCATCCACGGCTCACCGCACCGTGTCCGGCTGGGTTTACGGCTTTCCCGAACTGACCCAGACCCAGCGCACCGCCGTGGCCGCTGCCGACCGCGTGGGCAACCCCGGCTGCTACGCCACCGGTGCGATCGCGCTGATCCGCCCGCTGGTGGATGCTGGCGTAGTGCCTGCCGACTTCCCGCTGAGCCTTCCCGCCGTGAGTGGTTACTCCGGCGGCGGCCGGCAGATGATTGAAGACTACGAAGCCGGCACCGCTCCCCTGTTTGAACTTTACGGCCTGGGCCTGAAACACAAGCACCTGCCCGAAATCATGAAATACACAGGGCTCACACGCCGGCCGGTGTTCATTCCGTCGGTAGGCAACTTCAAGCAGGGCATGCTGGTGCAATTGCCGCTGCACCTTGACTTGCTGCCCGGCAAACCAACCGGGGCGCAGTTGCAGGACATACTGGCCAGACACTATGCCGGCAGCGAATGGGTCACCGCCGAAGCTGCGCCCGAGTCGGGAAAGCTGGATGCGCTGGCGCTCAACAACACCAACAAGATGGAGTTGCGCGTGTTTGCCAATGAAGAGTACCGCCATGCGGTGCTGGTAGCGCGGCTGGACAACCTGGGCAAGGGCGCATCCGGCGCTGCAGTACAAAACCTCAAGTTGATGCTGAAGCTGTAGGCGCCGCGCCAAGCCCGGCAACCGAGGGCCTCGGGCAGAGCTCAGGACAACGGTAGCGCGCGCGGCAATTCCCGGCCAACCTGGTTGACCACGTCCTGCCAGCTGCGATTCTCGCCTTGGCGAAAAAGCCGCGCACTGGGGTACCAGGGAGAGTCCTCCCTGTCGAGCAGCCAACGCCAGTCCGGACGAAAGGGCAGCATGACCCACAACGGCTTGCCCAGGGCTCCTACCAGATGGGCGACGCTGGTATCAATGCTGATCACCATATCAACGCAATCGGCGAGAGCCAGGGTATCGGCAAAGGTCCGCAATTCCTGCCCGGCGTGGAAGATACCCGATGCCTCCAGCGCGGCCAGATCCGGCTCGTTCACATCCTTCTGCAGGCTGATGAACTGATAGCCGGGTGGCATCGCTTCATGCAGCATGGCCATCGACATCGAGCGGTTCAGCGCAGTCTTGAGTGCCACATTGCCGGACCAGACCAAACCTACGCGCGGGCCGTCACGCGCGGGCAATCTGGCCTCCCACGCCTGCTTGAGAACCGGGTCGCTTCGCAAATAGGGCGCACCGGGAACATTGGTGACGCGCGTGCCAAAGGCCAGTGGCAGACTGAACATCGGGCATTGAAAGTCGAAAGATGCCGCAATATCTCTGCCGTCCCTGCTTTCCACCAGAGTACAGCCACTCTTCCAATCCGCACAAAGGGGCCGCAATGGCGCTGGCAGATGCAGGAAAATCCGTGCACCCATGGCCAGAATCACCGGGATATAGCGCAGCAGCTGGATAGAGTCGCCCAAGCCCTGTTCCGCATACAGAAAGATGGTCTTTCCCTTCAGGGGCTCCCCTGACCACATCGGCTGGGACAACACGGGCTTGAGCGTGCGCGGCCCCAGCGCATGGGCATACCAGCGCCACTCATACTCCTTCCACCCCTCTTCCCATTGGCCGAGCAGCAGTTGTGCAAATGCCTTGTTCCAGTGCAGGTTGGCATGCCGGGCATCCACAGCCAGCCCGATTTCGCAAATGGCCACCACTTCATCGCATTGCCTCAAGCTCAGCAGGGTGCAACCCAGGTTATAGAGAACATCAGGGTTCTTTGGCTGGAGGTGTTGCGCGCGACGGTGAAAATCCATCGCCTGCTCGAACCGCCTGAGCCGGTCGCAGGCCGCGCCAGCGTTGGACAGGGCATCCACATTTCCAGGCTGGAGGGCAATGATCTTTTCATAAATCTCCAGGGCTTCCTCATGCCGGATCATTGCTGCCAGGACCGCGGCTTTTCCACTCAGGGCAGGCACGTCGTCCGGATCTGCTGCCAAGGATCTGTCGATGATGGTCAAGGCCTCTTCGTGGCGCTCCAGGCCGTTCAGTGCGCAAGCTTTCTCCATGGGGAAAACCGGATGGGCCGCAGCAACGGATTGCTGGTCAGCAAAATCAATGGCCTCCTGCCAGCGCTCATGCGCAAGCAAAAGGCTGATGCGACGATAGCCCGCGTCGGTAAAACCCGGGTTGATGCGTAGCGCCTGGGCATACGCATCCAGTGCCGGCACCGGCTGGCCCAGGTCCTCGAAGGCGCGGCCCAGCTCGAACCAGGCGAAATCAAAGTCCGGCTTGAGCGCCAGCGCCGCCCTGAAGCTGTGGATGCCCTCCTCCGTCAAGTGCAACTGCATCTGCACCTGGCCCAGCAGAAAATGCGCATCAAGCAGTGTTGCGTCCAGTCGGATCGCATGGTGAAAACTATCAACAGCTTCCCGCAACTGGCCCAGTTCCATCAGGCCATAACCCAGGTTGACATGGGCCAAGCCATCGTTCGGTGTCATGGCAACCACCCGGCGATAGCAGTCGGTGGCCTCGGAAATCCTGCCTTGTGCCAACAATTCGTTGCCACGTGAGCGCAATGACTGGGCATCTTCGTCCGGGACAATCGGTCCGGCAGATACAGCGCTTTTATTGCGTGCCAGAAGGGTGCGGATACTCTGGAAAATGGCTGACTCCTGAAAGCTTTTCACATTCCCAGGCCAGACTTTGGGAGGAAGGGCCACTGCAGCCTGGATCTCAAGCTCCTTCGTTATCAGGATTTTTGAGCACCCACGATGCAACCTCCAGTGTAAAACCTCTTCCCGCCAGAAATCGGATTTGCCGGGCATGTTCTGCGGGGTTGGCCGGGGCTGTGCCAAACTTTCGCTGCCAGATGTCTCGCGCCCGTTCGCGCTCGGTGGCCTTAAGCTGCCCAACCGCTTCCCGTATGGCCGTCACGTCCAGTCCTTTGGCCTGCAGCTCCTGCTGGATACGCGAGGCGCCCAGCTTGCGGGAACGCCGGTTGATGACCGAATCGATGACACGCTCTTCGCTGATGAAATCCTTGAGCTCAAGGTCGTCGAGCACCGCCTTCAGCTGGCCCGGCGTTTCTTCATGCGGAGCCAGCTTGCGTTCAAGTTCGGCGCGTGAATGTTCGCGCGCGGCCAGGTAACGCAATGCACGGCCCTTGAGGGAAAGGCCAAAACCCGCGCGGCGGGCGGGTTTGGCGGGGGAGCTGTCTGCCGGGTTTTCCATGTCAAGGGACCCAGCCAGATTGAAATGCAAGCGCTACTCTTTTGATAGCTGCTTGCGCCCATTCTGATTGGTCTGTCGCCTTATTTGGCATTCAAAAGACAGGCTCAGGCGGCTACTTTGGCGGGTTTTTCGGCTTTCTCGGCCTTGGGCGCCTTTTCAGCCGGTGCTGGCTCGGTGCCGGCCGCGGCTTGCACCAGCGGAATACCCAGCGATTCGCGCACCTTGTTTTCGATCTCGATGGCGAGTTCGGGGTTTTCTTTCAGGAACTCACGCGAGTTGTCGCGCCCCTGGCCGATTTTTTCGCCGTTGAAGGCGTACCACGCACCGGCTTTTTCAACGATGTGGCCGGCGACGCCCAGATCCAGCACCTCGCCCAGGCGGCTGATGCCCTCGCCGTAGAGGATGTCGAACTCTGCCGTCTTGAACGGCGAGGCCACCTTGTTCTTGACCACCTTGACCCGGGTTTCGTTGCCGATCACCTCTTCGCCCTTCTTGATGGAGCCGATGCGGCGGATGTCCAGGCGCACCGAGGCGTAGAACTTCAGTGCATTGCCACCGGTGGTGGTTTCGGGCGAGCCGAACATCACGCCGATCTTCATGCGGATCTGGTTGATGAAGATGACCATGCAATTGGCCTTCTTGATGGTGGCGGTGAGCTTGCGCAGCGCCTGGCTCATCAGGCGGGCCTGCAGGCCGGGCAGCGAGTCGCCCATTTCGCCTTCAAGCTCGGCCTTGGGCGTGAGTGCCGCCACCGAGTCCACCACGATCAAATCGACCGCGCCGGAGCGGGTCAGCGAATCAACGATTTCAAGCGCCTGCTCGCCGGTGTCGGGCTGGCTGATCAGGAGGTCTTGCAGGTTCACGCCCAGCTTTTGCGCGTACTGGATGTCCAGCGCGTGCTCGGCATCCACAAAGGCGCAGGTGCCGCCCAGTTTTTGCATTTCGGCGATGACCTGCAGGGTCAGCGTGGTTTTGCCCGACGATTCAGGGCCGTAGATTTCAACCACACGGCCGCGCGGCAGGCCGCCGACGCCCAAGGCGATGTCCAGGCCCAGGGAGCCGGTGGAAACGACCTGGATGTCCTCGATCACCTCGCCGTCGCCCAGCTTCATGATGGTGCCTTTGCCGAACTGCTTTTCGATCTGGGCCAGCGCGGCCTGCAGGGCCTTGGCCTTCTCGGTGTTCAGGGCGGCGCTTTGCACAGGGTTTTGAGCGGGGTTCAGTTTGCTGGTCAGTTCCATGAAAAACTCCTTGAAAATCAATGATGTAAAACTTTTTGCTCTAATTTCCAGCCTCTGCTTTTAATCACAGCGCTGGATGCATGATCAGTACTTTATGGGCGTCATCGAAATAAGTAAACCCTATTTTTAGTCAGTTTGCCTGATCAATTGAGATACCATGATTTCATGCCCGAAGCAGTCAATCCACCTCACATTTCCAGCCCCTTTGGCGCCACCGAAGCCGGCTGGCGGCAGACCCACCTGGGCCGGCTGATGGGCCACGCGCTGCGCCGCTTTGACGAGCGCGTGCTGTCACTGATGGCCAGCAGCATTGAGGTACCGCTGGCGCTGTCCAACCTCGCGGCGCGCGACCAGGTCGGCGCTGCGCATATCCACATCACACGCCACCTGGCCGTGGGCGGCTCGCGCCTGACGGACCTCGCGCAAAGCGCCGGCATGAGCAAGCAGGCCATGGGCGACCTCGTCGACCAATGCGAAGCCTGGGGTTTGGTGACGCGCCAGCCCGACCCGCACGACAAACGCGCCCGCCAGGTGCTGTTCACCGAATCGGGCCTGCTCTGGCTGGAAGCCTTTCACAGAGCGGTTCGGCAAGCCGAGGATGAGTTTCGCCAGGCTGTGGGGCATGATGTAGCCACAGTGGTGGCGCTGGGACTGGAAGCATATGCAGGCTGAATGTGGCACCCACGGTCGCTCACCGCGCGTAACTCCCTGCACCTGGGACAGACGCAAGCGCCTAAAATTCAGGCAAACACACTAACTTGCGGCGCAGCAGGCGCTGCCGCCCCACCCGGAGACAACCATGCGTATCCTGATTGCCGAAGATGACCAGGTCCTGGCCGACGGCCTGCTGCGCACTTTGCGTGCCTCCGGTGCGGCAGCCGACCACGTGGCCAGCGGCACCGAAGCCGACGCCGCGCTGCTCACCAACACCGAATTCGATCTGCTGATCCTGGATCTGGGCTTGCCGCGCATGCACGGGCTGGAAGTGCTCAAGCGACTGCGCGCCCGCGGCTCGGCCATGCCGGTGCTGATCCTGACCGCCGCCGACAGCGTGGAAGAACGCGTCAAGGGCCTGGACTACGGCGCCGACGACTACATGGCCAAACCGTTTTCGCTGCAGGAGCTGGAAGCCCGCGTGCGTGCGCTGATCCGCCGAGGCATGGGCGGCGCCAGCAGCACCATCAAGCACGGCCCGCTGGTGTACGACCAGGCCGGACGCGTGGCCACCATTGATGGCCAGATGCTGGAGCTGTCGGCGCGCGAACTCGGCTTGCTCGAAGTGCTGCTGCAACGCGCCGGCCGCCTCGTCAGCAAGGACCAGCTGGTGGAACGCCTCTGCGAATGGGGCGAAGAGGTCAGCAACAACGCGATCGAGGTGTACATCCACCGGCTGCGCAAGAAGATTGAAAAAGGCCCGGTGCGGATTGCAACAGTTCGAGGCCTGGGTTACTGCCTCGAAAAAATACCAGGTTGAACAATGCCCCCACGGTCGCTCACTCCGTGTAGCTTCCTGCCCCCCGAGGGGGCCGCCCGCCTGCGGCCTGGCAAAGCCAGTTCCGCGGCTCATGCTGGCTTGAAGATAACGCCACCGCGCTCTAGGCTGTGGCATTAAGGCTCTTCCAGCGTGAGCGCCGAAGCCTTTTCGGCGAAATCCTCGACTGGATGCTCACGCCACTGTTGTTGCTCTGGCCGATCAGCCTGGCGCTGACCTGGCTGGTGGCGCAGAACATTGCCGGCAAGCCGTTTGACCGTGCGCTTGAATACAACGTGCAGGCACTGGCCAAGCTGGTGGCGGTCAAAAACAACCAGGTCCAGTTCAACCTGACGGCGCCTGCGCGCGAGATCCTGCGTGCCGATGACACCGACCTGGTCTATTACCAGGTCGTGGGCACGCAAGGCGAACTGCTCAGCGGCGAGCACGACCTGCCCCTGCCGCCCGATGAAGACAAGCCTACCAACGGCGAGGTGCGGCTGCGCGAAGACCTGATCCAGGGCGAAGATGTCCGCGTGGCCTATACCTGGCTCAAGGTCGAGGTCAAAGCCCCGGCGCCGACAGGCAAGGCGGCTGCACCGCGCAGCGACAAGGGCGCTGGCGCACCCGAAGCCGTGTCCGCCCAGATGGTGCTGGTGCAAGTGGCCGAGACACTGGAAAAGCGCAAGACCCTGGCCACTGAAATCGTCAAGGGCACCATGGTGCCGCAGTTCGTAACGCTACCGCTGGCCGTACTGCTGGTGTGGCTGGCACTGGTGCGCGGCATCAAGCCGCTGGCCCAGCTTGAAAAGCGCATCCGCGCACGCAAGTCCGACGACATGAGCCCGCTCGATGAAACCGCGGTGCCGGAAGAGGTAGCACCGCTGGTGTCCTCCATCAACGATTTGCTGAGCCGGCTCAAGGTGTCGCTGACCACGCAGAAACGCTTTCTCGCCGATGCCGCGCATCAGTTGAAGACACCGCTGGCGGGCCTGCGCATGCAGGCCGACCTGGCGCAGCGCGAAACCGATGCCGATGAACTCAAAAAATCGCTCAAGCACATCGGCCGTGCCAGCATACGCGCCACCCACACCGTCAACCAGCTGCTGGCGCTGGCGCGCGCCGAGACCACGGGCCGCAGCCTCGCCAAGCTGCACATCGACCTGGTGCATATCGTGTCGGAAGTGATGGCCGACTCGGTGCCTCGCGCCCTTGAAAAACAGATCGACCTCGGCTACGACGGGCCCGCCGCCGGCGAGCAGGCGACTCAGCTGGAAGGCAACCCGACCCTGCTCAAGGAGCTGGTGCGCAACCTGCTGGACAACGCCATCAACTACACGCCCGAAAAAGGACAGGTCACGCTGCGGCTCATGACCGACCGCTTCAGCGGCGTGCTGGTGCTGCTGGTAGAAGACTCCGGGCCGGGCATCCTTGAGTCCGAGCGCGAGCTGGTGTTCCAGCCGTTCTACCGCACGCTGGGCACCAACGTCGACGGCTCCGGCCTGGGCCTGGCTATCGTCCTGGAAATCGCCAAGCAACACGGCGCCACCATCACGATTGAAGATGCGGCCCTGCCGGGCCACCCGCAAACGCCGGGCACGCGCGTCACCGTGCGTTTTGTCGGCATGGATTTACCTGACGGCCAGTAGCGGCCGCACCTGCATCCACGCCCTTTGGGTCCGGAAATTTTTAAGAAAACGCCTGAAGGCCATACAGTACTTGCGCGAGCAGCTCCTGAAATGATAGCGAATCAGGATTTGGCAAGCGGCCACTTATCGTAAAGCTTCACGCCGATGCGCTCGCCCCACAGCTCGATTTGCGCGGGCGTTCCGGCATGCGGCTGATTGGCGCTGCCGCCGCGCACATAACCCAGGGCCACGCAGGCGCCGGCCAGCGGGCTCCAGCCGACCGATGAGATTTCGCCCACCGTTTGCCCGCCCATCACAATCGCTTCCCCGCCCCAGGCAAAGGCGTCCGGCGTGTCAAACACCAGCGTGACCAGCTTTTTGCGCAGGGCCAGTCCCTGTGAATTGAGCAACGCGGCCTTGCCGATGAAGTCAGCGGGCTTGTCGAGCCTCACACTGAAGGCCAGCCCGGCCTCCCACGGCGTTTCGTCCGGGCCAAGCTCTGCGCCCCAGGCGCGCCGGCCCTGTTCGATGCGAAGCGCATCCAGCGCGTAGTAGCCCGCATCGCGAATGCCCAGTGCCTTACCGGCCTCCATCAGTGCCAGGTACACATGGCGCGCCATTTCGATCGGCGTGTAGAGCTCAAAGCCCGGCCCGCCCACATAACTCATGCGGGCGGCGCGCACGCGGGCAAAGCCGACATCGATGTCCTTCGTCCATGAGAACTTCAGCGCCTCGGGCGACAGGTCGTCCGGGCTAACGAGCGCCAGCAGCTCACGCGCCTTCGGCCCCATCACCGACAGCACCGAGTACATCGCAGACACATCGGTGAGCACCGCATGCTCCGCCTCGCCGATATGCCGAGCGATCCAGTCGAAGTCCCTTACCGTTTGCGCGGAGCCGGTGATGATGAGGAATTGGTTCGCGGCTTGCCTCATCACGGTCAAGTCACTTTCAAAACCGCCGCGCTCATTGAGCATGGCGGTGTAGACCATCTTGCCGACATGCACGCCCATCTCGTTGGCGCACAGGCGCTGCAACACGGCCAGTGCATCGCGGCCCTGCAACAGGTATTTGGAGAACGAGGTCTGGTCGTAAAGGGCAACGGTTTCGCGCGTGGCCTTTTGCTCTTCAATCATCCAGGGTAGCCAGACCGGTTTATCGAGGGAGTATTCCGGGCGCGCCTGCCCCTCCGGCCTGAAATAGCTTGCACGCTCCCAGCCATTCTTGCTGCCGAACTCCGCGCCTCTGGCGGCCAGGATGTCGTACAGCGGTGAGGTACGCAACGGCCGCGCCGTTTCCAGTTCCTGCCTCGGCCAGCGCATCGCATAGTGCAGGCCCAGTGTCTCACCGGTGCGCTCGGCCAGGGCCCTGCGGTTGCCGGTGAAGCTGCCGAAACGGCGTATGTCCACGTCCCACAAATCGGTGCTGGGCTCGCCACCCACAATCCATTCGGCCATGAGCCGGCCCGCGCCGCCGCTGTTGGCAATGCCGGCGGAGTTGAAACCCGCGCAGACAAAGTAGTTGCGCAGTTCAGGCGCCTCACCCAGGATGAAGTTGCCGTCGGGCGTAAAACTCTCCGGCCCGTTGAGCAGCATCTTGATTTCGGCCGTCTCCAGGCACGGCGTGCGGTGCAGCGCGGCGGTCATCAGCGGTTCGAACTGGTCCCAGTCTTCGTCCAGCAATTCGAACTGGAAGGTAGCCGGAATCGGGTCCATCTTCCAGGGTTTGGCCTGGGGTTCAAAGCCGCCCATCACCAGGCCGCCGACTTCTTCCTTGTAGTAGATGTAGCCGTCCGGGTCGCGCATGACCGGCAGCATGGGGTGCACACCCGGAATCTTGCCGGTGACGATGTAGAAATGCTCGGCCGAATACAGCGGCACATTCACGCCCGCGAGCTTGCCGAACTGCCGCGCCCATTGGCCGGCGCAATTGACGACGACTTCGCAGCGCACGTCACCCTGCGCGGTCTTCACGCCCACAGCCCTGCCGTTTTCAATGATGACACCGGTCACCTCGATGCCTTCAACCATCTTCACGCCGCGGTTGCGCGCGCCCTTGGCCAGCGACATGCAAAGGTCCGCCGGATTGGCCTTGCCGTCGCCCGGCAGCCAGATCGCGCCCTGCAGGTCGTCGGTGCGCATGATGGGATATTTGTCGCCGGCTTCCTGCGGCGAGATCTCATGGCATTCCACGCCAAAGCTGTTGGCCATGGCGACCTGCTTTTTGAGCACCTTCATGCGCTCCGGCGTGCGCGCCACGTTGACGCTGCCGCATTGTTTCCACCCGGTGGCCAGGCCCGTTTCAGCCTCAAGCGAGGCATACAACTCGATGCCGTACTTGCTCATCTGCGTCATGTTGCGGTTGGGCCGCATCTGGCCGACCAGGCCGGCCGCATGCCAGGTGGTTCCGCTGGTGAGCTTGCCCTGCTCGAGCAGCAGTACGTCTGTCTTGCCCATTTTGGCCAGGTGATAGGCCACGGAGCACCCGGCGATGCCGCCACCCACAATGACGATCTGCGCTTGAGTCGGGATATTCATGCGTGCAGTCCTCTACGGTATGAAATCAGCGGCTGCCGCGGAACCGGCTTTGCCGGGCCGCAGGCCGCGCCCCCTTGAGGGGGAGGCGCCGAAGGCGCTTCGGGGGGGAACTCATATCTAGGCCAACCGTATCGCCATCACGCCGCCCACAATCGCGCAGGTGCCCACAAAACGGCGCACGGTAAATGTTTCTTTCAACATCCAGGTGCCCAGCAAAACGGCGAACAGCACCGAGGTTTCGCGCAGCGCCGCCACCGTAGCCACCGGCGCGCGTGTCATGGCCCACAGCGCGATTCCGTAGGAGCCCAGCGACGCCAGCGCGCCGCCGGTAGCCACAGGCCAGCGATGGCGGGCGTAGTCGGCCATGGCACGCCCGCGCCGCGCCATCATCAAGAGGCCGAAGGGCCAGCCGTCGAGCAGGAACAGCGTGGCGACGTATTGCAGGGCATTGCCGGAGGCGCGAACGCCCAGTCCATCCACCACCGTATATATGGCAATGATGAGCGCGTTGGCCAGCGCAAAGCCAACCGCCTTGGGGGCATGCAGGGCATGGCGGCTCAAGCCCAGCACCAGCACGCCGCCGGAGATGCCCAGGATGCCGGCCCACGCCAGCGGGCTCAAAGTTTCGCCCAACGTGAAGGTTGCCGACAGCGCCACCAGCAGCGGCGCCACACCGCGCATCAGTGGATAGGTCAACCCCAGGTCGCCGTGCTTGTAGGCCTGTGTGGTCGCGATGAAATAGCCGATGTGGATCAGCACCGAAGCGCCGATAAACGGCCAGGCCTCGATACGCGGCAGGCCCACCACCAGCACCAGCGGCAACGCCAGCACAGAGCCGATCAGGTGAATGACCGCCATGTCCAGCGCCTTGTCGGCACTGGACTTCACCAGGGCATTCCAGCCTGCGTGCAGCAGCGCGCCAAACAGCACAGCGCCCAGCACCGGCCACGTCAGTGCCAGAATTTCAGGCGGCAAGCGAGGGCTCTGCGGCGGGAAGGGTGCAGCGCCTGGCCCGTGCCAGGTAGTGCGCCAGTGGCGGCGTGGCCTTGTGCGCATCTTTCGCAAGATCGTCCCAGAGGCGCAGCTTCACCGCATCCCCGGCACCGGGCTGCGCGATGAAGCGCGCCGCTTCTTCAGCGGAAAAAATGCCGCCTTGCAACTGCAAGCTGCGTTTGGAATCCGCTGAAAGGCTGGAATGGTAACCACGCCGCGCCGCGCACAGATAGCGCTTGGCGTCCACATGCAGCTTGATGGCGTCCAACACCTCGTCGGGGAAAAGACCCCGCAAAAAAGGCAGTGCTCGGTACTGATGCACATCATCCACACCACGCAGCGACGGTGTTTCGCCCAGGTCGTGCAGAAGATGCCCAAGGTCATGCAACAGCGCCGCGGTCACCAGGGCATCGCTCGCGCCTTCGGCTTCGCCGAGTGCCGCAGTCTGCAGCGCGTGCTGCAGCTGCGTTACGGGCTCGCCGCTGTATTGTTCGCCGCCGCGCTCTTTGAAAAGGTGTTCGATGTCGTCAAAGTTCAGCACGTGAATTCCTAGAAAAGTGAACTCGAAAAGAAGAACGCTTTCGCCAGTGGCCGCCGCGGAACCGGCTTTGCCGGGCCGCTGGTGGCCGCCCCTGGGGCTGAGAGCCGCGGCTCCAAGCCTGCCTTCGCAGGCTTGGACGGCCTCGAAGAGCTTCGGCCTCTGGCCGTTGCACGGGGCGCCGAAGGCGCTTCGGGGAGAACTTTAGCCATTCCAGGGGAGCGAATAAGTTTTCAGGTTGGTAAAGCTTTTAATCGCTTCCTGCACACCCTCTTTATAGCCCAGGCCCGAATCCTTGATACCACCGAAAGGCGTGAGCTCCAGGCGATAGCCCGGCACCTCCCGCACATTGACGGTACCGACATGCAGCTCGCTGACAAACCGGTTGATATAGTCCAGGCGGTTGGTGCAGACGGCGCTTGAAAGGCCGTAGGCCGTGCCGTTCGAAATCTGGATAGCTTCGTCGATGTTTTTGAAACGTATGACCGGAGAGACGGGCCCGAAGGTTTCCTCGCGCGCCACCGTCATCTGCGGTAACACATGGTCCAGCAGCGTAGGCGAATAAAGCGCGCCGCGCCTATGGTTGCCCGCCAGCAATTTCGCGCCCTGCGCCACCGCCTCATTCACACGCGACTCAAACAGCATGGCTGCCGGCTCATCAATCACCGTGCCCATGTCATTGGCCTTGTCGGCCGGGTCGCCGTATTTCCAGGCCAGGGTCTTGGCCAGCACCTGCTCCACAAATTCGCCCGCCACCGCCTCATGCACCATGAGCCGCTTGATGGCCGTGCAACGCTGGCCCGAATTCTTATAGGAACCCTGCACGGCCAGCGTGGAGGCCTCGTTGAGATCGGCATCCTCCATCACGATGATGGGGTCGTTGCCGCCCAGCTCCAGCACCACGCGCCGGTAGCCGGCCTTGCCGGCAATGTACTTTCCGATGGCCACGCCACCCGTAAATGTCACCAGGTCCACCAATGGGTTGGTGATCAATTCGTCCGCAATCTCGCGCGGGTCGCCCGTTATCACGCTGAGCATTTCGGGCGGCAAACCCGCCTCATAAAGGATGTCGGCGAACAGGAGGGCAGAGAAAGGCACTTTCTCGGACGGCTTGAGCACCATGCGGTTATTGGTTGCAATGCTGGGCACCACCTTGTGCGCCACCTGGTTCATCGGGTGGTTGAAAGGCGTGATGGCGGTGATCACGCCCAGGAGCGGGGAGCGGTGCGTGTAGACGCGACGCTTCTTGCCGTGCGGCGTGAGGTCGCAGCTGAAGATCTGGCCGTCGTCCTTGAGCACTTCGGTTGCGCCGAAGAGCAGCACGTCACTGACACGGCCTGCTTCGTAGATGGAATCCTTCAGGCACAGCCCTGCCTCCGCCGTGATGAGATTCGCGACCTCCATCAACCGCGACTGGACGATGGCCGCCGCGCGGTTGAGGATGGCTGCGCGTTCATAACGGCTCAGCTGGGGCTTGCAGGCGTGCGCCTTGGCGAAAGTCTCACGGACTTCCTCAAGCGTAGCCTTGGGCACGCTGCCCAGCAGCTTCGCCGTGTACGGATCGAACACCTCGATCGCGCGGTCACCGGTCCGGCCGGCACCAACCTTGCGGCCGGCCAGTCGCATGGCGTTGAGCTGGTGGTCGCGGATGTACTGGTCAATCACTCTGCGGCTTTCAGGACAGGTTATGTGCGGACATGTTTCTGGCGTTTGTTGCCGGATATCTATTGGGCGTAATTGAGCGCCAGGTCGAAGGCATCGAAGTTACGAAAACGCCGGTTACGGTTCAGGCCCGGCAAGTCCCGGTTCACGATCAGCGGGACACGCTGCTCGCTCATGCCGCCGTGCGAGCGCAGCGGAACTTCGAGCGCAGAGAGATCGTGGCGCGAGGCTGAGGTGCCGATCACGGTGAAGCGTTCAGACACCGCCACAATGTCGCCGATCCTGTCGGCAGGGAGTTCAAAGCGCTCGGCGGCCTGCTCACGTGAAAGCACCAGCTCCATGCCCTTGAGCGCCGCCAGCCGTTTGCGGGCGGCCTCGATGTTCGTGCCCTCGGGCAGGTAGATCGTGGCGAAGGATCCCAGCGCGCCGTGATGCACCACATAGGGGTCGGTGATCGGAAGAATCACACGCGCAACGCCCGCGCCCAGCCAGCTGTCAAACCAGTCCTGCAGGTAGATCACGTCGGGCGTGCCGTCCATGGCGACCTTGGCGTTCATGCCATGGTCGGCCGTGAGCACGATCACGCAGCCCAGATCGTCGAGCTGCTGCATATAGCCGTCCATCATGCGGTAGAAGGAATTGGCGCCGTCGGTGCCGGGCGCGTGCTTGTGCTGCACGTAGTCGGTGGTCGACAAGTACATCACATCGGGTTTGTATTTCTGCATGATCTTCACGCCGGCCGCAAACACGAACTCCGACAAGTCTGCGCTGTAGACACTGGGTAGCGGCTGACCCACCAGGCCCAGCACATCTTCAATGCCGTTTTCTTCCAGCGTGACCTGGTCGGCCTTCTCGGACGAAAAGCAGATTCCTCTCATCTTGTGGCCCAGCAACTTGCGCAACTTGTCTTTGGCTGTGACCACCGCCAGGGACTTGCCCGCGTCCGCAAGGGCCGCCAGCAGGGTGGGCGCGCGCAGCCACTTGGGGTCATTCATCATGACCTCGGTGTCGGTGGCGGTATCGAACAGGTAGTTGCCGCAGATGCCGTGCACGCTGGGCGGTGCGCCCGTCACGATGGACAGGTTGTTGGGGTTGGTAAAGCTGGGCACCACGCAATCACCCGTCAGGCCAGAACCCAGCGCCAGGGTGCGCTTGAGCCACGGCATGTGGCCGGCGGCCACGGCTTGCGCCAGGTAATCGGGCTCGCAGCCGTCAACGCACACCACCACGACGGGCTGGGTCGGCAGCCTGTATGCCCGGCCATTGACTTTCACTTCGGTCTTTTTATCAGCGACTGCCACGTTGGAGCCTTCCCTTGTCCATGTTTTTCTCTGGGCCTTTTGCGATGTCGTCATCGACCAGGTGCGACGCCCTGGCCTGTGCCGCACGGGCAGCCGGGCTGGCCTGCAGGCGCGCCTGACGCCGCAGGTCGTTTTCAATCGTGCGTTCCTTGCTTTCGATCACGTGGTCGTACATGGCCCGGCCTGCGACGTCCGCGTCACCGGAGGCGATGGCCTTGACGATCTGCCTGTGCTCATTGGCCGAAATCGGCATGAGCCAGCCGTCGGCCAGGTTCAGACGCCGGAACAGCGACAGCTCCTTGATGAGCTTGCGATAGATGGCCGTGAGCTTGCTGTTGCCTGCCATTTCCACCAGCCGGTCGTGGAATTTCAGGTTAAGCAGGTGGTAGTTGTAGGCGTCTTCTGCCTTGACGGCCTTTTCCATCGAGTCGACGAGGCCCCGGATTTCCTTGAGTTGGGCCGGCGTGATGTTCCTGGCGAGCTGGCGGCCGACGAGTTCGTCCATCGCGGCGCGCAGGTCGAAAATCTCGACGGCTTCCTCGATGGGAATGTCACGCACGAAGACGCCGCGATTTTTTTCGTTGCGCACCAGGCCAGCTTCCTCCAGCATTCGGAAGGCTTCACGCACCGGCCCACGGGAGACGCCCATTTTTTCGGCCAGCGCCGCTTCAATGAGCTTGCTGCCCGGTTCGTATTCGCCAACAAGAATGGCGCGCTCGATTTCCTGCTGCACCACCGTGGTGAGGGAACTGGTCTGCAACAGCGCGATAGTGGGATGGAACACGGCATTCATGCCCTGCATTGAAGCACAAAACACAGGATTGTCAACAATCTGCAAAAAACAATTGACAAGATAAAAGGGGCAGCGTTAAATAAATATTGAGCTGGGTTGATATGACCTGAACACAGGTTGGTCATCGCAGTGTCACTGCCCCGACACGAACAGGTCACAACATTGCAGGTTTTTCACAAAGGACTTTTTATGCAGCTGGCTACCCATCTCAAATCCCTGCCAAAGGCGATCGCTCTTATCGGCTTTTTTGGCCTGCTCACCGCCTCCACCGGCGCATTCGCCCAGAAGACCCAGTTGCTGGTCTACACCGCGCTGGAAACAGACCAGATCAAGGCCTATCAAGAGGGCTTCAACAAGGTCTACCCCGATATCGAAATCAAGTGGGTCCGCGACTCGACCGGTGTGATCACCGCCAAGCTGCTCGCCGAAAAATCCAATCCCCAGGCCGACACCATCATGGGTGTGGCTGCCTCCAGCCTGGCCCTGCTCGACAAGCAGGGCATGCTCGAACCCTACGCGCCGATCAACCTTGACGGCATCATGAGCCAGTACCGTGACAAGAAGAAAGTTCCCGCCTGGTTCGGCATGGACGTGTGGGGTGCCACCGTGTGCTTCAACACCGTCGAAGCCAAGAAGAAAAACATCCCTACACCCGAGACCTGGCAGGACCTGACCAAACCTATCTACAAGGGTCAGATCGTCATGCCCAACCCCGCCTCCAGCGGCACCGGCTACTTCGACGTGACCGCCTGGCTCACGCTCTTTGGCGACAAGGACGGCAAGGGCGGCGGCTGGAAGTACATGGACGCGCTGCACGAAAACATCGCGCAGTACACCCATTCGGGTTCCAAGCCCTGCAACATGGCCGCCTCCGGAGAATTTCTGGCGGGCATTTCGTTTGAATACCGCGGCAACACCAACAAGGCCAAGGGTGCACCGATCGATCTGGTGTTCCCCAAGGAGGGGCTGGGCTGGGACCTGGAAGCCTTTGCCATTCACAAAGGCACCAAGAAACTGGACGCCGCCAAGAAACTGGCTGACTGGGCTTCGAGCAAGGACGCCATGATGCTGTACGGCAAGAACTTCGCGATCACCGCGCAGCCCGGACTGGCGCCGCCGCTGGCCAATGTGCCAAAAGACTATGAGGCCCGCCTCGTCAAGATGGATTTCAGCTGGGCAGCAGACAACCGCGAGCGCATTTTGAATGAGTGGACGAAGCGCTATAACTCCAAAACAGAGAAGAAGTAGCCCCCTGTCGGCGGCCTTTGGCCGCCGTCTCCCCCTCAGGGGGACGGCCGCTGTGGCCCGGCGGAGCCGGTTCCACGCCGCCGCTTGCCCTTTGCGCTGGCGCGACCGTTCAGGTAATACACGTATGACCCACGAATGAACAACGACACCTTTCTGAACCTGCGCCATATCCGCAAGGAATTCGGCGCCTTCACCGCGCTGCAAGACATCAACCTGGACATCCGCAAGGGCGAGTTCGTTTGCTTTCTGGGGCCTTCGGGTTGCGGCAAGACGACGTTGTTGCGCATCATTGCCGGGCTGGAAGTGCAGACCTCGGGTGAAGTGCATCAGGGCGGGCGCGACATCTCGCGGCTGCCGCCGGCGCTGCGCGACTACGGCATCGTTTTCCAGAGTTATGCGCTGTTTCCCAACCTCAGTGTGGCCGACAACGTGGCGTATGGGCTGGTCAACCGCAAGACACCCAAGGCTGAAGCGGCCCAACGCGTGAGCGAGCTGGTCAAGCTGGTGGGCCTGCCGGGCAGCGAGGCGAAATATCCCAGCCAGCTCTCGGGCGGTCAGCAGCAGCGCATTGCGCTGGCACGCGCGCTGGCCACCTCGCCAGGCTTGCTGCTGCTGGACGAACCCCTGTCGGCGCTCGATGCGCTGGAGCGCGTGCGCCTGCGCCAGGAAATCCGCGCGTTGCAGCAAAAACTGGGCGTGACCACCATCATGGTGACGCACGACCAGGAAGAAGCTTTAAGCGTCGCCGACCGCATTGTGGTGATGAACCACGGCCTGATCGAACAGGTGGGAACACCGATGGAAATTTACCGCGAGCCGGCTTCGCCGTTCGTGGCGGATTTTGTCGGCAAGGTCAATGTCATGCCAGCGAATGTCAGCGGCAGCCAGATGAGGTTCGGCACCATGTGCCTGCCTTGCGACGGAGCCGACCGCGAGGTCAAGGTTTACCTGCGCCCTGAAGATGTGCTGGCCCGGCCCATTGCAGCGGATGACGCCCATGTGTTCGACGCCACCATCGAAAAAATCGAATTCCTCGGCTCCTTCTGCCACGTTCACGTGGCCTCTCCTGCACTGGGCACCCACAAGCTCACGGTTTACCTCTCGCTCAATTTCCTGTCGGAGCAATCCTTGCAGGTCGGCTCGACCCTCCCCCTCAAATTGCTGCCAGAGCGCATCAAGGTGTTCTGATGCCCGTCTATACACCTCCTGCTTTGCCCCTGGTGCGGCAGCGTGTGCACTGGATTGACCACCTGGCCTATGCTGCCCTTGCGCTGGCAGCTATTATTTTGATAGCGTTTCTGGCAGCCCCGTTGCTGGCCATCCTGCAGCAGGCCGTGCAGGACAAGGCCGGGGATTTCATCTGGCTTGACAATTTCATCGAGTACGCCAAAACGCCGGCACTGCTCGAAAGCCTGTGGAACAGCCTCTGGATTTCAGGCGCCGTCACCCTGATTGCGGTACCCCTGGCGTTTGGTTTTGCCTATGCGCTGACCCGTTCGTGCATGCAATACAAGGCGCTGTTTCGCGGCATCACGCTGGTTCCCCTGCTGGCCCCCTCCCTCCTGTCGGCCATTTCGCTGATTTACTGGTTTGGCAACCAGGGGGTGCTCAAAGGCTGGATGCAGGGTATCGGCATCGACCAGATTTATGGTGCGCCCGGCATTGTGGTGGCCGAATGTTTTGCGGTGTTTCCGCATGCGCTGATGATTCTGGTCACCGCGCTCAGCCTGTCCGACGCTCGGCTGTACGAGGCGGCTAATGCCATGGGCACCAGCGCCAGGCGCAAGTTCTTCACCATCACGCTGCCCGGTGCCAAGTACGGCCTTATTTCCGCGGCGCTCGTCACCTTCACGCTGGTCATGACGGACTTCGGCATTCCCAAGGTGATAGGCGGCAACTTCAATGTGCTGGCCACCGACGTCTTCAAGCTGGTGATCGGCCAGCAGGATTTCGCCAAGGGCGCAGTGGTCGCTATCTTGCTGCTGGCGCCCGCCGTCCTGACATTCGCGGTAGACAGCTACGTCAGCAAGCGCCAGACCGCGATGCTGACGGCGCGTGCCGTGCCCTACCGGCCCACGCCTTCGCGCGGCTACGACCGGGTCATGACGCTGTATTGCTGCGCCATCGCCTTCCTGGTGCTGGCCATGCTGGGCATGGCGGTGTTCGCATCCTTCGCCAGCTTCTGGCCCTACAACCTCACGCCCAGCCTGCGCCACTACACCATGGGCCTGATCGACGCGGAAGTCGGCGTCGGTTTTCTCAACAGCCTGAAGATGGCGGCGGGCACGGCCTTCTTCGGCACCGCTCTGGTGTTTTGCAGCGCCTACCTGCTCGAAAAAACCAAAGGCATGGACGGCCTGCGCGGCTTTGTGCGCATGCTGGCCATGTTGCCCATGGCCGTGCCCGGCCTGGTGCTGGGACTGGGCTACATCTTCTTTTTCAATGCGCCCGGCAATCCGCTGAACGGCCTGTACCACACGCTGACCCTGCTTACGCTGTGCACCATCGTGCACTTCTACACCACCGGCCACCTGACGGCCGTAACCGCACTCAAGAGCCTTGATGGCGAATTTGAAGCCGTGAGCGCCTCGCTCAAGGTACCCTTCTTCAAGACCTTCTGGCGCGTCACCCTGCCCATCTGCACGCCGGCGCTGGTCGACATCGCGCGCTACTTCTTCATCAACGCCATGACCACCATCTCTGCCGTGGTGTTTCTCTATTCGCCCGAAACCAAAGTTGCGTCGATCGCCATCCTGAACCTGGATGAAGCCGGCGAAATGGGCGCCGCCGCAGCCATGGCCGTCCTGATCGGTATGGCATCAACGATTGCAACCCTGCTTTTCATGGCGCTGGCCTGGTGGGTAAACCGCCGTACGCAGGCATGGCGAACCAGCTCGCGCTAGGAGCTTCATGACAGCCCAGCGCAACATCCGCATGCTCACACGTTACAACGCGTGGGCCAACGACCGCCTGTTCGGCGCATTAAAGCAACTTCCTGCAGCTGAACTCCTGGCACCGCGCGCGACAGGCTTTGGCAACATGCTTCGTACGCTGAACCACGCCTATGTGGTGGATCTCATCTGGCAGGCGCACCTGCAGGGGCGGCCGCATGGCTTCAGCTCCCGCAACACAGAGGCTACTCCCACACTGGAAGCGCTGTGGGCAGCTCAGGGGCAAATCGACACCTGGTACATCGAATACGCGGACACCCTGAGCGTCGAGGCACTCGACGAAATCGTGCATTTCACGTTCATCGATGGCGACGCGAGTGCCATGACACGGGGAGACATGCTGCTGCATGTCGTCAACCACAAAACCTACCACCGGGGCTACGTGGCCGACATGATTTACCAGGTTCCGGCGCGCCCCCCAGGCATGGATTTGCCCATATTCCTGCAGGGATACCCGGCCCGACTGAATTGAATCGCCCGCAACGAAGACCACAGGCATAACAAATGGACAGAGACAAAATCCTCCTCACCCCCGGGCCGCTGACCACCACCCTGCGCACCAAGCTCGCGATGCTGAAAGACTGGGGCTCCTGGGACAGCGATTTCAACGCCGTCACGGCGAGTGTGCGCAAAAGCCTGCTGGCCGTCATCCACGGGCAGGATTCGCATGTCGTCGTTCCGCTTCAGGGAAGCGGTACTTTCAGCGTGGAAGCGGCAGTGGCCACCGTGGTGCCGCGGGACGGTCACGTGCTGGTGATGGACAACGGCGCCTACTGCAAACGCGCGGCAAGGCTCACCACGCTGATGGGACGGCGCTGCACCATCATGCCCTTCGACGAAGCGGCACAGGTCTCTCCCGCCGCACTGGACGCCATGCTGGAAGCCGACACCAGCATCACCCACGTCATGCTGATCCACTGCGAGACAGGCGCGGGCGTGCTCAACCCGCTGAAGGAAGTGGCCGACGTCTGCAAAACCCATGGCAAGGGCCTGTTGGTGGACGCCATGAGCTCCTTCGCCGCGATAGAAATCGATGCGCGCAAGGTGCATTTCGACGCACTGGTGGCGGCCAGCGGAAAATGCCTTGAAGGTGTGCCCGGCATGGGTTTTGTCTTCATCCGCAAGGCCGTACTGGACGGCTGTGCCGGTCGCAGCCAGTCGCTGGCCATGGACCTGCACGACCAGTACGCCTACATGGAAAAAACCACGCAGTGGCGCTTCACGCCGCCCACCCATGTGGTGGTGGCGCTGGCCGAGGCGATTGCGCAATTCGAGGAAGAAGGCGGCCAGCCCGCGCGCCTGGCGCGCTACGAAAGCAACTACCGCACGCTGATTGCGGGCATGGCGAAACTCGGTTTCAAGCCCTTCCTGGACCCGGCCATCCAGGCACCCATCATCGTGACCTTCCACGCGCCAGCCGACACCCGCTACGAGTTCAAGAAGTTCTATGCCGCTGCACGAGATCGCGGTTTTGTCCTATATCCCGGCAAGCTCACGCAGGTGGAAACTTTCCGGGTGGGCTGCATCGGTGCGATCGGCCCGAATGAGATCGAACAGGCCGTGCTGGCTGTGGCGGGCGCCTTGCAGGACATGGGCATCACATCCGCCGCACCGGCAACCCACGCGCACGGAGCGTAGGCCCTGAGAACGTCTCTTTACAAGCATGAGCCGTGGAACCGGCTTTGCCGGGCCACAGGCGGGCGGCCCCCTCGGGGGGCAGGGAGCTACACGAAGTGAGCGACCGTGGGGGCCTAGTGACTTCGGCGAAACGCCTCAGAAGGAAGTTCGCCAAACATTTGCTGGTAGTCGTGCGCGAAATGACCAAAATGCCAAAACCCCAGGTGCGTTGCAGCCGCCGTCACGGACGTAGCGGTCTTCAATGCCTGCCTGGCCGCGTTCAAGCGCACGGCGCGCAGATAAGCCAATGGGCTGATGCCCAGCGCTGTCTGGAAGCCGTTTTGCAAGGTCCGCCGGCTCACGCCGAGCTGCTCGCACAGCGCCAGCACCGTGGGCGGCTGATCGAGCTGCGCGTGCACCAGTTCGCGGGCACGTCGCGTCAGCGTCCAATGCCCATGAGTGCCGACAGCGTCCGCGCTACCCGCGGGCGCAAGAACGCGGCCGAGCTGCTCCACCACGCTGTCGAGCATCGCAGCCTGCACGGCGGGCGACTGCAGCAGCGCAGGGGCCGCCTCCACCGTATCCAGCACACCGGTGAGGCACTGCCTGAGCCCCGCCTGCGCCGCGCCATCCAGCCGGCGCAACCCTGCCTGCGCACCGAGCCGGGCCTGCAGCGCCGGGTCATGCTCGCCGCAGCGGCGCCAGGCCGCTTCGTCAAGCTCCAGCCCCAGCATCACATGACGCCGGGAAGAGCGGAACTCAAAACCCGACGCCCCCGAAAACACATGCAATGCACCTGCGTCGCTGGGCGCGCCGCAAAAAACGCTGGGGCCTTCGACCTGGAGCGGCAGCCCCAAGGCCAGGGCACCATCGCGTATCCGTCCGGTCTGGTACACCGACTCCCGCAGGCTTTCCACAAAGAGGCGAAGGCCCGCGAATTCCAGCTGGCGCACCTCGCCGCCAAAGGCGCCGCGAGACAGCTGGAGGTAGCTCTGGTTCCAGCCCGTAAGTGCCGCCGCCTGCTCGTCTGCGTCGGCGAACGACGCGCGGGACAGCAGGGCTGGCTGGAGAGTGTCAGGCGTGTGGACCATGGCCGCATTCTTGCAGGATTCGTGCCGTGTGCAAGCAACGCTTTGAAACACTTCGACTTACTCGCCATCTCCTTAAGCTCAATCTCGCTGCGTTACTTGCCGAAATGGGATTTCAGCGCACCTACGCTCGCCCTACGATGCAAGACAGCCCCACCGGGCCCTCAACCTTGCAACCTATAGGGAGCCACCATGTCAGAACGTTCCAGCGTGCAATACGCGAAAGTCGACGGCAGCTATTTTGAAAAGAGGGGGCTGCGCCGCTATGCCGGCGTCTGGTCGCTCTGGGCACTCGGCGTTGGCGCCGTGATCTCCGGCCACTTCGCCGGCTGGAACCTGGGTCTGGCCAACGGCTGGGGCAGCATGTTGCTGGCCACCATCATCATCTCCGTGATGTATCTTGGCCTGACCTTTTCGCTGGCCGAGATGTCACCCGCATTGCCCCACACTGGTGGCGCGTACTCTTTTGCACGCACCGCCATGGGGCCCTGGGGCGGCTTCCTGACGGGGCTGGCCGAAAACGTGGAATACGTGCTGACGCCGGCCGTCATCGTGTTCTTCATCGGCAGTTACATGGGCAGCATTTTCGGCACACCACCGGCCTGGCAGCCTTTGTGGTGGATAGGTTTTTACATCGTCTTCATCGGGCTGAACATCATCGGCGTCGAGCTGTCGTTCAAGATCACACTGGCCGTCACGCTGCTGGCGCTTGCCTGCCTGGTGGCGTTCTGGATCAGCGCCTTTCCCAAGATCGACTTCGCACGCTGGGCCATGAATGTCGGCGCCGGCGGCGCCGTGCTGCCCGAGGGCCGCGGCCCCTTCCTGCCGCTGGGCTTCGCCGGCGTGCTGGCGTCGCTGCCATTTGCGGTGTGGCTGTTCCTGGCAATCGAGCAGCTACCGCTGGCGGCTGAAGAGTCGGTGGACCCGCGCCGTGACATGCCACGCGGCATCATTGCCGGCATCTTCACGCTCATCCTCTCGGCCTTCATGATCCTCTGGCTCAACCCCTCGGTCGCAGGCATAGGCTCGCACGCGCTGAGCACCTCGGGTGAGCCGCTGCTCGACGGCTTCAAGGCAATTTACGGCAACGGCATCGCCAAGATACTGGCGCTGGTGGCCGTGCTGGGCCTGGTGGCGAGTTTTCACACCATCATCTTTGCCAAGGGCCGGCAGATCTATTCGCTAAGCCGCGCCGGGTACTTTCCTTCGGCACTGTCCGTCACGCACGGCAGCCGCAAGACTCCGCACATCGCCATGATCGTCGGCTCGGTGGTGGCGCTGGTGGTCATGTTTGTGCTGTGGTTTTCGCTGGGCGTTGACAAAGGCTCGGCCGTCATCGGCGGCACCTTGCTCAACATGGCGGTGTTCGGCGCCATGTTCTCCTATGTGATGCAGGCGCTGTCGTTCATTCGGCTGCGCAGCAAGCTGCCGAATATGGAGCGCCCCTACCGCAGCCCGCTGGGCGTTGCGGGTGCGGTGCTGACTTTGGTCATCGCGCTGGTCACGATTTACTTCCAGCTCAGCGACCCGATCTACCGCGTGGGCGTGCTGTGGGTGGCGCTGTGGTTTGCCATCGGCATCAGCTACTTCGCAGTAATGGGCCGGCACCGGCTCATCCTCTCGCCGGAAGAAGAATTTGCGATTGGCCTGGCCGAAAAAGGCCGGGCAAGCGCCCACCCCTAAAACCACAAGGTGCCCACGACCATGCCCAAAAAAGCCACCAAATCCTCCGCACCCCATCCAGCCCTGGAGATGCTGCGCAAGTCGGGCGCCAACAAGATGAAGGTTGCCGTCAGCGACATCGACGGCGTGCTGCGCGGCAAGTACCTGCACAAAGACAAATTCTTCGGTGCGGCCGAACCCTACCCCGCCGGGGGCTTTGGGTTTTGCGACGTGGTGCTGGGCTGGGACATGATGGACAACTGCTACGACAATACCTCGGTGACAGGGTGGCAGCACGGCTTTCCGGATGCGCTGGCACGGCTGGACCTGGCCACCACACGCCATGTTCCCTGGGACAACAACGTGCCCTTTGTGCTGGGTGAATTCGTGAATGCCGACGGCACGCCACACGCCGTCTGCCCACGCCAGACGCTCAAGCGCGTGCTCAAGCGCGCCGAAAAAATGGGCTTCATGCCCATGACGGGCATGGAGTTCGAATGGTTCAACTTCCTGGAAACGCCGCACAGCTGGGCCGCGAAAAACGGCGTGGGGGCCGAAAAACTCACGCCCGGCATGTTCGGCTATTCGCTGCTGCGCATGAACGAGAACCAGGATTTCTTCAACGCCATCATGGACGAGATGCTGGCCTTCGGCATCCCGATCGAAGGCCTGCACACCGAAACCGGGCCGGGCGTGTATGAAGTAGCCATTGGCTTCAGCGAGGCACTGGAGCAGGCCGACCGCGCCATCCTGTTCAAGACCGGCGCCAAAGAGATCGGCTCGCGTTTTGGCATCATGCCCAGCTTCATGGCCAAGCCCCACCAGCAGCTGCCGGGCTGCAGCGGCCACATCCACCAGAGTTTGTCGGACGGCAAGACCAATCTGTTCTTCGACGCAAAGCACCCGCGCAAGATGAGCAAGCTGTTCGAGAGCTACGTCGCCGGCCAGGTCGCCTGCATGATGGAGTTCGGCCCCATGATCTGGCCCACCATCAACAGCTACAAGCGCCTGGTCGACGGCTTCTGGGCGCCTGTGAAGCCGACCTGGGGCATGGACAACCGCACTGCAAGTTTCCGCGTGATCGCGGGCAGCGCCAAAGCCACCCGGCTGGAAACCCGTTGCCCTGGCGCCGACGTGAACCCTTACCTGGCGATGGCTGCCGTCATCGCTGCGGGACTGGACGGCGTCGAAAAAGGCCTCAAGCTGGGCGCGCCGATCACCGGCACCAACCAGGGAGCCGAACACATTGCCCGCGCACCGCGCACCCTGATCGAAACCACACGTATTTTCCAGAAATCGGACATCGCGCGCGACTGGCTGGGCGATACTTTCGTGGATCACTTCGCGGCAACGCGCGAGTGGGAATGGCGCCAATGGCTGGACGCCGTCACCGACTGGGAAATGAAACGCTATTTTGAAATCATCTGACCTCCTGATCCGCAGGCTGACCGTGCCCGACGCCGCCGCTTACCGCGAATTCCGCCTGCGCGGCCTGCGCGAGCACGCGGACGCGTTCACCTCCAGCTTTGAGGAAGAAAACCTGCGCGTGCTGGCCGACACCGAAAAGCGCCTTTCACCCGCCGGCGACACCGTCATGTGGGCCGCCTTTTTGGACGGCGCGATGGCCGGCGTGGCAGGGCTGAACCGGGAGACGCGGCTGAAGAACCGTCACAAGGCCACGCTGGTTGCGATGTACGTCGCGCCCGAATACCAGGGGCATGGCATAGGCCGGGCGCTGGTCGGCAAGGTGCTGGAGGAGGCACGCGCCGGCGGCGTGGAGCTCGTGGTGCTGACGGTCACCGCCGGCAACCGCGAGGCGACGGCACTCTACGAGAAATGCGGGTTTAAATCCTTCGGCATAGAGCCCGACGCGATTCGGGTCAACAATGTCTCTTACGGCAAACAACACATGTACTTCCAGGTCGCACCACTATGAGCATCACCGGTTTTTCCTTCCCCACCACCATCAAGTTCGGCGCAGGCGCGCGCAAGCTCGTCGCCGACACCCTGAAAGAAGCGGGCTGTAAACGCCCGCTCATCGTGACCGACAAAGCGCTGGGCGCCTTGCCCGTTCTGGCCGAATTCAGGACCCACATGGCCGGCCTGGACGTGGCGGTGTTCTCGGGCGTGTTTGGCAACCCGACCTGCAGCCAGGTCATGGACGGTGCCGCAGCCTACAAGGCGCACAAGGCCGACTGCGTGATTGGATTTGGCGGCGGCGCAGCACTTGACGTCGCCAAGGTGGTCGGTATCGCCGCCACCCATGAAGGCGACATCCTTGAATATGTCTGGGACCATCCGCAGGTACGGCCCATCGTCAATGAGTTGCCTTACTTCGTGGCCCTGCCCACCACCTCGGGCACCGGCTCCGAAGTCGGCCGTTCCAGTGTGGTCAGCGAAAACGACACGCACCTGAAGCGCGTGGTGTTCAGCCCAAAAATTCTGGCGAAAGTGGTGTTTGCCGATCCCGAACTCACGTTGGGCCTGCCGCCCGCCGTCACGGCCGCCACCGGCATGGACGCCCTCACCCATAACATCGAAAGTTACCTCTCGCCGGCCTATCACCCGCTGTGCGACGGCATTGCACTCGAAGGCACGCGCATCGCGGCGCATGCGCTGCTCAAGGCCGTGAAGGAACCTTCCAACCTGCAGGCTCGCAGCGACATGATGATGGCCTCCATGATGGGCGCCATCGCCTTCCAGAAAGACCTGGGCGCCGTGCATTCATGTGCCCACGCGCTGGGCGCTGTCTGCGACTTGCACCACGGCCTGGCCAATGCGCTGATGATCGACACGGTGCTGGCATGGAACTACGAATCGGCGCCCGCCAAATTTGACGAGCTGGCCCACGTATGTGGCGTGGCCGGCGGTGGCAAAGCTTTTGTAGCCTGGCTCAAGCAGCTCAAGGAGAGCGTCGGCATCACCGGCCCGCTGTCGGCCCACGGTGTCAAGCGTGAACACCTGCCGCGCCTGGTCGAGATCGCCACCGCCGACATCTGCCACCAGACGAATCCACGGCCCTGCAAGGCTGAGGACTTCCAGCGATTGTTCGAGGCCGCCTTATGAATGTGGCCCCCACGCTTTTCACTGCGTCTTCGACTTCGTGTAATGCGCGAGGCCTTGCAGGCCGCGGCTCGCGGGACGCTTCGCCTCTGTCGCCCGTCCAAGCCTGCGCAGGCAGGCTCGGAGCCGCGGACTCCAGCCCCTCGGGGGCCGCTGCGCCTGCGGCCCGGCAAAGCCGGTTCCGCGGCCCCGGCTTGGGCAGAACAGAACGATCACTTTTGAGAAGGGTACTCGCATGATCGCCGCTAGTCGTCTCAAGATTGGGTTGTCAGCGTGTTTCTCGCATGCCGACCCAACCCGCTCTTTCTTCACCGGCAAGACGCTGCAGTATGTCGAACAGTCGATTGCCCACTGGGTGATGTCTTCCGGCGCCATGGTCGTCATGGTGCCTTGCCCGACGGGCAGCACGCAGCGCGGCGACGTGACCTATGAACATTACGCGCAGTGGCTGGACGGCCTGGTGCTGCACGGCGGCGCCGATGTCTGGCCGGGCAGTTACGGCGAGGAGCCGCTGGAAGAAAAATGGTCGGGCGACCGTGTGCGTGACGAATACGACAAGGCACTGGTAGCCGCGTTTGAAAGAGCCGGCAAACCGGTGTTTGGCGTTTGCCGCGGCCTGCAATTGCTTAATGTTGCATTCGGCGGCACGCTCTACCAGGACATCAATACGCAGGTGCCTGACTCCTTCGTTCACCGCGACGCCGTCACTTACGACCAGAACTTTCACAGCGTGAACATCGTGCAGGGCTCCAGGCTTTCCGCCATGTACCCCGGCGTGGAGCGCGTGCGCGTCAACAGCATCCACCACCAGGGCATCAAGGACTTGTCGCCCGAGTTTGAAGCCGAGGCTTTCAGCGTGGACGACGGCATCGTGGAGGCGATACGCCGCAAAGACAAAACCAAGAGCTACATCGCCGCCACCCAGTGGCATCCCGAATTCCATAAACCCGGCTCCGACACGATTGACGACGCCGCCGTACTCGATGATTTCCTCACCGCCGTAGCGACGGCCAAAAGCAAAGCCAATAAACATGACCAAACTCGCCATTCATAACCCCGCCACAGGTGAGATGATCACCGAACTGCCTGCGGACGACGCGGCTTCCGTTGCTGCCAAGGCAAAGCAGGCGCGCACCGCGCAGGCTACGTGGGCCACCGTGCCTGTGGCCGAGCGCAAGGCCTGCATCACGCGCTTTCGTGCCGGCATCGTTGCAGAGCTCGACACCCTGGCGGCCGTCATGACGCGAGAAACCGGCAAGCCGATCAAGATGTCACGCAATGAACTCAACGGCCTGCTTGGCCGTATTGATTTTTTCCTGGCAGAGCTTGATGCCTCCACGGCCACGCAGACCGTGTTTTCCGATGGCGGCATGACCGAGCAGATCGAGCACACACCGCTGGGCGTGGTCGCCAATATTTCGGCCTGGAACTACCCCTGGTTTGTCGGCGGCAATGTGTTCATTCCCGCGCTCCTGACAGGCAATGCCGTGCTTTACAAGCCTTCCGAATATGCGGCCATGACGGGCCAGGCCATCGCGCGCCTGCTGCATGCGGCCGGTGTTCCGCAAGACGTGTTTGTGCTGCTGATCGGTGGCGGCGCAGTCGGTGCGGCGTTGATGGAGCAGCCGGTGGACGGCCTCTTTTTCACCGGCTCCTACGCCACCGGTGCAAAGATCGCAAAAGCCATCGGCCCGCGCATGGTCAAGCTGCAGCTGGAGCTGGGCGGCAAGGACCCTACTTACGTGACCGAAGACGCCAACGTGAAGAACGCCGCCGAATCACTGGCCGATGGCGCGATGTACAACACCGGCCAGAGCTGCTGCTCGGTTGAGCGCATCTACGTGCATGAAAAAATTTACGACGCGTTCGTTACCGCCTTTGTGGACACCGTGAAGACTTTCAAGACCGGCGACCCGATGAGCGAAGACACCTACATCGGCGCCATCACCCGCGCGCCGCAGCTGGAGGTTCTGGATGCCCAGGTCGCCGATGCCAAAGCCAAAGGGGCGACCCTGCTGGCAGGTGGCAAGCGCGGCGCTGGACCTGGCACCTGGTATGAACCCACGGTGTTCAGCAACGTCAACCACAGCATGGAGCTGATGCGCGAGGAAAGCTTTGGGCCGGTTATCGGCATCCAGAAGGTATCGGGCGACGCAGAGGCCGTCAAACTCATGAACGACACACGCTACGGCCTGACCGCCGGCGTCTTCACGCCCGACGAAAAGCGCGCCAGGACGCTGCTGTCCCAGGTCAACGCCGGCAGTGTTTACTGGAACTGCTGCGACCGCGTCAGCCCGCGCCTCCCCTGGAGCGGCTACGGTGATTCCGGTGTCGGCCTGACCTTGTCCACCTACGGCATCCAGACATTCACCCGGCCAAAGGCTTGGCATCTCCGTCAATCCTGAGCATGAAGCTCACCCTCTTCGACCTGGACCACACCGTGCTCAACGGTGACAGCGATGTGCTGTGGTGCGATTTCCTGATCGAGAAGGGTTACCTGGGCAGGACGGAATTCACCGCACGCAACGCCGACATGGCAGCGCGCTACAAGGCGGGCACCGTGGGCCTGAAGGAGTTTGCCGATTTTTATGTGGGCACCCTGGCAGGTCGCACCGCCCAGGAGTGGGAGCCCATGCGGCAGGAGTTTTTGGCCAAATGGGTCGTGCCGCGCATCACGCCAGCCGCGATCGCGCTGGTCGACAAGCACCTGGAAGCCGGCGACCTGGTGGTCATGACGACGGCCACCAACCGCTTCATCACCGAGCTCACGGCCATCTACTTCGACATCGAGCACCTGATTGCCACCGAGCCCGAGATGCAGGGCAGCCGTTTCACCGGCAGCACCACCGGCGTGCTGAACATGCGCGAAGGCAAGGTCGAGCGCCTGCATGCCTGGCTCACCGCACGCGGCCTGCGCTTCAAGGATTGCAAAACCACCGCCTACAGCGATTCCATCAACGACCTGCCGCTGCTGGAAGCCGTGAAACACCCGGTGACTGTGAATGCCGATGCGACGCTGGCAGCGATTGGGACTGAGCGCGGCTGGCCCGCGCTGCAGTTGCACTGAGCAACCCGACCTGCGCAGCTGAAACAGCCCCGGAGAGGGCTGCATCCGCCTCATTTGAGTATAAAAATGGCCTGCAAGGCAATCAGGACGAGCGCTGGCAGCTATTAAAACAATAGCGGTTACGCCCGCACCTGCCTGCTTATTCCGCGCTCAGGTGCTTGCCGACAATCCCGGCCAGCTCAAACATCGTCACCTGCGGCTTGCCGAACACGGGCAGCAGCTTCGCGTCGGCGTTGATGGCGCGCTTGTTGGCCGCGTCCTGCAGGCCTTCGGCCTTGATGTAGTCCCAGAGCTTTTTGATGACCTGGGTGCGTGCCACCGGTTCGGCGCCAATCACCGCAGCCAGTGCGTCGCTGGGCTTGAGGCCTGCACCCGGCTTGGCGACGCGGGGCGTCTTGGGCTTGGCGGTTTTGGCGGCGGGCGTTTTCTTGGCGGCGACTTTTTTGGCCGCCGGTGCTTTTGCCGTTTTCGCGGCGACGGTTTTTCCGAAAGGCGTCTTCACCGTCCCGGTCTTGGCGGCCGCCGGTTTGCGCGGCGGAAACTTGGACGGGGCAAACTCGAAGTTCACCTTGTCGGCCTCCTTGTCCCAGGCCAGCATGGCCTTGAAGGGGCGGCGCGTGCGCATCGAAACGAACTTGTCGAGCAGATCGGTCTTGCCGGTTTCCAGCAGCTTGTGCATCTGCTCGCGCTCAATCGGCTGCTGCAGGATCACCTGGCCGGTCTTGAAGGTGCAGCTGGGCGTGGGCTGGGCCAGCGTGGGCACCGACTTTTCGCAAACGTAGTTTTTACCGAGTTCGAACACCCGCGCGGCGCAGCGCGGGCAGGGGCCCAGCGACTGCTGGTCGCCAAAGTCGACGATCTCGCCGGTCTCGGCATTCTTGTCGTCGCCGAAATCAAACTCCAGCTTGTAGTTCTTGGTTTCCTCGTCGAACTTGATCACCATCTCGGCGGTGAAAGGCCATCCGGCCTTGGAACGGAAGCCGTCCAGCGGGCCGATCTTCTTGTCGCGCAGGAACTGTTCAACCTCTGCCACTTCAAAGGTGCGGCCCGCCGGCGTTTTGCCGAAGCTGAAACCACAGCCGTCGTCGCCGTTCTTGCCGGTGCAGGTGTAGCGCCGGTAGTTTTCCTTCATGACACCGCCGCAGTTGGGGCAGGGCGCCGAGAGCGTGGCGTAGTCGCCGGGAATCGTGTCCTTGTCGTAGCCCTTGGCCTTGGCCACCATGCGCTCGGTCATGGTGGCGATCTCGGCCATGAAGGTTTCGCGGCTCAACTTGCCGTGCTCCATCTGCGCCAGCTTGAACTCCCACTCGCCGGTGAGCTCGGCCTTTGAAAGCTCCTGCACGTCCAGTCCGCGCAGCAGCGTCATGAGCTGGAAGGCCTTGGCCGTGGGGATCAGCTCGCGGCCTTCGCGCAGCATGTATTTTTCGGCAATCAGCCCTTCAATCGTGGCGGCGCGCGTCGCCGGCGTGCCCAGGCCTTTTTCCTGCATGGCTTCGCGCAACTCGTCGTCGTCAATCGTCTTGCCGGCGCCTTCCATCGCGCCCAGCAGGGTGGCTTCTGAATAGCGGGCGGGCGGGCGGGTCTTCAGGCCCTTGGCTTCGACCACTTCGGCGCGCACCATTTCACCCGGCTTGACCGGCACCAGGCTCTGGCCCTTGTCGCCGTCCTTGGCGTCGGCCACTTCATCGGCGGCTTCCTTGCCGTAAATCGCCAGCCAGCCCGGCTTGACCAGTACCTTGCCCTCGGTCTTGAAGCTGTGGCCGACCGACTGGGAAATACGCGTGGTGACCAGGTATTCGGCGCTCGGGAAAAACACCGCCATGAAGCGGCGCACCACCAGGTCATACAGCTTTTGCTCGGCTTCGCTCAGGCCACTGGGCGCCTGCAGTGTTGGGATAATGGCGAAGTGGTCGCTCACCTTGGCATTGTCGAAAATGCGCTTGCTGGGCTTGATGTAATTGCCCTTGATGGCCGTGGCCGCATGCGGCGCCAAGTGCTTCATGCCGCTGCTTTCCAGCATTTCAAAGGTCTTTTTGACCACCGGCAAATAGTCTTCCGGCAGCGCGCGCGAGTCGGTACGCGGATAGGTCAGGGCCTTGTGGCGTTCATAAAGGCTTTGCGCAATCGACAGCGTCGTCTTGGCTGAAAAGCCGAACTTGCCGTTGGCCTCGCGCTGCAAGGAGGTCAAATCAAACAGCAGGCCGGCGGCCTGCGTGGTGGGCTTGCTTTCTTCCGTCACCGTGGCGGACTTGCCGCGCACGGCTTCTGCAATCGCCATGGCTTCGCGCTCGGACCAGACCCGGTCAGCTTTCAGTTCGGCGTCGGGCTCCGTGTTGTCGGCATTGGCCGCGGCTTTTTTCCACTTCGGGTCAAACCACTTGGCGGGGTATTCGCCGGCCTCGGCCAGAAAAGTCGCGTGGATTTCCCAGTAGTCGCGGCTCACGAACTTGCGGATTTTTTCCTCGCGCTCCACCACCACCGACAGCGTCGGCGTCTGCACGCGGCCCACGGTGGTCAAAAAGAAACCTCCGTCACGCGAGTTGAAGGCCGTCATGGCGCGCGTGCCGTTGATGCCGACCATCCAGTCGGCTTCCGAACGTGAGCGCGCCGCATCGGCCAGGCCCTGCATCTGCTTTTCAGTGCGCAGGCTCTCAAAGCCGTCGCGGATGGCTGCCGGTGTCATGGACTGCAGCCACAGCCGCTTCACCGGGTGCTTGCTGTTGGCGTATTGCTGGATCAGCCGGAAGATCAGCTCGCCTTCGCGGCCCGCGTCACAGGCATTGACGAGGGCGTTCACATCCTTGCGTTTGGTCAGCTTGACGATCGCGTTGAGCCGCGTCTTCGTCTTGTCCATGGGCTTGAGGTCAAAGTAGGGCGGAATGACGGGCAGGTTGGCAAAGCTCCACTTGCCGCGCTTGACGTCAAACTCTTCCGGCGCCTGGATCTCGACCAGGTGGCCCACGGCCGAGGTGACCAGCCACTCGTCGCTTTCAAAGTACTCGTCGTGCTTTTCGAACTTGCCGGCCGTAGGCGTGATCGCCCGCACAATGTCTTGTGCGACCGAGGGTTTTTCTGCAATCACCAGAGTTTTCATAAGTACTTCTTCAAACCTTCTACATCTTCGGGGAACATTTCCCCGCTTTCGGCAAATACGACTTTGCCTTCACGTCCGTTCGCCGCCACCTTGAGCACCACCACCACGGGCAGGCCCACCGGCTTGGGCAGGAATTTGGCAACCTCGGGGGTCAGCATCCCGGCGGGAAAGCTGTAGCCCTTGGTCTTCATATAGGCAGCTGCGGCCACCGGCTGCTTGTCAATCGACAGGGCCAGCACCTCCAGCCCGCTGGCCTTCTGGGCCCGCCACAAAGCTTCTATATGGGGCGACTGCACCGCACAAAAAGGGCACCAGCTGGCCCACCAGTACACCACAAGCGTCTTTCCACCCACCTCGGCAGGCTTCCAGGCGCTGCCGTCCAGCAGCGTGACGGCCGGCAAAGGCAGGGTGCTGCCGGCCTTCGGCAAGGGGCTTTCCCCGCCTTTGGCCCACGCCGGCAGGCCCAGCCCCGCCGCGGTCGGCAAGGCAAGGGCCGCGGCGGTCTGCATCAGGTTTCTGCGGTTGAACACGGGGACTCCTTGGGCGCATCACTACAATAGCGGCTCTCGCGCATGTACGCGCGCGGGTGCGCACGCATGCGCACGCACGCGCACATGCATGAATTAACCATACCAAAAAAATACGTCGTGTCAAAAACCCAGGCTTCCGCGGTCCCCGCATCTCCTTCCAAACCCGCGGCTCCGGCTGCCGACGGACGCCGCATCCAGACGCGGCGTTCCGGCGTCCACGGCAAGGGTGTGTTCGCCGTGCAGGACCTGGCCGAAGGTGAAACGCTGATCGAATACGTCGGCGAAATCATCAACTGGAAAGAGGCGCTGCGCCGTCACCCGCACGACCCGAAGGACCCCAACCACACGTTCTACTTCCACATCGACGAAGAGCATGTGATCGACGCCAAGCACGGCGGCAATTCCTCACGCTGGATCAACCACAGCTGCAAGCCCAACTGCGAAGCCGACGAAGAAGGCGGCCGCGTCTTCATCAAGGCGCTGCGCAACATCAAGGCCGGCGAAGAGCTGTTCTATGACTACGGCCTGATCATCGACGCGCCTTACACCAAGAAGCTGCTGGCCGAATACCCCTGCTGGTGCGGCGCCAAAAACTGCCGAGGCACCCTGCTGGCGCCCAAGGACGACGAAGGCAAGAAAAAGAACAAGAACAAGGACAAAAAGAAGTCCGACAAAAAAGCCGACAAAAAGGCTGAAGCCAAGGCTGACAAAAAGGCAGCCGATAAAAAGGCCGGCAAGAAACCCAAAAAGAAAAAGAAGGACTGAGCAGGCGCTCAACCCGCTTCACAGGCCATGCCGCCGGCGCAATCGGCTGCAACCTTCTCATGAGCACTCCCCTTACATCCCCCATCCGCTGGCCCGCCGAAGCTCTCTGGGAGGCCCTGGCGCCGTCCTTGCCGGGGTTCACGGTGGAAGTCCTGCCCGAGATTGATTCGAGCAACACCGAGCTGATGCGGCGTTTTCGCGGCAGCCCCTCCGGTAACGGCGGCAGCCCCGGCATCGCCCCCCGGCCCGAGCCCCTGCTGCTGGTGGCCGAACAGCAAACCGCCGGGCGCGGCCGGCTGGGCCGCCAGTGGCAAAGCCGCCGCGGCGACAGCCTCACGTTTTCGCTGGGCCTGCCGCTTGCGCCCGTCGACTGGTCCGGCCTCTCCCTGGTGGCCGGCATCAGCGTGGCCGAAAGTCTCGAGCCGCTCGCCGGCAGCGCCTCCGGCCAAGCCGCCAAACCCCGCATCGGCCTGAAATGGCCCAACGACCTCTGGCTGTCCACCCCCGAAGGCGACCGCAAGCTGGCCGGCATCCTGGTGGAAACCGCCAGCTGGGAAGGCATCCGTTACGTGGTGGTCGGCATCGGCATCAACATCCGCGCGGTGGAAGTCCCCGTTGCGGCTAACGCACCCGCCATGCCCGGCATTCCGCCGGGCGGCTTGCAGACGCTGCTGCCGGCGCTGGACGCACCCGCCACCTTGCTGCGCATCGTGCCGCCGCTGGTGCAGGCGATGCAGGCATTTGAGCGCTTTGGCTTTGCGCCTTTCCAGGCGCGTTTTGCGGCACGCGACGTTCTGGCAGGCCGGGCCGTGCAGCTGTCCGACGGCCAGAACGGCCTGGAAGGCACAGCCCACGGCGTGGGCGAAAACGGCGCGCTGCTGGTGCATACTGCGGCTGGCATGAAACAAATCACCAGCTCCGAAGTCAGCGTACGGCCTGTGGCGGCGCAACCTCCCAAGGATGCGCGCCCATGCTGAGGCTGCTGGTGCTGGCGCTGGTCCTGGCCAACGCAGGCTACTTCGCCTGGACGCAAGGCCTGCTGGCCGACTACGGTTTTGCGCCCGTCGTGCAGGCCGAACCCCAGCGCCTGGCGCAGCAGATCCGGCCCAAGGCGATGCGCCTTTTGAGCGCCACCGATGCCGGCCAGCTGGAAAGCACCAGCACCACCGCTGCAGCGCCGCCGCCCGCCCCTGAATGCCTGCAAGCCGGCCTTTTCACCCCCGAGCAGACCATCGCCCTGCGCTTCGGACTGGAGGCCGGCCTGCCCATCGGCAGCTGGTCACTCGAGAACAGCTCGGAGCCGGGCCGCTGGATCGTCTACATGGGCAAATACACCAACGAGGACGCGCTGGCCAAAAAGCGCAGCGAGCTGCGCGGCATGGGCGTGTCGTTTGAGCCCTTGCTCAACTCCTCGCTGGGACCAGGCCTCTCGCTGGGCCACTTCAGCTCCCAGGCCGATGCCGAGCGTGAACTGGCCAAGGTCGCCACGCGCGGCGTACGCACCGCCAAGGTGGTGCAGGAGCAGCCTGAAATACGCGGCCAGCTGCTCAGACTCCCGGCCGTCGATGCGCCGCTCATGGCCAAACTGGAGTTGCTCAAGCCGCAGTTGGCGGGCAAGCCCTTACGGGCTTGCTAGATAAGACCCCCACGGTCGCTCACTTCGTGTAGCTCCCGAGGCCTTACAGGCCGCGGCTCGCGAGACGCTTCGCCTCTGTCGCCCGTCCAAGCCTGCGCAGGCAGGCTTGGAGCCGCGGGCTCCAGCCCCTCGGGGGCCGCCCGCCTGCGGCCCGGCAAAGCCGGTTCCGCGGCTCATGCTGGCTTAAGAGCTCGCCGCGGTTACACGCTTCATATCCGATCATCCCGAGCCTGTCGAAGGTTCCGTATCCGGTGCGCACCCAGTTGCTATTGATTTAGGAGCTGCTTGCGCCCGTCCCGCTTGGCTCTCGGCACTATTTTCTTGAGAAATACCTGAGCCGCCACACCCAAGCCAGCAGGGGCCGCGGAACCGGCTTTGCCGGGCCGCAGGCGCCGCCCCCTTGAGGGGGGAACAGGCTACACGCAGTGAGCCTGGACGGGGGTGGGCTTATTCAGACGGCTTTCCAGTGCCGCAGCGGCACACAGGTCTGCAGGCGCGTCACGGCCTGGTCCATCAGCGCGGGGTGCAGTTCGTGGCCCAGCCTGGCGGCCACGTCCAGGGTGGCGTCGGCGCCCAGTTCCATCAGGTGGTCGAAGTCGCCACGCGTGCGTGCCAGCGGCACCACATCGTCGTTTTGCCCGTGCAGCAGGTGCAGGGTGGTCAGCGCGGGTGCTTTCGCCGGCCAGATCTGGTAGCCGCCGCCGAAGGCCAGCAGGCGGCCGGCCAGGCCGTCGTGCGCATCGCTCAGCGCTAGCGCCAGGCTCGCACCGGCGCCAAAGCCGGCCAGCGCGGTGTCCGATTGCAGGATCTCAAAGCGCTGTTGCTGCGCACGCACAAAAGCCGCCAGAACCTCCACGCGCGCGGCCAGCGCAGCGGCGTCGTCCTTGCCGGCGGCGGTAGCGCCCGCCGCATCGGCATGCGGGCCCGAAAGGCCTTCCGGAATCAGCACGGCCGCCTCGGGAAACGCGCCGCCCAGCAGGTTGCCCAGCTCCAGCATGTCGGCGGCCGTGCCGCCCGCGTCGTGCAGCAGCACAAACAGCTGCCGCGGTACAGCGGTGGCCGGAAGCAGTTCAATGGTTTCGGTGTCGATGGGGTTCATGGCAGGGCGTCGTGATAAAAAACAGGCAAAAGCAGGCGGGAAGGCGGGAAGGCGGGGGGGAAAACGCATCTGGGGCCTCCCCGGCAGCTTTCAACATCAGCCGTCCTGCCCCGCGACAACAGCCTCCCGTTCCGGCCGTCCGGACAATTTTGGCCCGGGTCGGCGAGAATCAGCGTTTTTCACGCACCAGAGATCTGGAAAAACACCATGAAAATCGGAAAAAACACCGCCGTTACCCTTAGCTACAAGGTGGCAGACGCCCAGGGCAAGCTGGTCGAGCAAAGCAGCGCCCCCATGGTTTACCTGCACGGCGGCTACGGCAACACCCTGCCCAAGATCGAAGAAGCGCTGGACGGCCAGGAAAAGGGCTTCCAGACCGTGCTGGCGCTGGAGCCGGCGGACGCCTTCGGCCTGCGCGACGAAAGCCTGGTGCGCACCATCCCCCGCACGCAGTTTCCGCCCGGGGTCAAGGTGGGCGGCCAGCTCGAAGGCCGGGGCGACGACGGCCGCGAGCATGTCTTCAACGTCACCAAGATCAAGGGCGACACCGTCCTGCTGGACGGCAACCACCCGCTGGCCGGCAAGGCCCTGCGTTTCACCCTGAAAGTGACCGACGTGCGCGCCGCTTCGGAGGAAGAAATTGCCCACCGCCATGTGCACGGCGAGCACGGCCACCACCATTAATCTGCGCAACGTGACCGTTCGGCGATTAAGCCGTTAGCGTTACGTACCGTTACCGCTCTGGGGGGCCCGCTGAACTACAGTGGGATTGAGCCTACATCCCCCGGTGATGCACGACCACAGCCCCGGCGCAGGATGATCGCTAACTTCATGGATTAACTTCAGAGGTACCCATGGTCATCAACGCGTTTCTTGTCGAAGACAAGCCGGACATACGCAAAACACTGGTTGAGGCCATGGAAGAAATCGCACCCCTGCGTTTCGTCGGCCACGCCGATTCCGAGTCCAGCGCCCGCCAGTGGCTGGGTTCCCACCACGATGACTGGGACCTTGCAATCGTCGACCTCTTTCTCGCCGAAGGCTCCGGCTTTGGCGTGCTGAAAGACTGCCAGCACCGCAGCTCCCGCCAGAAGGTCGTGGTGCTGACCAGCCACAACCAGGAAAACATCCTGCACTACTGCCGCGAGCTCGGCGCCGACGAGGTGTTCAACAAGTCGGAAGACGTGGAAAAGCTGGTGCTCTATTGCCAGGCCCATGCAGCCAGCCTGGGCGGCACGGCCCCGCTGCTGCCCCAGTAATCCCCACGTTCAAGCGGCAGGCGTTCTGCTCAGGCGCCCGCTAAAACAAGCCCACACACAAAAGCGAAAAGCGGCGCCATGCCGCGACTCTCGCTGCCGGCAAGCCCTGATGTGAACGCCTTCATGCGGTGCTTATAAGCGGCCGCCTGGGCACGCGGCATCGCCGCGCCCGCACTCCACGCCGGCTTCCGCGCCAAAACCAGAAAAGTGCTGCCTACCGCGGCTCCGTTTGATCTGGATCAACAGCGCCCAGGGACCGATGGCTAACCATAGGTGTATCTCGAATGCATCTTATGAAGACCATTCGCGATTCCTTTGAAAGAGTCCCCATGACACACACCGCTTCCCACACCAGGGTCGATCTCCGCGAGCTCGCGCCCAGCGAGCGCCATCCGCTGGTCTTCTCGACATTCGGCCAACTCGGCACCGGCCAGGCCATGGAGTTGATCAACGACCACAACCCGAAGCCCCTGCATGCCCGGTTCATGATGGACCTGCCCGGCAGATTCTCCTGGAACTACCTGGAGCAAGGGCCCGACACCTGGCGCGTTGCCATCACCCGGCTTGCACCTGCACAGGGCGGCCGGCAGTGCTGCGGCGCCTGTGGCGGCGGCTGATTTCCATTCATGACTTCCCAAGGAAACCCGATGAAAAACAACAACATGCTGTGGCGCTGGCTCGGCTTCGTATTCGTCCTGTCCTTCGGGGCGCTCGGCTACCTCGGCTGGCAGATTTACCTGACCGCACCACCCATTCCCACAGCTGTCGTCAGCACCACAGGCGACGTGCTTTTCACGGGCGAGCAGGTGCAAAGAGGGCAGCGCGCCTGGCTGGCCAGCGGCGGCCAGCAGCAAGGCAGTGTCTGGGGCCACGGCGCTTATGTGGCGCCGGATTGGTCTGCCGACTGGCTGCATCGGGAAGCGCTGGCCCTGCAGGCCCTGCGCACGCAGGAACTCCGCAAGGCGCCCGCCGCGCTCACGGCCTCAGACCGCGGCGCAATCGCAGCGGCGCTCAAGGAAGAAATGCGCCGCAACACCTACGACGCGGCCAGCGGCGCCGTCACCGTCACACCCGCGCGGGCGCAAGCCATCCGCGAGGTGGCGCGCCACTACGAAGGCCTGTTCGGCCACGACGCCAGCCTGGATGCCTTGCGCGAGCAATACGCCATGAGCGAAGGCGCGCTGCCCGACGCGGCCGACCGCCAGGCGCTCGCGGCATTCTTCTTCTGGACGTCCTGGGCCGCCGTCACCGACCGCCCGGGAGAAGAAAACCTTTCGTACACCAGCAACTGGCCGCATGAACCGCTGGTGGGCAACACCATGACCAACTCGGCCGCCATCTGGTCGATGGTCAGCATCGTCCTGCTGCTGGCCTGCATCGCCGCCATGCTGTGGCTGCACGGAAGCCAGCGGCACGGGCCCGAAGCGCAGCCACCCAAGGCCGACCCTTTGCTGGGCGCCGTTGCCACACCTTCGATGAAGGCCACGCGCAAGTACTTCTTTGCCGTGATCGGCCTGATGCTGCTGCAGATCGGCATGGGCGTGGTCACCGCGCATTACGCGGTTGAAGGGTCGTCCTTCTTCGGTCTGCCGCTTGCGCAGGTGCTGCCCTATGTGGTCAGCCGCACGGTGCACACGCAGGTGGGCATCTTCTGGATCGCCACCGCCTGGCTGGCCACGGGCCTTTACATCGCGCCGCTGCTGTCGGGCCGCGAGCCCAAACTGCAAAAGCTCGGTGTCGACGTGCTGTTCTGGGCGTTGATCGCCATCGTGGTCGGCTCTACCGCCACCGGCTGGCTGGGCACGCTGCAGCATCGCGGCGTCGACTTCAGCTTCTGGATCGGCAACCAGGGCCTGGAGTTCACCAGCATGGGCCGTGTCTGGCAGCTGCTGCTGTTCGTGGGCCTGCTGTTCTGGGTGTTCCTGCTGGGCCGCGCGCTGTGGCCGGCGCTGGTCAAACCTTCGGAAACGCGCGGCATGATCGCCATGGTGTTCCTGTCGGCCATGTGCATAGGCGGCTTCTATGCCTCGTCACTCACCTGGGGCCAGCACACCCACTATTCGATGATCGAGTACTGGCGCTGGTGGTTGGTCCACCTGTGGGTGGAAGGCTTCTTTGAAGTGTTCGCCACCGCCGTCGTCGCGCTGATCTTCACCAAGCTGGGCCTGGTGCGCGCGGAAAGCGCCAACCGCGCCATCATCGCCGAGACCATCATCTTCCTGTTCGGCGGCATCCTGGGCACCTTGCACCACCTGTATTTCACCGGCACGCCGATCTCGGTCATCGCCGTCGGCGCGGTGTTCTCCGCGCTCGAAGTGGTGCCGCTGACCCTGATCGGCCTGGAAGCCCTGCAGACTTACCGGCGCTCCAGGGCCATGCCATGGCTCGCCACCTACCAATGGCCCGTGATGTGTTTTGTGGCCGTCGGTTTCTGGAACACCGTGGGCGCCGGCCTGCTGGGCTTTGCCATCAATCCGCCGGCTTCGCTGTACTACGTGCAGGGGCTGAACATGACGGCGGCCCACGGCCATGCCGCGCTGTTCGGTGTCTACGGCATGCTGGGCATCGGCCTCATGCTGTTTTGCCTGCGCGGCCTGTATGCGCGCCACCTGCATGCCGACAACCTGCTCAAGCCCGCCTTCTGGAGCCTGAACATCGGCCTGGCGATGATGGTCTTCCTGTCGCTGCTGCCTGCCGGCATCTACCAGGCCTGGGCCAGCGTCACCAAGGGCCTGTGGTACGCCCGCTCGCCCGAGATCATCCACTCGGGCGTGATGGAAACCCTGGTCTGGATGCGCGTACCCGGCGACATCCTGTTCGCCATCGGTGCGTGCTTCCTGGCCTGGTATGCCGCGCGCCTGCTGCGCCGCCCGGCCGTACAGCCGGCCGGCATGACCGCGGCGCCCGCAACGGCGGGGCCCTGACCCGGCAAGCCACCATGAAACTCACGGCTTTCACCGACTACAGCCTGCGTGTGTTGATCTACCTGGCGGCGCAGCCAGAGCGGCGCGCCACCATCGCCGGGATTGCAAACGCGTTTGACGTGTCCGAACACCACCTGACCAAGGTTGTGCACTTCCTCGGCAAGAACGGCTGGCTGGCCAACGTGCGCGGCAAGGGCGGCGGGCTGGCACTGGCGAAATCGCCGGAGCTGATCGTTGTGGGCGAGGTAGTGCGCGCAACCGAAGGAACGGACGTGCCCGCCGAATGCTTTGAAGCGGCGGGCGGCCATTGCGCCATCACCCGCATCTGCCGCCTGCGCGGCGTGCTTGGCGAGGCGGTCGACGCGTTTTACGGCGTGCTCGATCGCTACACGCTGGCAGACCTCGTTCGCAACCGTCAGTCGCTCGCCAGCTTCTTCACCAGCCAGACGGCATCGGCTTCGCCAGCCGGGCGCGCCTCATGAGCGCAGTCCCTGTTGTCGCGAAGCGCGTCAGCAACAGCGCGCCGCCCACCACGCTACCCACGGATATTCCCGCATGACACAGCCCATCCAGTTTAAAAACCCACCCAAAAGCGCTCCTGTTCCATCGGCGCAAACGCAAGGCATCGCGCTCTGGCAAACCGGCTTTCGGCCTTTCTACCTGCTGGCAAGCGTGTTCGCCGCGCTGTCGATTGGCCTGTGGGCGCTGCAGTTCGCCGGCTGGCTGGGCCAGCCCTACCTGCAGGGGCCGATGTGGCATGCGCACGAAATGCTGTTCGGCTTCACGCTGGCCGTGGTGGTGGGCTTCCTGTTCACGGCCGGGCGCAACTGGTCCAACCGCCCCACGCCCACCGGCCTGCCCCTGGCCGCGCTGGCGGCGCTCTGGGTTGCCGGGCGGGTGCTTGTGCTCACGCCCTTCGGATGGGCTGCGGCGGCGGTCAACGTCGCGTTTCCGCTGGTCGCGGCCGTCGCGCTGGCAATTCCCTTCATCGCCGCGCGCAATCGCCGCAACTACTTTTTCATCGGCTTGCTGCTGCTGATGGCGGTGGCCGTGCTGGCGGTGCACCTTGCACAGCTCGGGCTCATGCAGCTGCCCGGCTGGGTCGGCATTCAGGCCGCGCTTGACGTCATGCTCTTCATCATGGCTGTGATGGGTGGCCGCGTGATCCCCATGTTCACCAACAACGGTGTGCCGGGCGCCAACGCCACCCGCCGTCCCTGGCTCGAGAAAGCAGCGCTGGGCTCGGTGCTGGCGCTGCTGCTGGCCGATGCGCTGCTGCTGCAGGGCGCGCAGCTGGCGGCACTGGCCGGTGTTTGCGCGGCCGCACACCTTGCGCGCTGGGTACTGTGGCAACCGTGGAAGACCACGCACACACCGCTGGTCTGGGTGCTGCATGCCGCTTACTTCTGGATTCCGGTGCACCTGGCGCTGCGTGTCCTGGCTGCGGCCAGTTGGGTCACACCTTCGGCGGCAACCCACGCGTTGACGGTGGGCGCCATCGGCGGGCTCATCATCGGCATGATGACGCGCACCGCGCTCGGCCATACCGGCCGGCCGCTCCAGGCGGGCCGCACCGAAGTCACCTGCTATGTGCTTGTCCTCGCTTCAGCGCTGGTGCGCGTGTTCGTGCCGATCATCGCGCCGGCCGAGACGCTGCACGCCGTGCTGGTTTCGGCCGCACTGTGGTCCGCCGGCTTCGCGCTGTATGCCGTGAGCTACTGGCCGGCCCTGACGCGTGCGCGTGCGGACGGGCATCCCGGCTAGGTGACTGGCCGGGTCAGCCCGCCCCGCCACACCAAAGCTGAAAAACAAACACCCATAAAAAAGCGGCGCTAATGCGCCGCTGTTCATGCTGCCCGGCAAGCCGGGCATGCTGGCTCAAAAGCCTCAGAAGCGGTTGTTGCCCTTGGTCACGTCCTTGACGACTTCCTTGGCATCACCATAATTTTTCTGCACAGAGCCTTCCACCTGTTTGACCAAGCCCTTGGCTTGCTGGTCCTTGCTTCCCACGAGCTTGCCGGCAGCTTCCTGTGCCTTGCCAACTGCGTCTTTGGCTGCGCCTTTGACTTGATCCTTGTTCATGATGACTCCTGATGAATTCGACGGGAAGGTCCAGGAAACCCTGGCGAGACCCTTGCGAGGCCATCGCGAGGGGTATCCCGGGCCAACGTTCGTCGTGTCACGTCAGCCAGTTACCAAGATACCGGGCTGCCGGGAACGCAGCGTAGGCCAAGCACCCAAACGCATGTCGGCGCCTGTTTGCCTGTACGCCTTCATCACTCAATCAGCCACCGTCACCACATTGCCGGAGAACATGATCCGGTCCGGCGCGTCCGCCTGCAGCTTGATGGGCGGCACATTGGCGGGCGTGATCGGGTTGGGCGTGGTGCCGTTCAGGCCGCGCGGCATGGTGCGCACTACCTGGCTGCCCGGCAGCGGTGCGCCGGTTTTGAGGTGGGCATACATCATGTCCATGGCCTGGATGAAATAGCGGTGCAGCGGCACCAGCCGCTGGCCGTAACCCGGGAACCC
The DNA here is from genome assembly GCF_056405975.1 of Polaromonas sp. P1_E12. Classification (NCBI taxonomy): domain Bacteria; kingdom Pseudomonadati; phylum Pseudomonadota; class Betaproteobacteria; order Burkholderiales; family Comamonadaceae; genus Polaromonas; species Polaromonas sp. P1_E12. The sequence continues at coordinate 422,353 of NZ_JBFUBB010000004.1, read as the reverse complement.
CAGGAAGGCATCAAAGTGCTGGGCGTTGGTGACTTCGATGTACGAGAGCTTGCTGCGCGAACCCTCCACCATCTTGTTCAGGCCAAAGTAGGGGCGCGAGGTAAACGCCACCGGCACCAGCGTGTCAGAGCGGCCATGCACGATCAGCGCAGGCTTGCCCTGCAGGTTGGCCGTGCGCAGCACTTGCTGGATGCCCTCGCGCACGCGCAGTGCGTCGGGGGTGTTTCCCGTGGCCAGGTTGCGCAGGCACAGGGCACCGGCGCTGTTGTAGTCCTGCACGTTGCCGGCAGAGATGGAAGCCGCGTCCAGCATCGGGCCACCCAGGCTGGCGTTGTTGACGATGTTCACGCCCACCGTGGGCGGTATGCCATTGCCGGTGCCGAATGACGTGGCCAGCGGGCCCGCCGGTGCAGGCACCGGCAGGTTGGGTGTGGGCGAAGCGGCAGGGGCCGTGGCGGCAAAGCTGTAGCCGCAGAGGTTGTCCTGCACGCCTGCACGCCCGTAGGCATTGGCATACGTCAGAGCCACCGGCAGGGTGGCAAACGAATAGTGCGACGCCTGCAGGTCGTTGCCCTCGGGCTGCCAGCCTGCCTGCACCAGCGTGGCCATGGCGCTGCCCGCCTGCTCGGCGGTGGTGTTGCCGGCGACCATGCCGTTGGCCTTGAGCGCACTGCAGCGGCTCGCGGCGATGACCGGGTTGATGGTGTTGAAGACGTTGGTGCCTGGCGAAGCCAGCGCAGCACAAGGCTGCAGCAGGTTGGCCAGCGTGGTGTAGTCATACAGCGGCTTGCCGGTGCCGGCCAGCGTGCTGCTGCCGCGCCGCACGCTCAGCCGCGCATCGGGCACCAGCTGCACCTGCGGCTCGCCCACGGCCACGCCGCTGATGAGTCCCTGCGTGTCCTGCTCGGCCGCGGCAAGTGCCGCACCGGCGCCGTTGGACACGCTGGACGCGATCACGATGGTGTTCGACGGGTTCAGCGTCTTCAGGCGGCCGCCGCCGTTCGGCGAAGGCTTGCCATAGCGCTCGTTCAATACGAAGTAGGCAAACTCCACCGCCTGCAGCGTGTAGCGGCCCCAGTCTTTTTCAGAGTTCTGCTGCGAATGCGCATGCTTGACGGCAAAGCGGTTGGGCGTGGCCGCGTTGAAGGCTGTGCGTTCAGCCTGCGTCAGGTTGGCGGTGAAGTTGGAGGCCATGCCGGCCGCCACTGCATCGGCGCGCAGGCCGTTTTGCAGGTGCACCGTGTTGTTCTGCAAGTCGTGCATGCCGCTACCGGTGCCCTTGTCGGTATAGGCCACGGCGCAGCCGTTTTTCAGGCCCCATTCACCCGACGACCCAATGGCGCCGTAGATACCACGCGAACCGCTCGAGGTGCCGGTGACGATGCATGGGCTTGCCGGGTTGAAGCTGGCCGGCACCTGCACCATCATCGTGACGTTCTGCCGGCCGCTGCCGTCGTCTGAATAGGCGATGTATTCCGTGCCGGCGATCTTGCCTTCACTGGCCGTGATGTTGCCCTTGGCATCCACATTGGGGCCGTACAGCGTGCCGTAGCCGCCGCCGGGGGAAATGTCGAGGATGGCGCGGTAGTTGTTGTAAATCGCAATGCGGCGCAGTTCGGCCGCGCTCGGGTTCAGGGGGTCGACGGGCAGCGGCGCCGGTGCGGCCAGGCCGCTCTTGCCCAGGCCGGCAGTCAGCAAGTCGTCGTTGCCGCCGTCATACACGCCGGTGGTGATGCCGCCCAGCCAGACCGGTTTGATATTGGGCTGCACGCCCACACCGCTTGCGCAGCCGCCCAGTGCGGCCATTGCCGCCAGGGCCATGGTTGTTTTGATCAGGGTGAATTTCATGTCGTCCTCCTCGGGTTATTCGTACAACATCATCAGCGCAATGCCGTCTGTATGGGCGTTTTGGATTGTCGGATTTGTAAGGTTTTTCTTGTAAGGGTTTTGCCTCAACCTCGCGTTGGCCCCGGACCGCCTCAAAGGCCTGGTCGCCCCCGCTGCCACAGCGGATAGACGCAGCGAAAAGCGTGCGGCCAAAAAAAAGCGGCGCCATGCGCCGCGATTCAGCCACAAGCCATACCGGTTGCAGCATTGGGATTCAACGTGTGCTTCAGCCCTTGGGAATCACCAGCTTCTGGCCGACGTGAATCAGGTTCGGGTTGGGCAGGTTGTTGCGCGACTCAATTTCGCCAAAGCGCATGTTGCTTCCCAACGTGGCGGCGGCGATTTTCGAGAGTGTGTCGCCCGCTTTCACCACATAGACCGTTTCGGTCTTGTCGGCGTTCTTGACCTTGGCCAGATTGGTGCTCGTGAAGTATTTCTTCACCAGTTCGCCGTACTCGGGCAGCACTTTGGCCTTGCGAATGGCGATGTTGATGTTTTCAAGCAGCTGGCTGTCTGCCTTGCGCACACCTATCTTGTACTTGATGTTGGAACCCGGGAGCTTGGACACCGCGAACTGCAGGTCTGTCCCGCGGATTTCGGCCACTCCGAAGGGGTAGTCGTAAATCACCGCATCTACCCGGCCCTTTTTGATGAAGTTGTTGATCCAGTTGCGCTCGCCATTGACAGATTCGTCGCTCAGCTCGATCAGACGCGCCTTCGGGAACTGGCGCGACACATACGCCTTGACGTCCGGGTCACCCTTGAGGATGCCGACGGTCAGGCCGTTGAGGTCTTCAACGCTTCGGATAGAGGACACCTTCGGTGTAATGAGGGCGTAGCCGAAGTCCTCGACATACGGAATGGAATACACCACGCCCGGCAGGTCTTCGTCGGTAAAGGTGAGGCCGTCGATGGCAATGTCCACCGTTGAATTGCCCCGGTTGTCGTTCTTGAGCAGCGCAGCCGGCACATCGGGGTAGGTGTCCACGATATGGTCGGTGTCGATGTTGATTTGCCCGCCCTTGGGCGTGAACTCGCTTTGGGCGAAAAGCACCTTCAGGAATTCGTAGTTAAACCCCTGCGGCTTGCCGTTTTCAACGTAATAAAAGGGCTTGGCCGGCGACTGCACGCTGACGCGCACAGTGCCCTTGTCCACGATGCTCTGGAAGGTTGCCCCGCCGCCCGCGGCCGGAGCGACAGCCGCCGCCTTGGGCGCGGGCGCGTCGGCGGGCGGGGCCGGATTGGCCCCTGCGCCGGGGTTGCCGCTCATGCTGGCAGGAGCGCGCGAATCGAGGTACTTCATGCCGCCATACACGGCGCCGCCGACGACGGCAACAATCAGGATCAATCGGGGAATAGGTTTGAGGGCCATGGCTTTAGTCCGCTTTGCGTTTTCTGGTTTCGGAAGTCTTGTTGAAGCTTATTTTTTGTCTGCTGCGTTTTTCTGGAACCAGTCCACCCCGTCGGCGCGCGCTTCCACGGGTACGCCCTGCGGGCTGCTGACGATGTTCACCGGCAGGCCGGGCGACGGGTTGTTCTCGATCAGGAGGCGCTTGGAATCGCCCAGCACCAGCGACTCGGCATTCTTTTCCCACTCGGCCAGCATCTGCATCGCATCGCCTTCGTACACACCATTTTGCAGGTCGACGGAGCGCATGAAACTATCGGACATGCGGGCGAAATCCTCGATCTCGCCGATCTTCATCGCATAGTCGGCCGCCAGGTATTCGTTGGCCATGTCGAACATGGCGCGTGTGTCGGGGTCGCCGTTGATGATGGCTTGCGCAGACTTGATGGCCGAATGGGCGTTGTCCATCATTTCCTTCTTGCGCTCCTTGACCTTGATCTCGCTTTGCATGTCCTTGATGAGGAAGTTCGACACCTCCTGGTACTTGGCGAGCACGCGGTACAGCAGTTCCAGTTTGGCCAGCAGGTCCTGGTAGGTCAGGTTGGCGTCGTTCATGCGGCCCACTTCACGCGAAGCCAGCGCCGCGTCCATCGTCTTGTTCTGCTTTTTCGCCTCGCTCATCAGCCGCAGGGATCCGTCGCGCGACTTGTTGTTGTTGGCGATCTCTTCCTTGCACTGGCGAATCATCCCGGAAAGCTTGGCGATGCGGGTGTTCATGTTGGCGAGCTTGTCCTGCAGCTCTTCCACATAATTTTTCATGATGCCGATGGGATCGATCTCCACGAACACTTGCGTGATCTTGCGCATCAGGCTCATGTACATGTACTTGCCGAGGCGCCAGAAACGCTTGTCGGTAATGATGAAGCCGAGCACCACCACCACAACGCCCAGCAATGCGGCATAGATGGTGTTTTGCAGCAGCGTGATGATGTAGGGCAGAGCCTTGTAAAGCAGGAAACCGGCGCCGGCGATCAGGCTGACGCCAACGATCTGGCCGGTCACGCCTTCCGGGCGCTCCCAGAACGATTTGGGTTTGAAATTCTGTGGAATGAGGTTCACAGTTCTGTCCTTTGATTCTGCGTATACGGATCGGGAATGTTCAGCGCTTCAGGCGCCGAGGTAGCGCACGACTTTTGCCCTGGCTTCCACCAGCTGGGCCTTGACCACGGCCAGCGCGCTTTCAAACCGGATGTTGACTTCAACGATCTCCGCGCGCTTGGCCGCGATTTCTCTTTCGAACCCGGCGATTTTTTTGTGGGCGGTCTCCACTTCCTGCTGGATCTGCCCCAGCCTTTCCTGCAGGCGTGCGCGCTCTTCGTCCACCTTGGCGACCGAAGCACGCAGGGAATCTATCTCCCGGATTCGTGCATTGATCTGCAGGTCCTGCTGGTTTTTCGCCTGGCCATGAAAGCGCTGGGACTCCGCTTCAAGCGCGGGAAGATGCTGCATGTCGATGGACTGGACGATCTGGTCCACCGTCCGCGTCTTGCCCACAATACCGAATGCGGCCTTGTAGCGCGACGCCTCGTCAGGAATGAAAGCCTCCAGCGGCGTGACGGCCTCTACCAGCGCCGTATAGGCCGTGGTTTTTTCCATCACGACTTCCATCATGCGGTCCACCATCGGGTTTTTGGCTTTGGCAGCCGCCACATTGGCAGCGGCCGATGGCAAGGGAGCTGGCGCCGTGATGGCCGATTTGTCCGCAGAGGCAGGCGCGCCGGGCGTGGGTTCAGGCTCAAACAAGACGTCCCGGAGTTTTCCAAAAAAGCCGGATCCGCCCTCGGGTGGCGTGGTGTTGTCTGTCATGGTTCCCTCACTCCTCGGTAACAATTTTTTCGGCTCACTTGCGGCTGTTTTCCAGGCGCAGGCGCATCTCGCGGCCATATAGTCGTTGATGACTATATAGCAGCACCTGGTTTCTTCCCCAAAAACCAAGGGTACGAGCCCCTTTCAGCCGGACACAATGTCTGATTTCCCAGACACCCTGCCCACCTTCCCTGCTTTACTTTTTACTTACTTCGCGTCGCTGTACACCGTAGCGCGCGACACGCCCATGTGCGCGGCGGCTATCTCGGCGCCGCGGCGAATCTCCAGGTAGCCCGCTTTCTTGAGGTCTTGCACCAGCTGCTTGCGGTCTGCGGGCTTGAGCGAGCGTGAGGTCGTGGCGCGGGCCGCGGCAAATTCGTCAATGCACTGTTGTATGCGGTCGGCATTGGCGGCGTCCAGCGTTTCGGTGACGGCGCTGCTTTCAATCGCGGTGAACTGCGACATCGCCGCCTGGAAGCCGTTGAACAGCGTCAGGTCCACGTTCAGGCAGATCGCCGCCACGTATTCGCCTTCTTCATTGCGAATGCCCACCGACGTGCTCTTGACCTTGCGGCCGTCGGCAAACTGGTTGGCGTAGTTGGCAATCACCGCGGGGTAGTCCGGGTCCTGGATGCGCGCCAGGCCCAGCTCGGTGGCGGGCTGGCCCAGGCGGCGGCCGCTCAGGTTGTTTTCAATCGCCAGGATCGCGTTCTTCGGGTGCGTCAGGTCATGCACCACCACTTCGCAAAACGGCGCAAACGTTTTGCCAAGGCCTTCGGCAATGTTTTTCAGCTCGGCGAGCAAATGTTTGTTGCTGGTCTTTTTCATGGTGCGCGGCCTCCGGCGAGTCAGGCGATTCAAATTTCAGACAAATTGTCCAGGCGGCCATCGTATCGCACCACGCGGCATTTGTTGAACAAAAGGCCGGCGCCCGTGCGCGGCAACCGGACACCACGCGCAAGCAAATTCCTACACAGAGCCTGCCCGGCCTCCTGCAACGCATGGCCGCTACAGCAGCGAAAGTACAACGCTATCTGCCGCGGCTTGCTGGCTTGCTGGCTTGCTAATTCCTATCTTCGCGGCGTCTGTTCCTCATACCCAATCAACCAATCAACAACCACCCCTTCAAAGGAGGCCCTCATGTTGAACCGATTGCACCAATCCAGATTCAAACTCAGCAGCGTGGCACTGGCCGCCGTGGCCGCCTCTGCCCTGGCACTGGCTGCCCTGCCCGCCACAGCCCAGACCAGCACCACCGCAGGCACGTCAACAGCGGCCGACGCCGGCAAGCTGGCCCGCGCCGACAAGGGCATGCTGGACGACCTGGCCCAGGCCAACATCGCCGAGATCGAAAGCGGCAAGATGGCGCTGGAAAAATCGCAGAACGCCGAGATCAAAAAGTTTGCGCAGCAAATGATTGAAGACCACAACAGCGCGCTGGCCGAAGTGCAGGCACTGGCCCGCGCCAAAGGCGCGACCGTGCCCGACGGCCCCGGCGTGATGGCCAAAACCAAAGCCACCGCACTCAAGGCCCTGTCAGGCAACCTGTTTGACACGGAATACGCCAAACGTTCTGGCGTGGGCGACCACGAAGCCACCATCAAGCTGCTGACCAAGATCCAGAAGGACGCCAAAGACGCCGACCTGAAGGCGCTGGCCGGCAAGATGCTGCCCAAGGTGGAAGCCCACCTGGAAATGGCCAAGGCCGTAGTACCGACCAAGTAAGCCGCCAAGTAAGCCAGTCATCGCGGGCTCTTGCCCGCGCCCTGGGTTTCCCCATTTTTTTAGGAAGACGCTATGTCAATTATCTGGACCATCATCATCGGCTTCATCATCGGCTTTGTCGCCAAGTTCCTGATGCCCGGCCGCGACCCTGGCGGCTTCATCATCACCGTGCTCATCGGTATTGCGGGCTCTTTCCTTGCCACCTACCTGGGCGCCGCCATGGGCTGGTACCAGCAAGGCGAAACGGCCGGCTTCATCGCCGCCGTGCTTGGCTCCATCGTGCTGCTGCTGGGCTACCGCCTGATTGCCAAGCGCTGAGCAGGCCGTAAAAACGCCAGCCAGACGCCCCGGTGCATTCACGTGCACCGGGGCGTTGTGCTGTGCGGCTCACGCGGGGGTGCTTTGCGAAAAAAGTTTTAAACCTGACCGCAGCGCCGCCTTTGCCGTCTTTTTGCAGGCCCGTTGCGCCTGCTGTTGGCTTGTGAAATTTTCTCTCTTGAAATTTTTTTGGCGATTCCTACATCCTCTTCCCGGGCGCCGGGAACCGCTTTTTGGGGATTTTCCGGCGCACTGATGTTCAACCCGTATGGAGGTTTTCGCCATGTACCGATCGTTATTTCCGCGCGACATGCTCGCCGAACTCGATCGCCTGCAGCGCGACATGCAGCAGGCCTTCGATCTGTCTCCCAGCATTCGCGGCTTTGGCCGCAGCAGCTACCCCGCCCTGAACATTGGCGGCACACCGCAAACCATAGAGGTGTATGCCTTTGCCCCGGGCATTGACCCGAAGTCGCTCGACGTCAGCCTGGAGCGTGGCCTGCTCACCATTGCCGGCGAGCGCAAAACCGGGCTGCCCGAAGCGGGCGCGCAATCGACGCTGCACATCAATGAGCGCTTTGCCGGCAGCTTCCGCCGCGTGCTCACGCTGCCCGACGACGCCGACCCCGAGGCCGTGAACGCCAGCTTCAAGGACGGTCTGGTGCATATCACCATCCAGCGGCGCGCATCGGCCCAGCCGCGCCGCATCACCATCCAGTGAAAGGAGGCAAATCATGAACTACGCAAACACCCAACAAACCGGCGGCAACAGCGGCGCCGCACGGAACAACGGCAATGGAAGCACCTCCGGCCGCAGCATGCAAACCAGCCAGACGGGCGAAGTGGCGCAGAAAGACACATCGCGCTACGCCAATGGCGCACTGACGCCACCTGTCGATGTGATTGAAGACAGCACCGGCATCACCCTGTATGCCGACCTGCCCGGCGTGCCGCGCGACAAGCTGCACCTGCAGGTAGAGGCCGACACGCTGACGATTGACGCCGAGTCGGCCCTGTCTGCGCCCGAAGGTTTGCAGTCAACCCACACCGAAGTGGGGCTGGGCCGCTTTCACCGCGTGTTCACGCTCAGCAAGGAGCTCGACACCGAAAAAGTCAGCGCCGAGCTGGCTAACGGCGTGCTGAAGCTGCGCATACCCAAAGCGCAGCACGCACAGCCCCGGCGCATCGAAATCAAGGCAGCCTGATCGCGCCCCGCACGGCCGGGCCGGCCTGCTTACTTGGCCGGCACCGGCGTGCGCTGGGCCGGGTCGTAGAAGAACGTTTCTTCGGCAATGCGCTCGCCTTCCCAGCGCTGGTAAGCCAGCTCTTCCATGCGCATGGCGCTGCCGTCAGCCCACACAAAATTGAACACCCAGCGGATGACCACCTTGTCACCGCTGATGAACACCGGCCGCACGCAGGTCGAGGTGATCGACTTCACCCGCGCCATCACTTTCGCTTCACCCTCCACCAGCTTGTCGCGCCCGCGGCGCGGCGGCTGCTGGTTCTCTTGCATCGTCGCATCAGGCGTGTAGAACCCTTCAATTGCTTCGGTGTGCGCGTTCTGTTCAACGCGGGCAACAAAGCGCTCAACGGTTTCGGGCGTGGGCATGCGGCGATTTCCTTTGCTTGTCTGTTTGGTTGACGGCTGTTGATGCGCGTTGGTCTCATGGCCGCTTCATCGCAGTCACAGTTCAACGGCAAAGCGCAAGTGTTGCATGCCGCGCCATTTGCTGCAGACAGCAACGGCCATCCTGACCACGGGCCAGGATCATTCAAGTTTCAAAGGAAGAAAAAGAAACCCCAGCGCTAGCCTGGGCGCTTGCCAACTTCAACCAGCGGGTCCGCATGCCGATGCACCAGCTTCCAGGCATCACCTTCGCGCCTGAACACTTCCGTCACCCGCAGCTTGTTCGCCACGGGCTCAGGCTCGCCCTTCATGCGGGCCTGCGCTTTTTGAATACCCGTCCAGAAGGCAACGGTATCGCCCGCCGCCATGTCAAGAATCTCCAGCTGGGTCGTGCTGCCCGCCTCAAACCGGCCGGCATCCTGCTGGTAGCGCGACCACACTTCCTGCGTGCCCCGCACCACCCCGCCGCCCGGGCTCATAAAAGTGGCCGGCGATTCTTGCGCCACAACACGCCCCAGCGGCGCCGCGTCACCACTGACATACGCGGCTGCGACGTGCTGCCGGTCTTTCATCAAGGTTTTGAAGTCTTGCTGTTGTTTGCTCATCTTGTCTCTCCTTAAAAGATCAACGTAAGCCTGGCTTGTGGGCTACGGCGTAGGACAAGGGAGGAGGGGGAAAGCAGAGAAGTCTCACTACGCGGCATTTTGGTGAATATTCACATACGAAATTCGTACGTTCTAGCGACTTGACCGCAGAAGCACCCTAGCTGCGATGCGACTTCGGGTCCATGATGATCGTCACAAATTGTTAATGGTTCGGTGACTACTGAATGGCGACTCTTATCCCCTCAATCGGCACTTGCGTTTCCCGCATGACCAGCGGCGAAAGGCGGCTGGCCGAACGACTGGAACAAAAGCTGGATGACGACTACCTGCTTTGGTACGACGTGCCAGTTGGGCCCAAATATTCCCACCCTGACTTCGTAGTGATGCATCCCCGGCGCGGGCTGCTGGTGCTGGAGATCAAGGACTGGCGGCTCGGCACCATCCAGCGGGCCGACAAGACAACCTGGGAGATTATTCCGGAAGGCATTCCTAAAAGTGTGCCCAATCCCCTTGAGCAAGCGCGGCAATACGTCCACCAAGTCGTCGATGCCTTGCAGCGCGACAAACAACTGATCGAGCCCGACGGAAAGTATCAGGGCAAGCTGGCCTTTCCATGGAGCTACGGCGTGGTGTTCAGCAACATCACGCGCAAGCAGTTTGAAACCGCAGAGCTCCACCACGCGATTGAGCCGCACCGTGTGATCTGCCAGGACGAAATGCTGGAGTCATTGAGCGCGGAAGACTTCCAGAGCCGCCTGTGGGACATGTTCCCGCACATGATGCGCGGTGTCATGTCGCTACCTCAGTTAGACCGCGTGCGCTGGATCATGTTTCCTGAAGTGCGCGTTCAAACGAGCGGCGACCTGTTCGATGACAGCGATGAACGCGCCGAGATGCCCAGCATCATGCGTGTGATGGACATCCAGCAGGAGCAGTTGGCCCGCAGCCTGGGCGACGGCCACCGCGTGATTCACGGCGTGGCCGGCTCAGGCAAAACCATGATCTTGGGCTACCGTGCCGAGTACCTGGCGCAGGCCAGCACCGCCAGCAGCAAACCCATCCTCATCTTGTGTTTTAACGAGCCACTGGGCGTGAAGCTGCACAGCGTGATGGACGCCAAAGGCTTGGGCGGCAAGGTGCATGTGCGGCACTTCCACAAGTGGTGCCGCGACCAGTTAGTGGCTTTTGGGCAAACCCTGCCGGGGCAGACGAGCAGCCAGCAGTTTGTAGAAGAGCTGGTGCAGCGCGTCATTGCATCCGTAGAGCGCAAACATATCCCCAGCGGACAGTACCAGGCCGTGTTGATTGACGAAGGCCACGACTTTGCGCCTGAATGGCTCAAGCTCGTCGCACAGATGGTGGACCCGACTACCAACAGCCTGCTACTGCTCTATGACAGTGCACAAAGCATTTATGAACGCAGTCGCAGCAAACAGTTCAGCTTCAAAAGCGTGGGAGTGCAAGCACAGGGTCGCACAACCATCCTGAAAATCAACTATCGCAACACCAAGCAGATACTGCAGGCCGCCAACCTGATTGCGGCGGACCTGCTAACAGAAGAAGACAAGGACGACGACGGAATTCCTCTACTTAAGCCGATCAGCTGCGGGCGCGAAGGACAAGCGCCAATCATCATCAAACTGCCCAGCCTGCGAGAAGAAGCATTCGCCATTGCAGACCTGTTAAGTAACGCCCATAAGGAGGGCCACGCGTGGGGCGAAATGGCCATTCTGTGCGCGGACTGGCACACCATGGATATTTGCGCCGAAGCGCTGCAGCAGCGCAAGCTGCCTTTCAATGTGCGCAAACGTTCAGGCGACTACAACCCGGGCGCCAACGCTATTCAGATCATGACCATGAAGGTCAGCAAAGGCTTGGAGTTTCCTGTGGTTGCGCTACCCGGCGTGGGGTACATGCCTAGCCCGGGCGAAGATGAAGAAGAAGCTGCGCGAGTTTTTTATGTCGCAGCTACCCGAGCGAGCCAGCGACTAGTAATTACGACAAGTGGTGCAGCTGGGTTTGGGCAAAGATTACTGTAAGTGATGGCATTAGAAATCACGCTCTAGCTCTTCCAGCGCTGCAGCCATCGGGTCTGAAACGTTATTAACTGCTAGGCAGCAGGTACAAAAGGGAAATAGAAAAATGGCACGCCATACAAAGCAATCAATAGAGAGCACTCTGTTATCGGGACATCCCATTTCATGGAAAGAGCCAAGTGGAAGCTCGTCTAAATTGGCCTTAGACACACCGGCAAAAAGGCGTCTGTTCCAGTATCTCTGGAAAACTCCATTTTTAGAGCCCAAAGGGCTCTCACAAGATTTCATAAAAGGCCTATGGGACACATACAGCGGCACTTCCGATCCCGCAGATCAACTACTTGACCAGAAGGCACACTCTATTTGCCTCACATCATCTTGGCGCCTTCAGCGTATAGAAACTGAAAATTTTGGCGGCCTAAATGTGTATGGCGGAACCCTGTTTAGCTACGAATTTGATACCGAGAGTTTGCTAATTGAGGGGCCGAATGGAAGCGGCAAGTCTTCCCTTATTGGAGCGCTTGCTTGGGCCTTCACAGGTAAACGATTACGAGATCATTCTGATGATCGTGCTGATCGAAATGAGCCCGTTTTGGATCAAACGGACAAAATAATAGGTAACTGGCCACCAGTCACTTGCTATCCGCCAAGCAGAGCCGATATCGCGATAGTTCCCATGACGCGAGTTAAGGTCTATTTGAAAAACCCTGATGGCGAAGAGGCGTCTATCGAAAGAAAACTGGTGAGCGGAGAGCTGCAAGAAATCAGAAGTCCAAATTTAGTAATTCCGGACGTTTTTATCGAGACGGGCGTAATGATGCCGCTCAGGCTTTCCCAAATCAACATCAAGGACGGAGGCGGTCAGCTCACAGACGCCGTAAAAAAACTTACCGGGCTTGACGAAGTCTCCGCGCTTGGCTTGCTTTGCGGGGAACTGACTCATGGCGCAAGAGAATACCTTCGCTACTCAAAAAATCAAGGCATTGAGGAACAGCAAGGAAAATTTCAGACAGCTTCCGCTGAGGCTAAACGGCTATTAGCGACAGTCAATATCAATCTGCCTCCATATGCTGCAGCAGACACTCTCGAAGAATCTGGGCCAGTAGCGACACTGGAAAAATCTGTGATGACTAAGGCCACAGATTTAACCACTGCGTTAGCAGAGGACCTCTTATTGAGCCTAGATCTGGCCGCACCCAAGATACAAAGAGATCTACAAAATGCACTTCTAAAAGCGAAAGAACTATCGTCAGATGGTTTGAAGAATTCTCAAACTTGGAATGCAATTCAAGCCATTTCAAAGCACGTTGGACTTGACGATATTCACAACCTTCGCAAGGCCATTGAGAATGCCAATGAGGGTTTACTAAAAGCCCAAGCATTGAATGAAGCTTTGCAACGTGATAATAAATATCAACTGAAAGCCGTTGGCGCAGCGTGGCATGAGAAGCACCATCAAGGCGCCGTAGAGACTTGTCCTCTATGCGATCTACCCTTAACCGACCGACGTCCTCTTGCCGAAGAATTAGAGCAATTGAGAAATGCGGGTGACGCCGCGCAGAGAACGCTAAGTGACAACATCAACGCGCTAAATGCCGCGCTTCTGGCTTCAATTCCCAAACCGATACTGGAAAGAAACACGTTTTTATCAGGGCTTAGGCCAAGACTTGCGATTCTCACGGAACTTAAAGAAAAACTAGTCAACGCTCCCGCACCAGTCACTTATTTAACAAAATATATTGACTTAGCCGAGCAAGCAATAAGCTCGGCACCAACCGAAGATATTGAATGCAAGACTGTGTCATCTACCTCATCGCATACCGAGATTGACATATTGCAACGCTCGTTGGCGTTGGCAGAAAATGGGATAACCGTCATTCAATGGTTAACTACATGCGGGGCTAGCTGGCAGTCGTGGTGGGTTAAACACTGTGGGTCAGACTTAGAAGATCTTCCTTCAGCGAATCCCACAAATGCAAGTTCGGCGCACGATACAGAACTGAAAACAGAAACTTTTACCGCCCACATCTCCCGGTTGGAGTTGGCGATCCAGTCAGCCGAACCATACAGATTGGCCGCGGACCAGCTTCGCATACTTATTAAGTCAGGGCGGGAAATTGTTCGAATTCAGACCGAACAAGATCGGCGAGCTCTCGTTTCGGACGCACTTGTTCCGCTGAAATTGCTGACGGCTCTCGCAGAATCAACAGCCAGACAGGCCATCAATGAACTCTCGGGTCGAATACAGAACTTGCTCAAAGAATTCCATTTAACCGAAAAGCTTCATTTCCATAGCACCTCCTTGCCGAAAAAAGGAGGCGTGGTAGTCAGGGCAGGCTTTACTGATGAAATTAGGATCGACGCGGCCCTGATTGCGAACACATCTTGGTTTCGATCAACACTGTGGGCATTCGTATTTGCACTTCGGGAGGAGGCCGTAGAACAGAACAAGGGCGACCCCTTTCCTGTTCTGATCTTTGATGATCCGCAGTCGACCTTTGACAACGAACACAGACTTCGTTGGGCTCAGTATGTCGCAACCTTACAGGCACGGACTTCCAAAATTCAGGTAGTTCTTGCAACCCACGATCCCTCATTTATTGGAACAGCGACAGCAGCACAGATAAAGGGAAGAAATGCTCTCATCGCAGCCGCGACTACCGCGCTAGGTCATGTTGCAATATTTGAAGGTGGCGCTTTAGAGCGAGCATGGACTACGGCGGATACAAGTAAGACCCCGAAAGATTGCCAAACCTATCTTTCAGACGTAAGGGTCTACCTGGAGGGCATGCTAAAAATAATGCTCCAAGCAGAAGATCCGTCAGTTGGCACGCAAGTAGTGGGAGAAATGAGGGAGACGATCAGTCAATTGCATAACAGGCGCATTTCCCCCTGGAATCGTCCGAGCTTTCTCAACTTGGCAAACGCCTTAAAGAAGCAACCTGAAACCAAATTTTTTGAAGGCGCGCACCATACAACAGGACAAATTTATGGCCTTGCCGAAGCGACGGACTTACATAAACATTGGCATAAGACGCTCGGACCGCTACTGACGCGTTGTTTTTTGCAGATTCGAGAGCACCAAATTCGTCATGGAGGCGCGAGCAGGCTACAGCTGAGTTCTGCCACGGTTGACCTTCCTGAGGGTTACCAATCTGAGCTGCGTTCCCACCATCTTCAAATCTTGGGACGAGCATCTGCTTTGAGCGACGGGCGTGTATCCGACGGGGCCGTTACTTATGCCGAGGTTGATCCTTCTGGAATCTCGCCTCACACTCTTGGAAAACATCTTGCCTACAGGCTGTCAGCGCAAACCCTTGAACCAGTTGCAACCCAAGGAGATTTATTGCTGGTGAAGGAATTGGGCACGCCGGAACCCAAATCTCTGGTTATAGCTATTGCAGAAGATCGCATCCTTGCGAGACGCTTTGACCTTTCGGATACCGATGGTGATGTTGCGGTACTTACGGCACAAGCGATGGATCCATTACGAATAGCTGCACCGGTAGTGGCGCACGTGGGCTCTTTGAAGCTATACAAAATCATCGGCGTGCTTTTTGATGAGTATCAACCCAGGCCAGTTGGCCATGCCGACGAGATTATTAGTTGCGAAAGTGAGGCCGCGATATCGGCGCTTTTACCCGCCGCGATCGGGCTAGTTGAGGTAGTTGGCCACAGCGCTCAGCCACTTGCGCTGAACGGCCAGTTTTTGGTATTACTGCCACCCGTTTCTTCCATTGCGGAACTCACTCGTCTAGACGGTAAACCTGTTATAGCCATGGACTCAGATGGCGCACAGTTTTTTAAGCGGCTGAGACTCATGTCTCCAACTATGGTGATATTGGAAAGCCTCGATGCGGGTGGACTCTATCCTCCTCATGTTTTGGCAATTTCTGACGGTCACGCAGCTTTATCACTCAAGAAGGTTTGGCCCGTTTGCGGGGTAATCTTCGAAACGAGTTAATTTTTCATAGTGGCACTACAAAACGCACCGAGGGAACAGAATCTCGCGCGCGCGGCAGCTACCAATCCCAAGTTGCACAAAGTAGTGCTGACGGCCTTAGTGGAATAGGGCCATTCTGTCGGGGCATGAGATAGGCCAAGCTCAACAACGCGAATTACTAGCAATATGCCAAATGGTAGATTCGGCAGAAGCCCAGCCCCGGGCCGAATAAAAACAAACCCATGAACAATAAAACCAAGATCGCCCTCGCCGCAGCCGGAGGAACCCTGTTACTGGTAGTGGCCACCGCCATCGTCATTACCCTTGACTCTGACCGTAGCAAGAAAGACGCACCACCGCCTGCCGCCGCTCTGGCCGCAGCGCCACTCGACACCGGCAAAATCCTGACGGGCATGCAGGACCTGCTGGCCAGCTACCGAAAAATCATCGTGCTGTTTGCCGATGAGAAAAAGCTGGGGGTAGGCGAACGGGCTATGGCCAACCAGGTGGGGCAGGGGCTGTTTCATGACAACCGTGCGCGGGTGGCCGAGATTGAGGCTCAGTTGGCGGCGCTGGTGGCTTCTGGCAACCCGCAGCGCTTTGATGCGATTGCGGGAATCCTGGACTATGTGGAAAGCGACAAAGGCCTCTTTGACGCAGACCGGCTGGCTTTTCGGGAGCTGCTGCGCAGCCTGCAAGCCAGTGTGGCGGCTGATTCGTCACTGCCGGCCATCAAGCTGCACAAGCGCATTGGCGAAGACCTGGACGCACTGGTTGAGATTGAGCGCAACTACGAAAAAGAAATTCGCCTGATATTCGGCCGCTTTGAGCCGCGTGCGATTGAGCTGAAGCGTGAGCGCTGGGAAGACTACGTTGCCAGCCTGAAGAAGCGCTACACGCGTGAGCAGATCTTGAAAGACTTTGGCGTGGTGATGCCTTACGCACTGCCCAAGCCCACCACGCGCAAAAGCAAAGACGAGGAAGAGGGCGAGGTGTTTGGCTACAGCCTGCCGCCCAAGACCATCGTGCTGACGTTTGACGACGGCCCGCACGGCGTTTACACCAATGAGATTGCGGCCATCTTGAAGCAATACAGCGTGCCGGGCATCTTCTTTCAGGTGGGCAGCAACCTGGGCACGGTGGCCGCCGACGGCAAAACCAAACTGGGGCCGCGCGCAGACATCAGCCGCAAGCTGCTGGAAGCCGGCCACACGCTGGCCAACCACAGCATGACGCATGCACAGCTTTCCAGGCTCAATGGCGCGGGCCTCAAATCAGAAATGCTGGGCACCGATGAATTGCTCAAAGCGGTGGATGCACGGCGCTCGCCGCTCTTTCGGTTTCCGTATGGCGCGCGCAATGACGAAGGGCTGGACGTGTTGTCGGCCGCGCACCTTCGCTCTGTCATGTGGAACATTGATTCGCTGGACTGGGCTGACCCGGTGCCCAGCTCGATTGTGGAACGCGTGTTGAAGTCTGTTGAAAAAGAAGGCCGCGGCATTGTGCTGTTTCATGACATTCATGAACGCACGGTGAAGGCGTTGCCGGCCATTCTGGAGCGCCTGGTGGCCGACGGCTACCAGTTTGCCAGCTGGGACGGCAGCGGCTTTACGGTGGCCAAGGGCGCTGGCGTGGCGCCCGCCCCGCAGGCGGCCAACCCGGGCTACAGCGACTCGTGGGCCATTGTGATTGGCATTGACGACTACGCCAGCTGGCCCAAGCTGCAGTACGCGGTGCGCGACGCACGTGCCATCCGCGAAACGTTGATTCAGCGCTTTGGCTTTGCCGCCGACCACGTGATCTCTTTGGAAAACCGCGAGGCCACGCGCACCGGCATATTGGCCGCCTTTCACGACAAGCTGGCACACAGCGGCATGAAAAAGAACGACCGGTTGTTTGTGTTCTTTGCCGGGCACGGCGCAACACGGCAGCTGACCTCAGGGCGCGATTTGGGCTACATCATTCCGGCAGATTCAGACCCGAACAAGATCGCGACTGACGCGGTGCCGATGACGGAGCTGCAGAACATTGCCGAAAGCCTGACGGCCAAGCATGTGCTGTTTGTGATGGACGCCTGCTACAGCGGGCTGGGCCTGACGCGCGGCGCGGGCTCTGGCAACTTTTTGCGTGACAACGCCAAGCGCCTGGGCCGGCAGATGCTGACGGCCGGCGGCGCCGACCAGCTGGTGGCCGACGGCGGGCCGAACGGGCATTCGGTGTTTACCTGGACACTGCTGCAGGCCATGGGCGGCAAGGCCGACCTGAACGGCGACGGCCTGATCACGGCCACCGAACTGGCCGCGTATGTGGCGCCGGCCGTGGCGTCGGTGTCGCGGCAGACGCCGGCCTTTGGCAGCCTGCCGGGCTCGGAAGGCGGCGACTTTGTGTTTGCGCTGCCGGCAGAGGCCGAGTTTTTAAGCGCGCAGACAAGCCAGCTGTCTGGCGATGCGATTGCGCTGAACAGCAAGCTGGACGCCACACGCCCGCCTGCTGCGGCGCCGACTGCCGGCAGCGATGCGCCGGTGACGGCACCGCCCACGGCAACCGTGGTGGTGAAAGACCTGCAGGGCGGTGAACAAAAAATCACCACGCCGCTGGCGGTGCCCAGCTCTGCACGGCAACTGGCCCAGCGCGCCAATGACCGCGGCCTGCAGCTCTATAAAGAAAAGCTGTACGCCGAGGCCGAGGCCCAGTTCACCGAGGCACTGAAGCTGCGCCCCGACTTTGCACTGGCCGCCAACAACCTCGGCTTTGTTTATTTCAAGCAGGACAAGTTCAAGGAAGCGGCGCGCTGGTTTGAGAACACCGTGAAGATGGACCCATCACGTGCGATTGCCTACCTGAACCTCGGCGACGCCCACGCGCGGGCGGGCGATGGCGAGAAGGCGAAGAAGGCTTTTCGCAACTACCTGGAGCTGGCACCGAACGGGCCGGGCGCAACCCATGCGAAACAGGAGCTTGAGAAGGCCTGATGCTGCTGAAGCAGGCTGGAGTTGAAGTGGCCTGGGGCGATTTGGCGATACTCTGCCTATGACTTCCACTTCCCCAGCCGCTCACGCAGTTTCCCGGCTGCGCACCGCGCGGCTGGCGCGCGCCTCCAAACCCTTCCTCGCCCGCGGCGGCCCGCGCAATGTGCGCTGCGCCGGTTGCCGCCTGATGCCCAGCCACTGCATGTGCGCCCTGCGCCCCAGCGTGTCCACGCGCGCGGGTGTGTGCCTGGTCATGGCCGACATCGAGGCGCTGAAACCCAGCAACACGGGCTGGCTGATTGCCGACGTGGTGGCGGACACGTTTGCGTTTGAGTGGGCGCGCACCGAGGTAGACCCCGCACTGCTGGCCCTGCTGGCGGATCCGCAGTGGCAGCCCTACCTGGTGTTTCCGGGCGAGTTTGTGGCGGCTGAGCGGGTGGTGGCGGATGTGTTGCCTGCCGACTCAGCAGATAGCCAGAATGCCAAACGCCCGCTGTTTGTGCTGCTGGACGCGACCTGGCCCGAAGCACGCAAGATGTTTCGCAAGAGCCCCTACCTCAATCATTTGCCGGTGCTGAGTTTGCAGAGCGAACAGCTCTCTCGCTACAAGCTGCGGCGTTCGCAGCGCGACACGCACTTTTGCACGTCTGAAGTGGCCGCCCTGTGCCTGGAACTGGCCGGTGAAACGCATGCGGCGCAAACGCTGGAGGCCTACCTGGATGTGTTTACCAACCGCTATTTAAAAGCCAAGCAGCAGCAGCCGCTGGATCTGGAAGATGCGGCGCATGCGCAATTGCGCAGGCTAGCTCACCCCTGTTGAGGCTCACTGCGTGTAGCCTCCTCTCCCCTTGCAGGGGACGGGCGCCTTGCGGCCGGCGAAGCCGGACCGCGGCCCCTGCTGGTGAAGCCACGCCACGCAGTTATAGTCCCACCCCATGGATAGACCCCCTTACCTGCGCAAACGGCCTTCCCCGTCGGACGAGAGCGAAGGCCTTCTTTGGCGGCTGGTGGCTGCGCTGGTGGCGATTCCGATTTTTGAGATCTCGCTTTACCTGGGCCTGTACCTGA
Organism: Polaromonas sp. P1_E12; assembly: GCF_056405975.1. NCBI lineage: Bacteria > Pseudomonadati > Pseudomonadota > Betaproteobacteria > Burkholderiales > Comamonadaceae > Polaromonas > Polaromonas sp. P1_E12. The sequence continues at coordinate 402,958 of NZ_JBFUBB010000004.1, read as the reverse complement.
TTCTTTCGCCGCGCAGCCTGAGCTACCTTTTCATGGCCATCCCCTTGTGGATGCATGGCGTGTACGCCGGCACGGCCGCGCTGGTGGGTTTGCTGTTTGGCTTCAAGGGCATCACCTGGCTGCTGGGCCACCTCTTCATGACGCACCATGAAAACGAACGCAACCGGCTGGTGACGGCGCTGCTGTGGGGCGGGCTGGCGGGGCTGGCGTTTGTGGCTTCGCGCTTTGTGCCCTAGTGCGCGCGCTGACATCTGCTTGCATTGAGCCCGGCGCCGCGATGCAGCCGCTGTAATACATTCACTGCCTTCATCACCCTTTCACCATCACCTGGATACCCATGCGCCCCAGCTCCCTGCCTCTTTTTGGCACCGCACTTGCCACCTTCGCCCTCACCTTGCTGCCGCCGGCCAGCGCGCTGGCCGTTACCCCGGCTGAACAGCCGTATGTCGGTGGCTACACCCAGGGCTCGGTCGATTCGCGTGCGCAGCTGATGCTGCTGGACGACAACACATTTTGTTTTAGTTTCATGGGCGGCTCGCTCGACATGCTGGCGGGCGGGCGCTGGAAGGCCGAAGGCAATGGTGTGCGTCTGCAGGAAGTGCGACAGAACGGCTCCGTCTTCCCCGTCTTTGGCAGGGCGGTGCTGCCTGAGAAAGGGCCCGTGGAGTTTGACTTTCACGGCCATTCGCTCTCTCGCGCGGTGTCGGCCGCGTTTGCCACGGGCGCCGACGAGACCTTGCCCACCAGCCTGCGCCGGCTCTTCAAGGACGGCCACAACGGCTGGTCTTCCAGCTACAAGCTGCCGCCCATGCCGGCGGCACAGTCGCGCTACTTTTATATCGCCGACGCGGAAGTGGACGCCAACGGCCAGCCCAGGCAGCTGCGCGTGGTGCAGTACCGGCGTGGCGATGCGAACACGCTGCGCGTGGGCTACAACCCGGCGTTTGGCAACCCGCCGCTGAACCAGCTTGCCACGCTGAAGGATGGTGAGGTGCTGCATGTAGACGGCAGCCGCTTTGGCCCGCGCAAGGAGCTGCCGGAAAAAGCACTGGAAAGAATACGCTCGGCCTGCATACGGCCAGCGCTGGCGGAGCCCAAACGCCCCAGCGAAGACGAAGCCGCAGAGATAGCGGCCGGACGCGCGACGTCCGTGAAACAGCCACCGCTGGTGCCTGTGAAAACCTTCTATCTGCCGCTGACGGCCCTGCAGGGCGCGGCGTATTTTTCTGAAGACAAGTAGGCTGGATGTGTCGCTGCGGCGGGCGCAATTTGCTACCAAATTAATAGCTGTTCGCGCAGACTCCTATTGGGCTACAGGCACTTTTTATGCCTGAAGAAGCCCAACAGGGCTGCCTCCTTCGCCCCGGGGCCACTGCCGCGCACCGCAGCGCTGTTATTGATACCGGCGCAGCCAGGGCACCCGCTGTAATACATTCATTGGCTTCAACCCCCACCGGACTCACTGCCCATGCGCTCCATCTCCCAGCCTCTTGGCACCACGCTTGCCGCCATCGCCCTCACCTTGCTGCCGATGGCCGGCGCGCAGGCGCTGACTGCGGCTGAAAAGCCTTATGTGGGCGGCTACACGCAGGGCTCGGTCGATTCGCGTGCGCAGCTGATGCTGCTGGACGACAACACTTTTTGCTTTACCTTCATGGGCGGCTCGCTCGACATGCTGGCCGGCGGGCGCTGGAAGGCCGAAGGCAACGGTGTGCGCCTGCAGGAAGTGCGGCAAAACGGCGCGATCTTCCCCGCCTTTGGCAAGCAGGTGCCTGAGCAGAAGGAGACTGTGGCGTTTGACTTTCACGGCTATTCGCTTTCGAACGCAACGTCTGCCGTGTTTGCCACTTCCGGCAACGACGCGCTGCCCACCACGCTGCGCCCGCTGTTCAAGTCAGACCAGAACAACTGGTCTGACAGCTACAAGCTGCCGCCCCTGCCGGCGGCACAGGTGCGCTACTTTTATATAGGCGACGTGGAGGTGGACGCCAACCGCCAGCCCAAACGGCTGCGCGTGGTGCAGTACCGGCGCGGCGATGCGAACACGCTGGCGGTGGGCTACGACCAGTCGTTTGGCAACCCGCCGCTGAACCTGTCTGCCACGCTGAAAGGCAGCGTGCTGCATGTAGACGGCAGCCGCTTTGGCAAACGCGACGAGCTGCCGGGCGAGATCCTCGAAGGCATACGCGCTGCCTGCATACGGCCGGCGCTGGTGCCGGGCGCCAAACGCCCGGCGGAAGAGGGCAGCGAAGAAGAAGCCCAGGACAAAGCCGCCGCAGCCTTGGGTAAGGTGGTGGTGCGCAATGCGCCGCTGGTGCCGGTGAAAACTTTCTACCTGCCGCTGACGGCACTGCAGGGCGCGCCGTACTTTCCCGGCACGGAGAAGTAACTCAAAGCGGGCCACGGCTGGTTACCGTGGGCGGCCGCGATTTGCTCCTGAATTAATAGCTGCTCACGCACAGCCTTATTGGGCTGCAGCCACTTAAAATTGCGATTGCGCATTGAGGTTGGCGGACCCGCAGCCCGCGCACCACCTTTCCCGGCATCACCTCCTCATCGCTTGCGCCCGCGCAACGCGCCGGGCTTGCCAGTCCATGCGCCCAAAAAAAACATCGAAAAAAGCGGCAGCGCGGCCGTGGCGGAAGGGTCGCGCTTGAGCGGGTGCGGGTTTGTTTCGGCGCGGGCTGCGGGCTTGGCGGCCGGGGAAGGTGCGGCGTAAGGGCGGGCTTGGCGTTTTGTCATCCTGATGGGTCCGGTTTCAAAAAAGGGAAAGCAAAAGCGCTAATGGTGGGCGCTGGCTGTCGCCGGGATGTCGCGATGCGTGCTTCCACACGGCATCCGGCCGCGACATCTCCGCGACAGGGGGGCGGCACAGTGCGTCCAGCCTGGCGATCCGCCGGCGGCCTTTTTTCCAAAAACCGTCCAAGAGGAAATCTCCCTATGAAGCGCAAATCTGTTGTTGTTCCCGCCGGTGTGGTGTTGCTGTCGGCGCTCACGGGCGTTACGGGCATTACGGGCGCCTATGCGCAGCCGAAGCCCGAGCGCGGGGCTTCACCCTGGGGCCTGGGTGTGGGCGTGGCGGCCCGAACCGACATTTACGCGGGCGAAAGCACGAAGCTGCGCGCAGTGCCGCTGATCAGCTACCAGGGCGAGAAGTTCTTCTGGCGCGGCATCAGCGGGGGTTACCACTTGCTCAGCCGCGACGGTTTCACATTTGATGCCACCCTGGGTGCCCGGCTGGGCGGCATCAAGAAAGATGATTTCGGCGTAGCCGAGCTTGCGGCCCGGGGCATCAACCGCAACCTGCTGGAAGACCGCGACGGCGGCCTGGACCTGGGGATTGCCGGGTCCTTCAAGGGCCAGATGGGCGTGGTGGAGCTGGCGCTGAAGGCCGATGTGTCGGGCGCGAGCAAGGGTTACGAGGCCTCGGCCAAATACGGCTACCCGCTGCAGTGGGGATCGACCACGATCACGCCCAACATCGCGGTCAGCCATTACTCGGCCAAGCTGGCCAACTACTACTACGGAACACTGGACACGGAAGTCGCCCGCGGTGTGGTGAACTACAAGCCGGGCAGCGCGGTGATTCCGCGTGTCGGTATTGAGGTGATGCGGCCCTTTGCCGACAAGTGGATTCTGGCGGGCGGCCTGTCTTACAGCGCGCTGCCAAACAAGATCCGCAACAGCCCCTTGGTGGACAGGGACGCTAATGGAGTAACTTCTGTTTTTGTCGGGGTTTCGAGGAAATTCTGACACCCGCCGCGCCACCACGCGAAAGAACCGAGATGGACATGATTGAAGGCCCCTTGAGCATCCTGATCGTCGAGGACAACGCGCCCATGGCGGCGAATATCTACGACTACCTGGAAGCCTGCGGCCACAAGCCCGACGCCGCGCCCGATGGCAAATCGGGGCTGGGCATGGTGCAGGCGAATCACTACGACGCGATCGTGCTGGACTGGATGATGCCGCGCATGGACGGCCTGACGATGCTCACGCAGCTTCGGGGCGAACTCAAGTCCAGGACGCCGGTGATCATGCTGACGGCCAAAGACCAGCTGGACAACAAGCTGCAGGGCTTTGAGGCCGGGGCCGACGACTACCTCGTCAAACCCATCGCGCTGCCGGAACTGGAAATGCGGCTGCGGGTGCTGGTGACTCGCAGCCAAGCGGCGCAGGCCCCGGGGCAGGTGCTGGAAGTCGGCGACCTGCGCTTCAACCTGCAGTCGCTGGTCGTGACCCGGGGGGACCGCGAGCTGTCGCTGTCGCCGATCAAGCGGCAGATACTGGAGGTCTTGATGCGACGCTCGCCGCACGTCGTGAGCCGCGAACACCTGGAGTCGCAGATCTGGGGCGAGCGCACACTGGACAAGGACATCCTGAGGTCGCACATGCACCTGCTGCGCAAAGAGGTCGATGGCGAGGGCGCCCCGAAAATCCTGCACACCGTGCTCGGGCAGGGCTACAGCTTGCGGGTGCAAGATGGCGAATAAACCGCGCATGTTCGACCTGCATTGGCGCATCAGCGCCCTGTTCGTCGCTTTCGGGGTGTTGCTGGCCCTGGGTGTCATTGTCTCGGTCGGCTTCGGCCAGGTGATGATCACGCACCCGGTGTGGGAGCAGATACTGCGCTCGACCACCCAGCATTACATTGCCGGCAGCACGGGCAAGCAGCCCGTGCCTTTGCCGACACAGGGCGCCTACAAGGGATGGCACCTCAAGAGCGGCACGGCCTTGCCCGCCGACATGCCGCCCTACCTGGCCACGCTGCCCGCCGGGTTCTACAGCGAACAGGATCTGGACCGGTTTGACGAGCACGACTACGCGGCCCTGGTCACGCCGGTCGCGGACGGCCGCGTGGTCACCGTCATTGACATGACCGACATCGAGCAGCTGCAGAACAAGGTGGGCATCGGGGGCTTGATCTTTGTGCTGGTCAACCTGGCGCTGGTGGGCGCCACGCTGCTGTGGCTTCACGGCAGCCTGCGCAAGCCGGCCAGGGCCCTGGCGCAGCACATGGAAGCGCTGGACCCGGAACAGCCGTCGCAGCGGCTGTCGGTCGATTACCCGCAGGCGGAGCTGCACGACATCGCGGTACAGGTCAACCGCCACCTTGAAAGGGTGGAGCGCTTCATCGAGCGGGAACGCAGCCTGCTGGACCAGGCCAGCCATGAATTCCGCACCCCGGTCGCCGTGATCAGCGGCGCGGTGGACGTGCTGGCCAAACAGGCGCTGCCCACGCAGGCCAAAGGCCCGCTGGACCGGATTCGCGGCACAGTCGACAACCTGACCGAAACCATGGGCGCCCTGCTTTACCTGTCGCGCGAGCCGGATGGCAACGCGAGGGTGGAGACCACCCGGGTCGACCTGATTTTGCAGGAGCTGATGCAGGACCATGAGCACCTGCTGGCCTTCAAGCCCGCGCGCTATGTGCTGGTGGAGTGCGTCAGCCTTTCCGTCGATGCGCCGGAAGCGATGGTCAGGATCGTCATTGCCAACCTCCTGAGGAATGCGGCCGAGAACACGCAGAAGGGGGACGTCACGGTCAGCCTCACGCCGCAAATGCTGCGGGTGAGCGACTCCGGCGAAGGCTTCGACGCGGTGGAGGCCGCGCGCAGCTACAGCGCGGCCTTGCAGACGTCGATGAAGCCCGGCGGCGGCCGGGGGCTGGGGCTGTTTTTGACGAAGCGGATCTGCGAGCGCTTCAAATGGTCGCTGGCCATTTCGTCGGCGGTGAGCAAAGGTTCGGTGGTGGATATCCGCTTCTAGTTTCCAGCTTCTGGTTTCAGGCATTCACCGTGCCCGGAAAAGACGCGGGGTAACGCAGGGCGGCAGCAACGCCGGGCGGGCAGGACGGCCGCATGTTGCTACCAAATTAATAGCTGCTTGCGCACATTCTTATTGGGTTGCAGCCACTTTTTATGCCTGGAAATGCCTTGAAAAGACCTCAATCAGACCCTGCGACCTTTATCCACCCGGAAAATCAAACCGCGGCGCGGTGCTGCTGAGCACCGCGGTGACGGGCGCGGCCGGCCAGGCGGCGGCCAGCTCGGTGGCAAGTGTGCTGATGAGGCGGCGCACGTCATCTGCCGCCGCGGCGTGCAGGGCCTCGGCCACGATGAGCACGCTGTGCGTGGCGGCGCTGACCGCCGAGAGGCCGCTTTGCCGGTGGGTCCAGCGGCGCGCATGCGCTGCGGGGGGCTGTGCTGCGTCGGCAAAGATGACTTCGTGGGGTTCGGGGTGTTCTGTTTCGCCGCTGAAGGCCTGGTAGCTTTCAACGCCGGTGGCGTAGCGCACCTCCAGCTGCTGCGCCACCCGGGCCACGTCAAACACGGCGACGGGAATGGCGAACGCAATCGACACGGCGTTGCACAGGTCGACCAACGGGTGCAGCTGCGGCAGCGAACCTTCCTTGCGAAAGCGGCGCAGCAGTGATTCAGACGCGCAGCGGTACTGCGTGGGCTTGTGGCCCATTTTGGAAAAAGTGCGGCGCCAGGCCTGCACTTCGGGCAGCTCGCCTTCAGCACAGCCGGCAAGGCGGCCGGCAGCAATGGCGTTGAAACGGGCGACCTGAGCGGAGACGTCTGCATCGGCGGTGATGCCGCTGGCGGCCAGCACACCGGGCACCAGCTCGGGGTAGTCGGCCCAGATAGCCGGGGAATGGCGGAAGAACATGCGCGGCTGCCTTTTTTAAAAAGTGAAACAGCGGCCAGCATGCCGCCGCGCACACCAGCCGTCTTGAACGTTATTGCAGCGAGCTTTTGGCCATGGCCTGCTGCCAGGCGCCGGGCGTGAAGCCGAACTGGCGGGCGAACAGCCGCGTCATATGGCTCTGGTCGGCAAAGCCGCAGGCCGCAGCTGCCTGCGCCAGCCCGGCGCCGCTGCGGATGAGGCCGCGCGCTCGCTCGGCACGCTGCTGCAGCAACCAGGCGTGGGGCGTGAGGCCGAAGGCCCTTTCAAAACGGCGCAGCAGCTGAAACTTGCTGAGGCCGGCCGTGCGCGCCAGCTCCGTCAATGTGGGCGGGGCGAGCAGATCAGCAGCCAGGTGGTCGCGGGCGCGGTGCAGCTCAGGCGAAGAAGGTGAGGTGGACGATGAGACTTGCGATCGCGTGACAGGTGAAACGGCATGACGGTGCAGCAGCAAGGCACAGGCGCGGACCAGCGCCTCTTCACACGCGAGGGGATCTGCACCGCGGCGCCCCGCACCGGCGTCCCACTGCTGCAGGTGGCCGAGCAGGTGTTGCAATGCTGTACGCAGGCGCACGTCCTGCGCGACGGGGCGCGTGAGTTCGATGTCGGTGGCCCGCGAGGTGTCTTCCGCATCAGCCACAAGGGACGCGATGACCGCAGGCTCAAAGTACAGCATGCGCCAGCGCCGCGAAGGGCCACCCAACGGCCGACCGTCATGCACTTCACCGGGGTTGCACATGATGACGTCACCTGCATAAGCATCAACCGGGCCGCGGCCACTGGCCGAGCTTTGCGCGCCCTGCTCCATCAGCCCTACGCCATAGACGGAGTGCCAGTGGCGGCCGAAGTGGCGCGCGCTTTCCATCTGCGTGGCGTAGATGCCTGCCCACGGCGAGCCGAAGACACGGCCCTGGTGGGCGGATGATGCGGATGCGGATGCGGATGCGGATGCGGATGCGGATGCGGATGCGGAGGGCATGGGCGTCATGATGCCTCGGGAATGCGCGGCGCGCCAGCCCTAGTGGCGCCCTCTCAAGACGGCGCCCTGGCGTCAGGGCTCCGCGGCTTTTAAAGCGGTGGTATTCAGATGGCAGGCCGATATTTGCGACGGCGCGACCTCAATCAGGGCCGGCCGGACTTCCCGGCAAATGGGCATGACATGCGGGCACCGGGGGTGAAACGCGCAGCCACTGGGCACGTTCATCGGGCTCGGCATCTCGCCCGCAATCGGCCTGTACGTCAGCGGTTTCGCGTCCATGCGCGGCGCGTCGGCAATGAGCGCCTTTGTGTAGGGGTGGTTGGGTTGGCTGAAGAGTGTTTCCGTTTTGGCCAGCTCCACGATGCGGCCAAGGTACATGATCGCCACCCGGTCGGCCAGATATTCCACTACCGCCAGGTTGTGGCTGATGAACAGGTAGGCAAGGTTCTGCTCTCGCCTCAGCTTCTGGAAAAGATTGAGAACCTGCGCCTGGATGGACACGTCAAGCGCCGAAACGGCCTCATCGCAGACAACCAGCGACGGCTTCAGGGCCAGCGCCCTTGCGATCGCAATTCGCTGCCGCTGCCCACCCGAGAACTGGTGCGGATAGCGTTCGCCGTAACTGGCGTCAAGACCCACCTGTTCCAGGAGACCCCGCACGAAGGGGGCTTTGTCTTTGGCAGAAATCAACCCGTGATAGATGGCCGCCTCGCTGAGCAGCTGATCAACACGCAGCCGCGGATTGAGCGAGCCATAGGGGTTTTGAAAGACCATCTGGACGTTTCGATGAACATCCGAAAGATAGGGCTTGCCCGGCACCTGATGAACCACAACGTCGCCGCTGGACGGTTCCAGAATGCCCGCCACAATCCGCCCGAAGGTTGATTTTCCGCAGCCCGACTCACCCACCAGGCCGACCACCTCTCCCGCCTCGATCTGCAGGCTGACGTCACTCACCGCGGACACCTGTTTGGGCGTCTTGCGAGCCAGCTTCAATTTGTGCGCCAGTTGCCCGCTCCAGGTTTGCGCGGCGCCAAACCGTTTCGAGACATTGGCCGCTTCAAGTATCGTGGTCATGAGTTGTGGGTGGTATAGGGATGAAAGCAAAGAAACTCCCGGTCATCTGTCCGGGTCAGGCCGGGCATCTTTGTGCACGCTTGCGTTGCCCGGCTGCAGCGGGGTGCGAACGCGCAACCGGACGGCAGATTGAGCAAGGGCGGCGTACTTCCGGGAATGGGCTTGAGCAGGGAGCCGCGATCCTGTGACTTGGGCAATGAGTCGATCAAACCGCGTGTGTAAGGATGTCTCGGCGACCTGATCACGTCTGCGACCGCGCCTTTCTCAACAATGCGGCCGGCATACATCACACACACGTAGTCGGCGAGGTCTTTCACCACACTCAGGTCGTGCGTTATCCACACCAGTCCCGTTCCACGCTCTTTTGTCAGCTTGCGGATCTGGTAAAGAATCTGCGCCTGGATCGTGACGTCCAGGGCGGTCGTCGGCTCGTCGGCAATGATCACGGCCGGCTCGTTGACGATGGCGTTTGCGATGGCTATTCGCTGGCGCATGCCACCCGAGAGTTCATGCGGATAGGCGCGCATTCTCTCGGCTGGTGCCGGTATTCCCACCGCTGCCAATGCGGCGCATGCCCGTTCCGTGGCATCTGACCGGGATACTTTGGCGTGAATCCGGATGGTTTCCGTCAACTGGTCTCCCACCCGAATGACAGGGTTGAGCGACATCATGGGATCCTGGAAAACCATCGCCATCTCTTTACCCCGAATCCTGTTCCATTCGCGGGCGGAGACAGAGCGCAGGTTATTTCCCCGAAGGAGAATTTCACCGGCAACGATTCGGCCTGGCGGGTCCACCAGGTTCATCAGGGACATGGCCGTCACGGACTTTCCCGATCCCGACTCGCCCACCAGGGCAACGATTTGCCCTTGCCCGACCGAGAAGGAAACGTCGTTCACCGCCCTGGCGACGCCGGCCTTGGTCTCGAAATGGGTGGTGAGCCCATTGACCTTTAACGCACTTGTGCTCATACCTGATCCAGCTTGGGATTGAAAACAACACGCAGACGATCACCGATCAGGTTGATCGACCCCACCAGGAGCACCAATGCCAACCCCGGATAGACCGAGATCCAGTATTTGTTCGTGAGCATGTACTCGAATCCATTGGCAATCAGCAACCCCAGCGAAGGTTCTGTCTGGGGGAGCCCTATGCCCAGGAAGCTCATCGTTGCCTCCAGGCTGATGGCGTGCGCCGTCTGCAGGGTGCCGGTGACGATCAGCGTTCCCATGCAGTTCGGCAGCACATGCCTGAACATGATCCGCCTGGGGGGCAAGCCTTGCCCCATCGCTGCCTCCACATACTCTTTTTGTTGCTCCACCAGCGCGGCCCCGCGCACGTTGCGGGCGTAGTACGCCCATTGAACAATGATCAGGGCCAGCAGGGTCTTGTCTACGCCCTGGCCCAGCGATGCCAAAAGTACCAGCGCGATCAGGATGGCCGGCAGGCTCAGTTGCAAGTCAACGATCCGCATGAAAAACGAATCAACACGTCCGCCAAAGTAGGCGGCCGTCAGGCCCACTGTTGTTCCGATACAAAGTGCGGCCAATGCACTGAGAAGGCCGACAGCCATGCTGATGCGAAGCCCGTAGAAGATTGCGCTGATCAGGTCCCGTCCGGCGCCATCGGTGCCGAGGATATGCAGCATCCCGCTCACTTCGCTGCGCGCACCTGGGATGAGTTCCGCGTCCACGATAGACACGGAGGCCAGGTCGTACGGGTTCTGCGGTGAGAAAAACGGCGCGCCCAGTGCCACGATGAGCAGCAGCCCGAAGACGACAAGCGCTGCGAACGCAATTTTGCTGAGCAGGAATTGCCGCCGGATCCGGCTCCACGGGGTTTGCGCCGGCTGCGGCGCCGGCCGGTCCGCCAGCTTTTCTTCCGGATTCAATGATTCGGTCTGGATCATGGGGTCACCTCATTTTTATTTGCTGCGGGCTCTGAGCCGGGGATCAAGAATCACGTACAGGAGATCGACCAGAAGGTTGATGGAGACCACCAGAAGAACGGTGACCATCAGGTAGGCCACGACAACCGGCCTGTCGAGATGGAGGATCGAGTCAATGATGAGTTTGCCCATGCCCGGCCATGCAAAGACCGATTCGGTCACCACGGAGAAGGCAATGAGGTGACCGAACTCGAGCCCGACGGCGGTGACAACGGGGATCATCACATTCGGGGCAATGTGTCTCGCCAGGAGCCTTAACCCGGACACGCCTTTGGCGCGCGCAAACCGCACGTATTCCTGTTGCACCACATCGCGGGTTCCGGTCTCCGTCAGGCGGATCACCATGGCGATCTGGAATATCGCAAGTGTCGTTGCCGGAAGGATCATGTGCTTGAGGCCGTCCCACGTGAGGAAGCTGAAGGCGATGCCGAAGAGCTGTTCGGTGTCGCCTCGCCCGCCTGACGGAAGCCATCCGAGGTTCACCGAAAAGATGAGGATGAGGATGAGCCCCTTCCAGAACGTGGGAATGGTCACCCCCGCGATTGAAAATCCGGCAATGAGCTTGTGAACCCAGGAGTCCGGCATCAAGCCCGCGACGAGTCCGAGAGGGATACCGATGGCCAGCGCCAGTATCAGCGCGACAAACGCCATCTCCAGGGTTGCGGGCATGCGCTCCAGAACAATTCCCAGTGCCGGCCGGTTGAAGACAAACGATTTGCCAAGGTCTCCCTCGGCAGCGTGTTTCACAAACAGCGCGTATTGCTCGTAAATCGGCCGGTCCAGCCCAAGGCTGCGCGCCGCCGCCTCAACTTCTTCGGTAGAAGCATTCGGGCTGACAAGCAGGTGTATGGGATCGCCAATGAGGTGAATGCCCGTAAACGCGATGGCAGACATCAGCGCAACAACGACCAGGCTGTCGCGCATTCGCTGGAATATGGGGCCAAACATCAGATTGCGTCCTTATCACTGGCCGCGACAAGGGCCAACCCCTCATATCGCACGCCGCTTCGCTCGAGCCCGCGGCCTCCACCCGGGGAAGCCGCAACAGGCCCCCTATTGCACGTCACTTTCATCAAAAACTCCAGTCAGCGGGAGGCCTCCCGCCGATACGTCACGTTCGCACAACTGCTCGCAATTTAGAGGCCAACCAGTGCCCTTGCCAGCTTTCACCTTGTGCATTCGCGGCAACAGCGCCACGAAATTTCTTGACAGTCATCACCGCTTCATGATCTAGTTGTAACGCTGTTTGATACAGTGTATCGCTAGTCAATACAAAAAAGCAAGCGAGTTTTCAGGATTTATGACGGTCGGCGAGGAGGGAAGCAGGAAAGACCTGGGCGAATTTCGCCCGTGAACACCCATGCGGCGGCGAATGATTCGCCGCCATTTACAAAACTTTTCAGGAGTGAGAAATGAAATTGAAGATAGCCTGCCTGGCTGCGATTGGCGCCGGCGCAATAACCGCAATAGCCCCCGTCGCCGCGCTGGCGCAAAGCACGGTGACGATTTACGGGAGGATGGATACGAGCTTTGAGAACTCCAAGACCGGCTCTGTCACTCAGACTTTGATTACGGGCAACGCGTCCCGGTTCGGAGCCAAGGGGACCGAGGACCTGGGCGGAGGGCTGAAAGCACTCTTTGGCCTCGAGATGGGAATCTCTTCGGACACCGGAGCGTCAAGTTCGCCCGTCTACCGCAACTCTTACGTCGGCATCAGCGGCGACTTCGGTGTGGTCAATATCGGCCGCATCGACTCGGCCGCGCCCAGCCGCACGCCGATCTATGCGATCCTGGGCCGCAACGTGGAGTACGTCATCCACGATGCCGGCGCCACCGCGATTGGCACCTCCATCTTCAACGCGCGCACACGTGTCTCGAACGCCATCGGCTACGCCAGCCCGGTGATCAGCAACTTCGTCTTCCGCGCCGGCCACTACATGAACGGTGAAGGCCTGCCGGAAACCCCGGCCGGCCCGGTCCGCTTTGAGAGCGACTACAAGCAGACCGATGTCTCGCTGAGCTACGGTGAAGGCGGCGGCCCGCTGGGCCTGGGCGTCGGCTACGGAAGGGACAGCAAACGCGGCGGCGCCCTGCTCAATGATTTCAGGAACAAGTGGATGCTGGTGGGCTCCTACGACTTCGGCGATATCCGGGCCTGGGCGGTTTACAACCGTGACAACTTTCAGGGCAATGCGCTGTCGCGCAGCAAGGTGGCGGCGCAGATGATCGGCGCTTCGTGGGACATCACGCCCAGCAGCAAGGTCATGGCCAACTACATCCGCAAGGATGTGCAGAGCGACCCTGCGGGCAAGCTCAAGCGCTTCCAGGCGGGCTACTCCTACAAGATGAGCAACCGCACTTCGCTGTACGGCTTCTATGACCGCACGGACCCGAACAACCGCGTTGCCAATGACGTCATCCGCGTTTACGGCGTGGGCATTCAGCACAACTTCTGAGCGCCAGGAGCTGGCGTAACTAGCTGATACGCAAAGCCCGCCTCCGGCGGGCTTTTGTCATGGACAACAGGAACGCCCTGGACGGGCTCCATCATTTTGAAAGCATGGGTATGTCACTTAAACATTGGATCAGCACAGGCATCCTGGGAACAGTTTGTGCCGTTGCCTCATCCGCTCCGCAGGACATCGTGATCGGCCAGATCGGCCAGCTTAAAGATCCGAATTCCGCGGCAAGCCAGGTCAAGGTGGGCGTGCAACTGTATTTCGACGTCGTCAACGAGCGAGGTGGCGTTAACGGGGCGAAACTGAAACTTGTCACCAAAGACCGGGGACCGGACGGGACGGACTCAGTGGAAAAAACACGGGAAATCATCCAGGAAGAAAAGCCTGTTGCATTGATCGGATTTTCTGGAACTGCGCCTGTTGAAGCGCTGGTTCAGGAAAAGGTGCTGGCCGCGGCCGGCATTCCTTTGGTGGGGCCTCGAACGGGCGCCGTATCGCTTCATCAACCGGTGAACCCCTGGATTTTTCACACGCGTGCCAACTATGCCCAGGAGGTGCAAAAGATTGTGTCCCACATGAGCATCATCGGGCACAAGCGCATCGCCGTTCTCTACGAAAAGAGCCCGTTTGGCATTGAAGGTTACGACCGGGCGCTACACGCGATCAGGGGGAAAAACCTTCAGCTCTCGGGCAGTGCAAGCTACGAATACGGCACGACCAATGTCAGTGAAGCGGTCGCTACGATTCTCAAGGCCAAACCCGACGCGGTTATTTCGGTGGCGACGAGTGCTGCGACCGCCGAGTTCTACAAGAATTTTCGCCAGGGCGGAAGTTCGGCGTTTGTCGTAGCCCTTTCTGTCACCGACGGTGCCGCCGTCGTGAAAAGAATCGGCAAACAGGCCGCCTACGGCTTGGGCATAGCGCTGGTGGTGCCTGATCCCTCCAGCAAAACTTCCACACTCATCAGGGAGATACAGGAGGACCACAAGAAATTCGGCGTCCCGGGGTCTGATTTGAACCTGGCAGTGACCGAAGGCTACATTGCGGCCAGGGTGCTGACCGAAGGCCTGAAACGCGCCGGACCGAATCCCACTTCCGCAAAGCTGAAACGATCCCTGGAGTCGTTGAGGGATCTAAATCTCGGCGGATTCTCCGTCAACTTTTCCCCGACAAATCACTCAGGCTCGACTTATGTCGACGTCGTCGTACTAGGCCCTGACGGTAGAATGCTTCGCTAACTCAAACATACCCGTTGAAGCAAGCCAGCGGCAAGAAGGCAATGGACTATAACGTAGCGTCGGTAGATGAAGCACTCGGCTTATTGATGCTTGTAGCCCAGAATCCCGGCCTGGGTGTGACCGAGCTTTCCAAAAGATCGGGAATTACCAAAGCCAGGGCGTTCCGCCTTTTGAGCACGCTGGAGCGGCGCGGTTTCGTGCAGCGATCGGGTGATGCTGCGACCTACCATCTCGGCTACAACGCATTGCTTGTGGGGTTGGCTGCCGACGAACAGGTCAGCCTGGTCAGGCAGGCCAGCAAATATCTTCAGCAGCTGGCCAGCAAATTCAACGAGATTGTCCAGATCCGTGTCCGTGACGGCTTTGAATCCGTCTCTGTGGCCCGATGGGACTCTACGCACGATGTGCGCATCCATGGCTCTGTCGGCATGAGGCGGCCTCTTCACGGTGGCGCGTCGGGCAAAGTCCTGCTGGCCTATGCCCCCGCAGAGTTTTTGAACGACTTTTTCGCCCAGGACTTTCAGAAGTTCACCCCCAACACCATCGTTCAACGCGCTAAATGGAACGAGGAGCTGATCAAGATCCGCAAGCAGGGTTACGCCACTTCCCTGGGCGAAATCACGAATGAGGTGCTTTCCGTGGCGGCACCGGTGCGCGACGGAACATCAAAAGTCATCGCCGCAATGGCCATCTCCATTCCTTCAAGCCGCATCACGGCCAAAGGACTGGAAAAGCTGGCCAAGCCGCTGTGCGCGGCGGCCTACGACCTTTCGGTTGAGCTCGGTTATCGCCGCTCCGACGCCTCTGCCGATTAGCTGCAGCGCACCTGGTGGGGCGCGCTGCAGCCACCATTATTGAGAACGCTTCGGGATCACGGGAAGCACCACATGCGATGGATGCTGGCTGTTCATGTACACCTTGTTGAGCGCCGTTTTGCTCGTCGTCGCCTGCGCCTCGGGATCCCCGGTGTTCGGGTTGACGTCAAAGTGCGGAAAGTTGCTGCTCGAAATGTCCACCCGGATGCGATGCCCTGCCTTGAAAAGGTTGCTTGTCGGAAACGCCTCGATGCGGATGGGGTACACCGTTCCTGGCGTCATCAGCTCCGGGCGCTCCCATGAGTCCCTGTATCTCACCCGCAGAATCCCGTCGGTGAGGTTCATGGCGAAACCCTTTGGGTAGTCTTCGCTTTGCGGATACACATCGACCAGCTTGATGGTGAAGTCCGTGTCCGGGCAGTCGGAGGATATCCACAGGTTCGCCACCACCGGCCCTGTAATCTCAACATCCTCCACCAGCGGTTCGGTTGAAAAGGCAAGCACATCTTCACGGTCGGTCAGCGGGTAAAACGGTTCTGCGCAACCAAAGAAGCGCTCATCGGTCGTCTGGTCAAATGCACCGGCCAGTATTCCGGGCGGACGTGAAACCACGCTGCCGCCCAAGGTAGGAACCGGATTTTTGGGGTCGAACCGATACGCCAGCGCACCGTGATGCCTCTCTGGAAGAGAGGGGGACAGCGAACGATCAACGTGAAGATGGTAGGGCGTCCACTGCGTATCCGGAATCGGCCAGTCCTGCTCGGAACGCCAGGTTCCGCCGTGGTCAAGACGCCCCTCGCTGTTTTTCCTGCCGGAGCCGCCGCCCATCACGAACAGCCTCACGGTGCCGTTGTCTTCGGCGGCCGGAAGACCTTTGAGCCAGCGGTCAAACCATTTGAGGCGTGCCTTCAGAAAGCTTTCGGCAACGTGATGGCCAAAAGTGGATTCTTCGCCGAAATCCACATCGCCTGAATAGGTCAGCCACCTATTTCCGTGCACCCACGGGCCAAAGACAAGTTGCACCGGCGCGCTGAGTTTCTTGAGGCTGATGTAATTTTCGGCAGCGGTGCGCGTATAGACGTCATACCAGGAAGACATATGGACTGTCGCCACATTCTTGAGGTGATGGTAGAACCCCTCCGCATAAATTCCGGGCTGCTTCCAGTACGCATCAAACGTACCACGCTCCCATTGATCGAAGAGAAACTCTTCATATTCCGGTGCTTCCGAAAGCGGTGAGTTTCCACGGCGCCATGGCATTCTTCTGAACCAGTCGTCGACGTCGATATTCTTCAGAGTGCTGGCGACGGCCGTATTTTCCGATCGCTGGGCAATGCTCGATGCGAAGAGAACAGCCCACGCGGCCTGCTTTAACTCATACGCGCCGCCCTGCCGGATGCCGCTCTGATAGCCATTTGAAAACCCGCCGGAGTCGACATACATGGCCAGCAAGCCGGGTGCACCGGTAGATGCCAGGGCCATTTGCGTATGTGCCGCATAGGAAAGGCCCTTGGTCCCGATCCTGCCGTCGGACCAGGGTTGCCGCACGATCCAGTCACAGGTGTCATGGCCGTCGTTGGCCTCGCTCAGGTATT
This sequence comes from Polaromonas sp. P1_E12, assembly GCF_056405975.1. Lineage (NCBI taxonomy): Bacteria > Pseudomonadati > Pseudomonadota > Betaproteobacteria > Burkholderiales > Comamonadaceae > Polaromonas > Polaromonas sp. P1_E12. Next base: position 386,157 of record NZ_JBFUBB010000004.1, on the reverse strand, counting down.
TCGTGAATGTGCCTTCGGACCCGTATCTGCCGCGGCAATCCTGGTACACAACGATATACCCCTGGGCAACAAAATACGTTGCCACCTCTTCGCGCGACCTGGGGCGCGCGCTCCCCGGTTCGCGTTCGGTGCGGCTTTCAAGGTGCTTCCCATAGGGAGTGCGTTCCATGATGACCGGGAGTGGTTTCGGATCTTCTCCCGCCTCTTGTCTCGGGCGATATATATCGGTCGAGAGCCTTACGCCGTCCCTCATCGGCACCATCACATTGCGTTCAATCACCACAGCAAGATTGCTGAACGTCGAGTCTTTCATTGATTACCCTGGTTCGGCTCGGATTGGAGCGCCACCGGTGCTGACACCAGCACCGGTGACCCCCTCACCTCACCCCTATTCGTTGATCTGTTTTACTTCGAAGCTGCGTCCTTGATGCCGTTGGCTATCGTGAACCCGTCACTTCGCGGGGACATGCTCAGGCCTTTGCGCAACCCCCACGCCACCTTCGCGTTATGCACCGGCACGATGGCAACGTCCTCCGCAGCAACCCTTGCGGCCGTTCGCAGCAACTCTTCGCGTTCCTTTTCACTCAATGTTTTTGACGCAGAGCGGATCGCCGCGTCAAACTCCTTGTTGCTGTACCGGCCATAGTTGTTGGCTCCGGTCCCCAGGGCCTTGTCAAAGGTATGGACAACGGCGGTGTAAGGCTCCAGCGAATCACCGAGAACCGCACCAATGCCACACATGGCCAGGCTGAATTCAGGCTCGCCACCAGCTCCGCCGCTTGTCGCCCGGGTAATAAAGTTGGCGTAGGGGAGTGTCCTTGTGTCGGTTTTTATCCCCGCCTGGGTCAACATCTGGGCAATTGCTTCGCAGACCCGTGCGTCGTTGAGGTACCGGTCATTGGTGCAGTGCAGAACCACCTTGAATCCGGAGGGGTAGCCTGCCTCGGTCAGCAAGGCTTTGGCCCGCGCCGTGTCCCCGGGCTGAAGCTTCAGTGCGGGCTCGTACCCAAAAAAGCCGGCGGGAACGATCTGCGTCGCTGGTTCCGCATCGCCTTTCATGACGAACTTGTTAATGGCGTCCCTGTTAATGGCCACTGTGATGGCCTGGCGGACTCTTTTGTCCTGGAACGGGTTCTTGGCCAGCGGTTTCCCGTCATGACTGGTGACATAAGGCGAAACCGCCCGAAATTCATCCATGGCCAGGTAGTTGAGTAGATAGGAGGTCGTAGAGACCACCGACACCTTGCCGCTTTTCTTCAAGGTCTCGGTCAAGCTACCGGCAGCGCCATCAATGACATCGACACTTCCGCCCAGCATTGCCGCCGCTCTCGCCGGTTCTTTCGGTATTAATTGGTAAATCACTTTTGACCAGGCCGGTTTTGAGCCCCAGTACGCGTCGTTGCGTGTCATGGTCACTTGCTGGCTTGGAATGAGTCCTGCGTACTTGAAGGGACCGGTGCCCACCGCCGCCTTGCCGTTCTCGAAGTCTTCCTCCTTGATCTCCGCCCCGCTTCCTTTCGAAAGAATGGCTACGAGACCTACGTTTTCAGGCAGAGTGGGCGCGGCTTCCTTCGTCTTGATGATGACTGTCAGCGGATCCTGGACCCGAACGCTGTCGACCGCTCTCAAATACGTCTTGAATGTTTTCGGGCCGGCCAGCGCCCTGGCCCTGTCCAGCGAGAACTTCACATCGTTGGCCGTCATCGGTTCGCCGTTGTGAAATTTGACGCCGGGGCGCAACTTGAATTCCCATTGTTTTTCGTCTATCGCCTTCCAGGACAAGGCCAGCAGAGGAATGGGATGCAGCTTTTCATCCTGGCCAATCAGAGAGTCGTAGACGTTCATCCAGACGCCACGATTTGCGGCGCCCAGAACATGGGGATCGGCAGAAGTGACTTCGGCCTTGAACCCGATCCGCAAATCGGCAGCTGACGTCATACCCGAAAGCGTCACAGCCATAGCAGCCGCCAGCAACCGGCGGGGACAAGTTAGTGCGATTCCCATTCTGAAGCTCCATGAAGTTAGGCCAGGCCTTTTACGGCAAGGCAAATACAAATGTATCGTTGAATGATACATCGTATTGTTGTACGATACAACAACTCCGGAATTTTCGCTGTACCGGCCTTACAGAATCATCAGGCGGCGAGGGACTTTTGACCAGAGGGAACACAGAACCGGGTCGCTTCACGGAATAGAACTCTATGGCCCAGGTTCAACGCAGGCGGAGCCCGCTGGCTTGCCCCCATAAGGATGTCAGCCTGTGTCACGCATTGACCGTGCCCAGAAACGACGCGGGGTAACGCAATCCGGCGGCTGCGTCGGGCGGAAAGGCCTTGTCGAGCTGGACCAGCTCGGCCGGGCTCAGCGTGACGTCGAGTGCGGCGATGTTCTGGTCGAGGTAGCTGCGGCGCTTGGTGCCGGGGATGGGAATGATGTCGTCGCCCTGCGCCAGTACCCAGGCAAGCGCCACTTGCGAGGTGGTGACGCCCTTGGCCGCGGCCAGGTCCTTGACGGCATCCACCAGGGCCAGGTTGCGCTGGAAATTCTCTTCGGCAAAACGCGGCGAAAACTTGCGACGATAGTCGTCGGCGGGCAGGTCTTCAGGTTTGCTGAAGGCGCCGGTCAGGAAACCGCGGCCCAGCGGCGAATAGGGGACAAAGGCCACGCCATGCTCACGGCAGGCGGCCAGGGCGCCGGTGACTTCGGGGTCGCGCGTCCACAGCGAATATTCACTCTGAAGCGCGGCGATGGGATGCACCTTGCAGGCACGCGCCAGCGTGGCGGCCGAGGCTTCGGACAAACCCAGATAGCGCACCTTACCGGCTTTCACCAGCTCGGCCATGGCGCCGACGGTGTCTTCAATGGGCACGGTCTTGTCGACGCGGTGCTGGTAGTAAAGATCGATCTGCTCTACGCCCAGACGCTGCAGGCTGGCGTCGCAGCTGGCCTTGACGTATTCAGGCCGGCCGTTGACGCCGCGCGCCGCTTCATTGGCCGGGTCACGCGTGATGCCGAACTTGGTCGCGATGAACACGTCCTTGCGGCGGCCGGCGATGGCCTTGCCGATCAGCAGTTCATTGGTGTGCGGGCCATAGATGTCGGCGGTGTCGAGGAAATTCAGGCCCTGGTCCAGCGCATGGTGAAGGGTGGCGATGGACTCGGCGTCGTTGCGGTTGCTGTAGAAGTCGCTCATCCCCATGCAGCCGAGGCCGATGGCGGAGACGGGAGGGCCGTTGCGGCCGAGGGTGCGGGTTTTGATCATGGTGTTTTCGTCCTTTGAGATGGAAGGTGAAGTGGATGGTGAAAACGGCTCCAGAAGGGCTCACGCGCGCTTGGGTTCGGTGCGCATGTCCTCATAGAGACGGATTTTTTTGCGGATGTAGGCCAGGGTTTCGCGCTGGGTGCGTATCTCGGCTTCCAGGCGCTCGGCATGGTCTTCGAGCAGGGTCTGGCGCTCGGCCAGGCTGGCGGCGGAGGAGTTGCCTTTGCGCAGCAGCTGGGCATAACGCTGCATGTCACGCATGGACATGCCGGTGGCGCGCAGGCGCACCAGGAAGTCGAGCCAGCGCATGTCGGCGTCGCTGTAGCGCCGCGCGCCGCTGCGCCGGCCTATGGGGGCGATGAGGCCGATCTGCTCGTAGTAGCGCAGGGTGTAGGCACTGAGGCCTGAGGCTTCCGCGGCTTCGGCGATGCTTAAAGAGACGGTGAGAGCGGTAGTCATGTGGGGACTGTAAAACTTCGAGCGCACTCTAAGTCAAGCCCTCTTTGGAAACCCTTTTGTTGACCGGCCGATTGGGGCGGCCCGGACCCGCGCCTTGCCTCAGCGGGGAATCACCACCAACACACTACAGGGCGCGTGTGCGATCAGCGATTTGGATACCGAGCCGCGCCACCAACGCGCGGCCCAGCCTTCGAGGTGCTTGTGACCGACCACAATCAGGTCGGCGTCTGTTTGTTTGGCGTACCTCGCGATTTCATCGACGGTTTCGCCGTACAACACCTCGCCGCCGGCCTCATGGCCTGACTCCAGCAACTGGCGCAAGCCGTCGTTGAGGATGCCCTGGTATCTTTCCCTGTCCTGGTCGGCGACGCTTTGTTCATAGATCACGCCTTCAGCGGCGACCACCTGCCGCTGCAGGGGGGTGACGGCAATCAGCGTCAATGCCGCCCCGCTCCACTGCGCGATCTCGCGGCAGTCCAGCAGCGCTTTTTGGCCCGATTGGGAACCGTCGTAAGCCAGCAAAATTCGCTTGTACATGATGTATCTCCCGAATGAAGTGACTGGGCAATTCAAGAATAGGCCTGCTGCCTGTGCCGGTCAAATGATCGCCCCAGCGCCAACAGGGTCGCCTCATTTTGCGCAGCCCCGCACCGGCGACAATCGGGGTCAACAACCGATTCCAAAGCAGCCCATGACCCAAGACCCCAACCGCGCCAGTGAACTCAAGAAAATGGAGTTGTGCGACTCCTGCGCCGGCATACAGCGCAACTGGCGCAAGGCGCCGGGCCACCCGGAACTGGTGCAGGGCGACCCCCGCCATGAAACCCGCCGCCATGGGCTGATCACCATCACCCGCTACAAGTGCGACCGCTGCGGCACGGCCTGGGAATATGAGAACGACAAGACCAACCAGAAGGCCGGCTGGTCGGTGGTGGGCCGCTAAGGCGACTCAACCGCAGGCGGCTTACCGCTCTGCGTTGGCGCGCTTGATGAGCGCATCGCACTCGGCGCGAAGCTTCTGCAGCTTGGCCTTCTCAGCATGAAAAACCTTGTCATCGAGCGTGCGGACCGCCTTCATGCCGGAAAGGTCGGCCAGGTAAGACGCTTTTTCAAGCCCGTTTTTGCAAGGCCGGAATTGATCAAACGGATCAGGCCCTTCCTTGGCCGCAGGCCACTGCTTGCGCTGCCCGTCCAGCGCGGCCTGGGTCAGGCGCAGTCGCTGGGCGTACTTCATGGCTTCGGGCTCCATAGCCCCGATGGCGTATTCATTGAGGACACGCTGCGACCTGATCGCCAGGGCCAGCGCATCCTGCTCGCTCTTGGTGGCTTGCGCCGTCGCCAGCGTGGCGGCCGGAAACAGCAGGAAGGTGAAAAGCATTCGCATCAGGCCGACCATACAGGAATATCAAACCGCGCCCCGCTGTTGCCGGCAGCTTAACCTTCATCGGTTGAACGCTGACCCTGATGCGGGCTTTTGAATGACATGTGCGGCGGAATGCCAGGCGCATTATTCCTGGGTGAAAGGACAATGAATGAAACGAAGACTGCTTCTTGCCACCACCGCACGGCTGTGCCTGGGTGGCGCTGTGTATTTCACCCTGACGGGCGCACAGGCCCAGCCCAGCTACACCGTCAGCATGGCCCAGCTGCAGGACGCGGTGGCAAAACGCTTTCCCGTGCGCAAACGCGCCAACGGCCTGCTGGACATGACCGTGCAGGCGCCGCAGCTGCGCCTGCTGCCCGAACAGAACCGGCTGGGCGCCACCATGGCGGTGGAAGCCGCCGGCCCTGCGCTGCAGCGCGCCTACCCCGGCACCTTTGACCTGGACTTTGCGCTGCGCTACGAAGCCAGCGACATGACCATACGCGCGCACCAGCTGCGCGTGAACACCTTGCAGTTTGAGGGCCTGCCCCCGCAGGCATCGATGCTGGTGTCAGGCTACGGCCCGCAACTGGCTGAACAGGCGCTGCAGGGCGCCGTGCTGCATTCACTCAACCCGCAGGACCTGGCATTGCCCAACAGCATGGGCGTGCAGCCGAGCAGCATCACCGTGACGGCGCAAGGGCTCGTGATTGAGTTTGTGAACAAGCCGTTGAGCTGAGCCAGCAGACCGCCGCGGTAGTGCGCTAGCGGCGCTGCTCGCCCACCAGCGCCTGCACATACGCGCGCAGCGAGGTACGACCGCGGACAGGTGCATCGGGCACGGTGTAATGCCGGTCCAGCGTGATTCCCGTCATTGCCGCATACGACCTGGCCGCGGCAGTTGAAAAGCCCATGGCCCTGAAGGCCTCTTCCCATTTCTCGCGCGGCGCAGCACGCACCGAGACGGGTTTTTGCAGCGCCTCTTCAAAGGCCGCGGCAACATCGCCTGCGCTGTACTGCTCTGGCCCTTCAACATGAAAGAGGCCGGTTTTGCCGGCGGGCTCGGTCATCAGGCGCGCGGCGAACTCACCCAGATCTTGCGGCGCCACCATGGGCAGCTTGAAGTCCGCCGGGTACATGGAGTCGATCACACCTTCATCCTGCGCGGTCTTCAGCGCCGCGTCCCAGTTGCTCATGTAGTAGGCCGCGCGTATCACGCTGAACGGCACGGCTTGTGCCTCCAGGGCTTTTTCCATGTCGTAAAGAATGCCGAGATCGCCTGCGCGCTGGACGGGCTGCGCGCCATAGGTGGACTCGGCCACGATCTTCTCGAAGCGTGTACCTTGCAGTGCCTCAATGATGGACATCACCGTGCTGCGCTCTTCGGCATCGGTGTCGGTTGAGGGAGCCGCCGGCGGATTAAGCAGAAAAAGCCGCGTGCCTTGCTGGAAGACCTTGCGCAGCGACGGTACATCGTGGGCGTCGGCAACAGCGACCTTCGCCCGTTGGGGCACGTCGTTTTTTGCCTTGCCGACCCGGCCGGATTTTTTGGGGTCGTGGGTGACGATGGTGACGGGCTCGCCCGCACCGATAAGGCGTTTGACCAGCGCCGAGCCGACGTGTCCTGTTCCGCCAAGAATGATGTGCATGGGAATCTCCTGGTGTCAAAAGTTCCATGCTCGAGGCAGGCGAGGCTCCTCAGTGACAGCCACTGGAGCCCTGGAAAGTCGGAATGCGCTGACAAGGGACAAGGAAGGGCTGCGACGCGTGCGGTCACAAGGAGACAGGCAAAAAAAGACAGGCCTCAGCCTGTCTTTTTGGATCAGCGGGTATCAGCGGGCATATGACCCGCGTTGCCGCTTACTTGGTGCCGGCTGCCTTGACGTCGGTCTTGGCTTCTGCCTTGACTGCGCTGGTGTCGACCGCAGCGTTGGCCTTGTCGGCGGCGGCTTTGGCCTTCACGGTATCAACCTTGGCATTGGCATCGATGGCAACGCCGGCTGCTTTGGCATCTGCCTTGGTGGTGGCCTTTTCAGCTTTCGTGGTGGCCTTGGCTTTGTCGTCAGCATCTGCCTTCTCAACCTTGGCTTCGGCCTTGACCTTGGCTTTAGCGGCCTTGGCATCTGCCTTGGCGGTTTTCGCCGCGGCTTTCTCTTCAGCCTTCACCACTTTGGCATCGGCCTTGGCGTCAACCTTGGCTTCGCTTTTCACGGCGGCTGCCACAGACTTGTCGGCCTTGGCTTCAGCCTTGCTGGCAACCGGAGCGGTTTGCGTGGACGATTCGACAGGTGCCGGTGTTTGTGCAGAAGCAATGCCGACAAACAGGGTAGCAATAAGAGTAGAGAGCAATTTGTTCATGAGAGAGTCCTTTGAATGGATGGATGGATGGATGATTGAAATTATTGATATCACGTAGCCCGTGTTCAACGGGATGGGGTGCGGCACTGTTGACCGGGCATACACACCGTTGCACAACACACCTGCGCCTTACATCGCTTGTCGCTGTATGACGACAATACCGCCCCGTTTCGCGCTGGCCTGTAGGATGTGGCGCTTCCACTGTGTAATGAATGAAGCACCAGCATGAACCCCGCAACATCCGCACAAAAGATCGTCATCGTCGGTGGCGGCGTGATCGGCAGCGCCATCGCCTATTTTTTGGCGATGCACCCGCGTTTTGACGGCAGCATCACTGTCGTCGAGCGTGACCCCACGTATGCGCAAGCCTCTTCAGCGCTGTCGGCCAGCTCGATTCGCCAGCAGTTTTCACAGCCGGTGAACATTGCGGTGTCGCAGTTCGGCATTGATTTTTTACGCAACATCAAACAGTACCTGGCCGTCGATGGTGATGTGCCTGATATTGGTTTGACCGAGCGCGGCTATTTGTACCTTGCCACTGAAGCCGGCGCGGCCACGCTGCAAGAGAATCATGCGACACAGCGCGCAGCCGGTGTGGATGTGATGCTGATGACACCTGCCGAGCTGCAGCAGCGCTTTGCGTGGCTGCAGGTGGACGACCTGGCGCTGGCGTCGCTCGGCCTTTCGGGCGAAGGCTGGTTTGACGGCTATGGTTTGCTGATGGCCTTCAAGCAAAAAGCGCGCAGCCTGGGTGTGCAGTATGTGAAGGCCGAGGCCACGGCCTTCGCGCACAGCAACGGCCGCGTGAGCGCCGTGATACTGCAAGGCGGCGCGCAGCTGCCGTGCGACTGGGCCGTGAATGCGGCAGGCGCATGGGCGCGGCCGCTGCTGGCCGGCACAGGCCTTGACCTGCCGGTGTATGGCCGCAAGCGCTGTGTGTATGCATTTGCCAGCCCCGCGAAGACGCCCGACTGCCCGCTGGTGATTGACCCGAGCGGTTTGTGGTTTCGGCCCGAAGGCGACATCTGGATTTGCGGTCTGCCGCCGGCGCAAGACCACAACGATGTGCCGCTCGATGTGGACTACGACCTTTTTGACGAAGCCTGGCTGACACTGGCCAACCGCGTGCCGGGCTTTGAGGCCGTGCGCATGCAGCGCGCCTGGGCCGGCTACTACGAATACAACACGCACGACCACAACGCGCTGCTGGGCCCGCATCCGGCCTTGCCGAATTTGCTGTTGGCCAATGGCTTCAGTGGGCACGGGCTGCAGCAGTCGCCGGCGGTGGGGCGGGGCCTGGCGGAGTGGATTGCCGAAGGCGGCTACACCAGCCTGGACTTGTCGCCGCTGGCGGCGCAGCGGCTGGTGGAAGGGCGTGCGTTGGTAGAAAAGAACGTGATTTAAGTTTCACGTCTCTCGTTTTCACGCCGGCGGTTGCTCCTGAATTGATAGCCGCTTGCGCTCTACCTGTATGGGTTGCAGGCTAATTTTGCATCAATTTACGCCTGCTTCTCGCTGTCCAGGTGGCCCATCTGGTAGGCGTCGTAGCGTGTGCCGGCCACCGCGTCGGCGGGCAGCGCGGCTTCAATGCGCTGCAGGTCTTCGGCGCCGAGCTGAAGTTTCAACGCGCCCAGCGCTTCATCAAGCTGGCCCGGCTTGCGGGAACCGACCAGCGCCACCATGTCGACACCCAGGGCCTTGCCGCGTGCGATGACCCAGGCAATCGCTATCTGTGATGCTGTGGCGCCCATGCCGGTGGCCAGCTGGTGCAATACATCAACGAGCTGCTGGTTCTTCACCGCGTTGTCGCCGGTAAAGCGCGGCAGGTGGGCGCGGAAGTCACCAGGCCCCGTGGGTTTGGAGCCCGACAGCAAACCGCGTGACAGCACGCCGTAGGGCGTGACACCGATGCCCAGCTGCTTGAGCGCGGGAAAGATTTCCGCCTCGGGGCCGCGGCTGATCAGCGAATATTCAATCTGCAAATCGCTGATGGGGTGCACGGCGTGCGCCTTGCGGATGGTCTGCACGCCGACTTCGCTGAGGCCGATGTGGCGCACGTAACCGGCTTTCACCATGTCGGCCATCGCGCCTATGGTGTCTTCGATCGGCACGTTCGGGTCGAGCCGCGCGATGCGGTAGATGTCGATGTGGTCGGTGCCCAGGCGCTGCAACGTGTAGGCCAGGAAGTTCTTCACCGCTTCGGGCCGGCCGTCCATGCCGATCCAGCCGGCAGACGGGTCGCGCAGCGCGCCGAACTTGACGGAAATCAGCGCTTCATCGCGCCGGCCTTTCAGCGCCCGGCCGATCAGCATCTCGTTGTGGCCCATGCCGTAAAAGTCGCCGGTGTCGATGAGGTTGACGCCTGCGTCGAGCGCGGCATGGATGGTGGCGATGCTTTGCGCCTCGTCGTGGGCGCCGTACATGCCCGACATACCCATGGCGCCCAGGCCAATGGCCGAGACGGATTGCGGGCCGCGAAAGCCCAGGCGGGTGGAAGACAGGATGTTGGTGGTCATGGGGAGCCTTTTCATAAAAAGTGAATCAATGCATGGATGGGCAGGTGAATGAACTGTATTGGTTTGAATAAAAAGAATAAACTGCCTTTAATTGAAATAACTGTTATCCATTTAAAGAACAATAAGGCCAGTAATCATGAGTGTTGATCGCTACAGGGCGATGGAAGTCTTTACCCGCGTGGTGGACCTTGGCAGCTTTACTGCGGCAGCCACAGCGCTGCACATGCCCAAAGCCAGAGTGACGACGGTGGTGCAGGAACTCGAAGCGCACCTGGGAGTGCGCCTGCTGAACCGCACCACGCGCACCTTGAGCCTGACAGACGACGGCGCGCTGTACCACCAGCGCGCGCAGGCCATGGTGCAGGACATGGGCGAGCTGGAAGGCACGCTGCGCCGCGCAGTGGCCACGCCGGCCGGGCGGCTGCGGGTGGATGTGCCGGCGGCGGTGGGCCGCCACGTGATCTCACCGGCGTTGCCGGAGTTTTTCAAACGCTACCCCGACATGGTGCTGGAACTGGGTAGTACCGACAGGCCGGTGGACCTGGTGGCTGAAGGCGTGGACTGCGTGATTCGCGGCGGTCTGGTGCACGACGAGACGCTGGTGGCGCGGCCGCTGGGCCGGCTGAAGGTGGTGACCTGCGCCGCGCCTTCTTACCTGGCGCAGTACGGCACACCGCAGACGCTGGAAGACCTGGAACAGCACCGCTTCGTGAACTTTCATTCTGCCAAGACCGGCCGGGTGTTTCCGTTCGAGTTTTCCAGGGACGGCGACGTGCGGCAGATTCACCGTCCGCACTGGGTCAGTTGCAACGACGCCGACAGCCACATGGGTGCGGTGCTGGCCGGGCTGGGTTTGTCACAGCCGCCGCTGACACGCCGCACCTGCGCGCTGCTGGCCAGCGGCGAACTGGTGCGCGTGCTGCCCGACTGGCAGCCCGAAGCGCTGCCGATGATGGTGCTGTACCCGCGCAACCGTCACCTGACGGCCAAGGTGTGCGCCTTTGCCGACTGGGTGGCCGAGGTGTTCAAGGCGGAGTTCGCCGCGGGGGCGAAACTGTATTCGTGACTTCGCTAGCCGTCTCGGCAAGCAGTTGCCCTATGGCCGAACCGACGGCCAGATCGTTCAGGTGCCCGAAGTGGTTCAGCCGCAAATGGCCCTGCCTGTCGATCAGCACCAGGCTGGGTGTGCCGCGCAACTGATAAGCCGCCATGGTTTGCGGGATAGGGCCGTCAGTTGCAGGCAAGTCCGCGCCGATGGGAAAACGCAGACGCTGCTCATGCACAAATACCTGCAGCGCCTCATGGTTCATCACGCGGTGATGCTCGAACACGGTGTGGACGCCGATGACGGCAACCGACGCTTCGGGAAATGCCTGGCGTATCGCTACGGCCTGCGGCAGGCCGTGGCTCACGCAGGCCGGGCACAACATCTGGAAGGCGTGCATGACGATGACCTTGCCGCGCAGGGATTCGAGGGTAATGGGCGACGGTGTGTTGAGCCAGTGCGCGATGTGCCATGCGGGTGCGGGAGAATAATTTTTGGTTTGCATGAAGGCTTTCAAAAATACTTTCAGCGCGGCCTGCATGCCGCAGGCCGCGCACGTCGGGTCAAAGACCCGGGTGGTGAAGCGTCAGGCAGCGGCTCGGCTCAGCTTGACGGGCGCGAAATCAACCGGCACCGCAAACGCCACATTGACGTAGTTGGTGAAAAGGTTGAGCGCCACATGCGCGAGGATTTCCACGATCTGCTCATCGCTGAAGGCGGCCTGGCGAACGGCCTGCACATCGGCCCCGGACACGTTGCCGCGTTCATTCACCAGCTTGAGTGCAAACGCGAGCACCGCAGCGGTGGCCGGGTCGGCGGATTCACCGCGCTGCGCGGCGGCCATGCCTTCAGCGCTGACACCGGCCTTGCGGCCCAGCGCCGTGTGCGCCGCCAGGCAGTATTCGCAGGCGTTGCGGTCGGCTACTGCCACGGCGATCTGCTCGCCCAGTTGGGCGTTGATGACACCGCCCCCCAGCGCGCCGAACGAGCCCCACATGCTTTTGAGCGCGGCGGGTGAATTGGCGACGGCCTTGAACATATTGGGCGTGGCACCGAAGGCTTGGGTGACCTGATCGAGCAGGGCTTTGCGATCGGCGGAGGTGGCGTTACGGTCGATCAATGGAATGCGTGACATGTGAAGTCCTTGGAGGTTGAAGAGTCGCGGTTAAAGGATGACGTTTCGCGCGGCGGGGCGTGTGGGTGCGCTCGCTGCACAGGAAGAAGTTTCACGCGACAATCAGGACTTATTGGATGAATTCGTCTATCAAATCATCCTTATCATCCAAAGCAAGCCTCAAACCAGTCCCACACCATGACCACGCCCCCCGAAGGAATTGACCGGCTTTCCGCCCTGATGGAACGCTTTCGCGTGCGGGCCCACATGTTTCACAACGGGCCGCTGTGCGGCGTGACGCGCTTCACGCCAGAGGCCGGGCTGGGCTTTTTGCACGTGATGCGTCGCGGGACCATGGTGGTGACGCACCGCGCGGCAACGGGTGCGCCCAGGCGGGTGAAGGTGAGCGAGCCCAGCCTGGTGTTTTACCCGCGTCCGCTCGCGCACGACTTTCACAATGCGCCGGTGGAGGGCGCTGATTTCACCTGCGCAACGCTGGCATTCGACGGCGGCGCCAGCCACCCGCTGGCGCGTGCGCTGCCGGCCCTGGTGGTATTGCCGCTGGCGCGCGTACCGGGGCTGGAGCACACGCTGGCCCTGCTGTTTGCCGAGACCGCGCAGGTGCGCTGCGGCCAGCGGCTGCTGGCCGACCGATTATTTGAGGTGTTGCTGCTGCAACTGCTGCGCTGGCTGCTGGACCATCCGGAAGAAGGCAGCCCTCCCGAGGGCCTGCTGGCCGGGCTGGCCGAACCGCGCCTGGCGCGCGCGCTGGTGGCGGTGCATGAAAACCCGGGCCATGCATGGAGCCTTGAAGGCCTGGCGCAATCGGCCGGCATGTCGCGCAGTGCATTTGCGCCGCTGTTCAAGCAAAAAGTGGGGCAAACGCCCGCGGACTACCTGGCGACGTGGCGGCTGGCCATTGCCCAGGCCGAGCTGCGCAACGGCCAATCACTCAAGGCCATTGCCGCGCAGCTGGGATATGCCAATGCGTCTGCGCTGTCGCGGCTTTTTGTGCAGAAGACCGGTGTCTCGCCGCGTGAATGGGCCAAGACGGCGGTGTAGCGCGAGGGTGGGTTCGGCATGCAGACGCTACCAAAAAGATAGCTATAAGCCAGTGCACTGATTGAGCTACAGGCCAATTTCACTTAAAACTCACGCGACACTGAAGCCAGCAGCACAAAGCCGCCCGCCAGCGCAATGTTCTTGAAGAAATGCAGCAGCTGGTTGCGCAGCGCTTGCGGTGTGGCGGCCCAGAAGCCGTGCGCGATGAACGCATCGACCACGAGAAAAGCCGCGGCGGCCAGCGCGAACCAGCGCACCTGCCAGCCGAATGCCAGCGCCAGGCCGGCGGCGACTTCGACTGCGCCTATGGCGGCGGCTGTGTAGTTGCGCAGCCGTACGGATTCGATGAAGTGCGAAGCGCCCGGGCCGATAAAGGCCAGGGCCATGAGGATGCGGGCGAGAGCGAGGACGACAGCGGGTTGCATGGTGAAGCTCCTGAAAATCAATGGTGAAGAGGCACCACACGGCCCGGGCTCAAGCCGGACCGTGTGATGAAGGCCATCAAGCCGTGCGGCGCACCGTGGGCTTGAGCATGTCGGCGATGCCGATGCGGTGGGCGAACGCTTCGCGCACGCGTTCGGCCACCACGGTGACTTCGCCCGCGCCGTCGTCGATGAAGTCGGTCACCGAGCGGAAGGGGCGGGTGCCGGCGGGCAGGCCCACGATGCGGGTGATGTCGTCAGCCACGGCCTGCGGATTGGCGTGATCGGGGCTCAAGGCCGACAGGCGCTCGCCGACTTTGTCCATCACGCCGTCGTAGCGGGCGTAGGCGGCTGTCGTCGCATCGTCAGCAGGCTTGCCAGCACTGGGGAAGTGCGCCGTGCCTTTGGTGAAGGCGCCGGGCACGACGATGGAAGTCTCGATGCCGAAGCGGGCGAGCTCGTACGACATGGTCACAGCCATCGAATCCATGGCGGCCTTCGCGGCGGCGTAGGGGCCGAGGAAGGGCGGGAAGCCGCCGCGCACCGTGCTGCTGCTGACCCACAGCACGAGGCCCGCTTCAGCCTTGCGCATCACCGGCAACACCGCGCGGTTCACGCGCTGGCTGCCCAGGAAGTTGGTGTCCAGTACCTTGATGATTTCTTCCGGCGTGTAGGCCTCGGCAGGGCCGACCACCAGGTGGCCGGCGTTGTGCACGATGACGTCGAGGCGGCCCTGCTCGGCCACGATGTGCGCCACGGCGGCGTCGACCGAGGGCTGCGACAGCACATCGAGTTCAACAGCGCGCAAATCAAAACCATTGGCAAAACTCCAGTCGCGCAGCTCGCGCACCTTGGATGCGTTGCGGCCCTGGATGTCGCGCATGCTGGCGTAGACGGTGTGGCCGGCCTGGGCCAGTGAGCGGACGGTGAGGTGGCCGATGCCGGTGGATGCACCGGTGACCAGGATGACGGATTTCATGATGTGTGTCTTTCTGGAAAGGGTTTGAAAAGAGTGCTTGATGGCTTGGAGAAGTACGTGCGCTTAGACGACGCCACCATTCGCACGCAACGTCTGGCCGTTGACCCAGGCCGCGTTGTCGCTCACGAGGAAAGCAACCGCACTGGCGATGTCCTCCGGCGTGCCCAGGCGTTCGAGCGGCGCCATCTTGGACATGCGCTCAATCGTCTCGGGCGTTTTGCCGTTGAGGAAAAGCGCAGTGGCCGTAGGGCCGGGAGCAATCGCGTTGATGCGGATGTTTTTGCCGCGCAGCTCTTTGGCCATGATGTTGGTGAAGGTTTCCACCGCGCTCTTGGTGGCGCCGTAGACCGCGTAGCCGGGCAGGGCCAGACCGATCACACTGGTCGAGAAGTTGACGATGCGCCCGCCGGGCTGCAGGCGCGCGGCGGCTTCGCGCAGGGTGTTGAATGTGCCCTTGACGTTGACGGCGAAGAGGCGGTCAAAGGTGTCGTCGTCGGTGTCGGCCAGCGCCGGCAGGCTGGGCGGCATGATGCCGGCGTTGTTGATGAGCACATCGACGCGGCCAAAGGCCTGGATGCTGTCATCGAACAGCTGCGTGACGGCGGCGGAACTGGCGACGTCGGCCTGCACGGCAACGGCCTGGCCGCCGCTGGCCATGATGGACTGCACAACGGCCTGGGCTTCTTCAGCCTGGCCGGCATAGTTGATGACGACGGCGTAGCCCTCTTGTGCCAAGCGCCGAGCGACGGCCGCGCCTATGCCGCGCGAGGCGCCGGTGACGATGGCCACCTGGGTGGCGTTGTTGCTGAAAGCGGTCATTTGAAACTCCTGATGGTTAAAAGTGGGTTGGTTCTGACCGCCCGGGGTGCTGCGTGTGTTGTGCGCCTTTGGTGAGCCAGTGAAGGTATTGTTCTATTCAATCCACACACGATAAATACCGTAAACTTGCCATCATTGTTCAATAAATACTAACAATAGAAGCACGCGTTATGGACCGTTTTCATTCGATGCAGCTGTTCACCCGCATCGTCGAGCTGGGCAGTTTTACGAAGGCGGCCGACGACCTGCTGCTGCCGCGCGCCACGGTGACGCATGCGGTGCAGCAGCTTGAAAAACGCCTGGGCGCGCGGCTGTTGCAGCGCACGACGCGGCATGTCAGCCCCACGCAGGACGGCGCGGCGTATTACGAGCGCTGCCTGCGCCTATTGACCGACCTGGAGGAAGCCGAGTCGGCCTTTGTCAACACGGGCAGCAAGCCGCGCGGCAAGCTGCGGGTGGATTTGCACGGCACGCTGGCCAAGCATTTTTTGCTGCCGGTGATTGGTGATTTTTTTGAGCGCTACCCGGACATCGAGCTGGAGATCGGCATGGGCGACCGGCTGGTGGATCTGGTGCGCGAGGGCGTGGACTGCGTGCTGCGCGTGGGCGAGCTGGCCGAGTCGAGCATGGTGGGGCGGCGCGTGGCGCTACTTGAGCAGGTGACCTGCGCGAGCCGCGAGTACCTGGCAAAACACGGCACGCCCGAGACGCTGGAGGCGCTGCGCGGCCACCGCGCGGTGAATTTTTTATCCAGCCGCACCGGCAAGGCGCTGCCCTTTGACTTCATCGTGGACGGCGCGCCGCGTCAGGTGCAGCTCAAGGGCCCGGTCGCGGTGACGGACGCCGACGCCTACAAAGCCTGCTGCGCCGCGCACTTGGGTTTTATCCAGGTGCCGCGCTACCACCTGGCCGCGCAACTTGAAGCGGGCACACTGGTGGAAGTGCTGGCCGCTTTCCGGCCCGCGCCCATGCCGGTGTCGGTGCTGTACCCGCACCACCGGCAACTGTCGCCGCGCGTGCGCGTGTTCGTGGATTGGGTTGCCGAAGTCATGAGCCGGGCCGGATAGGAGCGGCTCAACTAGCGCGGCAACGCATAAGCCCGCACATAGTCCCCCGCACGCGTCCCCAGTGACCCATGACCGCCGGCCACTACCAGCAGGTATTGCCGGCCGTCGGCGCCGGTATAGCTCATGGGGGTGGCCTGCCCGCCGGCGGGCAGGCGGCTCTTCCAGATTTCCTTGCCGGTGTTCACGTCATAGGCACGCACGTAGTAGTCGAGCGTACCGGACAGGAAGGCGACGCCGCCCGCCGTGGTCAGGGGCCCACCCAGGTTGGGCACGCCCATGCGGAAGGGCAGGGGCACGGGCGACAGGTCGCGCACAGTGCCGTTTTTATGCTGCCAGGCAATCGCACCCGTCGTCAGGTCGGCGCCGGCCACGTAGCCCCAGGGCGGCGCCTGGCACGGAATGCCCAGCGGCGACACAAACGCGCTGAGCTTGACAGCAAAGGGCGCACCGAAGTTTTCATTGAGCGAGGGCAGGCTGCCCTCGGGCCGCTCCTTGCCCTGCACAAGGAGGCTGGTGTCGTCCGTGCGCGGCACGAGTTTGGAGACAAAGGCCAGGTAGGTCGGCGTGGCGAAGACCATCTGCCGCTCCGGGTCCACCGCCACGCCGCCCCAGTTGAACACGCCGAAGTTGCCAGGATAGATCAGTGAGCCTTGCGTGGAAGGCGGCGTGAAGCGGCCCTCATAACGCAGCCGGTGAAAAGCAATGCGGCAATAGAGCTGGTCGAACAGGGTGGCGCCCCACATGTCGCGCTCCGTCAACGGCGGCGGGTTGAACGACAGCGCCGAGTTCGGCTGGGTGGGCGCGGTGCGGTCGCCCTGCGCGGCTCCCTGCGGTGCCGCTGTTTCCACAACAGGCAAAAGCGGCGTGCCGGTGCGGCGGTCCAGCACAAAGATCTCGCCCTGCTTGGTGGGCTGGACCAGTGCGGGCACCCGGTTGCCGCCCACGGTAAGGTCTACCAGGCTGGGCTGGGCCGGCACGTCGTAATCCCACAAGTCGTGGTGCACGGTCTGGAAGTTCCAGCGCACCTTGCCGGTGGCCAGGTCCAGCGCGACGACGGACGACGAATACGTTTCCACCGCGGGGCTGCGCTGGCCGCCCCACTGGTCGGGCGGCTGGTTGCCCAGCGGCACATAGACCATGCCCAACGCTTCGTCGACGCTGGAAACGGACCAGCTGTTGGGCGAATTGGCGGTGTAGGTTTGCCCCGCCGCGAGCGGAGCGGTGGCGTCCGGCTTGCCGGAGTCCCAGTTCCAGACCAGCGCGCCGGTGTTGATGTCGTAAGCGCGGATCACGCCGGACTGCTCTTTGGTGGAAACGTTGTCGAGCACCGTGCCGCCCACGATGATGAGCTTTGATGTCACCACCACTGGCGAGGTGGAGTAGTAAGCGCCGGGCTTGACGTTGGGCATGCCGGCCCAGAGATCGATCTGCCCCTTGCCGCCGCCGAAAGAGGGGCAGACCTTTCCGGTGTCGGGGTTCAGGGCAATCACGCGGCCGTCTGCCGTGGGCATGAACAGTTTGGCCGGGCAGTCGGTGGAGTTAGCGGCGGCTGTCGCAGTCGCAGCGGCAGGCGGCTGATAAGACAGACCGCGGCAAGTCAGGTGCTGCAGTGCGAGCTTGTTCTGTATCTCGGGATTAAAACGCCAGGCTTCCGCGCCGGTGGTGGCATCGAGCGCAATGACGGACTGATGCGGCGTGCACAGGAAAAGCCGGTTGCCCACTTTCAGCGGGGTCACCTCGAAGGTGGTTTCTGCCGGGTCACCAGGGTGGCCGCGCATGTCACCGGTGCGGTACTGCCACGCCAGCCCCAGGTTTTCCACGTTCTCAGGGGTGATCTGGCTGAGCGGCGAATACCGCTGCCCCTGGCCGGTACGCCCGTAGGCATGCCATTCGCCGGCAGGTACGGCATCAGCCGTGCGCGCGGCCGATGCGCCGGTGGGCGGCAACGGCAGCATGCCCGTCACGCGGTTGGCATCATGCAGCCAGGTTGCCACCGACGCAATAAAGAAGAGCGCCAGCGCGGCACCCAACGCCCACTGGCCGGCGCGCACGCCGGATTGGCCCGGCACTTCGGCCTGCATGGCACGGGCGAGCATGGGGGTCAGCAGAAAGAGGCCAATGAGAAATGGCACACCCCCCCGCGCAGCCAGCGGCCACCAGTCAAGCCCGCCTTCCGACAACGCCCATGCGAGCGTGCCCACCAGCAGGAGCGCGTAGGTCCACAACGCTATCGGTCCGTACTGGATCAACAGTACGCCCGTCAATACAAAAGCCAGGCCGGCCACCAGGTAATACCAGGAGCCTCCCAGCACCACCAGCCAGATGCCCGGCAAGGCCAGCACCCCTCCGATCAGCACGAGCACCAGGCCGGTGAAAAAGGCGGAGCGAAGGCGCGGGATAGCTGACACTTTTTATTCTTCCTGATGCGTCCGTACAGGCTCCCAATCTATTCCCGCATCGGCCCGCCGCGCGTCAGCCGTGGGCTAACGCGGCTGTAGGCGACGCCAAGAAAACGGCCGCGCGCAAACCGATGGATAAGAAAGATACAGAAAGAGATGTCTGCGCGACGTTGATGCCGCGACAGCCGGGTCAGCCGGCCGCGCGGGTGCGGCGCGTTTTCCGCGCGATAGCATACGGGCGCAATTCATGCGGCTCCAGGTAGAACTGCGTGTTGCCAACCAGGCGTTCCACCGCCAGGTCGATGAAGGCTCGTGCACGGGCAGGCTGCGCGTTGCGGCTGCCGTAATAGACATAAAGGCCCAGATGCTCGGTGACATGCTGCGTCAGCAGCGGCACCAGCCGGCCGGCGCGCACCAGCGGCGCAGCGGTGGCGCCGATCAGCTGGCCGATGGCCTGGCCGGCCACGACAGCGCGGGCTTCAAGGTCCACGTCATTGGTGAGGAAGGACGCGGCGACGGTACGGGCCACCACTTCTTCACCCACCTTGAACTCCCAGGGCATGGTCTTGCCGGTGCCCGTGTGGTGAAAGCCCGTGCAGCGGTGCCCGGCCAGGTCTTCGATGGTCTGGGGCGCGCCATGCTGCGCGATGTAGGCGGGTGACGCGCACACCACCAGTTGCAGCGGCAGGATGCGGCGCGAGATGATGCCGCCCGCGGGCGGCGCGCCGGCGCGAAAGCCGACGTCGACGCGGTCTTCCACCCAGTTGCCGATGCGGTCGTCCATCTGGATGTCGGGATCCACCTGCGGATAACGGCGGCAGTATTCCTCGAGCACGGGCCACAACACCTCGAGCATGATGGAGCGCGGCGCGACGATGCGCAGCGGCCCGGCGATTTCTTCGCGCGTGCGGCGGGCGCCCTGCAGTGCTCGCTGCAGCGTCGAAAGGCCGGGCTGCACGGCCTGCAGGAACTGCTCGCCTTCTTCGGTGAGGCTCAGGCTGCGCGTGGTGCGGTGAAAAAGGCGCACGCCCAGGTGCTGTTCAAGCTGGACCAGCGCCTGGCTGGCGGCCTGCGGCGTGATCGCCTGTGCAGCGGCGGCCTGGCGCAGGCTGCCGAGTTCGGCGGCCCGGACGAAAGTGGAAACGGCGCGCAATTCATTGAAGGCCATGGCGGCTCCTGGCGGTTTTACGGGAAGCAAGCCCCTGATTGTCACGATTAACTTGATTATGAACTCACCAATTGCCATCTATTCAGCACGCAATCAAAAACCTACATTGCCCTCCTCAGCAACATTTTTTAAGGGGCAAGACCATGAATGCAAAGACTGACTTCAAACGTATCTGGATGATCACCGGCGCAGCGCGCGGCATTGGCGCGCGCATTGCCGAAGCGGCGCTGGCGCATGGCGACGCGGTGGTGGCGACTTCGCGCGACGCCGCCTCAGTGCAAAAAAGATTTCCCGCGAGCGACGCGCTGCTGGCATTGCCGCTGGACGTGACCAACGAGGCGCAGGCGGCGGCCGCCGTGCAAGCCGCGTTGGCACGTTTTGGCCGCATCGATGTGCTGGTCAACAACGCCGGCTACGGCCTGCTGGGCGCGGTGGAAGAAGCCACCGGCGACGAGGTGCGGCGCCTGTACGAGACCAATGTGTTCGGCCTGCTGAACGTAACACGCGCTGTGCTGCCAACCATGCGTGCGCGCCGCAGCGGCCACGTCATCAACATCTCGTCGCTGGGCGGTTACCAGTCCGGCCCGGGGTTTGGCGTGTACTGCTCGACCAAGTTTGCGGTGGAAGGCCTGACCGAAGCACTGCATGGCGAACTGGCGCCGCTGGGCATTCACGTCACCAGCGTGGAGCCGGGTTACTTCCGCACCGACTTCCTGGACAACGCCTCGCTGGCAGTGTCGCCACGTATCCTGGACGACTACGCCCAAAGCGCGGGCAGGGTGCGCGAAGCTGCCAAAGAGATCAACCACAACCAGGCGGGCGACCCGCTGCGCCTGGCGCAGGCAATGTTGAAGTTGGTGGAGGCCGACACCCCACCGCTGCGGCTGCCGATGGGCACCGACACGCTGAAAGTGATTGCAGACAAGCATGCGTTTGTGGAGGCCGAGGTAAAGACGTGGAAGGCGCTGTCGGCTTCGACGGATTACACGCGGGAAGAGCTGGCCGCCTGAGCGTTGTCTTGTGAATGAAAAAAGGCCTCTCACGAGGCCTTTTTTTGCGGCGAAGTACCGGAACGATATTCAGCGTCAGGCAGCACAGGGCGCATACTTTTTGGCAGGCCACATCCGCACCACCAGTGCTGCCGCACCTGACACCGCGGCCATCACGCACACGCCCTGCCAGCCGGTGTGCGCCAGCACCATGCTGCCGAGCCACGCACCGCCGGCCATGCCGCTGAACATGCCGATGAACAGAACCGCATTGAGCCGGCTGCGCGCGGCGGGTTCAATGCCGTAGACGATGGTCTGGTGAGCAATCAGCGTGGCCTGCGCGCCCAGGTCAAACACCACTGCGCCCAAGGCAATAAGCCACAGCTGGTTAGGTCCCAGGGCCATGGCGATGAAGGCCGCGACGACCAGCGCGGCGCCCAGCCGGGTCACGACTTCAGGGCCTTTGCTGTCGGCGATGCGGCCGGCCAGCGGCGCGGCTAGCGCACCGGCGGCACCGGCCAGGCCGAAGGCGCCGGCGGCGCCGCTGCCCAGGTTGAAGGGCTCGGCGTGCAGCATGATGGCCAGCGTGGACCAGAAGGCGCTGAAGCCGATGCTGATCAAGCCCTGTGCGACGGCCGCGCGGCGCAGCGCCCCGTGGCACTTCCACAGCGTGGCCAGCGAGCCGAGCAACGCCAGGTAGGGCAGCTGCGTGGTGGGTGCAAAGCGCGGCAGGTGCCGCCACACCGCCACGCCCAGCAGCGCGATGCTGAGGGCCGCGGCCACGAACATGCTGCGCCAGCCGAACTGCTCGGCCACGACGCCGGCCACCACACGCGACAGCAGAATGCCCAGCAACAGGCCGGTCATCACGGTGCCGACGGTTTTGCCGCGTTGGGCTTCGGGTGCGAGTGTGGCGGCGGCCGGCACGATGTCTTGTGCCAGCGTGGCCGCAAGACCGATCGCGAGGCTGGCCAGTGCGAGCACCGCCACGGACGGCGCGGCGGCGGCGAGCAGCAACGCCAGCACCAGAGCGGCGGCCTTGCCGAGGATGATGCGCCGGCGGTCATAGCGGTCGCCCAGCGGCGCGAGTAGCCCGATGCCCAGCGCGTAACCGAGCGTTGTCAGTGTGGGCACCAGGCCGATGGCGGCGGGGGTGGACTTGAATTCAGCAAGCAGCAAGGCCAGCATGGGCTGGCTGTAATAGAGCGAAGCCGCGGCCAGGCCGGCACCGGTGGCGAGCAGGAGAATCAATGGGAACGGCAAGCCGGGCCCGGTTTGGTCATGCGTATTAGCTGTAGAAATCATGAGGAAAATCCCGATTTGAGGCAGGACGCGAGTATGCGGGCGGGGTTTTGCGCTGTGAAGGCTGCTATTGGGCACAATGGTCATACGTAAAACGCATAAGCAACCTGGGAGACCTCATGAAAACCGCGCCGGACCGGATCGAACTCATGCAGACCTTTGTGCGCATCGTGGAGGCGGGCAGCCTGTCCGCCGCCGCAGCGCAGATGAACGCCACGCAACCCACAGTCAGCCGGCGCCTTCAGGCGCTGGAACGTTCGCTGGGCCTGAAGCTGCTGCAGCGCTCCACCCACGCGATGAAACTGACGGAGGGCGGCGAGCGCTGCTTTGCCCGTGCCAAGGAGCTGCTGGGCAACTGGGGGGCTTTTGAGGCCGACCTGCGCGGCACCCAGGAAGTGGCGGAAGGCACGCTGCGCGTGGTGGTACCGCATGCGCTGGGCCAGCAGCAGCTGGTGGGGCCGGTGGTCGACTATTTGCGGCGCCACGAGCGCGTCACGGTGGAGTGGCTGCTGCATGACGGCACACCCGACTTCATCACGCAGGGCATCGACTGCGCGGTGCACGTGGGCGCGGTGGAAGATCCTTCGCTGGTGGCCGTGAAGATTGCCGAAGTCCGGCGCATCGTGGTGGCCGCACCTTCCCTGCTGCAAGACAAGCCGCTGCCGATGCATCCAGCCGATCTGCAGGCCCTGCCCTGGCTGGCGCTGCAAACCTTCTACCGCAACGAGGTGGTGCTGATCCGCCGCCATGCCGACCAGCGCCGCGAAGAGCACCGCTTTGCGATACGGCCGCGCCTGGGCACGGACAGCCTGTTTGCCCTGCGCAACGCCACGCTGCTGGGCCTGGGCGCGAGCATCGCTTCGACCTGGCTGGTGGCGGGCGACGTGGCCGATGGCAGGCTGCTACACCTGGCGCCGCAGTGGTGTGCCGAGCCCCTGCCGGTCTACCTGATCTACCCCTATTCGAACTTTTACCCGGCCAAGTTGCGCCGCTTTATCGAAGCACTGCGCGAGGGATTGCCCAAGGGCATGGGCCTGCCGGCCCGCGAGGACGGGGCCGGTGCAGCCTGATCGCAGCGCCTGGGAGAGGTCAGGCGCCGGCCGTGTTGCCGGCCTGCTCTTGCAGCCATGAGGCAAACGCTTCAACGGCGCGATTGCTGTGGGCGGCAGCGGATCGTTGGCAAAGGTAATACCCGCGCGAGATCAGGACCCGGGTGTCGAAGGGCAGGACCAGCTTGCCGCTTTCGAGTTCGCTCTCGATGAGGCACGGCTGGATGACGATGGCTCCCATGCCGGCGCATGCCGCGACGATGAGGTTGTTGCCCAGATCGAACCCCGGGCCCAATGCTGGCTTGGGCTGCTTTAAACCTGCACCCTCCATCCACACGGCCCAGTTGTCTGGGTAGTTGATGTGATGAAGAAGGGTATGCGCCGCGAGATCCCGCGGATGCTGAATGCTTCGCGCAAGTGCGGGTGTGCATGCGGGCGTGATCTCGTTGCCCAGCAGATAGCATCCGCGGATACCGCGTGGCCACCTTCTTCCCGGGCGCCTGAGCGCGATCCACAGGTCCACGTCGTCGCGCTTGAAGTCTTCGTCGAAATGGAATTGGCGCAGCTCCACCTCGACATTGGGGTTCAAGGACTTGAATTGCGCGAGCCTGGGGACCAGCCATCGCGTTCCGAGGGTTGGTATGACGCTCACCCGCACTTTGCGTTGCGATGACCCTCCGCCGAACTGGGTGACGGCCGCCTCCAGCCCGGCGACATGGGTTTCAACCAGCTTCTGAAATTCGCGCCCGCGGACCGTGGGCACAACGCCCGTCGCGTTGCGGTCGAACAGGCTGCAACCCAGCCTTTGCTCAAGGCGCAGGATGGCCTGGCTGACGGCGCCCTGCGTGACGGAAAGAACCTCCGCCGCGCGGCGAAAACTCCCCAATTGGCAGACCCCGAGAAACGCGTGCAGTTCAGCCAGCGACGGCGACTTGAATTTCATGACCGTATTAGATCATCTAATCAGCAGCTTTGAAATTGTCGTTTGTCGCGCGGCACTCGCGGCGTCAAACTGCCGGCCATGAGCCAAACCATGTCCCACGCCGAACCCGTCAAGGTCGTCCGACCCGTCGTTGATCCCATCGCACTGGTGTGCGACTCCCCGCACAGCGGCACCTACTATCCGCAGGACTTCGATTTCTCGATTGAATTGCAGCAACTGCGGCAGTGCGAGGACACGCTGATCGAGCAGCTTTGGGACGCGGCGCCGCTGGTCGGCGCGACTCTGGTGCACGCGACGTTTCCGCGCAGCTACATCGACCCCAACCGCAGTGAGGACGACATCGACCTTGCGATGCTGGACGGCGAGTGGGCTGAGCCGGTGGCCCCTTCTCAACCCTGCCTGCGGCTGGGTAACGGCCTGGTGTTCAGCAAGACGCCGACGCTACAGCCGATCTACAGCCGCCGGCTTCATGCCAGCGAAATCAAACACCGGATTGAAAGCTGCTGGCGGCCGTATCGCCATGCGCTAGAGGACGCGCTGGCCCAGTCAAGCACCCCGCAGGGTGAACGGTGGCACCTCAACCTTCATTCCATGCCAAGCAACGCGTATGTGCGCCTGGGGTTGCCGGACAAGCCGCTGGCCGACATCGTGCTGGGCAACCTGCATGGCGCCAGCTGCAGCGCGGCTTTCGCGGACTTCGTCGGGGAGGAGTTCAGGCGGCAAGGCTATACCGTCGCACTGAACGACCCCTATGCGGGGCAAGACCTGGTGCGCACTCTTGGCCGGCCCGCACACGGACAGCACAGCCTGCAGATCGAAATCAACAGGGCGCTCTACCTTGACGAAAAGACGCGCGAGCCAAAGCGACAGTTCCATGAACTCAGGAAGCGCATTCACCTGGTGCTGCAGGCCATCGCGGGACACATCAGGGAAGAAACCACTCACTCGAAACGCCACGTCAACCTCAAGGACACAGCATGATCACCATCCCAAGCCGTCGGAAATTCCTGGGCATAGCGGCCGGTGCGGCGGGCGCGGTAGCGTGCCCGGCATTCAGCCAGCCGCAGGCTTACCCGAGCCGTCCCATCACATTGATCGTGCCCTTCCCGCCCGGTGGAGCAGTGGACATCTCCGCGCGCGCTATCGCCGACAAACTGGGCAGGCTGCTGGGCCAACCGGTCGTGATCGACAACAAGGCCGGCGCAGGTGGCGCCATTGGCACCGGCATTGTTGCAAAGGCCGCGCCCGACGGCTATACGCTGGTCGTCACTTCGCAGTCAACCCATGTGGTCAATCCGGCGGTGTCGCCGAACCTGCCTTACGACGCAGTGAACGATTTCGCCTACATCACTCTGATCGACAGGCTGCCGAACGTGCTGGTCGCCAGCGCCAAACTCCCGGTCAAGACCTTTGCCGAGTTTGTGCGCTACGCCAAAGCCAACCCGGGCAAATTGAACTATGCCTCGTCAGGCAATGGCTCGGTGGCACACCTGAGCATGGAACTGCTCAAGTCGAAGCTGGGCCTGTTCATCACGCACATCCCCTACCGGGGCGCCGGACCGGCACTGACGGACCTGCTCTCGGGGCAGGTTCAGCTGACGTGGAACAACCTGCCCTCCAACCTGGCCATGCTGCAGAGCGGAAGCCTGCGCGCATTGGCCGTCGCCTCGCCGCTGCGCGCGCCGCAGTTGCCGGACGTTCCCACCTTTGACGAGCTCAAGCTGCCCGACCTGAACCTCACGTCATGGACGGGGCTGGCAGCGCCGGCAAAGACGCCCGAGGCCATCATCCAGAAGCTCTACGACGCGGTGCGCACCATTCTTCGCGACAAGGACACGCTGGAAGCCTGGCGCAAACGCGGCGCGATGCTGCCCGAGAACGTGCGCCCCGCCGAATACCGGCAGGAAGTCATTCAACGCATCCGGTTCTTCAAGGATGTCGCCCAAGCCAACAAGATTGTTCTGGAATAGCCGCGCATGAACCTTCACCACCCCACCACGATGCCGCAGCCAGACGGTTGACGCGCACGTCCACGACCCTGTGCCCTGTGAATTTGCTGCCCTGTTGAAGACGATGTCTTCTCAGGCCTGGGCGAACTTTGCCCGTGAATACCCCCGCGGCGGTGATTGATCTCCCGCTATCTATAAAAGCTTTGAGGAGTGAGGAATGAATTACAAGATGATCTGCCTGGCAGCGGTTGCTGCCGGTGCAATAACCCCTGTTACTGCGCTGGCGCAAAGCACGGTGACGATCTACGGGAAGATGGATACGAGCTTCGAGAACTCGAAGACCGGCTCGGTCTCGCAGACGCTCATCACGGGCAACGCGTCCCGGTTCGGAGCCAAGGGAACCGAGGACCTGGGGGGAGGGCTGAAAGCGCTCTTTGGCCTGGAGATGGGAATCTCTTCGGATACCGGCGCGTCAAGCTCGCCCGTCTACCGCAACTCTTACGTCGGCATCAGCGGCGACTTCGGCGTGGTCAATATCGGGCGCATCGACTCGGCCGCACCGAGCCGCACGCCCATCTATGCGATCCTGGGCCGCAACGTGGAGTACGTCATCCACGATGCCGGCGCCACCGCGATTGGCACCTCCATCTTCAACGCGCGCACCCGGGTGTCCAATGCCATCGGCTACGCCAGCCCGGTGATCAGCAACTTCGTCTTCCGCGCCGGCCATTACTTCAACGGTGAAGGCCTGCCGGAAACCGCGGCCGGCCCGGTCCGCTTTGAGAGCGACTACAAGCAGACCGATGTCTCGCTGAGCTACGGTGAAGGCGGCGGCCCGCTGGGCCTGGGCGTCGGCTACGGAAGGGACAGCAAACGCGGTGGTGCCCTGCTCAACGATTTCAGGAACAAGTGGATGCTGGTGGGCTCCTACGACTTCGGGGATATCCGGGCTTGGGCGGTCTACAACCGTGACAACTTTCAGGGCAATGCGCTGTCGCGCAGCAAGGTGGCGGCGCAGATGATCGGCGCCTCCTGGGACATCACGCCGAGCAGCAAGGTCATGGCCAACTACATCCGCAAGGATGTCCAGAGCGATCCGGCGGGCAAGCTCAAGCGCTTCCAGGCGGGTTACTCCTACAAGATGAGCAACCGCACGTCGCTGTACGGCTTTTATGACCGCTCGGACCCGAACAACCGCGTTGCCAATGACGTTATCCGCGTGTACGGGGTTGGCATTCAGCACAACTTCTGAGCGCCAGGAGCTGGCGTAACTAGCTGATACGCAAAGCCCGCCTCCGGCGGGCTTTTGTCATCAATGCACCGGCCAAGCCTTGGGCAAATTCAATCAATGGATGTCAACTCCCCCTAGTCCCCGCACAGGCCCTTTTCAACCATGTCCAGCAGATGCTCGCCGATCTGCTGCATCTGCGGACCGATGAGCGGGCCTAACGGGCCGTCAATCACCAGCATGGCCAGGCCGTGCACTGCGGACCAGGCGAGGAACTCGGCGCCGGGCCGGCGCTCAGGCGACAGCACGCCGGCGCTCACGAGTTTGTCAAGCGCGGCGCCCAGCAGCTCGAAGGGGTCCAGGCCGCTTTCCCCTTTGCGCTCGGCATTGGCCGGCGCGCCCTGGGCCCTTTCTTTCAAATCATCCGAGGGGCCAAAGGCCGTGCGGAACAACCCGCTCTCTGCCTGCGCAAAACGCAAATAGCCGGCGCCGACCGCGCGCACGTTGGCGCGGGCGAATTCGGCTGGCGGCAAACCCCGGGGCAGCGCAGCCAGTTCGGCCTCCATCGCGCGGGCCACGGCCGCCAGCGCGGCTGAACGAACCGCATACAGCAAGGCCTGGCGGTTTTCGAAATGGCGGTAGGCCGCATTAGGCGCTACGCCCGCGCGGCGCGTGGCTTCGCGCAGCACCACGGCCCCGGGCCCGCCGGCGCGGGCCAATTCCACCCCGGCTTCCAGCAGGGCACGCCGCAGGTCGCCGTGGCGATAAGTGCTGCGCGGCGGCGGGACTGGCTGGGAAGGGGGCGCACTCGACATGGCTTGTTACTTATTTATGTGGACAGTGTTCATTATCTTTGCTATTCTTTTGTGGACGGTGTACACAATACTGCTGATTTGGCCACCGCACAAGGCCCGCAAGCCTTTAACGATTCTTTAAACGCTCTTCTTTCAAGGAACCAGACCATGCAGAAAATCACCCCCTTCCTGTGGTTCAACGACCAGGCCGAGGAAGCCATGAATTTTTATGTTTCGATCTTCAAGAACTCGAAGATCACCATGCTCAGGCGCTACGGCAAGGAAGGCCCGGGACCCGAGGGCTCGGTCATGACCGGCAGTTTCCAGCTTGAAGGCCAGGAATTCATGGCACTCAACGGCGGCCCGCACTTCAGCTTCACGCCGGCGATTTCGCTGTTCGTGGACTGCAAGACGCAGGAAGAGGTGGACGAGCTCTGGGACAAGCTCTCGGCGGGCGGGGCACCCAACCAGTGCGGCTGGGTCCAGGACAAATTCGGCCTGTCGTGGCAGATCATCCCCACCGCGCTAGGCAACATGCTGGGCGACAAGAACCCGGCCAAGGCCGGCGCCGCCATGAGCGCCATGCTGAAGATGCGCAAGATCAATATCAAGGACCTCCAGGAAGCCTATGACAGGGCCTGAGGAAGCACCTCCTCATTCAATTTATTCAAGGAGAGACCCGTGACGACCAAGATGTTTGTGAACCTGCCCGTGAAAAACCTGAACCAATCGGTGAAGTTTTTCACCGCGCTGGGCTTCAAATTCAACCCGCAATTCACCGATGAAAACGCCACCTGCATGATCGTGAGCGAGGAAAGCTTCGTCATGCTGCTGGTCGAGAACTATTTCAAGACCTTCACCCCCAAGCCGGTGAGCGACGCACGCAAAAGCACCGAGGTGCTGATCTGCCTTTCCTGTGACAGCCGCCAGGAAGTCGACGAGATGGTCAGCAAGGCTGTGGCTGGCGGCGCGACCACGCCCAACAAGCCACAAGACCACGGATTCATGTACCAGCACGGCTTCGAAGACCTGGATGGTCATCTCTGGGAGCTCGCCTGGATGAACGTTGAAGCCCACGCTGCGCAAATGAGTGCCTGAAAAATCCCCCAACCTTATCAACCCACGAAGGAGTCAATCATGCTGATCCAGTCTTACCTCTTTTTTAACGGCCGCTGCGAAGAGGCCATCGAGTTTTACCGCAAGGCGCTTGGCGCCGAAGTGAAGATGATGATGCGCTTCAAGGAGAACCCGGAACCCATGACCGAAGGCTGCGGGCCGGACGGCGGTGCCATCCCGGGTGAGAACATCATGCATGCCAGCTTCAGGATCGGCGAAACGGAAGTGATGGCCTCTGACGGCATGGGCAACGGCAAGCCGGAATTCAAGGGCTTCTCACTCTCGTTGACTGCGGCCAGCGATGCCGAAGCGCAGCGCCTGTTCAAGGCATTGAGCGACGGCGGCAAGGTAGAGATGCCCATCATGAAGACCTTTTACGCTTCGTCTTTCGGCATGGTGGAAGATCGCTTCGGCGTGTCGTGGATGGTCATCAAGCCGCTGCCCATGCCCTGATGGGGAAAGCATATGCAATTCCTGCTGATCATTTGCCACGACGCGGCCTTCGCGCCCACGCCGACGCTGGTGGCCGACATTGGCGCCTGGGTAAAGGACATGGGGAGCCGCGGCATCCTCAAGCACGGCAACCCGCTGCGCCCCCCCGACGACGCGATGACGGTGCGGGTGCGCAGCGGCAAGCGCGCGGTAACCAGTGGCCCCTTCACCGATAGCGCGGAAAAAATGGCGGCCTATGGGCTGATTGAATGCGCCGGCATGCAGGAGGCGATCGACATCGCAGCCGGCCATCCCATGGCCAGGGCCGCAACCATAGAGGTCAGGCCGGTGTGGTCCGACCTGCCGCGCATGGCGGCCTGAAAATCACCGATGAAATGAGTCAGCATGAAGCTTTATTACTCGGACACGCTGAATCCGCGAAAAGCCTGCGCCGTCGCCAGGCACTTGAAGCTGCCGGTGGAGTTCATCTACGTGGCGCTGGAAAAAGGCGAGCACCGTACGCCGCAGTTCCGCGCAATGAATCCCAATGCCAAGGTGCCCGTGCTGGTGGACGGCACCACGACCTTGTGGGAGTCGAATGCCATCATGTGCCACCTGGCGGAGAAAGCCGGCTCCGACCTGTGGCCGAGCGACAAGCGCCAGACCGAGGTGATCCGCTGGCTGATGTGGGATGCCACCGAGTTCGCGCCAACCGCCAGAACCTTCTATTTCGAACACATCATCAAGCCGCGCTTCCGTCAAAGCCAGGCCGACCCGGCCGAGATTGCGCGGGTGACGCCGGTCTTCGAGCGTTACGCCGGGGTGCTCGAAGCGCACCTCAAGGGGCGCGAATACCTCGTCGGCGACGCGCTGACTGTGGCCGACTTCGCGGCAGCTATCCCCTTGCCGTACGCCGAAAAGGCCCGCTTGCCGCTGGACAATTTCCCGGAAATCCGGCGCTGGCACGACCGCCTCAATCAGTTGGCCGCCTGGCGTGAGCCCTTTCCGGAATTACAGGGCGGTTAAATGCCTTGTACCCGCCGCTGAAAACAAAAAGGCCGGCGAGCACTCACGCGTTCGCCGGCCGGTGCAACCGAAAACCTTACCGTGCAGGCGCGGGAACGATCACGACCGTATCGCCCGTGGCACCGGTTCTGCCAGTCTTGCCGGTGTCGCCAGTCGCACCGGTAGCACCGGTTGCGCCCTCATAACCGGTAGAGCCCGTCGCTCCAGTCGCACCGGTAGCGCCGGTCGGGCCGGGAATACCGACGCCAGCGCCCGTAGCCCCCTTGGCGCCGTCAGTGCCCGCGGCACCCGTGGCCCCCGCAGGACCTGCAGGCCCGGGCACGGTGACAACTGCCGCAGGCGGCGCGACAACCGTCCGCTCGCAGGCAACAAGGCCCAACGTTGCGACCAGTGTGGATAAAAGTAACGCGTGTTTCATTGTCATAGTGATCCTCTGGGAAAATCCGCACCAAGGTGCGCGCCAACAGTTCGTTCCTGCCTTGACCGTGAACTGTTTTTTTTACGGATCATGTGCATGAAACCGATACCAGCCACAACACTTTGCCGAGAGACACACATTCGAGAACCGCAAGCGGTTGTCGCATGCCTGGCCATCTTGAAAGAATCATTTCTGATGCAGACAACAGGATGAGTGCTCAAGGTACCCATTGGCAAGCGCGCATGCTGTAGGACGGGCCCACGACAGCGTGTCCCGAATCGGCAGCATCGCCAACGCGCGCAACCACGTCCAGTAGTGCAAACTTCAAGCTGAACTTTCGCCAAAGCCGCGACCAATGCCAAAACCCATTCTTCATTCACACCCGACAACAAGGCAAGGACATCCATGACTGCAGCTTCTTCAACCAGCCCCGTGGCCGTCGTAACAGGGGGTGCACGCGGCATTGGCCTTGCCATCGGGCAATGGTTTCTGGCCAATGGTTACCGTGTGGCACTTCTGGATATCGACAGCGACACGCTGCTCCCCGCCGCTGCCGCCATTCAGGATGCAGGCCGCATACTGGCGGTGCATTGCGACGTGGCCGACCCGGCGCAGGTGAAATCGGCCATGGCGAAGGTGGATGCCCGCTTCGGCCGTATCGATGCGCTGGTCAACAACGCCGGCATCGCGGTGTTCAAGCCTATCGGTGAGACAACCTTTGAAGAATGGCGCCGGGTTTTGGGCGTCAACCTGGACGGCGCATTTTTGTGCAGCCAGGCCTGCGCGCCCATCATGAAGCGCACGGGCGGCGGCAGCATTGTCAACATCGCGTCGATCTCGGGCCTGCGCGCGAGCACGCTTCGCGTGGCGTACGGCACCAGCAAGGCCGCGCTTATCCAGCTGACCAAACAGCAGGCGGTTGAATTGGGCACCATCGGCATCCGGGCCAACGTGATCGCGCCCGGGCCGGTGGACACGGAAATGGCCAAGCTGGTTCACAGCGTGGCGATCCGCTCGGACTACCACGACGTGATTCCGCTGGGGCGTTACGGCACCGTGGAAGAAATCGCATCGGCCGTGGGCTTTTTGTGCAGCCCGGCAGCCAGCTATGTCAATGGCCAGGTGCTGGCTGTAGACGGTGGCTTTGAGTCTGCCGGTGTCGGCTTGCCGACGCTGAGAAAAAACCAGGGGGCCTGAGCACGCCATCTTGAAAACCCTGCTCCCGGCTTTTTCAGCCTTGCTCTATAGAATGATTCGGGTCTCTTCTGGCGCCACATTCTGGCGCCGCTTTCTTGTCAGGATGCCGCGTGCAACCCATTATTTCCCTTCAGAAACTCAGCAAAACTTACGCTTCGGGCTTTCATGCGCTCAAGTCGGTGAACCTGGACATCCAGCGCGGCGAGATTTTCGCCCTGCTCGGCCCCAACGGCGCGGGCAAGACCACCTTGATCAGCATCGTCTGCGGCATTGTCAATCCGAGCTCGGGCAGCGTGACGGCTGATGGACATGACGTCGTTCGGGATTACCGCGCCGCTCGCGCCAAAATCGGGCTGGTGCCTCAGGAGCTTTCGACCGATGCGTTTGAAACCGTCTGGTCCACCGTGAGCTTCAGCCGGGGCCTGTTCGGCAAGCCGCCCAACCCGGCCTACATTGAGAAAGTGCTGCGCGACCTTTCGCTGTGGGACAAGAAGGACAGCAAGATCATGGCGCTCTCCGGTGGCATGAAGCGCCGGGTATTGATTGCCAAGGCGTTGTCGCACGAACCCACCATCCTGTTCCTCGATGAGCCCAGCGCGGGCGTCGACGTCGAGCTGCGCAAGGGCATGTGGCAAATGGTGCGGGAGCTGCGCGACAACGGCGTCACCATCATCCTGACC
This sequence comes from Polaromonas sp. P1_E12, assembly GCF_056405975.1. NCBI lineage: Bacteria > Pseudomonadati > Pseudomonadota > Betaproteobacteria > Burkholderiales > Comamonadaceae > Polaromonas > Polaromonas sp. P1_E12. The sequence goes on along the minus strand of NZ_JBFUBB010000004.1, from coordinate 353,001 downwards.
ACGCACTACATTGAGGAAGCCGAAGAAATGGCCGACCGCATTGGCGTCATCAACAAGGGCGAGCTGATTCTTGTCGAAGACAAAACGGTGCTGATGCGCAAGCTGGGCAAGAAGCAACTGAGCCTGCAACTGCAAACGCCGCTGCAAACCATTCCGGGTGCGTTGGCAGGGCTGCCGCTTGAGCTGACGAAAGAGGGCCACACCCTGGTCTACACCTTCGACACACAAACCGAGGAGACGGGTATCGCGGCGTTGCTCAAGCAGCTGGCCGAACTCGGCATTGACTTCAAGGACCTGCATTCAAGCGAGAGTTCGCTCGAAGACATCTTCGTGAGCCTGGTGCATGCCGACAAACCGGGCGCCCAGAAGGAGGCCGCATGAACTGGCACGCCATCCGCGCTATTTACCGCTTTGAAATGGCGCGCACCTTCCGCACGCTGATGCAATCCATCGCCTCGCCGGTGATCTCGACCTCGCTGTACTTCGTGGTCTTCGGCGCGGCCATCGGTTCGCGCATGGGTGACATCGACGGCATCCGCTACGGTGCCTTCATCATCCCCGGCCTCGTCATGCTGTCGCTGCTCAACGAGAGCATCTCGAACGCCGCCTTCGGCATCTACATGCCGAAATGGTCGGGGACAATTTACGAACTGCTGTCGGCGCCGGTGTCGTCCATGGAAGTGGTGATGGGCTACGTGGGCGCTGCGGCGAGCAAGTCCGTCATGCTGGGGCTTCTAATTCTGGCAACGGCGCGCCTCTTCGTGCCCTATGAGATCGCGCACCCTTTCTGGATGCTGTGCTTCCTGCTGCTGACCGCGCTGACCTTCAGCCTGTTCGGTTTCATCATCGGGCTATGGGCCGACAACTTCCAGAAGCTGCAGATTGTGCCGCTGATGGTGGTGACGCCGCTGACTTTCCTCGGTGGTGCGTTTTACTCGATCAACATGCTGCCGCCGTTGTGGCAGAAGGTCGCCCTGTTCAACCCGGTGGTCTACCTGATCAGCGGATTCCGCTGGAGTTTTTACGGCGTGGCCGATGTCAACGTAGGCATCAGCGTGGCGGCCATCATGGGCTTTCTGGGGCTGTGCCTCGGCGCGGTGTGGTGGATCTTCCGTACGGGCTGGAAGCTGAAGGCCTGAGGAAGGGACAGGCGATTGATGACAACGCCCTATAGATGCTATTGATTTTATAGCTGCTTGCGCTTTCTACATAAGGTCCACAAGCATATTTCCCTTAAACCGCCAAGGCCGGGCCGGCCAGGTGGGCTGGCGGTGCAGCTTGAAAGGACAGCGGCCAACCTTATATGTGTTCTTTGAAAGTTTCACGCCAGAAAGGCCTCTTCATGCCTGCCGACCCCACCGCAAGTTCTGTCGCTCACTCCGCCGCCCATCCAGTCCTCCAGGTCAAGCCACTCGGCTTTCCGTGGGCAACGCTCGACCCGTTCCTCTTTTGCGTGTACCACGACGACGCCTACCCTCGCGGCAATGCGCAGATGGGCCCGGATGCCTCGCTCGCGGGGCGCAATATCGGCCAGGACTTTGCCCGCAAGGACGGCTGGAACATGTACCACGGCAGCACGGTGCCGGGCTTTCCCGCGCACCCGCACCGCGGCTTTGAAACCGTGACCATCGTGCGCAAGGGCCTGATCGACCATTCCGACTCCCTGGGCGCGACAGCGCGCTTTGGCCGCGGCGACGTGCAGTGGCTGACGGCCGGCAAGGGCGTGGTCCATTCCGAGATGTTCCCGTTGCTGGACCCGCAAAATCCCAATCCACTGGAGCTGTTCCAGATCTGGCTGAACCTGCCGGCGGCCGGCAAGATGAGCGAGCCGCACTTCACCATGTTCTGGTCGCAGGACATTCCGCGCCTGGACATCAAGGATGCCGAAGGGCGCGGCACCGAAGTGGCCGTGATTGCCGGCCGTATTCAAAATACCCAAACCGCGCCGCTGGCGCCGCCGCCGGATTCGTGGGCCTCGCAGGCCGAGGCCGACGTGGCGATCTGGACGATTCGCATGGCGCCCGGCGCCCGCTGGACGCTGCCCGCCGCAACGGGCGAAGGCACGCGGCGCCAGCTCTATTTTTTCAAGGGGCAGTCGGCGACGCTGGGCGGTCAGGCGGTGAGTGTGGACAGCGCCATCGAGCTGCGGGCCGGCGTGGACGCAGAGATCGTCAACGGCGGCGAGGAAGCCGAATTCCTGATGCTGCAAGGCAAGCCCATTGGTGAGCCGGTGGTGCAGTACGGCCCGTTTGTCATGAACACGCAAGCCGGAATTGCACAGACCATGGCGGACTACCAGCGCACGCAGTTTGGCGGCTGGTCGTTTGGCGATGACGCGCCGGTGCATGGGCGGGAGCCGGCGCGCTTTGCGCGGCACCCGGGCGGACGCGAAGAGCGGCCGACGGGCGACTGACGGCCGAGCAGCGCCTCGCTGCTATATTTTTAATAGCTGTCCGCGCTTGTTCTTAGCTGCTCCGGGGCACTTTTCGCATAACTCCGGCATTACCAGTCAACCTCCCCGCAGTACCCCCAGGCAATATCGGGTTTCGCAAACGCCGCCTGTGGGGTGCGGCAGCAGACGCCTACACTCCCGCCAACACAAGGAGATGCCATGAGCCAGGAGCCCAACTCCCAAGCGGTCAAAAACGAACTGAATGCGCTGGCGCAGGCGTTCTTTCGCGCCGTCTCGTTTGAGCCGGGCAGCGTGCCGCCTTACGATGACATTCACGCGCTCTTCATCGACGCAGGCCTCCTGATCAAGAACACAGGAACCGCACCCGAGATTTCCGGCGTGCGCGAATTCATCGCGCCGCGGCAGGCTCTGGTGGACAGCGGCGGCCTCACGCGCTTCAGGGAATGGGAGCTGTCGGAAACCACACAAATCTTCGGCAACATTGCCCATCGCTACAGCGCTTACGGCAAGGCCGGCACGATGAACGGCGAGGCATTCGAGGCGCGCGGCATGATCTCGACGCAGTTCGTCAAAACGCCTGAAGGCTGGAAGATGAGCGCGATGGCCTGGGACGATGAACGGCCCGGCCTGCACTTGCCTGATTGACCTGCCACTCAGGGAGGCATCAGCCCCGCATTGACCACCACCTCGTCCAGCGCGGCGAAAGTCATGTTGTGGCGATCCGTCAGCGGCCCACCGCCGGGCACTACATGGCCGTCTGCGGTGTAGCCAATGGCCTTGAACTTCCACACGCCGCCAATCAGTTTGAGCTGGCCCACCAGCTCGCCGCTGCTCAGATGAACACTCACCACTTGTTCGTTGAGTTTTTTGAACGTCAGGGGCATCAGCATGAACCTTTCAGGGCGACTGGTCGCCGAGTATTGCACTGACAATAAAAAAGCGCCCGGAGGCGCTTTTTTATTGGCGATGTTGAAGTGAATTACTTCGCCACCACGCGGACCATTTCGAGGCACTTGTTGGAGTAGCCCCATTCGTTGTCGTACCAGGCGACGACCTTGATGAAGGTGCCGTCGAGCGCGATGGACGCATCGGCGTCAAACACGCTGGTGCAGGTCTCGCCGCGGAAGTCGGTGGCAACGACCTTGTCTTCGGTGTAGCCCAGGATGCCCTTGAGTGCGCCTTCGCTTTGCGCTTTCATTTCGGCGCAGATTTCCTTGAGCGTGGCTTCCTTGTTGAGCTCGCAGGTCAGGTCAACCACCGACACGTCGGAGGTGGGCACGCGGAAGGACATGCCGGTCAGCTTCTTGTTGAGCTCGGGGATCACCACGCCCACAGCCTTGGCAGCGCCGGTGCTGGAGGGAATGATGTTTTCCAGGATGCCGCGGCCGCCGCGCCAGTCTTTGTTCGACGGGCCGTCCACGGTTTTCTGCGTGGCAGTGGCCGCGTGCACGGTCGTCATCAGGCCGCGCTTGATGCCCCACTTGTCGTTCAGCACCTTGGCGATAGGCGCCAGGCAGTTGGTGGTGCAGCTGGCGTTGGAAATGATGGCCTCGCCCTTGTAGGTCTTGTCGTTGACGCCGAAAACGAACATCGGGGTGTCGTCTTTCGACGGTGCCGAGAAGATGACCTTCTTCGCGCCGGCGGCCAGGTGCTTCTCACCGGAAGCCTTGTCGAGGAAGAGGCCCGTGGACTCCAGCACCACGGTGGCGCCGATATCGCCCCACTTGAGGTTGGCGGGGTCACGTTCCTGCGTCAGGCGGATCTTCTTGCCGTTGACGATCAGCGTGTTGCCTTCGACGGACACGTCACCTTCGAAGCGGCCGTGCACCGAGTCGTACTTCAGCATGTAAGCCAGGTACTCAGGCTCGAGCAAATCGTTGATGCCGACGATTTCAATATCGCTGAAGCTTTTGATGGCCGAGCGAAACACGTTGCGGCCGATACGGCCAAAACCATTGATACCGAGTTTGATAGTCATGAGATCTCCTGTGAGTTTGAAAAACGATGCTTTGCACCCGTGTGATCGCGATTGGCGAGCCAGCCCCAGGCAAAAAGACAGAATGCGAACACGTAACCCCATTGCGCCAGTCCACGGCGGTTGAGCGCCACAGCCTCGCGGAAACGGAGCGCGTCGTCATAGGAATACAGTACGGCACCACCCCGTTCCAGCACGTAAATTTCAGACGTTGCTGGATCGCTTCGCAGTACCACCTCTTGATCAACAAGGCTGCCGAACGGAATGTCTGAGACTTTCTGCATTGCGCCGTCCCGAAGCGCTACCAGGGTCCATCCGTAAGCGTCCTTACCGACGCTACCTTCGAAGAAATACTCAAGCTCGGTCACACCCAGCCTGTATCGCTGGCGAGTTTCAATTTGTGAAACGCGGCTGACGACCGCGGTTTCCACGCGCAGATCGTCATACGCCACCGCCGTCTTACCCGGCAGCGAGAAATAAAGAAAACTCGTCGCAACCACAAAGCACAGCAAACCCAACTGGAAGGCCAGTGAGTTGCGGGCGAGCCAGATGAGCTTTGGCATGCGGCTTCGTGAGGTTTATTTCTTCAGCACCTTGCGCACGGTGTCGGCCACGTTCTCGGCGGTAAAACCAAAGTGCTTGAACAACACGGGCGCAGGAGCCGACTCGCCGTAGCTATCGATGCCGACCACGGCCGCGCAGCCGTATTTCCACCAGCCGTCCGTCACGCCCATTTCCACCGCGATGCGGGGGATGCCTTCTGGCAGCACTTCGGATTTGTACGCCGTTTTTTGTTTGTCAAACGTCGTGTTGCTGGGCATGGAGACCACACGCACGGCGATCTTGTGGGCGGCCAGCAGCTCTTGCGCCTTGAGCGCGAGTTGCACTTCAGAGCCGGTGGCAATGATGACGGCCTGGGCCTTTTTGTTCAGGCCCACTTCGGCGGGCTCGGCCAGCACATAAGCGCCCTTGCTGATTTCACCGAGATCGTTCTTCGGTGCGTAAGGCAGGTTCTGGCGGCTCAGCAGCAATGCCGTCGGTTTGTTCTTGTTTTCGAGCGCGACGGCCCAGGCAACAGCCGTTTCAGCCGTGTCGCCCGGACGCCAGACGTCGAGGTTGGGAATCAAACGCAGGCTGGCCGCGTGCTCGATGGACTGGTGCGTCGGGCCGTCTTCGCCAAGGCCGATGGAGTCGTGCGTGAAGACATGTATGACGCGGATCTTCATCAGCGCGGCCATGCGGATGGCGTTGCGGCTGTAGTCGCTGAAGGTCAGGAAGGTGCCGCCGTAGGGAATGAAGCCACCGTGCAGCGCAATGCCGTTCATGATGGCGGCCATGCCGAATTCGCGCACGCCGTAGTTGATGTGGCGCCCGCCGGCGCTCACGCCTTCGGCATTGGCCGTCAGAACGACTTCGCCGTTCATGTCAAAACGCAGGTTGGGCGTGGACTTGGTGTTGGTGAGGTTGGAGCCGGTCAAATCGGCCGAGCCGCCCAGCAGTTCGGGCAGGCCGGCGGTGAAGGCTTCCAGCGCGAGCTGCGAAGCCTTGCGCGAGGCCACGGTCTCGGCCTTGGTGTGCGCGCCGATGACAGTGTCGACAGCCAGTTGCGAGAAGCTCTTGGGCAGGTCGCCCTTCATGCGGCGTGCCAGCTCGGCGGCGAGCGCAGGGTGCGCGGCCTTGTAGGCGGCGAATTTCGCGTCCCAGGCGGTCTCAAGAGACAGGCCCTTGGCCTTGGCGTCCCAGGCGTCGTAGGTTTCCTTCGGCACTTCAAACGGCGCGTAGGGCCAGTTGAGGGCTTCGCGCGTGAGCTTGATTTCTTCGGCGCCCAGCGGCTCGCCGTGGGCCTTGGCGGTGTTGGCGCGGTTCGGTGAACCCTTGCCGATGTGCGTCTTGCAAATGATCAGCGTGGGCTTGTCGCTGGATTTTTTGGCGCCTTCAATGGCCTGCGAGACCAGCTCGGCGTCGTGGCCGTCGATGGGGCCCAGCACGTTCCAGCCGTAAGCGGCGAAACGCACGGCGGTGTTGTCGATGAACCAGGGAGCGACCTGGCCGTCAATCGAGATGCCGTTGTCGTCATACAGCGCGACCAGCTTGTTGAGCTTCCACGCGCCGGCGAGCGCGGCCGCTTCGTGGCTGATGCCTTCCATCAGGCAGCCGTCGCCCATGAACACATAGGTGTTGTGGTCGACGACGGTGTGGCCTTCGCGATTGAACTCTTTGGCGAGCAGCTTTTCAGCCAGCGCCATGCCGACCGCATTGGTCAGGCCCTGGCCCAGCGGGCCGGTGGTGGTTTCAACGCCGGGGGTGTAGCCGTATTCGGGGTGGCCGGGGGTTTTGCTGTGGAGCTGGCGGAAGTTCTTGAGTTCGCCAATGGGCAGTTTGTAGCCGGTGAGGTGCAGCACGGCATAAATCAGCATGGAGCCGTGGCCGTTGGACAGCACAAAACGGTCGCGGTCGAACCAGTTGGGGTTGTGCGGGCTGTGCTTGAGGTGGCTGCCCCAGAGGGCGACTGCCATGTCGGCCATGCCCATGGGGGCGCCGGGATGTCCGGAATTGGCTTGTTGAACGGCGTCCATTGCGAGTGCGCGTATCGCATTCGCCATCATTTGCGTATTGGCCATGTAGGCAGCTCCGGGAGGGGGAAAGATCAGGGGTAACCCGGTATTTTACCGTTTGGGCCCTCCCCACCGGTTTGGCGGGGGTTTGGCCCCGATTTGGCCGGCCGGCACCCCGCCATGCACTAAAGTCGGGGCATGCAAGGCCTTCACCTGACCGCCGACCTTTACAAATGCCGCTGCGACCCGGCCTGGCTGACCGACGCTACCCGACTGGGCGACTGGTGCGTGCAGGCGGTGCAGGCAGCCGGCCTGCAGGCCGTTAACCAGCTGTTTCACACTTTTCCCGACACCGTGCACGGCCCAGGCGGCATCACGGCCACCGTGCTGCTGGCCGAGTCGCATGTGTGCGTGCACACCTGGCCTGAACAGAAAGCCGTGACGCTGGACGTCTATGTGTGCAACTTCGGCGGCGACCACTCCGCCCGGGCACGCGGCCTGATGGATGCGCTGGTGCGCCGCTTTAACCCCGAATGGACCGAGCAGCGGTCGCTGGACCGGGGCGATACGCAATGACCGGCGCACCCATCAAGGCCATGATCATGGCCGCCGGCCGCGGCGAGCGCATGCGGCCGCTGACCGACACCACGCCCAAGCCCCTGCTGCCGGTGCGCGGCAAGCCGCTGATTGACTGGCAGGCCGAAGCGCTGGTGCGCGGCGGCTTCACCGACCTGGTCATCAACACGGCCTGGCTGGGCGAGCAGGTTCCGGCCCATTTTTCTACACTTTCTTCAAGCCATTTCGGGCTGCAGCCCAATCAGGACGCGCGCAAGCAGCTATCAATTTCATACTCACACGAAGGCGTGGATTTTGGCGGTGCACTGGAAACCGCCGGGGGCATTGCGCGTGCGCTGCCGCTACTGGGTGACATTTTCTGGGTACTGGCGGGCGATGTGTTTGTGCCCGGCTTTGAGTTCACCCAGGCCGCCGTCACGCGGTTTGCCGCTGACAACAAGCTGGCCCACCTCTGGCTGGTGCCCAACCCCGCACACAACTCGAAAGGCGACTTTGGCCTTGGCCCTGATGGACTGGCGCTGAACCTGCCCAAGGACAGCCCGCAGCCCAAATTCACCTACAGCACCATCGGCCTGTACCGGCGCGAATTGTTCGACAGCCTGCCCTTCGGCAACCCGCAAGGCCTGAAAGCCCCACTGGCACCGCTTTTGCGTACGGCGATGGACAATCAGGCCGTGAGCGCCGAGCTGTATGAAGGCGCCTGGACCGACGTTGGCACACCGGCGCGGCTGGATGAGCTGAACCAAACCACCACGACTTGAAGCAGAACACATGAGCACCACCACGATCTACGAAAAACGCCGCGCCGCCATTGCCCGCGCCCTGAAGGCGGCCGGCGGCGGCATCGCCCTGCTGCCCACCGCGCCCGAATACCCGCGCAACCGCGACAGCGACTTCCCCTATCGCCACGACAGCTACTTTTATTACCTGACCGGCTTCAGCGAACCCGACAGCTGGCTGGTGATTGAGGCCAGCGGCAAGACCACGCTGTTTTGCCGGCCCAAGGACCTGGAGCGCGAGATCTGGGACGGCATTCGTTTGGGCCCCAAGGCCGCGCCCGCCGCGCTGGGTGTGGACGCTGCCTTCAGCGTGGAAGCGCTGGACGAAAAAATGCCGCAGCTGCTGGCCAACCAGAGCGCCGTGTGGTTTCCGTTTGCCACGCACAAAGGCCTGGAAACACAGGTGGACGACTGGCTGAACAAGGTGCGCGCCCGCGTGCGTTACGGCGCCGAATGCCCGCAAAGCCAGCACGACTTGTGCAAGCTGCTTGACGAAATGCGGCTGGTGAAGGACAGCCATGAAGTCGCGATCCTCAAGCGCGCCGGCAAGATTTCGGCCGGTGCCCACGTGCGCGCCATGCAGACCTCGGCTGCCATGTTGCGTGACGGTGCCAACGGGAAACTAAAGGGCGGCCTGCGTGAATACCACCTCGAAGCCGAGCTGCTGCACGAGTTCCGCCGCCATGGTTCGCAGTTCCCGGCTTATGGCAGCATCGTCGCGGCCGGCGCCAACGCCTGCATCCTGCACTACCGCGCGGGCGACACCGAACTCAAGCCCGGCCAGCTGTGCCTGATTGACGCCGGTTGCGAGCTGGACGGCTACGCCAGCGACATCACCCGCACCTTCCCGGCAGACGGCAAATTCACGCCGGCCCAGCGCACGCTGTACGACATCGTGCTGGCCGCGCAAGACGCCGCGGTGAAAGTAACCAAGCCCGGCAAACGCTTTCTGGACCCGCATGACGCGGCGACGCGCGTACTGGTGGAAGGCATGCTGGACACCGGCCTGCTCGACAAAAAGAAGCACGGCAAGGTCGACGACGTGCTCGAATCCGGCGCCTACCGCCAGTTCTACATGCACCGCACCGGCCACTGGATGGGCATGGACGTGCATGACTGCGGCGACTACACCGAGCCTGGCAGCAAGCCGCGCGAAGAAAAAGACGCCCTGGGCCAGACCGTGATGCGCAAGCCCTCACGCATCCTGCGGCCCGGCATGGTGCTGACCATCGAGCCCGGCATTTATGTGCGGCCCGGCAAGAACGTGCCCAAGGAGTTCTGGAACATCGGCATCCGGATTGAGGACGATGCGCTGGTGACGGCCAAGGGGTGTGAGTTGATGACGCGGGGGGTGCCGGTGGATGGGGATGAGATTGAGGCGTTGATGAAGGGGTGATGGGGACGCTGCGGTTTGCCGCAGGGCCGGACGGGCGCCTCGATGCTATGTATTTGATAGCTGCTGGCGCATATGCCCATTGGGCTAGAGGCCAAATATCTCCTGAAAATGGGCCAGAAACAGGCCCATTTTCATTTTGGGGCGTCAAAAACTGCCTCCGAGCGCATTTTGGGGGGGTCAGCAGGCCTTGTTTCAGGCATCGAAAGCGCGTTGGATCCAATAGGGACGAGCGCAAGCAGCTATTTAATTGATAGCGCCGTGTTTCTTGTTGTGTTCGAATTGAACTCGCTTAAAGGTGGTTCTTGTTCCAGCTTGGGCTCACTCTGCTGAGGACTGCTGGCCGGGGGTTGCCCGGCGGCAAGTAACTTTCTTTTGCGTCGCCAAAAGAAAGTCACCAAAGAAAAGGCGACCCTGCTGTCTGCGACCCCTGCGCTTCGCTCCGGGGCAACCTGCGGTGCTCGGTTCAGGCGGGGTCTCGCTCGAACTCGCCTTCGGCTCAGACAATCGCGATCCCTGATCCGCCTGAACCTGCGCTCCTCGGCGCAGACAGAAGGGGCAACCGGGTGCGGGAACCGAATACCGAAATATCAGGAAACCAATACCAACAAGGACACGCCATGGCGTGTCCTTGTTTCTTCAGGTATTCGGGGTTTTGTCTTTGGCTGTTTGGTATTCCTGTCTCCACCCCCTTGTGGATGCGCCGAGGAGCGGAGGACCAGACGGATCAGGGCAAAAACTTGTTTGAGCGAAGCGAGTTGTTTTTGACCCCGGCTGGACCGAGCACCGCAGGTTGCCCCGGAGCGAAGCGCAGGGGACGCAGGAACCAGGGTCGCCTTTTCTTTGCTTACTTTCTTTTGGCGAAGCAAAAGAAAGTGAGTTGCATGCCGGGCAACCCCCGGCCAGCAACCCTCAGCAAAGAACACACCGCCGGAGCAACCCCCAGCCAAAAACAATACTCAAACCAAACCCGACCCCCGCCGATGCCCCTGCGTAAAAGCCTCCTCAAACACCGAATACCCCGATAAATCACTGTGCGCAAAATGCAGCCGCTGCCAGGGCGCCTGCAAACGCCCCTGCAGCGCCCGCAGAGCCGCACTGCTGCGCACACCCGGCACCGGCGTGCTCATCGCGTGACCATAGCGCATAACGTCCATGCGCGTGACCTTGCCGGGCAAATCAGGATGCGGCACCGACAGCTCGGCCAGCACGCTGTCGCGCCAGTGCGTCCAGGGCTTGTCGTACAAGGCTTTGCGCCCCGCCGGTTCAATGCCGAAGGCGCGGTAATAGGTGAGCACCGTGGCGTCAGGCACGGCCTGCAGGCTCTGATGCATGGCGTCGACGTAACCCAGGCCTGCCTGCGCGGCGCTGTCTGATGCGTCCCCGCCGTAGATGACGTTGTCCCAGCTGGGTGCGGCACCGGGCCGGTCGTGCAGCGCGGCCTGGATGTGCAGGTTGGCGACCAGCCAGGGTGCGTGACGCAGCTGGCCGGCGGCTTCGCGCAATGCGGGCGGCGGGCTTTCCACCACACGCGCCGCCACAAACAGGGACATGGCCAGGATGCACTGGTCGGCCTGCCAGCGCTCAATGACCTGGGTCGCGGCATTGAAGGCGTCAACCTCCACACCATGCCGGCCCGCAGCCACGCGAACCACGGTGCGGCCGGCGTATAGGCGTTCACCGAGTGGTGCAGCCAATTGGCGGGTGAGCCAGCCATTGCCCTCGGGCCAGGTGAGCACACCCGCTTCGCGCTCCGCAGAAGCTGCGTCGCCGGGCGCCTGAAAGCCATGCCGGCTGGCGAAGTAATGGATGCCGGCCCAGGCCGATACGGTGTCCAGGCCCGCGCCGTAATCGTCGCGGCAGCAATAGTCAAGGTACCAGCGCAGTGGCGTACTGGTGAGTTGCTGCTGGTCCAGCCATGCCTTGAACGTCACGGCATCCAGCGCCCGGTGTTGCGGTGCCAGGGGTACTCCGGCAACAGGAATCTGGAATGCGGCCACAGACGAGGCCTGCTGCACCAGCGCCGCAAAACGCCGGTATTCAGCCAACACGCCAGCGTCCACATCCTGCAGCGGCAGCAGCCCTTCCTGCCACTGGCCGTTGATGAACAGCCGCTCCTGCGGGCTGTGGCACAGATGGCGTTCGTCGTATACCCAGCGGCCGGCCACACGCCGGCGCAACGAGAGTTCTTCAAGCAAATCCTGCACATCACGCGCCGCATCCCCGGGCACCGGCAGGTAATGCGCGCCCAGCGGGCAGGGCACGCCGTTGACCAGGCCCGCGCGGCTGTTGCCGCCGGCATGGTCTTCCAGCTCCAGCAGCGCGAAGTCCTGCATGCCGCGCAGGCGCAGCGCACGCGCCGCCGCCAGGCCGGCAACACCGCCACCGGCAATCAATACGCGGGTGCGCCGGGTGACGGAAGGGGCCGGCCAGGCACGGGCCCTGCCGGTCTCGTCAGGCCGAAGCAGATGGCCGCGCTCATGGTTCGCACCCACAAAAACGCCTTCAACGTGCGTGGCCTCCTTGCAGCCCAGCAGCGGGAGTGCAGAGGCGGCCAGGAAATCCCGGCGCTTCAATGCAGCACCTTGCCCCATTCCTGCTCGTAGCTGTGCACCAGTTCCTGGCTGGAGAGCCGGTTCACGGGCGCCGGCACGCGTGCCATGTCCACAGGGAAATCAAACAGCAAGGGCAGGGTCTGCGGGTCCAGAAAACGCAGGCCGGCAGGCAGGGTGCCCATTTGCGTCGTGGGGCTGAAAGGCCGCCGGCTGGCGACCACAAAACCCCATTCGCCAAAACTGGGCACATTGGCGTGGTAGGGGGCGGCCTTGAGCCCGACGGACTCCAGCGTGCTCACCACCGTCCAGTAGCTGCGCCGCGCCACCAGGGGAGACGTGGTCTGGATGACGGCATACCCGCTGGCCGAAAGGTGCTGGTCGAGCAGCGCATAAAACGAGTTGGTGTAGAGCTTGCCGATGGAAAAATTGGTCGGGTCGGGGAAGTCCACAATGATGATGTCGAACATGCCGGCGTTTTTGTCCAGCCACTGGAAAGCGTCGGCATTCACGACGCGCACCTTGGGTGACAGCAGCGCGTCGCCGTTCAGGCGCTTTAAGGCGGGCTGCTGGCTGAAGAGCTGCGTCATGGCCGGGTCCAGCTCTACCAGCGTGACGCTTTCCACACTGGGGTATTTCAGGACTTCGCGCACCGCCATGCCGTCGCCGCCGCCCAAAACCGCTACCGTCTTCGGCGCACCGTGTGCGCTCATCACGGGGTGCACCAGCGCTTCGTGATAGCGGTATTCGTCACGCTCGGCAAACTGCAGGTTGCCGTTGAGGAACAGGCGGTGGCCGGCGCGGCCGTTCGTCACCACGATGCGCTGGTAGGGCGTGGTGGCGGTGAAGATCACACGGTCCTGGTAGAAATGGTCTTCGGCCAGTGTGGTGATCTGGTTCGCACCCACAAAGCCGGCGCCCAGCACGCTCAAGACCCCCAGGCAAGCCAGGGCATGCGACTTGACGTGCCGCAGCTCATGGCGGAACAGCCACAGCGCCCACACCGCGACAGCCGCGTTCATGAGGCCAAACAGCAGGCCGGTGCGGATCAGGCCCAGATGCGGCACCAGCACCAGCGGAAATGCCAGCGACACGGCCAACGCGCCCAGGTAGTCGAAGGTGAGCACCTGCGACACCAGCTCCTTGAGTGCAACGTTGCGCCGCAGGATGCGCATGACCAGCGGAATCTCCAGCCCCACCAGCGTGCCCACCAGCAGCACCATGGCGTACAGCAGAAAACGGAAAGCGCCGGGCACATAGGCATTCGCCAGAAATAGCGTGGCAGGCAACGCACCGCCCACCAGCGCCACCATCAATTCAATGCGCAAAAAATGGGCCGGCAACTGCCGCTCGAAAAACCGCGACAGCCACGAACCAATGCCCATGGCGAACAGGTAGCTTCCGATGATGGTGGAAAACTGCAACACCGAATCGCCGAGCAGGTAAGACGCCAGGGCGCCCGCGGCCAATTCATACACCAGTCCGCACGCCGCCACCACAAAGACGCTGGCCAGCAGCGCGACCTCAAGAGGGCGCGGTGTGGTGGAGGGGGAGGATTCAGTGTTCAAAACAGACCAGGTGATAGCAGGACGTAAGTGAGGCGATGCGCAGCGAGCCGATCAACGACGGCGCCCAGGGCGTAGCGAGCGGGCCGCGGGCAAGGCGGACGGAGCGGACGAACCGGAACATACTTGAAGTACGTGAGGATTCGGAGCACCGGACCAACGCCGCCCCCGGTCCGCGCAGTAGCCGGGAACTACCCGTGGATGGCGGCGGCTACTATTACGCAGATGCCTAACGCCATGGCAGCAACCACCAGCGCCAGCGCCACGTTCTGCTTCTCGACAATCTCCAGCCACAGGTCGTACGGTGTCATTTTGTCAATGATCACAAAGCTCAGCCAGAAGATGATCACGCCGATCAGCGCGAACAAAATCGAGCCGAGGAATGCGGCGGGTTTAAGCCATTCAAGTCCCATGATGTTCTCCAGAAAAAATCTGCCAGGTTGAATAGAAAGGGGCCGGCTTCATTTATGGCCGCCTCCGCCGGAAAATCCACCGAATGAGCCGCCTGAACTGCGCGAGCTGCTGGACGAAGAACAGTTCTCGACATTCGGGTCGCAGCGCGAGCAGCGTGTGACCAGCAACAGAACCACCAGTATCACCAGCACCACCACAACAATGGTGCCGCAACCCATGCCCGACGCACTGCTCAGGGGCTTGGCATCCGCGCGCTTGAAGAGGTCTTTCTTGCCTTCAAGCTTGAAGGCCCTGGCGATCAGTTCGCCGTCCAGCTTGCTGCCGCTGGACCAGGTGACTTCGTTCGGCGCCTCTTCCTGGGACAGCAGCGCGCTGCCGCTGGCGAAATCGCGGTTAAAGGTTTTTTGCCCGCGCTGAACCTGCCAGTAGAACTCGCCGGCAGCATACGTCGTCTCGGCGCGGTAGCTGCTTTGCAGGCGGTAGGTGGTCTTGAGGTAGGTGGCGCTGTCGCCACCCGTCTTGAAGGTGGGCGCGCCGGTCAGGGGCTTGACCACGCTCCAGCCGTCGGTGGCGTCCACCAGAAAGGTAAAGCCGCGCTTGCGGTTGTAGAGCAGGTATTCATCCCAGCCGAAGTGCTCGTCCGGGTCGTCGGGCTCGTACCCCATGCGGTGCTGGAACCCGACGACCTGCCATTGCGTGCCCAGCAACTGGCCTGTACTTCCCAGCGCGATCAGCGGGGCCACCGGTTCGTCCTGGATCGCATGCTGAAGCGCGGCGCCTGTGCCCTGGCTCAGGTCGATGAGGCTGTTGCAGGAACTGCAGGTGATGCTTTTGCTGGCAGCCAGCGTAACCGCCACCGTCGCTCCGCAGTTGGGGCAGCTGAATTGCCTGCCGCTTTCTTCCTTGGCAGACTCGTCCTTCAGGCCAGCCAGCTTCAACTCGTCAAGCAGTACCGAGCGGCCCACCGACAGCGCCGGCGCGCCGCCACCGGATGCCGTGCCGTAGTCGACGCTGAGTACATCGCCATCCGTGCTGCGCAATTCAACCACGGCAAAAGGCATGCCCAGCGCTGGCAGGCGCGGCAGCTCGCCCTGTGCCGACAGCAGCACAACGCTCTCGTTGGAGGCCACACTGAAGGACTTGGCATTGATCGCCGTGGTGGCGCCGATGCGAAAGTTTTCTGCGGGCGGTACGGCGCGCTGCAGGCTGGTGGGCCGGCTGAAAACATAAGCGCCGTTGTCCTCGCTCAGGAAGGCCGCGCTGCCGTCGTCCAGGATGGCGTACCACTCGGTCCAGGTTCCCTGGGCGTACTTGTATTGCAGCCGGCCGACGAGCGTGAAGTTGCGGCCCTGCCAGACCCCGGAGGCCTGCAGCTGCAGGGGGCTGAAGTCGTTGAACAGTTCAGCCATTTTGCCGATGCGCGACAGCGTGTCACCATCGCGCACGACAGTGCTCTGGCAGTAGCCGCACACCGCATGGGTGGACTGCGCGCTGCGGAATTCAACAGGCGCACCGCAGCCGGGACACGGCGCGCGGTAGGCGCGTTGCTGGGTGACGTCAGTCACAGCAGATGAAGCTCAGTGCCGGACAGAAGGCACGCGCAGCGAAGGGCCGCCCCGAGCAAGCGACGGCCCCCTCGGGGGGCAGCGCAGTACACGAAGTGACAAGCGTGGGGGCCACATACTTAAACTAACTTTTTGAGCAGCTCGGCCTTCTTGGCGTCGAACTCTTCCTGTGTGAGGATGCCCTTGGCCTTGAGCTCCCCGAGCTTCTCGAGCGTTGCCATGACATCGTCGGGCTTGACCGCCGCAGCCGCCGCAGCCGAAGCCGCCTGGGCTGTGTTGCCCTGCAAGCCCTGCTGCAGGTTTTGCGCCAGCACCTGGCCCAGCGCCACACCGGCACCCAGGCCCATGGCGTCACCGGCAATACCGCTGCCGCCCCCGCCGCCTTCGGCGAACTTCGGGATGGCCTGCGCCGTCTGGTACTGCATGAACTTGCCCATGTCGTTGCCGACCATGCCCATGCCGATTTTCTGGTCGAGGATTTTTTGCAGCTCTTCGGGCAGCGAGAGGTTCTGCACCGTCATGCCCTCGAGCTTCAGGCCGATCTTGGCAAATTCGGGCACAAGCTGCGCCGCCAGCGCCTGGGCAAACACGAGCTGGTTCGCGGCCAGGTCGAGGAAGGCAATGTCGCTGGCTGCAATGGCGGCGGAAATATTCTGCAGCACCAGGCCCCGCAGCTGTCCGTCAAGGTCGGCCGTGGTGTAGCGGTCGCGTGTGCCTGAAATTTCGGTGTGGAAAAGCTTGGGGTCGGCAACACGGAAGTTGTAGTTGCCGAAGGCGCGCAGCCGGACAGCACCGAAGTCCTTGTCGCGAATGGTGATGGGCTGGGGCGTGCCCCACTTCTGGTCGATCTGCTGGCGGGTGCTGAAGAAGTAGACGTCGCTCTTGAAGGGAGACTCAAACAGCTTGTCCCAGTTCTTGAGGTAGGTCAGCACCGGAATGGTCTGCGTCGTCAGCTTGTACATGCCGGGACCGAACACATCGGCGATCTTGCCCTCGTTGACGAAGACCGCCATTTGCGATTCGCGCACGGTGAGCGAGGCGCCGTACTGGATCTCCATGTCGGCCATCGGGAAACGCCAGGCCAGTGTGCCGTCGTCGTCCTCGGTCCACTGGATGATGTCGATGAACTGTTTCTTGATGAAGTCCATTAAGGCCATAGCGCGCTCCCTTGAGTGGTTGTCGGCCACATGATACCCGCCGATAACGACGTTTTTACGTTATTTACTGGCCCTGACCGCCTCCAGCGCAGTTCAGGCCGCGGCCCTGCTCCGCGCAGTCCTGCAGGACCAGCCCGGCACTGCGCGGATCAGGGAACCCAGCCAGGCGGAAAGTCGGCACATCGGCCGCAACGCCGCCTTCGGCATCCTTGATGCCGGCGGCGCGCAGGGACTGCTGACGGCGCTCATCGCCTTCCAGGACTGGCAGCGCCGTACCGTTCACAATGCGCGCGTCACCGGTACGCTCCGCGGTACTGGCAGGGGCCGGCGTGATATTGGCTGTCGTGGCGGCCGTCGCATTCTGCAAGGTGTAATTGCCGGCGTCGGCACCTGACAGGGTGATGCCGGTAATGCTGACGGGCTTGCCATTGCCGACGGCAGGCGAATCGAAGTTTCCGGTAGCCGCCCCCACGGTGAGAACGTCCGCGCCTATGCGCCCGGTAAACGCAGCACCGCCCGTTGCCAGCGTAGCTGATGTGGTGCCGTCCTGCACCTTGTTCGCGGCGGTGATGCCGCTGACATTCGCAATCGAAGCCGGCGTGATATTGGCCGTGGTGGCGGCCGTGCTGTTGACGCTGTAGTTGACCGCATCGGTGCCGGTGATGGCAATACCGCCGACGTTGACGGTTTTACCCACGCCCGCATTCTTGTCGGCAAAGCTGGCCGAGGTGTTGCTGGCCGTGAGTACATCGCCGGCGACCCGGTTGTCGGCCAGTGTCACGGTTGCGGCAGTGCCGCCGTCGTACACCTTGTTTTGGGCCGTGGCACCCACCGTCAGGGCGCGTTGCGTGATGTTGGCGGTGGTGGCGGCCGTGGTGTTAAACGTGTAGTTTCCGGCGTCGGTGCCGGTGACGGCTATGCCGCTGACGTTCACCGTCTTGCCGGTGCCCACATTCTTGTCGCCAAAGCTGGCAGCCGTGTTGGTGGTGGCGAGCACGTCGCCGGCAACACGGTTGTCGGCAAGCGTCACGGTGGCGGCGGTTCCGCCGTCATAGACACGGTTTTGGCCTGTGGCGCTGACCGTGAGGGCTCGCTGCGTGATGTCGGCCGTGGTGGCGGCCGTGGTGTTGTACGTGTAGTTCCCGGCGTCGGAGCCGGTCACGGCAATGCCGCTGACGCTCACCGCCTTGCCTGTACCCACATTCTTGTCGCCAAAGCTGGCAGCCGTGTTGGTAGCCGTGAGCACATCGCCGGCGATCCGGTTGTCGGCAAGCGTCACGGTGGCAACGGTTCCGCCGTCATACACACGGTTCTGGCCGGTTGCGCCGACCGTGAGCGCGCGCTGCGTGATGTTGGCAGTGGTGGCTGCCGTGGTGTTGGCGCTGTAGTTGCCCGCATCGGCGCCGGTGAGGGCAATGCCGCTGACGTTCACGGTCTTGCCGGTGCCGACGTTCTTGTCGATAAAGCTCGCGGCGGTATTCGTGGCGGTCAGCACATCGCCGCTGAGGCGGTTGTCGGTCAGCGCGACGGTGGCCGCAACGCCGCCGTCATAGACACGGTTCTGGCCGGCGGCGCTGACCGTCAACGCGCGCTGCGTGATGGTCAGCGCGCCATTGGTCAAGGCCAGGGTGTAGTTTTCGCTGTTGGTACCTACGCCGGCAGTGATAGCCACCGGTCCGGCCGCCACGGCCGTCCGGTCAACGGCTGTGGTGGTGTAGTTCACGCCCAGGCTGGCGATGGTGTCGCCGTCGATCAGCCCGCTTACCACCCCGGTCAGCAGCGGGTTGGTGTCGCCATACACCTTGGTCTTGTTGTCGGCCGTAACCGTCAAGGTCGGCGCGACGCGGTAGAGGAAAGTATTTGCGCTGCCGGCCGGTACATAGCTGGCGTCGCTGTTGTAGCGCTTGCTGTAGCCGGCAACGCCCTCAAGCGTGGTGCCGGGGTCGCCGCTGTAGACCAGGTAGCGGCCAGATGCGGCCACGATGCCGCCCGCGCCCACATTGTTGACGAGCTGGCCGCCGGTGCTGACGCCGGCTGCATTGGCGCTGCCGGCCTTGAGGACGACGGCATCGCCGGTGGCGGAAGAATTCACGGCATTGTTCAACGTGAGATTTGACGCCGCGCCGGTGGTTTCAATTTTGACCGCGCCGGTGGCCGTTACGCCTGCTGTCGCGCCGACCGTGCCCACAACCAGTGCGCCGGCCTGCCTGTAGTCCACGCTGCCGGTGCTGGCGGCGAGCGTGGTGACGGCATTGCCCGCGTTTGCCAGGGTATAAGCACCCGTTCCCCCCGTCAGCGCGAGCCCTGAAGCCAGGATGGCGCCAGACTGGCTGACAGCCCCGCCTGCAGACAGGGTGGCATTGCCGGTTGTCGCAACGGCAGCCACGTCGAATCCGGCCGCGCTGCTGTACTGGATGGCCCCCGCCGCATTGGCCGTGTCTGCGGCATTGCGGGCCTGCAGGTTGATGGCGGTGCTGGTGTTGCCGCTGTTGTTGAGCGTGATGCCACCGCCGGCGTTGACCAGCGTTTTGACCTGCAGCGTGCCGGCCGTGATGTTGCCGGTACCGGCCGTCTGGGTGACCGCGCCCAGTGCCGTCAGGTTCAGTGTGCCGCTGCCGAGGTTTGAGGCCGTGCTGCCCACACCCAGGTTGACGGCGCCCGCGCTGCGCACGAAGGCGTTGGCATTGCCGGTGGTGTTGACGCTCAGGTTGCCGGCCGCCACGTCGATGCCGTTGCTGGCGTCGGTGCCGATCTGGCCGTTGGCATTGAGGGTGAGGTTCTGCGCGGTGATGGTTTGCACGCCCACATCGGTGATGGAGCCGGCATTGAGCGTCAGGGTCTTGCCGGCCAGGCCGACCGCGCCGCCTATGGTCATGGCGCCAGTGCTGGCCGTATCGCCGATGACGATGGGGCCGGTGGCGCCCGTGGCGAAGGCGCTGACTTCCGCGGCCGTGAGGTCAAAGCCCGAAGCGCCCGACAGGGACATGGTGCGGCTCGCGGTTTTGGCCTTGAGCGTCAATGCGCCACTGGTCGCCAGCGCGTTGTTGCCTGTGTTCGCGGCGATGGCGACCGTGTCGGCCGTGATCGTGATGGGCCCGCTGCCGGCAACCACGTCGACGTTGTTCTGCGTGTACGTGCCGGTGCCGGTGTCTATGGCGACAGCGTTGTTGACGGTGCTGATATTGCCAGCCACCGTTGTGCTGTTGTTGCCGTTATTCAGCGTGAAGCCGCCCGCCGCCGTGATGGCATTGAGGGTGGCGATGTTGTTGGCCTGAGTGCCGAGGTTCAGCGAGCCTGCACCCGTGCCGGCCACTGCCAGCGAGGCCGCCGTCACAGCGCCCGACTGCGTGATGTTGCCGCCGGATTGCAGCGTCAATGCCCCTGTGGTGTTGACAGCGGCCACGTCGAAGCCGGTGGCGTCGCGATAGCTGACCGCGCCATTGGCATTGGCCGTGTCGGCGGCGTTGCGGGCACGCAGATCGACCGTGGCGACCTCGTTGGCGGCATTGTTCAATGTGATGTTCGCCGTGCCGGCGGACAGCGTTTTGGCCACCAGCGTGGGTGCGGTGATGGCACCCGTCTGGGTGATGGTCGCGCCGGCCACCACTGTCAGGCTGCTATTGGCAACGGAGGTACCCAGCACCACGGCATTGGCATCGCGCAGCGAGACGTTGTTGCCGCTGGTGACGGCCACGCTGGAGAAGTTGTTGGCCGCATTGGCCAGCGTGATGTCGTTGGCTGCGCCGGCGGCCAGCGTGGTGGCGCCTGTGACCGTCACCGCGCCGGTCTGTGTGATGGCGCCGGCCGTATTCAGCGCCAGAGAGCCCGACACCACTGAGGTCCCCATCACCAGCGCATTGCTGTCGGTGATGCTGACGTTATTGCCCGTGGTGACAGCCACCGCCCCCGTGAAATCGTTGCCGGCGTTGGTCAGCGTGACGTTGTTGCCGGCGCCGGCCGCCAGAGTGGCGGTGGTCGCCTTGATGGCGCTGGTTTGCGTGAGTGCGCTTCCGGCCGTCAGGGCCAACGCACTGACGTTGAGCGCGCCATTGAGACTGATGTCGCCAGTGTCGGCGCCGGCGGTGGTGGCCGTCAGCGAGGTGGAACCGGTAACGCCCACCGAGGCACCGCCCATGGCGCCCACGGCGATGTCGTTGGCGGTCACGGCCAGCGCCGACAAGGCCAGGCTGGCGCCCGTGGTGCCGGCAATGCTCACGTCGCCGTTGCCTGCCTGCAGGATCAGCGTACGGCCCGAGGCCTGGCTGTTGACCGCTCCGTCGAACTGGATATTGGCGCCGGCACCCGCGCCGGCATTGCCGCCGCGTGAGTCCACAGTGATGCTGGCCGTATTGAGCAGTGCGTCATCCTTGATACGGACAACGCCGCCAGCACCGGAGACCGCGCCGCCGACCTGGTTGCCACCCAGCGCAGTAAGCCCGCCGGCAAGGGTGATGGTGGGCGTGGCGCCCGCTGCGTCGAGTGTGATGGCGCCTGCGTTACCGCCCGCCGCCACGCCTGTGCCGCCGTTGCCGCCGGTGGTGGTGATGGCGGCGACCGATACATTGCCGCCGGTGGAAGCCATCGACACCGCGGCGCCCTGACCGCCGGCCTGGTTGCCGCCCGCACCGTTGCCGCCAACGGCGCTGATTGCACCGGTGCTGCTGATGGCCCCCGTGGAATTGACGGTGACCGCGCCACCATTGCCACCCGAGCCGACGGTGCTGCCGTTGGTGCCGTTGGCCGTGATGGCCGCCGTGGTGACGCCCGCGCCGGAAATGTCTACCGTGCCGGCATTGCGTCCGTTGGCCGGGCCGGCAGTCGTGCCGCCGCTGGTGACTATGGCGCCAACCGCCACTGCGCCGCCGGATCCGCTAACGCTGATGTTGCCGCCATGGCCCGAAGTGCCGCCCGTAGTGGTCAGCGTACCTGCCGTGAGGTTGCCAGCCGTGTTGCTTAGGGTAATGCTGCCTGCCGAGCCGCCTGCGCCCGTGCCGGCTGCATTGCCGCTTTGCGCAGCCAGTGCACCCACCGTGACAGCACCCGCAACGGTGTTAGCCACGCCGATGCTGCCCGCATTGCCGCCGTCGCCGTTGGTGGTTCCGCCCGCACCCCCGCTGGCCGTCATGCCTGCGGTAGTGACCGCCCCCGTGGAGGTGATGCTGACGGCGCCGCCGCTGCCGCCCTTTTGACTGGACGTGGCCGCCGCCGCGCCGCCGCTGGCGGTGATGGTGCCGGTGCCCATGTTGAGGCCGGCGCCGCTGATGGTGACCGTGCCGGCATCACGGCCTGCCAGACCGCTGACCGTGGTGCCGCCGCTGGCGATGATGTTGTTGTTGAGCACCGACACCTGGCCGGCAGCAGAAAGGCTGACGTTGCCGCCGTTGCCCTTGGCACCACCGGTGGTGGTGACGGCCGCGGTGGACAGCGTTCCCGCTGCGGCGGTGTTGCTCACGGAAACACCGCCGGCCGTGCCGCCCGCGCCGGCGCCCAGCGCGTTACCGGTTTGCGCCGTCAGCGTTCCGGTGGTGATATTGCCGCTGCCGCTGTTGTTGACCGTGATGCTGCCGGCATTGCCACCGGCCGCATTGGTGCCGACCGCTGCGCCGCCGCTCGCCGTGAGATTGGTGAGCGTGAGGCCGTTGTTGCCGGTAATGGAAATCGCCGCACCGTTACCGCCGGCCTGGTCACCCGTCAGCGTGCCATTCGTGCCGCTGGCGGTCACGGTGGTGCCGGTCAGCAGGCCTCCTGTGGCCTGCAGCGTGACGGAACCTGCGTTGCGTCCCGCCGTGCCCGCGTTGGCGGTGCCGCCGCTGGAAACAACCGCGCCTGTCGTCAAAACGCCGGCCGTCGAGGTGACGCTGATGTTGCCGCCGTTGCCGTTGGCGCCACCCGTGGTGGTAAGCGCACCGACTGTCAGCGCCGTTCCGTTCAGCGTGATACTGCCGGCCGTGCCGCCGGCGCCCGTTCCGGTGGCGCCACCCGTTGAGGCCGTCACTGCCGCGGTGCCCAACGTGCCGCTGCCCGTGATGCTCACCACACCGGCATTGCCGCCGGCCTGGTTGGTGCCCAGGCCCGCGCTGCCACTGGCGCTGACCAGACCCGTGACCGAGCGGTTGACGCCCGTCACCGTGATATTGCCCGCATTGCGGCCAGCGCCGGTGCCACCGGCCAGCGCCGTGCCGCTGGTGTTCAGCGTGCCGGTGACCGTCACGCCGCCCTGCGAGGCCAGTGCGACCGAGCCGCCGTTGCCGCCTGCCGCGCCGCTGCTGTCTATCGCACCGGTCCCGATGTTGGCGCCTGCCGCGTTGTTGGTCACGCTGATGCTGCCGGCCGCGCCACCGGCGCCGGTACCCACTGCCGCGCCCGTACGTGCCGCGAGCCCACCCAACGCAATCGCGCCTGCCGTTGTGGAATTGTTCTGCACGGTGATGCTGCCGGCATCACCACCGTCACCGTTGGTGGTGCCACCCGCGCCGCCGTTGGCGGTGAGAGCGCCGGTGGTCACGGCATCGGTGGTCGTGATGCTGACGGCCGCGCCGCTGCCGCCTTTCAGGTTCGACGTGGCAGCTGCCGCGCCACCGCTGGCCGTGATGGTGCCCGTTCCCATATTGAGGCCGCCGCCGCTGATGGTGACGGTGCCGGCGTTACGGCCGGCCTGGCCGCTGACCGCAGTGCCGCCGCTGGTGGTGATGTTGTTGTTGACGATGGACACCTGGCCCAGTGCCGACAGATTGACATTGCCGCCGTTGCCCTTGACACCGCCGCTGGTGAGAATGGCCGCGGTGGACAAGGTACCGCCGGCCGCCGCGTTGGCCACGCTGACGCTGCCGGCCGTGCCGCCTGCACCTGTGCCCACCGCATTGCCGGTTTGCGCCGTCAGCGTTCCAGTGGCGATATTGCCGCTGCCGCTGTTGTTGACCGTGATGCTGCCGGCATTGCCGCCGGCCGCATTGGTACCCACGCCTGCGCCGCCGCTGGCCGTGAGGTTGGTCACCGTGATGCCGCCGGTGCCGGCAAGGGAAATCGCCGCGCCATTGCCGCCGGCCTGGTCGCCCGCCAGTGCGCCGTTGGTACCGCTGGCCGTAATGGTCGTGCCGGTGAGCAGGCCGCCCGTGGCCTGCAAGGTGACCGCTGCTGCGTTGCGACCCGCCGTGCCGGCATTGGCCGCGCCACCGCTGGTATTGATGACGCCGGCCGTCAAAACGCCCGCCGTGGACGTGACACTGACGGCGCCGCCGTCGCCGTTGGCGGTGCCTGTGGTCGTCAGCGCGCCAGCTGTGACGGCGCTGCCCGTCAGCGTGATGCTGCCGGCGTTGCCGCCGGCGCCCGTTCCTGTTGCGGCACCTGTTTGGGACGTGATGCCGACCGCGCCAAGTGTGCCGCTGCCGGTGATGCTCACCGCGCCGGCGTTGCCACCCGCCTGGTTGGCACCCAGCCCCGCGCCGCCGCTGGCGGTGATCAGGCCCGTGACCGAGCGGTTGACGCCGCTCAGGGTAATGTTGCCGGCATTTTTTCCTGCGGCGGTCACCCCGGCGCCGATAGCACCGCCGCTGGTGTTGATCGTTCCGCCGACCGTGAGAGCGCCCTGCGAACTCAGGACGACGTCGGCGCCGGCGCCGTTGGTGCCGCCATTGGCCGTCACAGCCCCTGCGATGGAGAGGGCTTGCCCGGCCGCGCTGTTGGTCACCTGCACAGCGCCGGCGGTGCCGCCCGTGCCGGCGCCGAAAGCAGCCCCGCTGTTGGAGCTCAGTGCTCCCAGCAAGATGGCGCCAGTGGTGGCCGAATTGTTGATGACGGTGATGCTGCCCGCGCTGCCGCCGTTGGCCGGCGTGGCAATGCCCGCACCGCCCGTGGTGTTGATGGCGCCGGCGGTGATGCCGCCCGCGGCAGCCGTGATTTGCACATTGGCGCCGTTGCCGCCGCTTTGGCCGGCGCCTATGCCTGGCGTGCCGTTGGCCGTGATGTTTCCGGTACCGGTGCTCACGCTTGCGCCTGAGAGCGTGACGGTGCCGGCATTGCGGCCTGCATTGCCCGTCAAGGTGACGCCGCCGGCCGTATTGATCGCGCCTGCAGCACCAGTGGACAGCGCACCCTGGGCACTCAGGGTGACGGCACCGCCGTCGCCTTTGGTGCCGCCGGTGGTGGTGATGCCTGCCGTCGTGACATTGCCGGCCGCTGCCGTATTCGTGACGGCGACGCTGGCCGCGGTGCCCCCTGCGCCCGTGCCGATTGCATTGCCGGTTTGGGCCGCCAGGGTTCCGGTGGTGATGTTTCCGCTGCCGCTGTTGTTGACCGTGATACTGCCGGCATTTCCGCCGGCAGCATTGGTGCCCACACCCGCGCCGCCGCTGGCCGCGAGATTGGTGACGCTGATGCCACTGTTGCCGGTAATGGAGATCACCGCACCGTTGCCGCCGGCCTGGTCGCCCGTCAGAGTGCCGTTCGTGCCGCTGGCGGTCATGGTGGCGCCGGTCAACAGACCACCCGTGGCCTGCAGCGTCACCGTTCCGGCATTGCGCCCGGCCGTTCCCGCATTGGCTGTGCCGCCGCTGGAAACGATCGCGCCTGTCGTCAAAACGCCGGCCGTCGAGGTGGCGCTGACAGTGCCGCCGTTGCCGTTGGCGCCGCCCGTGGTCGTCAGGGTACCAGTGGTCACTGCCGTGCCGTCCAACATGATGCTGCCTGCTGTGCCGCCCGCGCCGGTGCCCGTCGCTGCACCGGTTTGTGCTGCGATGTTGTTCGTGCCCAGGCTGCCGCTGCCGGTGATGCTCACCACGCCGGCATTGCCACCGGCCTGGTTGGTACCCATCCCTGCACCGCCGCTGGCGGTGATGGCACCGGTGACGGCGCGGTTGACGCCCGTGATCGTGACGTTGCCGGCGTTCTTGCCTGTTGCGGTCATACCGGTACCCAACGCGCCGCCGCTGGTGGTGATCAGCCCGCTGACGGTAAGGGCACCTTGTGAGCTCAGGGTGACATCGGCACCGGCGCTGTTGGTGCCGCCGTTGGCCGTGATGGCCCCCGTGGTGAGGCCTTGCCCGGCCGCATTGTTGGTCACCTGCACGGCACCGGCCGTGCCGCCAGCGCCGGTCCCGAAGGCCGCTCCGCTGCTGGAGCTCAGCCCTCCCAGTGAGATGGCGCCCACCGTCGCCGAGTTGTTGATGACGGTGATCGTGCCCGCATTGCCGCCGCTGGCCAGGGTGGCAATGCCCGCACCGCCCGTTGTATTGACGGCACCGGCTGTGATGGCGCCCGTGGCGGTGACTTGCACATTGGCGCCATTGCCGCCATTTTGGCCAGCGCCTATACCCGGCGTGCCGTTGGCGGTGATGTTGCCCGTGCCAGTGCTTACGCTTGCACCCGAGAGTGTGACGGCGCCAGCATTGCGGCCGGCATAGCCTGCCAGCGTGACGCCACCGGCCGTGTTGATGGTGCCAGCAGCGCCGGTGGACAAAGCGCCCAGCGCACTCAGGTTCACGGCGCCGCCGTCGCCTTTGGCTCCGCCCGTCGTGGTGACTCCCGCGGTCGTCAGGTTGCCCGCGGCAGCCGTATTCGTCACCGAAATGCTGCCGGCCGCACCGCCGGTACCGGTGCCCGTGGCCGTGCCGGTCTGTGCGGCCAGCGCGGCGGCAGTGATGTTGCCGGTACCGCTGTTGGTAACCGTGATGGTTCCTGCATTGCCGCCCGACGCATTGGCGCCCACACCGGCCCCGCCACTGGCGGTCATGGCTGCGCCTGCGATGCCGCCCGCGGCGACTATGGAGACTGCGCCCGCGTTGCCGCCGTTGCCGGCCGTGTTGCCGGCCGTGCCGCTGGCCGTTACAGCGCCCAGCGCGGTGATGGCGCCGGCCGCCGTGATGTTGATTGCACCGGCATTGCGGCCTGCAGTGTTGGCCAGTGCCGTGCCGCCGGTGCTGGTGACGGTGCCCGCGCTCAGTGCACCGGCGGAATTGAGCGTGATGGCGCCGCCGTCGCCGTTGTTGCCGCCCTGGGTGGTGATGTTGCCGGTGCCCAGGCTGGCGCTGGCCACGCTGTTGGTCACGGAGATGCTGCCGGCCGTGCCGCCGGCGCCGGTGGTGACCGCATTGCCGGTGCTGGCGGTCAACCCGCTCACAGCGACGTTACCGGTGCCGCTGTTAGCCAGGATGATGCTGCCCGCGTTGCCCCCGGCCGCGATGCCCGTCGTGCCAGCGGCACCGCCGCTGGCCGTGAGGGTGCCTGTGCTGGAGATGCCGCCGGTGGAGGTAATGCTGATACTGCCGCCCGTACCACCGGCCTGTCCAGCCCCCAGCCCGGCGGAACCGCTGGCGGTGATGGCGGCGGTGGTGACACCGGCGCCCGAGATGCTGACGGCCCCGCCGCTACGGCCTGGGTTGCCGGTTGTGGCAGGGCCTCCGATGGCGTTGATGGCCCCGAGCAGGTTGACAGTGCCCGTGGCGTTGAGGGTGACGTTGCCGGCATTGGTATTGCCGGCGCCTGTGGTGGTGATGCTACCGGCCGCGGTGCTGGTGATATTGGCCGCCGAAAGATTCACGCCGCCGGAAGCCGTTAGTGCGGCATTGAGGGCAATCGTGTTGCCAGCTTCAAAGCGGACCTTGTTGCCCGCCGTCATGGCCAGTGCGCTGGCCAGCGTGATGTTGCGCGAGGCCTGGAGGTACAGCTCGCTATAGCCGGTAATGTCGGCGATCTGGATGGTGTACGTGCCCGTCGGGCTCGGTGGATCGAAGAGGGCCACGTCGGGCGTGCCATCGGCATTGTTGGGCGGTGAGGACTGTATGGTGTTGTTGATGTCGATGTCCTGCGGATCCAGCAGCACCCTTCCGCCAGTGCCGGCCGGCGCGGTCACGTCGATACTGCCGCGCAGGTCCAGCTGCTGCTTGCCCGAAACCTCGACAAAGCCGCCGTCACCACCGTTGGCGCCGCCGCGCGCGCTGATGGCGCCGCTGTGGCGCGTGTCACCGTCGGCCCAGACCACCACTTTTCCGCCTTTGCCGCTGTCTGTCGCGTCGGCCCGTATCGATGCGCCTGCGGCCACATAAGTGCGTGAAGCATTCTGGACGGCCGCATTGCCGCCCTGGTAATCGCCGCCCACCAGCGCGGTGCCGCCGCCGGCTGCGCCGGAGACGTCAATGGCAGCACCGGTGTCCAGCGCCACCTTGTCGCCCAGCACCTGCACCGTGCCGCCGCTCTGGCCGGCCACCGTGCCGCTGGCGTCGAGCGTGCCCGAGACATGGACCACGCCCGTGCCACCGCCGCTCAGCACAATCGTGCCGTTGCGCTCCACGGCGGAGTTGGCGCGGATGACGCCGGACTGGTTGATGACGGTCGCCATGGCATCGCCCATGGCACTGGCCAGCACGGCAACCCGGCCGCCCGTGGCCGTGATACTGCCGCTGTTGGTGATCGCGGCCTGCGCAGCCGCGGCGTCCACCGAGAAGCGCACCAGGCCCACACCCGAGGTGTCGACCGACACACGCGAGCCCGCGAGCAGGCCGACGGAGCCGGCTTCGGCGCTGATGGCGCCGGTGTTGGTGACCTGCGGCGCAGCCAGCAGCACGTAACCGCCGCGCGCGGCGGTGATGCTGCCGTGGTTGCTGACGGCGCCCGCGCCGCTGCCGCTGAAGCTGAAGCTGTAGCGGCCGGCCATGAAGTCGCCGTTGCCGATGTCGAGACTGGAGGCGACGAGCCCACCCACATTGACCTGCGCCCCCGGGGCGAACATCACGCCGGACGGATTGATCAGGAAGACCTGGCCGTTGGCGCTCAGCGAACCGAAGATGGATGAGGCACCGTTGCCGATGACGCGGTTCAGCGCGACGGACGAGGCGCCGGGCTGCACGAACTGCATCGATTGCCCCACGCCGATGTTGAAGCTTTGCCAGTTCAGCACCGCCTTGTCGCTGGTCTGGTTGACCACCATGGCGTTGGCCGACGGCGTGCTGACGCTGGCCTGGCCTCCCACCACCTGCGCGCCTTCAGGCAAGGCGATGGCCCAAGGCGAGACAGCCGCCAGCAGTGTTGCAAGCAGGCGCGACAGCCTGCGGTCGCTGCGGATGCGGTAAGTGGCCGAGAGCTTGCGCGACAGGCGGACCACCACCGTACGCACGGACCAGGGGCGGTAGGGGGCGTGAGCGGAAGAAGTGGGGGCGGTCATGATGGGTATGCAGAGCAGGGAGTGGGGCCGGGCTAGAACCAGGCTTGGACCGACAGCCAGGCGCGCGGCGCACGGTCCGGGTCGCCGGTGGACGGCGGCGCCGTCGTCGTGCGCCATGCCAGGTAGGTCTTGACCAGGAATTTGCCGGGCTGGCCCAGCGTGGCGCCCACACCGACGGAACCGAGGCTCAGCGTGTTGGCATTGCCCGGCACAGTGGGGCCGTTCTGGTTGAAGCGAATGCGCCCATGGTCATAGAAAGCCAGCAGAGTCAAAGGCTCACCCCAGACCGTTGGGGCGAGCTGGTAACGCGACTCCAGGTTCAACAGGAAACCGGCGTCGCCGACGCCTTCCCCCACCGGGTAGCCGCGCACGCCATTGGGCCCGCCCAGAACCATTTTTTCGGCCGAGCTGAGGTTTTTCGACGCCAGCTGGGCCTGTGCCGCGACGTGAAAGCTGTAAGCGGCATCAAAAAACTGGGAGCGCTGGAATTCCAGGTTCAGCTTGCTGAAACCGCCCGCTGTGCGCAGGCCGCCGAGGCCATCGTCAAGCGCCTGATCGGCCGCATTCAGCGTGAGGCGGCCGAAGGTGGCGTTCACGGCATAGTTGTTCAGGCTGCTGCCGCCCGCCAGTTCGTCGATGAAGTTACCCGCCAGCCCCAGCCTGAGCGCGGCGATGTCGCGCTCGCTTTTGAGTGCGGGTGTGCGCGTTTCGTCAACGAGCTTTTTTTGCTCTGCACTGATGAGGCCGTACAAATTGTTGGCGCGCCCGCGCAGCAGGGGGTGGGACAGGGTGAGGCCGAGAATGTCGGCCCGGCCGCTGGCCCCCAGCGGCTCGAATTGCTTGCCCAGCGCGTAGTCCAGGCGCACCGCGCTGACACCCACCCGCGTGCCGTAAGCGCCGACCGGCACGGTGTAGCCGGCGCGGTACAGGGTCGAGCCAGCCTGGTCGCTTTGCTGGGCGCTCAAGGCCAGCACGTCACCGCGCCCCAGCAGGTTGTTGAGATTGGCACTTAACGTGACACGCGCGGCACCAGCGGCGCGCGCGCCATGGTTGTCTACGCTGACCGAGCCGTCGGCGCGCGGCCCTTTGCCCTGCACGGTGATCAGGACATCCGCCAGGCCCAGGCGATCTCCAGGCTCAACCGTAGCGCCGGCGTCATATCCCGCCAGGTCGCGCAACAGCAACACGGGCTTGTCGAGTGCGTATTCGGTAACGGCGTCACCGGACCGCAGCTGGCTGCCCACCAGTTCTTCCGCGAACGCCTTTGAGATGCCGGCGCCGTCGACACGCACAGAGACGCGGCCGACCCGCGCTTCAATGATGGTGATGGCGACAGTCCCGCCTTCTGCGGGAAACGCCTGCTCGGGCAGGTACGCCTGCGTGAGCAGATAGCCGTTCTGCCGGTAAAGCGCGCTGATGGCATTGGCGGCATCTGTGAGGCCGGCCAGATCCGTGGGCCGGTGGAGCCGGCTCGACAGCAAAGCCGCAAGTGCTTCACTGGAGAAAACGCTGTTGCCGGAAAAGCTGAACGCCGCTGGCGTAATGCGCGCAGTTCCCGCCGCTGGCTCCGCAACCCGGGGCGGTGCCAGTTCGGGCAGTGGCCCGCTACGCAAGGGCAGCAACGGTAACGAACCTTGCGGCTCCAGCAGCGTTCCGGCATCGGGCCGCACGTCTGCCCGGACCTGCGCCAGCGCAGGGACGTCCAGGGCGATGCATACGCCCAGAACCCCCCAGGCGACAAGCCTGGATGCCAGAAAGACTGAACTGCTCAAGAAGCGACCCTTTCGGTGTACAAATGCAACAAAATGTTTTATCGGTTGTAGCGCTTTGCTCTTACGCTGTCCAATATTTTTTGTTAAAACACCTCCTATTTTCGCTGTAAGTGTTTGTTTTTGCACAGTTATTTAAAGATCCTGGAAAAATAAGCCGGCACGCCGATGGCTCTTTGCCAAATGTAAGTAAATGTTCATTGCCCTATTCCCACCGACAGGCAGACAGAAGTGGTCGTCGTCCGCACGAAGGAGCACCGGTCAATAGGGATAAGAAGAGGAGGCAAAGAAGAGGGGCGGCACTCATGGGGTACGCGCCGGCCGGCAGCGCCCGTACTGGCGAGAGCTGCGCCAGAAGCCTGCGGGCGGCATGCCCAGGCCATGCTTGCTATCTTTTTGAGAGCTGCTTGCGCACGTCCAGTGGGAATGGTGAGCCGTTTGATGCCCAATCGTGGCACCGACCCGTTGGCCGGGGTTGCCCACGGGATCGCCGCCAACCGGGAGCCACCAAGCCACAGCGAAACTACCGACGCAGCAGAAGGCGCCGGTTAACGGCCCCCAAAAAAACAGGCTGGAGTCAGCCAGGCCCCCTCGCTAAAGATACGAGAAGGGGATACGAGAAGGGGAGGATGAGTGCCAGTCCCGGGGTCAGCTCAGGCTGTGCCCCACACCTCGCGTGCGGTTTCGACCACCAGGCGCAGCTTGTTGCGTTGCGCTTCCACGGCGATGTTGTTGCCGTGTACGGTGCTGCTGAAGCCGCACTGCGGTGACAGCGCGAGCTGCTCCAGCGGCGCGTATTTCGCAGCGTCTTCAATGCGGCGCTTCAGGTCGTCCTTGCTTTCCATTTCACCGAACTTGGTAGTGACCAGGCCCAGCACCACGGTCTTGCCCTTGGGCAGGTAGCGCAGGGGTTTGAAGTCGCCGCTGCGGCTGTCGTCGTACTCGAGGAAATAGGCGTCCAGGTCCATCTCCTTGAGCAGCGCCTCGGCCACCGGCTCGTAGTTGCCGGCCGCGGCGTGGGTGCTCTTGAAGTTGCCGCGGCACAAATGCATGGCCAGCGTCATGCCGGCGGGCTTTTGCGCGACCACCTTGTTGATGAATTTGGCGTAGCGGTGCGGCAGCTCGTTGGGATCGTCTCCGCGCTGGCGCGCCGCTTCACGCATTTTCTCGTCGCACAGGTAGGCCAGGTTGGTGTCGTCCATCTGCACATAGGTACAGCCGGCCGCGGCCAGGCTGCGCAGTTCGTCGCCATAGGCCTTGGCTACGTCGTCGTAAAAAGCCGGATCGAGTTCGGGATAGGCCTCCTTGCTGATGCCGGCGCGGCCGCCGCGAAAGTGCAGCATCGTGGGCGAGGGAATGGTGACCTTGGGCGTGTTGCCCGCACTGACCTGGCTTTTGAGGTACTGGAAGTCGGCGAGCTGGATGTCCTTGACGTGGCGCACCTTGTCGATCACCCGCATCACCGGCGGCGCCAGTTCCATGCTGCCGTCGGGCCGCTGGATGGTGACCGGGATATCGGTCTTCACGCCGCCGATCTGCTCGAGGAAGTCGATGTGGAAGTAGGTGCGGCGGAATTCGCCGTCAGTGATGCTTTTGAGGCCCACGTCTTCCTGGAACTTCACGATTTCGGTGATGGCCTGGTCTTCGACCTTGCGCAGTTGTTCAGGCGTGATCTGGCCCTTGGCTTTTTGCTCGCGGGCTTCCAGCAGGTACTGCGGGCGCAGAAAGCTGCCGACATGGTCATAACGGGCGGGTAGCTTGGCGGTCATGGGAAAGTCTCCATCGGTTGCAGGCACAAACCCCCATGGTATTCCAGCAAAATCACCTCTCATTGAATACAGAAATTCCGTATTTACCCTGAATTTCCCTATTTTTCTTGGCTTTTTGGCAATTTATGTATACATTGAGTATCCATGAATGCTCAGAAATCGACTTTCCCCCTGAACGCCTGGTATGCCGCCGCTTATGACGTGGAGGTGGGCCGCACGCTGCTGGCGCGCACGATTTGCAAGCAGAAGGTGGTGATGTTCCGCCGCACCGACGGCCAGGTCGCCGTACTGGAAGACGCCTGCTGGCACCGGCTGCTGCCGCTGTCCATGGGCACGCTGAACGGCGACGAGGTGACCTGCGGTTACCACGGCCTGGTCTATAACGCCCAGGGCCGCTGCACCCACATGCCCAGCCAGGAAACGCTGAACCCTTCGGCCTGCGTGCGTGCCTTCCCGGTACTGGAAAAGCATCGCTTTGTCTGGATCTGGCCCGGCGACCCGGCCAAGGCCGACCCGGCGCTGGTGCCCGACATGCATTGGAACGACGACGCAGACTGGGCCGGCGACGGCAAGCTGATCACGGTGAAGTGCGACTACCGCCTGGTCGTCGACAACCTGATGGACCTGACCCACGAAACCTTTGTGCACGGCTCCAGCATCGGCCAGCGCGCCGTGGCCGAGGCGCCCTTTGTCGCCACGCATGGCGACCGTACGGCCACCGTCACGCGCTGGATGGAAAACATCGACGCACCGCCGTTCTGGGCCGGGCAGATTGAGCACGCGCGCGGCTACAGGGGCAAGGTGGACCGCTGGCAAATCATCAAATTCGAAGCGCCCTGCACTGTGAACATCGACGTCGGCGTGGCCGAAGCCGGATCGGGTGCGCCACCCAAAGACGGCCAGCCGGGCGACCGCAGCAAGGGCGTCAATGGTTTTGTGCTGAATACGGTGACGCCGGAAACAGACGGCAGCTGCCACTACTTCTGGGCTTTCGCACGCAATTACTGCCTGGGTGAACAGCGCCTGACGCACCAGCTGCGCGAGGGCGTGGCCGGCATCTTCCGCGAGGACGAACATGTGCTGGAGGCCCAGCAAATCGCCATCGACGAACACCCGGACCACCAGTTCTACAACCTCAACATCGATGCCGGCTCGATGTGGGCCCGGCGCCTGATAGACGGACTGATCGCGAAAGAAAAACCACCGGCGCCTGTCATCACTATCCGGCTGGCGGCCTGAGGCGGGGATCATTTTTTATGCGAACCACAATCAATGCTATCAATTCAGTAGCTTCCAGCGCAGATTCCGAAAGGGCTACAGGCCAAAATAGCCTTGAAAGCGCGCAGGTGCGGGCGCAGCTTCAGCTTCGCGAGATGATCCTGGCCGGCGAGTTGCCCGGCGGAGCACGCATTGCCGAGCTGTCCATCGTTGAAAAACTCGGCTTCTCACGCACACCCATCCGCGCGGCATTGATGCGGCTGGAGCAGGAAGGCCTGCTGGAGTCGCTGCCCAACGGCGGCTACGCCGTGCGCACGTTTTCCGAACGCGATGTGTCCGAAGCGATCGAACTGCGCGGCACCATTGAAGGGCTGTCGGCGCGGCTGGCCGCCGAGCGCGGCGCACCCACCGTGGTGCTGAACGAAGCCCGCGAATGCCTGGGCAAGATCGATGCGGTGCTCAGCCAGCCTGCGCTGGACGATGAGGCTTTCTCTTCCTACGTCGCGCTGAACGAGCGGTTTCATGAACTGCTGGGTGAAATGGCCGGTAGCAGCGTCATTGCCAAGGAGCTCGAACGCGTGTTCAGCCTGCCGTTTGCGTCGCCTTCGGGTTTTGTAGTGGTGCAGGCCAATTCCCCGGGCGCTCGCGACATGCTGGTCGTGGCGCAGGACCAGCACCGACAGGTGCTCGACGCCATTGAGCAGCGCGAGGGCTCGCGCGCCGAAGCGATCATGCGCGAGCACTCACGCCTGGCCCAGCGCAACCTGCGCGCTGCCGTGGCCAGCCACAACCTGGACCAGATGCCCGGCGTGCGGCTCATACGGAAGAAATGACGTCCCCCCAAAGCGGCCTGCGGCCGCCTCCCCCCAAGGGGCGCCACCAGTGGCCCGGCAAAGCCGGTTCCACGGCGGCCCTCGAATTTAAGAGATCACGGAAAACTGAATGAAAGCCACCTCCAGCTGGACCGATGCGGTCATTGAATCTTTTGACGAACTCACGCCCACCGTGCGCGAGTTCCGCATCCGGCCCATGGGTGACGCAGCCACCGTGCAGCGCCACGAACCTGGCAGCCACCTGCAGGTACAGCTGCTGGTGGACGGCAAGCCGCAGCTTCGTTCTTACTCACTGGTCAGCGAGACCGATGGCCAAACGTATCGCATCGCGGTGAAGCGGCTGGACGACGGCCGCGGCGGTTCGCGCGCGATGTGGCAGCTGGCCGCTGGCGACCGGTTGCAGGTGAGCGGGCCGCGCAACCATTTCCCGCTGGACTTCAATGCCCCGGCTTACCTGCTGGTGGCCGGCGGCATAGGCATCACGCCGCTGGTGGGCATGGCCCAGGCGCTGGCCGACCGCTGTGCGCAGTCGGGCCGGCCGCTGCGCATGCTGTATGGCGTGCGCAGTGAATCTGAACTGGCTTACGGCGAAATGCTGCGGGCTTGCCTGGGCGAGCGGCTGCAGGCGGCCGTCGACGCGCGCATCGATTTCGCCGGCGAGATCGCAGCGCTACCGGCCGGCGCGCAAATGTATGTCTGCGGCCCGGTGCCCATGCTGGACGCGGCGCGCCATGCCTGGGAAGCCTCGGGCCGGCCAGCGGCCGACCTGCGTTATGAAACCTTCGGCAACAGCGGGCGCTTCGCACCGCAGGCTTTTCGGGTGCAAATCCCCCGCCACGCGCTGGACATCACTGTGCCGGCCGACTGCAGCCTGCTGGATGCGCTGGAGCAGGCTGGGGTGCAGGCCGTCTTCGACTGCAAGCGCGGCGAATGCGGCCTGTGCACACTGGACGTGCTGGCGGTCGACGGCGAGATCGACCACCGCGACGTCTTTCTGAGCGAGCACGAGAAACAACAAAACACGCGCTTGTGCGCCTGTGTCTCGCGCGTGGTCGGTTCGGTGACGCTGGATTCTTCCTACCGGCCCGACGCGTGAGGGGACAACTTGTGTGCGATCACCGGGTCATGCGCGCGATGATCGCGCAACCGACCGCGAACCAACAGCAACCCCGTGAGCGGCAACCCACACAATGAAGCCATGGAGGGCATGGCCGATGTGTTCACATATCGAACATTTGTGCTGATACCGCACTCATACTAGACTCGCACCGTTTTACGGCCGGATGCCGGCGACCTGAACTCCGCCGCGTTTGACGCAGCAGCAAGAACTGAAAACCACCCAGGAGACAAGCATGAAAAAACGTACCTTCCTCACCGCCGCCGCGCTGTCGGCCGCGGCACTTGCCGCCGCCCCGGCACTGGCCCAGGACAACACCTTCAAGATCGGCCTGATCCTGCCGATGACGGGCCAGCAGGCCACCACCGGCCGGCAGATCGAGGCGGCCGTGCGCCTTTACATGGCGCAGAACGGCGACAGCGTGGCGGGCAAGAAAATCCAGCTGATCGTGAAGGACGACACCTCACTGCCGGACACCACACGGCGCCTGGCGCAAGAGCTGGTGGTCAACGACAAGGTCAACGTGCTGGCAGGCTTCGGCATCACGCCCTCGGCCCTGGCCACCGCGCCCATTGCGACGCAATCCAAGACGCCCATGGTGGTGATGGCGGCGGCAACATCCAGCATCACGCAGGCTTCCCCCTACATCGTGCGCAGCAGCTTCACGCTGCCGCAGGTTTCGGTCGCCCTGGCCGACTGGGCGCCCAAGAACGGCATCAAGACGGTGGTCACGCTGGTGTCCGACTACGGCCCCGGCATCGACGCGGAGAAATTCTTCAAGGACCGCCTGACCTTTAATGGCGGCCAGGTGACCGACGCGCTGCGCGTGCCGCTGCGCAATCCCGACTTCGCGCCCTTCCTGCAAAAAGTGCGGGACAACAAGCCCGATGCGCTCTTCGTCTTCGTGCCTTCGGGCGCAGGCGCCGCGGTGATGAAGCAGTTTCTTGAGCGCGGCCTGGACAAGGCCGGCATTCGGCTGATCGCCACCGGCGATGTGACGGACGACGACCAGCTCAACGACATGGGTGACGGCGCGATTGGCGTCGTTACTTCGCACCACTACTCGGCGGCGCACCCCTCGGCGATGAACAAAAAATTCGTGGAAGCGTTTGCCAAAGCCAACAAGGGCCTGCGCCCCAACTTCATGGCGGTGGGTGGCTATGACGGCATGCGGGTAATTTACGAGGCGCTCAAAACCAGCAAGGGCCAGGGTGGCGGCGACGCGCTGCTCGAAGCCATGAAGGGCCAGCTGTTTGAAAGCCCGCGCGGCAAGATTTTCATCGACGCACAGACGCGCGACATCGTGCAGGATGTCTATCTGCGCAAGGTCGAGAAGAAGGACGGGCAACTCTACAACGTGGAGTTTGATGTGATCAAGGACGTCAAGGATCCCGGGAAGAACAAGTAACCCCCCGAAGCGCCGCTTCGCGTCGCCTTCCCCCTGCTGGGGGCAACACCAGCGGCCCGGCGAAGCCGGTTCCGCGGTATTCCTGGCACGGACCTCTCTCAAGCAAACACTGATCCTCTGGCCAAAGCATGCTGACCCTTCTTTTTGACGGAATCGCCTACGGCATGCTGCTGTTCATCCTGGCGGTGGGCCTGGCGGTGACCATGGGCCTGATGAATTTCATCAACCTCGCGCATGGCGCTTTCGCGATGGCCGGCGGCTACATCACCGTGTTGCTGATGCAGCACTTCGGCGTGCCTTTTTTGCTGTGCCTGCCGCTGGCCTTCGCCGGCTCAGCGCTGCTAGGCGCTGTGCTGGAGCGCACGCTGTACCGGCCGCTGTACAACAAGCCGCACCTGGACCAGGTGCTGTTTTCGATCGGCCTGGTGTTCATGGCGGTGGCCAGCGTGGACTACTTCGTCGGCTCGACGCAGCAGATCGTGCAGCTGCCCCAATGGCTCAAGGGCCGCACCGAGATCGGCAGCGGCGCCTGGATGCTGGGCATGGGCCACTACCGGCTGTTCATCATTGCGGTGTGCGCCGCGCTCACGCTGGGCCTGCAATACGTGCTGACTCGCACGCGCTTCGGCAGCCGCTTGCGTGCCTCGGTGGACGACCAGCGCGTGGCGGCCGGCCTGGGCATCAACGTCAACATCGTGTTCCTTTCGACCTTCGCCGTCGGCTCGGGACTGGCCGGCCTGGGCGGCGCGCTGGGCGCCGAAGTGCTGGGGCTGGATCCGAGCTTTCCGCTCAAGTTCATGATTTACTTCCTGATCGTGGTGGCCGTGGGCGGCACCACGTCGATCACCGGGCCGCTGCTGGCCGCGCTGCTGCTGGGCATTGCCGACGTGGCGGGCAAGTACTACATCCCCAAGCTGGGGGCCTTCATCGTTTACAGCCTGATGATCGTGATTTTGATCTGGCGGCCGCAGGGCCTCTTTGTGCGCAAGGGCGGCAGATAAATGAACACTCAAACGTCCCTGCTTAAAAACAGCCGCTGGAAGCTCTGGGAACCGGTGCTCTGGCTCGCCGCCTTCGCCGCGCCAGTGCTGATGCCCAGCCACGCGTCCATCATCAATGAGATCGCCATCGTCGCGCTGTTCGCGGTGTCGCTGGATCTGGTGCTGGGTTACACCGGCATCGTCTCGCTGGGCCATGCAGCCTTCTTCGGCATAGGCGGCTATGCGGCGGCGCTGTTCGCCAAGCTGGTCATGCCGGACCCGCTGGTGGGCCTGGCGGTGGGCATCGCCACCGCCACACTGCTGGGTGCCGTGTGTTCACTCACCATCCAGCGCGGCAGCGACCTGACACGGCTCATGGTGACACTGGGGGTGGCGCTGATCCTGCTGGAGCTGGCCAACAAGCTTGACTGGCTGACCGGCGGCGCCGACGGCCTGCAAGGCGTGGTGATGGGCCCGCTGCTGGGCCGCTTCGAGTTTGACCTGTCGGGCCGCACCGCCGCCTATTACTCGCTGGCCGTGCTGCTCATTTTGTTTGTGCTGATGCGTCGCCTCGTGCATTCGCCGCTGGGCGCGACACTCAAGGCGATACGCGACAACCGCCTGCGCGCCATGGCCATCGGCATTCCGGTCGCTTCGCGGCTGACCGTGGTCTACACGGTGGCAGCCGGCGTCGCGGGCGCCGCGGGAGCGTTGATGACGCAAACCACCGGCTTTGCCTCGCTGGATTTGTTTGAGTTTCATCGTTCGGCCGATGTGCTGCTGATCCTGGTGGTCGGCGGCGCTGGCTGGCTGTATGGCGGCGTAGCCGGGGCCATCGTGTTCAAGCTGATGCAGGACGCGCTGTCGTCCATCACGCCGCAGTACTGGACCTTCTGGATAGGCCTCTTCCTGGTGGTGCTGGTGCTGGTGGGGCGCGAGCGCCTGGTCCGGCCCTGGGCATGGTTGCCTAAGCACGGAGGCCAGTCATGAGCGCGGCGCCGCACAGCGACGCGGTGCTGTCCGCGCAAGGGCTGGTGATGCGCTTCGGTGGCATTGCCGCCACCAACAACGTGAGCCTGAACCTGCGTCGCGGCGCGCGCCATGCGCTGATAGGGCCGAACGGTGCGGGCAAGACCACGCTGGTCAACCTGCTGACGGGCGTTCTGCAGCCGACCGAGGGCCGCATCCTCCTCGACGGCGAAGATATCACGCGGCTGGCGCCGCACCAGCGCGTCAAGCGCGGGATGGTGCGTACCTTCCAGATCAACCAGCTCTTCGATTCGCTCACGCCGCTGGAAACGCTGGCACTGACCGTATCGCAACAAGCGGGGCTCGGCGCGAAATGGTGGCAGGCGCTGGGGCGCAACCGGCGCGTGGCCGAGCGCTGCGAACAGTTGCTGGAGCAGTTTCACCTGACCGGAGTGATGGATCAACCGACACGCATGCTGGCCTACGGAAAGCGCCGCTTGCTGGAAATCGCCGTGGCGCTGGCCTGCGAGCCGCGTGTGCTGCTGCTCGACGAACCCGTGGCGGGTGTGCCGGCCGGCGAGCGCGAAGAACTGCTGCAGACCGTGGCCGCACTGCCCGCTGACGTGTCGGTACTGCTGATCGAGCACGACATGGACCTGGTGTTCAGCTTCGCCACCACCATGACGGTACTGGTCAACGGCACGCTGCTGACCGAGGGCACGCCTGAGGAAATCGCGGCCGACCCTCAGGTCAAGGCGGTCTATCTGGGCCATGGCGAAGAGGTGGCTCATGGCTGAACTGCTCAAGGTCGACAAACTGCGCGCCGGCTACGGTGAGGCAGTGGTGCTGCACGAGGTGTCGTTCGCACTGGGCGAGGGACAGACGCTCGCGCTGCTGGGCCGTAACGGCACCGGCAAAACCACGCTGATCAACACACTGGCAGGCGCGACGCGGCAGCACGGCGGCGCCATCTCGTTCGGGGCGGGCACATCCATGGTCGCGTTGCACCATTTGCCCTCGCACGAACGCGCGGCGGCCGGCATAGGCTGGGTGCCGCAGGAGCGCAATATCTTCAAGTCGCTGACGGTGCACGAGAACCTGACGGCGGTGGCGCGCCCGGGCAAATGGAACCCCGAAGGCGTGTACGCCATGTTCCCGCGCCTGGCCGAGCGAAAGGGCAACCTGGGCACGCAGCTGTCGGGCGGCGAGCAGCAGATGCTGGCTGTGGGCCGGGCGCTGGTACTCAACCCGAAGCTGCTGCTGCTCGACGAACCGCTGGAGGGCCTGGCGCCCATCATCGTGGAGGAGCTGCTGCGCGCCATACGCCGCATCACGCGCGAAGAGGGCCTGAGCGCCATCATCGTGGAGCAACACCCGCAAGCCATTCTGGCGATTTCCGACAGCGCCGTGGTGCTGGACCGCGGCATGGTAGTCCACACCGGAACGGCCCAGGCGTTGCGCGAGCAGCCCGAGCGCCTGGACCATTTGCTGGGTGTTGCGCGCTGAGCGGCGCAGGCCCGCCAACCTGGCTTTTTTTATTTCGCGCTTAAAGCGCTCAAAAAACGGCTACGCGCCGCCATCGTGAATGAGCTCCGCGGCAAAGCGGCTTTCTGTGCTGAAAAGTCAAAAGCAATACACCTTTTTGCGTAGATTCACTTACTAGGGTTTTCCCCTCCGACGGCCTACAATCGCAGACCTTACAAGAAATTGACGGTCGACCCGACCGTTTCCGCTGGAGACCTTGCTGATGCCGACACCCCCCACCGCGACGCCCAATAGCACTGAAGCCAATCGCGAAGAAAAACGCGCCGAATTGCGCCTCGCCGCACTTGAATACCACGAGTTTCCGACCCCGGGCAAGATCGCCATTGCAGCGACCAAACAGCTGACCAACCAGCGCGACCTGGCCCTGGCTTATTCGCCAGGCGTCGCCGCACCTTGCGAAGAAATTGTCAAGGACCCGAATAACGCCTTTAAGTACACCAGCCGCGGCAACCTTGTGGCTGTCGTGACCAACGGCACCGCCGTGCTGGGCCTGGGCGACATCGGCCCTTTGGCCTCCAAGCCGGTCATGGAAGGCAAGGGCGTGCTGTTCAAGAAGTTCGCCGGCGTGGATGTGTTCGACATTGAGATCGACGAAAAAGACCCGGCCAAGCTGGTCGACATCATTGCTTCGCTGGAGCCGACCTTCGGCGCCATCAACCTTGAAGACATCAAGGCGCCCGACTGTTTTTATATCGAGCGTGAGCTGCGCAAGCGCATGAAGATCCCGGTCTTCCATGATGACCAGCACGGTACCGCCATCACCGTAGGTGCGGCCGTCCTGAATGCGCTCAAGGTTGTCGGCAAAGGTCCGGGGCAAGTCAAGCTCGTGACGTCCGGCGCGGGCGCGGCCGCCCTGGCTTGCCTGAACCTGTTGCTCAAGCTGGGCATCCAGCGCGAAAACGTGTTCGTGACCGATCTGGCCGGCGTGGTCTATGAAGGCCGCACCGAGCTGATGGACGAAGACAAGATCCAGTTCGCGCAGAAGACCGATGCACGCACGCTTGCCGACGTCATCGCTGGCGCGGACATCTTCCTGGGCCTTTCCGCCGGTGGCGTGCTCAAGAAAGACATGGTCGCCAAAATGGCCGCCAAGCCCATCATCCTGGCGCTGGCCAATCCCAATCCCGAGATCACGCCGGAGGACGTCCGGACCGTGCGCGACGACGCCATCATGGCGACCGGCCGCACCGACTACCCGAATCAGGTCAACAACGTCCTGTGCTTTCCCTACATCTTCCGCGGCGCACTGGATGCCGGGGCCTCCACCATCACCATCGAGATGGAAATCGCGGCTGTACACGCCATAGCCGAGCTGGCGCAGGCCGAGCAAAGTGAAGTCGTGGCAGCCGCCTACGTGGGTGAAAAGCT
Source organism: Polaromonas sp. P1_E12 (assembly GCF_056405975.1). NCBI lineage: Bacteria > Pseudomonadati > Pseudomonadota > Betaproteobacteria > Burkholderiales > Comamonadaceae > Polaromonas > Polaromonas sp. P1_E12. The sequence continues at coordinate 310,927 of NZ_JBFUBB010000004.1, read as the reverse complement.
GGCGTTCGGGCCCGAATACCTGATTCCCAAGCCTTTCGATCCGCGCCTCATGATGAAGATCGCGCCCGCCGTCGCGCAGGCGGCGGCCGACAGCGGGGTGGCCCTGCGGCCCATTCAGGACATGAACGCTTACCGCGAGCGGCTGCAAAGCTTTGTCTACGCCTCGGGCACGGTGATGAAACCGATTTTCGCGGCCGCCAAGGCCGCCAGCCGCAAGCGTGTGGCCTATGCCGAGGGTGAGGAAGAACGCGTGCTGCGTGCCTGCCAGATCGTGGTGGATGAAGGACTCGCACGCCCGACACTGATCGGCCGGCCCGCCATCATTGCCCAACGCATCGAAAAATTCGGCCTGCGCCTTAAGGAGGAGCTCGACTACGACGTCGTCAATGTCGAGCAGGATCATCGCTACCGCGACTTCTGGCAAACCTATCACCGCCTCATGGAACGCCGTGGTGTGACGGTGCAGATCGCCAAAATCGAAATGCGCCGCCGCCTCACATTGATCGCCGGCATGTTGCTGCACAAAGGCGACGTGGACGGGCTGATTTGCGGCACCTGGGGCACGACGGCCCATCATCTGGACTATCTGGATCAGGTCATCGGCAAGCGCGAAGGCGTCAACACCTATGCCTGCATGAACGGCTTGTTGCTTCCGGGGCGCCAGGTGTTCCTGCTCGATACGCACGTCAACTGCGATCCGACTGCGGAACAGCTCGCGGAGATCACCACCATGGCGGCCGAGGAAATGATGCGCTTTGGCATCAAGCCCAAGGCGGCTCTGCTGTCGCATTCGAATTTTGGCTCTTCCAACCTGCCCAGCGCCCTGAAAATGCGCCGCACGCTGGAGTTGCTGCGCGAGAAAGCGCCATGGCTTGAGGTTGATGGGGAGATGCATGGCGACATGGCATTGGACGCCGATGCGCGCGCCCTCATCATGCCGAACAGCACCCTGACGGGTGAGGCCAACCTCCTGGTACTGCCCAATATTGATGCAGCGAACATTTCCTACAACCTGCTGAAAACAGCGGCGGGTGGCAATATCGCCATCGGCCCGGTTTTGCTGGGAGCAAACAAGCCCATGCACATCCTGACCGCTACGGCAACGGTGCGCCGTATTGTCAACATGACCGCACTGACGGTAGCGGATGCCAATGCGAGTCGATGAGCCAAAATTAGATAGCTAGCACTAACTTAGTGCATCAATGACCTCTCTCTTTACTGCCTAAATTTTCAGCATCCACTTGCGTTTTTTAGCCACATGCGGCAAACTACCTCTCTTGAAATTTAAGGGTTAACCCGAAAAATCGGTGGGTAACTCTGAATTCGAGAAAAAGGTTTTTTTCATGTTGCGCAATGGGTGGGCGGCCAAAACGGCCATGTTGCTGGTTTTGGCAACCGGTCTGGCCGGGTCAATCCCCAGCATGGTGCAGGCAAAGGGCCCGGTTCCGATCGGGACCATAGCGACCGTCCAATTGCCCCCCCAGGGACGCGACATGATGGTGCTGATCTACCAGGGCGGGCCTTTCAAGCATGAAAAGGACGGCGTGGTGTTTGGGAACCGGGAACGACTTCTACCGGCTCAAAGTCGCGGTTACTACCGCGAATACACCGTCAGAACGCCCGGTGAGCGCAGCCGGGGAGCCCGGCGCATCGTTTGTGGTGGCTTGAAACCTGTCGCACCTGATGCCTGTTATTACACCGACGATCACTATGCGAGTTTTCGCAAAATCGTTCAATAAATTGAACTGTGATCGTTATTTTGAGTTTTTGACTTAAGAGAAAGAGTAGCGGAGATGGATACACCACTTCGTCGGGACAACGAAACGCCTTTGCGCAAGGACGGTGAAACGCCCTTGCGCGGCGTACGTCCCAATATCGTTCAATCCATACGGGCCTTCCGGGTGCAAGACCTGCAGGATGCCGCGACACATTTAAACCAGCATTTCCTGTACGCCAACCTGGGCAACGCCCAGAGCAAGCAGGACGTGCTGGACATGATTGCGGCGCAGTACACCTTTCCGGCGCATTTCGGCAAAAACTTCGACGCACTGTACGACTGCATGACGGACCTGGTTCACAAGTCAGGCCCGCAACCCGGCTTTATTGTCGTGCTCGAGCAAATTCCGGCCAACGCCAAATTTGACAAGGAAGCGCGCGAGCAGTTGCTCGACATCTTCCGGGATGCCTCTGATTACTGGGCGGATCGCAAGATACCGTTCAGATGTTTCTATTCTTTTCTGTAGCCCGCTCCCCAGACATTGGCCAAGGGGATCGGGCGAATGAGGCCCAGCAAGCAACCGCGGAAGGCGAAGAAATCATGCCGACCGACAAATTGGTAGACGTGTCGCCACTGGCGTTGCGCATGAGCAGCCCGTTTAATGCGGGTTACTGGCTGGCAGCTGCCTGAAAAAAGGCGCGCTGTCCGGTTCACAAAAGGCCCGCTTGTTGCGGGCTTTTTTTCGCCAGGCCGGAAGTTAAGACAACGGCCGCATCCGACAGCACCGCGCCGCGACTTAAAACATGTAGTAAAGAATGCGGTGAAAATATTTGCTGATATCAATCGGGATGCGCACCAGCATCAGCTGAAGACGCGCGATGCCGGACAATCGCGGTCGAACCCGATGGCCGATTTGCGTGTCGGTTCCCGCCTGGCGGACCGGATAGGGCAACAAGGCATAGGTGTTGATACCGTGTAAATGCCTCGCCTCCATAAAGTCGTCAACGGCCATGTAAAACCGCGTTGATCGCCGTATCAGCTCCGCGGCCTCTCGCGGTCCCAGCACATAAGCCGCCGCGCCGGAAGGGTCACCCCAGTACTTTGCGTAGGGTGTGTCGCCGATGAATTTGTGCCGTTTCTCAAAGACGCCTGCGAGCCTGACCATGGGATACGGTGCCAATTCAAGCTGGGCGAGCAACGCCGTACTTAGCGTTGGAATTAATACGTCATCTTCCAGCACGAGGCATTTTTCGCCCTCGGCCAGCACTGCTCTCCAGGCATCCTGATGCGCCAGAAAACAGCCGACCTCCCCGGGCGACATGCTGTAACCATAACGAATCCGACGCGCACTTTCGCTGTAGCCTACCTCGGCCAGCCGTTCTGGGTCGACTCGCACACCATCAATCAGGCTATAGCGCAGCCCCAGCGCCATCATTTGCCGGTCAATAGTCGCTCGCCTGGTGGTCGCCTCGGGAAGTGAGATGACAAATATCTTCATATCAGGTGTACCGAACAGCTAATTGCGCAGTTGCGCTACGCTCCGCGCCAGGGCCACATACTCGGTCACCCCGACTTCTTCAGCGCGCCGCTGGACATCAAACTGCCCGCCAAAACCGTGGCTGTCCAGCCACTTTCCCAAGGTGTGGCGCAGCAACTTGCGACGCTGGCTAAAGGCGACCTGCACCAGCTCACTCAGGAGTTTGACGTCCAGCGCCACAGGCGCTGCATGCGGCACCATGCGCACCACGGCGCTATCGACCCGCGGCGGCGGATCAAAACTGTGCGGCGGCACGAACAGCACGTTTTCCATCGCGTAGCGCCACTGCAGCATCACGCTGAGCCGGCTGTAATCGCTGGTAGCTGGCACCGCCACCATCCGGTCTATCACTTCTTTTTGCAACATGAAGTGCTGGTCTTCTATGACCTCCACGGCATCCAGCAAATGAAACAGGATGGGTGTGGAAATGTTGTAGGGGAGATTGCCGACCACCCGAAGTTTTTGCCCTTCGGCACAGGCCGTTCGCGCCAGCTGGCGGACATCCACTTTCAACACGTCGGACTCAACCACGGCAAGCTGGGGGTGCAATCGCAACTGGCGGGCAAGATCGCGGTCCAGCTCAATGACCGTCAAGTGCCCCACCCGTTCAACCAAGGGTTGGGTCAGCGCAGCCAATCCAGGCCCGATCTCCACCATGGCCTGTCCTGGACGTGGAGCAATCGCCTGCACAATCCCCTCAATGACGCCTTGGTCCGTCAGGAAATGCTGGCCAAAACGCTTGCGCGGAATATGTTTCACATTGGGGGCGACCTAAAGCCGCCAGACTGGCATACAAACAAGACTGCCGTTTTTTGGAGAAGTCAGCCGGAAAGTTGACCCGCCCACGCAGCGCGAATGGAACCTTAAGGAAGGCCTGAGGCGATCTTCACAGCTGCGGTGCGTCACGGTACTCCACATAGGCGCGGCCCCGAATCTCCTGGATCCACAGTGCATAGGCTTCGTTTTGCTTTTTCTCGCGCAGCACACCGCGCGCCATCTCCCGCTGTTCACGTTGCGATAGCTGGGTCTCGCGGCGTTCAAGCACCTGAATAAGATGGACGCCAAAACGGGAAACCAAGGGATCCGAGACCTGATTGGGCGCCAGGCCGTTCATGACTTTCTCGAACTCAGGCACAAACATGCCGGTGCTTGCCCAGCCGAGGTCACCGCCTTCCTTTGCGGAGGCATCGTCGCTGTTCTCACGTGCGAGTGCTGCGAAATCAGCCTGCCCGGCCTGGATGCGTCTTTTAAAACCCGCCAGCTTCTCCACTGCGGCGGCTTCACTGAGCTGTGGCGTCAACCGGAGCAGGATATGCCTGGCATGGGTTTGTGCCACCATCATGCTGGGCATGCCGCCTTGCCGTTTTTCGATGACTTTGAGGATGTGAAATCCCGCCCCGCTCCGAACCGGCCCCGCCAGGCCCCCCGCCTGCAATTTGCTTGTCGCCTCAACAAAGAGATCCGGATAGCGGTCTGCAGTCCGCAACCCCATCAGGCCCCCCGAAGCGCGCGTGGGAGACGCCGAAACTTCGGCGGCCAGTGCCGTGAAGTCTGCACCGTTGCGGGCACGGTCCATCACCTGCTGGGCCTTGGCCTGCAGCGCTGCGACTTGATCGGGCGTGGCATTTTCCGGCACGGCCACCAGAATTTCCGCGAGGTTGAGCGCCAGCGAAGACGATGGGGTGCCGCCATCCTGGTCACGCAGAAATTGGTCGACTTCCTGCTCCGTGACCGTTGCACGAGTCTCCAGCTCGCGTTGGCGCAAACGGCTGACCAAAAGCTCGTCCCTCAATTCCGAGCGGAATTGGGCATAGTCAATCCTGTCCGCTTTCAGGCGATTGCGCAGCTCGTCGACCGTGATCTGGTTTTGGCTGGCGACGGTCTGGACCGCAGCTTCGACGGCATTGTCATCGACCCGCAGACCCGAATTGCGCGCCATTTGCAGCTGCGCCTTGTCGCTGATCAGGCGTTCCAGAATTTGTCCGACCATTTCACTGCGCGGCGGCACTGTCGCGCCCATCTGAAGCATTTGTTGCTCGGTCCGAATCAACTTGCTTCGAACCTCGTTGTTGGTAATGGGTTCGGAGTTGACCACGGCAACAATGAAGTCAGCCTGCCGCTGCGCGCTTCCTTGCGCCGACGCAGTCCGGGAGCCCGTGGCCGCGTCGGGCAGGCGCAATGTACCCGATGGCCGCAACCCCTGCGCCTGAGCACCCACCATCAGCACAATCGACAATGCCATGGCCGTTGTGGCGGCTTGAGTGGAGTTCAAAAAAAATCTTGGGACGGCGCGGTTATTAGTCATAAGTAGTAAAGCGGCTTGGCGTGCTGGTATTCTCACGCAGATATTGGTAACGTGGAACATTCGACTTCAGGGTTTCCAGGGGGTTGGAACCGAGGCGCGAAAACCCCACAAGTTCAAGCTGAAACAGGATTTTCGTATCCGAGCTTCCGGTCCCGGTTTGAGAGCGCTGCAGAACCACGCGCCCTATCCAGCAGCAACCATCGTATTCAACACCGATGATCGAGTCGACCAGTTTTTTGTCCAGCACGCTGTAATTCAGGCGCCCAACGGCATAGTAGCGGCCGCCTCCCTGGCCCTGCCCAGCGCCCAGATCTTTTCCCTTGTCGCCCCACAAATCATTGATGGGCCACTGCCAGCCCACGTCAATTTGCTCGCTGACATTGCGCTGGCGCCGGAATGCGGCACTGATGACGCGGTAATTGCTGGGGTTGTAGCGCACGCCAATCGACGCACGCTCAGATTGCTTGGTCTTCGGGTTGTACTGAACCGTACTGTCGAAAGACCACTGCGGCACCCAATTGACGGAAGCCCCGACCAGCAAGTCGCTGATGCGGTCGGTGACCGGCAATACACCCGGCAGGGTCACCTTCTGATCCTCAAAACGAAAGCGCTGCGCAATGCCGACACGCACAGCTTCAGCACCGGTCGCAGGATCCAGCAGACGCGAGGTAACGCCCAGGGTCAGCAGGTTAGCGTCTGAAATACGGTCATTACCGACAAATGCGTTTTCGGTAAAGACCGTGGCGAAGTTGAAGTCGTTGGACCCGGAGTCGTAGTTGGGCAGCAGGCTCTGGTCGCGATAGGGAGTACGCACATAAAAGGCCCGGGGCTCCAGTGTCTGGGTAAAGTTCCGGCCCAGGAACCCGGCATTACGTTCAAACTGCACGCCGCTGTCCAGGCTGAAGGTAGGCACAACACGCGACGCCGTTGTCGCACCATTGGGCAACGCTGAATCAAATTTGTAACTCGTGGCATGCAGCTGCACTTTGGGGGTGATGTACCCCGCAGGCAGCAGCCAGGGGCGGCTCAGTTGCAGCCGCGTGAATGCCCGGTCACTATTGGGCTGGTTGGTGAGCTGGCGATCTGCGGAAAAACGGGTGAAGTCGCCCTCCACCGACCAGTCAAAGCCATTGCCCAATCCCACCACCGGCGCATCCACACGGGTGTACGCCGCTGCAAACTGGGGCAGGCGGTCGTAAGGCGGAACGATGGGCGAAGTGACATCCTGCAATGTCTGCCATTTGAGCGTTCGCATGGACGAAGAAAAGAACCCGCGGGTCCACGACAAACTCGCGTCCTGGGGCAGAAGGCGCTGGGTGGTCGCCCCCTTGAGAGCTGGAAAGTCACGCCAATAATCGTTGTCACTCACCCGGTTCAGGTTGAGGTTGATGCCCAGGTCGCCGACGGATGACAGGCCGCTGCTGATGGCACCAACGTGCTGATAACTGTAGGACCAGCGGTCACGATTGCGCAACTTGTCGCCGGGCAGGAAGTTTCCCTGCAGTTCGCCTGTGTACTTCGGCTCCAGGTAGCGGAATTCGCCGGCGAGGTCCACCCCGCGTTTGGTCATGATCGCCGGTGAAAATGTCGCGTCCCGATTGGGCGCAATATCAAAGTAATAAGGTTGCCGATACTCAAACCCGTTGATTGAGCCCATGCCGATGGAGGGCGGCAGAAGACCCGACTTGCGCTTGTCGCTCAACGGAAAACTCACCCGGGGAAAAGCCAGGATAGGCACATCCTTGAAACGCACAACGGCTCCATTGGCAACGCCAACTTCGCGGTCCAGGTCAAACTCGAAGCTTCTGGCGCGCAATACCCATGAGGGCTCCCAGCTGGCCTCGTCATTGCGCTCGCAGGTGGTGTAGCTGGCGCGCTGGGCCGTCAAATGGCCTTCATCGATGAAATCGATCCGCTCCGCCTGGCCGTTGCCGCTGTTGCTGAGGAAGCGGTAGGCCGGCGTCGTGAAAAAGCCTTCAAACCGGTCCAGCTTGATCTCCAGCTCGGGACCCTCAAACCTGTTGCCCGCCCGGTTGATGCGAACATTGCCGCGGCTTTTAAGTTGGTCTTCGGGCTGGTAGTACTCAATGCGGTCCGCGCGGATGGCGGTAGACCCGCGGCGCAATTCCGCATTGCCGTCAATCACGGTTTCAAGATCGGGGCGGCCGGAAATCCGGTCGCCAAAAACAAATGTGGGGCCCTTGTCCTGGGGATCGCTGGAAACCTGCTCGGCCAGCTGGGGCGAAGACTTGAGTTTCGGGGTGTCGCCTGCGGGCCGGTCCGCGGGGGGAACAGCGGAAGGGGCCTGAAAAGGAACAGGTGACGCAGCCGGAGTTTGGGCGTGCGCCGTCCCGGCACCCGTCATCCCCAGTGCTGCGCAAACCACCAGCGTGGAGACAGCTTGAGCTATCGGGGAAAGAATAAAGGGCGAAGGGGATGCGCGGCGCATCGTTTATGTGAGATAAACCCGTTTGTAAAATCAGGCCTGATTATCCATGACCCTCCACCCCGTCCCCACAATGTCGAACCAGCGCCCAATTGCAGGGCTGGCAGGGACTCCAGAAACATGACCACCCCTTCCATTGCCTGGGCCGACCCGGCACGTGCCATGACCTTCGAAGCCTGGCTGACTGCCGCTGCCCGCCAGCACAATCTGCGGGTCGACACCATCAGGCCGGCATCAGCTGACGCAAGTTTTCGCCGCTACTTCCGGGTGGACGCAGCAACAGGCGATGGCAGTTACATCGTCATGGACGCACCACCTGCACAGGAAGATTGCAGACCTTTCGTCAAAGTCGCCGGCCTGATGAGCGGCGCCGGCTTGATTGCCCCGCGCGTACTGGCCTGGGATGAGCCAATGGGCTTCATGCTGCTAAGCGACCTGGGTGCGCAGACCATGATGGAAGCGATTAGACCGCCCGCCGAGGTTGATGCTATCGCCAGCCCCACTCCGGCGCACTACGACCTGTATGTAGATGCGGTGGAGGCCTTGGTGCGCTGGCAACTCGCCTCCACGCCCGGCGTGCTTCCGCCCTACGACGATGCACTCCTGTCGCGCGAGCTGTCGCTCTTTCCGGACTGGTATGTCGCCAGACATCGCGGGCTGGCGCTGGACACCGGCCTTCAGGACAAGCTGAACGTCATCTTCGAACAGATCAAGGCCAGCAACCTGAATTCGCTCAATGGCGCACGGGTGTTTGTGCACCGCGACTTCATGCCCCGCAATCTGATAGCCCCCACGCTTGTCGCTTCGCGTACTACGCTGCCCCCTCAAGGGGCTAATTTTCCTAGGGGCGGCCCGTCGGAAAATTTCACGGCCCCTGAGCGCGGCGCGACAGGCCTTGGGGTGCTGGACTTTCAGGACGCGGTCTACGGCCCCATCACCTACGACATCGCCAGCCTGATGCGCGACGCCTTCCTGAGCTGGGAAGAAGATTTCGTACTGGACATCACCGTGCGCTATTGGCAAAAAGCCCGCAAGGCCGGCCTGCCGGTCGGTGACGATTTTGGCGAGTTTTACCGGGCCGTGGAATGGATGGGCCTGCAGCGCCACCTCAAGATTCTGGGCATCTTTGCGCGCCTCACGCTGCGTGACGGCAAGCCCAAATACCTGGCCGACACGCCCCGCTTCATCAAATACGCCCGCAACACCGCTGCGCGCTACCGGCAGCTCGGGCCGCTGATGGTGCTGCTCGACGAGATTGAGGGCAATGAAACCCGTGTGGGCTACACCTTCTGATGCACAATCAGGCCATAGCGCCCACTGGCTCTGCGCAAGCAGCTATTATTTTTATAGCATTCACAGCAAGCACCTAACAATGCATCTTCCTGCACCAGCACCATGACCGCCCGGTTTTTCGCTGACATCGCGCTGGCGTCTGGCAGCATCGTCAGCCTGCCGCCATCCACTGCGCGCCACGTCCAGGTCTTGCGGATGCAGCCCGGCGACGCCCTGACAATATTCAACGGCCAAGGCAACGGCCAGCCCGGCAGCGAAGGGGAATTTGCAGCCACCGTCGAGCGCATGGGCCGCAGCGATGTGGAGGTCCTTATCGGCGGCTACACCGCCACGGCACGCGAAGCCAGCCGTTCCATTCACCTGGCCGTCGGCATGCCCGCCAATGACCGCATGGACTGGCTGATTGAAAAAGCCGCCGAATTGGGCGTGGCCAGCATCCAGCCCTTGATGAGTGAGCGCAGCGTGCTGCGCATCAAGGGTGAGCGAGCCGACAAAAAAATCGCGCACTGGCGGGGCGTCGCCGTCGCGGCCTGCGAGCAATGCGGCCGCAGCCGCATACCACCCGTTCACGACGTCGCTAACCTGTCTGACTGGCTCAAAGGCGCGGGGCAGGGCGCAGCTGGCGGCACCCGGCTGCTACTCTCATTACAAGACGGCAGCCGGCCGCTGGCCGAAGCGGTGGCCGCAGCTGGTGCCGGCGCACTGACCTTCCTGAGCGGTCCCGAGGGCGGCCTCAGCGCGGCTGAAGAGGCTGCGGCCATGGCTTGCGGCTTTGCGGCCGTCACCCTCGGCCCGCGCGTGCTTCGGGCCGAAACCGCACCGCTCGCCTGCCTGTCGTTTCTCGCAGTGACAAGCGGCACGCCATGAACCGCAATCTCTGGCTGCTGGCCGTCTGCCAGGGCCTCTTTCTCACCAACAACGTCACCTTCATCGCCATCAACGGCCTGGTCGGCCTGAACCTGGCACCGCTGGGCTGGATGGCGACACTGCCCGTCATGGGCTATGTGGTGGGTGGCGCGCTGTCCACGTCCGTGGTGGCGCGCACGCAAATGCGCTTCGGGCGCAAGATTTCCTTCCAGCTGGGCCTGCTGGTGGCCGCCGCCTCGGCCCTGCTGTGCTGCTATGCGGCTTACAGCAAAAATTTCTGGCTTCTGGTGGCCGCCACAGTGGTGGCGGGCTACTACAGCGCCAATGCCCAGCTCTACCGCTTTGCCGCGGCCGAGCTCGCCCTGCCGGCCTTTCGCGAGAAGGCCATTTCCCTGGTCATGGCAGGCGGCCTGCTGGGCGCCGTCGCCGGGCCCAACCTGGCGGCCTCTACGCGGGGGCTGACCGACGTGCCCTTTGCAGGCGCCTACCTGGCGCTGGCCGGCGTGGCGCTGCTGTCGATGGCGCTGCTGGCATTCATCCGGTTTCCGCCGCCGCCCGAGGCGCATGCCAGCCGCGGTGGCCGGCCACTTCGCGAAATCATGCGGCAGCCGATCTTCATCGTGGCCGCCGCAGCCGGTGCCCTGGGCTTTGGCGTGATGAACCTGCTGATGGCGGCCACGCCAATTGCCATGCAGGTTTGCGGCCTGCCGTTTTCCAGCGTCGCGCTGGTGCTGGAGTGGCACGTGATCGGCATGTTCGCACCCGGTTTTTTCACCGGTCACCTGATCCGGCGCTTCGGCACTTTGCCCATCATGGCGGTGGGTCTGGCGCTCAACGTGGTGTGCGTGCTGATCGCGCTCTCGGGCGTGGAGCTCAAGGAATTTCTGGCGGCGCTCTTTTTGCTGGGTCTGGGCTGGAATTTTCTTTTCACCGGCAGCACCACCCTGGCGCTTGAGACCTATCGGCCGGAAGAAAAAGACAAGGCGCAGGGCGCGCTCAATTTCTGTATTTTTGCCGTGCTGGCGGTTTCCTCGCTGGCCTCCGGCGTGCTGGTGACCACCCAAGGCTGGGCGCTGTTGAACCTGGGGTCACTGCTGCCGCTGGGGCTCACCGCCGCCGCGCTGGCCTGGCTTGCACTCGGCCAACGCAAGGGACAGAAGGCCTGAGAACCTGGTTACGCCTCGCACCGTGTCCGACATTGCGGTCAGGCTGGGCATGGAACCCGGTGATGTCGCCAGTTACTGCTATTGTTTTTATAGCTGTTTGCGCCCGTTCTTATTGGGCTGAAGCCGAATTTCTCTTGAGATTTTCTTAACCGCTAGAAGCGGGCGTCCAGCCAGGCCTTGAGCGTGTCAAACACCGGCTCCGACTCGACTTCATTGAATATCTCGTGATAGAGGCCCTCAAAGCACCGCGACGTCACCGTACCGGCGGTCACGGCCGGTGAGTGGGCCGCGTTTTCCGAGAAAGCGCGGCTGCCGGCCGGATTGACAAGCCGGTCCGCACCCGCATACATCAGCAGCGTAGGCGTGCGCCATTGGGCGGCGGCCGCCACCGTCGCGGGACCCGCTGTTGCGATGAATTTGCCCAGGCGTGGCGAGATTCTGTCGTGCACCAGCCGGTCGGTGAAGTATTTTTTGACCACCTCTTCATCGTGCGAGATGTAGCGCGCGTCCAGGCCGTTGCCCACACACAGGTCGGGTGCCAGCCTCGGCATAAAGGCCAGCAGCAGCTTTTGCAAGACGTTGAGCCCCGGCTCCAGCGCGGGAGAAGACATCACGAGGCCATCCACGGGGCGAATGTCCAGTGCGACAAACCGGCTCACCACCAGACCGCCCATGCTGTGGCCAAGCAGAACCAGGGGAAGATGCGCAGGCGGCTGCGGGCTTCGTCCGTCCGCGTTGACCTCCTCCAGAAGGCGCACGCAACGCAGGCGCGTGTCGTCGACTATTTCGGCCAGGTCGTCCAGCAGTGCAGTCTCATTGGGCAGCACACCACGGACCCCGCCCGATTCGCCATGGCCGCGCTGGTCGTAGGCACGCACGGCAAAACCCCAGTCGAGCAATTGGCTGGCGACATGGTCGTAGCGGCTGGCGTGCTCGCCCAAGCCATGGACCAGCAGCACCATGGCGCGCGGCGGCAACGCATGTTGACCCCCTTCGATGGCCAAAGCATCCAGTGGCCACTCATAGAGAGCCAGGTTCTCGCCGTCGCGGGCGGTGAAAGGCGCTAGGACGGTGGAATGCATGCGGCAGCAAAAGCCTGGCTTGAAACAAGCGCTGCCGGCAAACCGCGGCGCAAAGAAGGGTAGCTCACCCGCATCAACCGGGAACACGGGCCATCACATGCGCGACCGCGGCGGTCAGCTTCTTCGCATAGGGCACGTTCAGGAACTCGTTAGGGCCGTGCGCATTGCTCTTGGGGCCGAGCACACCGCAAACCATCATCTGCGCCTTGGGGAAGCCCTTGCTCAGCATGTTCATCAGCGGAATGGTTCCGCCCTGGCCTATGGTGCCGCAGGGCGCGCCGAAGAAGCTTTGCGACGCATCGTTGAGCGCGTTCTCAAACCAGGGTACGGTGCTGGGCGCATTCCAGCCGGTGGCGCCGCCGTTGCTTTCAAACGTGACTTTGGCCTGGTAAGGCGCATTGTCTTCCAGCAGTGTCTTGAGTTCCTGCACCGCGGCGCCGGCGTCGATCAGCGGCGGAAAACGCAGCGAGAGCTTGAAAGCGGTGTAGGGGCGCAGCACATTGCCTGCATCCTTGAGGGCCGGAAAGCCTTCGGCACCCGTCACGCTCAGCGTCGGCCGCCAGGTGCGGTTGAGCAGGGCTTCCACCGGGTCGGTCGTGGTGGGCAAGGCAAATGCGCTGGAGCCTTCACAGTCGTAGTGCGCCCAGGGAAAGCGCTTGTAGATTTCTTCGCCGAGGATTTTGGCGGTGGCCTGCGCCTGCACCAGCCGGTCGGCCGGAACCTCACAGTGAAAGCTCTGCGGCAGCAGACGACCGGTCTTGCTGTCTTCCAGGCGGTCCAGCACCTGGCGCATGATGCGAAAGCTCGACGGCACCAAGCCGCTGGCGTCGCCGGAGTGCACGCCTTCGGTGAGGATTTCCACCTTGAGCACGCCCGCCGCGTTGCCGCGCAGGCTGGTGGTCAGCCACAGCTGGTCGTAGTTGCCCGCGCCGGAATCCAGGCACACCACCAGCGCGACGTCGCCCAGGCGCTCACGCAGCGCATTGACGTAAGGCAGCAAATCATAGGAGCCGCTTTCCTCGCAGGTTTCGATCAGGCCAACGATGCGCGGGTGCGGCACGTTCTGCGCTTTGAGCGCCTGCACCGCGGCAATGCTGGCGTAGACCGCATACCCATCGTCGGCGGCGCCACGGCCATAAAGCTTTCCATCTTCGTACTTGGCCATCCAGGGGCTCAAATCATTGCGCCAACCGGTGAACTCGGGCTGCTTGTCGAGGTGGCCGTACATCAACACGGTTTGCGTCGAATCGGCGCGCGTGGCCGGGATCTCAAAGAACAGCACCGGGGTGCGGCCTTCGAGGCGCACGATCTCCAGCTTGAGGCCTTCGACCTTCTGCGCCTCGACCCAGGCCGCCGCATTGCGCATGACGGTGTCGATGAAGCCGTGCTGCGCCCAGTCGCTGTCAAACGTGGGGGACTTGGCTGGGATGGAGATGTAGTCGGTGATCTGTTTGACGATGTCGCCGTCCCATTGGGCCGTGACCTGGGACAAGGCCTGGGCGGCGTTAAGGATGCTGGCGGGGATTTCGCGGTGCAGTGGGGCGTTCATTGGAAAGGCTCCGGGAACAAGGGTATCGGCTTTTTTAGGACAGCGTTTTGCTGCCGCACCTGCTACTGTACGCTTCCGACACAGACCGTGCCACCGGCCAAGGGAAGACCCGCAATTGGAGAACTCAACCTACAGCGCCTCGCAGGCGGCGTGGGCAAAGATAACTCCTCTAATTGGACGAGAAAGCAGACAAGTACGCCACGGAGCCGCCATGACACCAGCAAGCCGCGCACACGCGCCATCTTCCGCCGCCACGCCTTCCACGGCAGCCGATTCCCGCATCCGCGCTGGCGTGGGCGGCTGGACCTTTGAGCCCTGGCGCGACAACTTTTTCCCAGCCGGCCTGGCGCACAGCCGCGAACTCGAATACGCAAGCCGCCGGCTGAGCGCCATCGAGGTCAACGGCACCTACTACGGCACACTCAAGCCGGCCAGCTTCAGGAAATGGCACGACGAGACGCCGGACAACTTCATGTTTTCCCTCAAGGCCTCGCGCTACGCGACCAACCGCCGGGTGCTGGCCGAGGCGGGCGAGTCCATCCAGCGCTTCACTGAAAGCGGCATCAGCGAGCTGGGCGACAAGCTGGGCCCCGTCGTCTGGCAATTCATGCCCGGCAAGGTGTTTGAAGCAGGGGATTTCGAGGCGTTTCTGTCGCTGCTGCCCAAACAGGTGGACGGCCGGGCGCTGCGCCATGTCGTCGACGTTCGCCACGAGAGCTTTATGTCGCCCGATTACCTGGCCTTGGCGCGCCGTTACAAGGTCGCCACTGTATTTACCGACTCTGACAAATTTCCGTCTTTCGCCGACCTCACGGGTGACTTCGCCTATGCCCGCCTCATGATGAGCGAAGCAGGGCTGGAGACCGGCTACGAGGAAAGTGCGCTGAACGCGTGGGTTGAGCGCGCGCGGCAATGGGCTGACGGCTCCGCGCCGGCCGACCTGCCGACGCTGGAAGAAGCCCCGGCACAGGGCAAGGCGCGCGACGTATTTGTGTATTTCATCAACGGTGCCAAGGAAAGGGCGCCGGCGGCGGCCATGGCACTTTTAAATCGCCTGGGCTTCACGCCTTCTGCCTAACCATAGACCGCCATGGCTTCGCCGAGCCGTATTTCGCGGCCGGGCGCCCACTCGGCATTGAACTGCAGCGGCCCTTTGGGAAACAGCATGACGACTGTGGAGCCCAGCAGGAAGCGGCCCATTTCCTCGCCCTGCTTGAGGCGAATGGCGGAGGCTGGCTCGTCGGGGTAATCCCATTGCCGCACCACCTTGCCGCGCGGCGGGTTCACCACGCCGTGCCACACCGTGGCCATGCTGCCAACGATGGTCGCGCCGACCAGCACCAGCACAAAGGGCCCGCGCGCCGATTCGAAAACGCAGACCACGCGCTCATTGCGCGCGAACAGCCCCGGCACGCCGCGTGCGGTAACGGGATTGACGGAAAACAGGTCGCCCGGCACATAAATCATGCGCGTCAGCCGACCGCCTGCAGGCATGTGGATGCGGTGGTAGTCCCGGGGGCTCAGATAGAGCGTAGCGAAATGGCCGTCCTGGTAATGCGCCGCCAGCGCCGCATCCCCGCCCACCAACGCAGTGGTCGAATAACTGTGACCCTTGGCCTGAAAGATCTGGTCCTTCTCGATCGCACCGAACTGGCTGATCGCACCGTCCACCGGCGAAATCAGCTCGGCATTGGCCAGCGGCCGCGCGCCGGGCTTGAGCGCACGCGTGAAGAAGTCGTTGAAGGTGAGATAGCTCGCAATGTCGGAGTTGAGCGCCTCGTCCATGTTGACCTGGTACTTGGCGACAAAGCGGCGGATGATTTCGGTGGTGACCCAGCCACGCTCGCGCGAAGCTACAAAACCGGCAAAGTTGGTCAGCGCCTGCTTGGGAAACAGGTATTGGGGGAGGACGGCGAATCGGTCGGACACTAGGCGGCTTGAATGGAGGGAGGAAGGGCCATTCTATCGACGCCGAAACGTCTTTTCCGCCGGATATCGGCGTGCTACTGTGCGGGATAACCCGCCTCGGCCAGCGCAGCCGCCACGGCTTGCCGGCCTTGCGAAGATTGCACCACAACCTTTTTGCCGGGCAAGTCCACACTGACCTGCGCCGCTGCATCCAGCGATTTGATGGCCTGGGTGACGGCGCCAACGCAGTGGCCGCAGCTCATAGCGGGGATATTAAATTCCATAAAGACTCCTTGGAAGCTGTCTGAGAGATTGGTACAGGGATTACCCAGAAGTCTGAACCTTCCCATGGGGGCAGGGTCAAGCGTAGCCCGGCAAGTCCTGCCTCGATTCAGGGCTATTACACCAAGGCGCTTGACCCTCCCATGGTGGTAAGGTTGAGACTACAGGCATGAACACCCCATCCACGTTAAAAACATCTCCCGTCATGCCGGCGCTGACCGAGTGGCAGTTTCCCGTCCAGGGCATGAGCTGCGCGTCCTGCGTGGCGCGTGTGGAACGTTCGCTGGCCAACGTCCCGGGCGTTGAGGACGTGAGCGTCAATTTCGCGACCGAACAGGCCAGCGTCAAGGTGCGCGCCGGTGTCGGCATGCACGCCCTGAGGACCGCCGTCGCCAAAGCCGGCTATAGCGTGGCCGAACAATCCTTGCGGCTCAAAATAGACGGCATGACCTGCGCCTCCTGCGTGTCGCGCGTCGAGAAGGCGCTCAAGCAGGTACCCGGGGTGCTGTCGGCCAGTGTCAACCTGGCCACTGAAACCGCGGAAGTCAGCGTGGCCGGCGACGGCGCCTTATTGCCTGCGCTGATGGCGGCAGTGGCCAAAGCCGGCTACCACGCGTGTGAAATCCCCGCTTCCGGCACTCCCGTGGACAAACCCGCCGCCGCCTGGTGGCCCATCGTGCTGGCGGCTGTCCTGTCTGCGCCGCTGGCGCTGCCCATGGTCGGGACGCTGTTCGGCAAAGACTGGATGCTGGGCGGCTGGTGGCAATGGCTGCTGGCCACGCCGGTGCAGTTCTGGCTGGGCGCACGCTTTTACCGCGCCGGCAGGAGCGCCTTGCGCGCCCGCACCGGCAACATGGATTTGCTGGTCGCGTTGGGCACCTCAGCCGCCTACGGCCTGAGCATCTATCAATTGCTGCGGCATGGCGGCCATGGCATGGCTCACCTGTATTTTGAAGCCTCGGCAGTCGTCATCACACTGGTGTTGTTGGGCAAATGGATGGAAGCGCGCGCCAAACACCAAACGACCGCCGCCATCCGCGCGTTGCAGGCGCTGCGCCCCGACACCGCGCGCCGTCGGCGCGATGGAAGGGACGAAGACGTAGCCTTGCAAGACATACAGCTCGGCGACCTGGTGGTGGTGCGCCCTGGCGAACGCATCGCGGTCGACGGCGAGATCGTCGAGGGCTCCACGCAGGTGGACGAATCGCTGATCACCGGCGAAAGCCTGCCTGTTGCCAAGCATGCGGGCGACCACGTGACTGGCGGCGCGGTCAATGCCGAAGGCCTGATCGTGGTGCGCACCACGGCCATAGGCGCGGAGTCCACGCTGGCCCGCATCGTGCGCATGGTCGAATCGGCCCAAGCCAAAAAAGCACCGATACAGCGGCTGGTGGATCAGGTCAGCGCGGTGTTTGTGCCAGTGGTGATCACCATTGCCCTGGTGACGTTGCTGGGCTGGGGCCTGGCCACGCAGGACTGGGAGGCGGCCATCCTCAATGCGGTCGCTGTGCTGGTGATCGCCTGCCCCTGCGCACTGGGGCTGGCAACGCCTACCGCCATCATGGTGGGCACCGGCGCCGCCGCACGCCAGGGCATCCTGATCAAGGACGCGGAGGCGCTGGAAGTGGCGCACAGCGTCAAGGTAGTGGCTTTTGACAAAACCGGCACGCTGACCGAGGGTAAGCCCGAACTGGTGGCGCTGGAGCCCAGCGCCATCGCTGCCGATGAGCTGCTGGCCTGGTCGGCCGCCATCCAGTCGGGCAGCGAACACCCGCTCGCCCGCGCGGTCACACGGCGCGCGGCGGAGCAGCAGCTTGAGATTCCCGCGGCGACAGAGTTGCGCGCCGTCGCCGGCCGCGGCATGGCCGCCGTGGTGGCAGGCCGCGAACTGCGACTCGGAAGCCCGCGCTTCATGCAGGAGCTGGGTCTGGACTTGAACAACCTCGCCGCACTGAACGCTCGCGCAAAAGAACTCGAAGCCGAAGGCCGCACGGTGTCATGGCTGGCCGAAGTCACCGGAACACCGCGGCTTCTCGGGCTGATGGCGTTTGGCGACACGCTCAAAAGCAGCGCGGCGCCGGCGATTGCCCGCCTCCACGCATTGGGCATTCAAACTGCTTTGGTGACCGGCGACAACCCCGGCAGCGCCGAAGCCGCGGCGCAGCAACTCGGAATAGACCTTGTACATAGCCAGGTGTTGCCGCAAGACAAAGCCGCCATCATCGGCCAGCTCAAGGCTGGCGTGCAAGCGCAAGGCGGGCGTGTGGCCATGGTGGGCGACGGCATCAACGATGCGCCGGCCCTCGCCGCGGCCGATGTGGGCATCGCGATGTCCACTGGTACCGACGTGGCCATGCACGCAGCCGGCATTACGCTGATGCGCGGCAACCCGGCTCTGGTGGCGGACGCCATCGATATTTCGCGCCGCACCTACGCCAAGATCCGCCAGAACCTGTTCTGGGCCTTTATCTACAACGTGGTCGGCATCCCGCTGGCTGCACTGGGGCTGCTCAGCCCCGTCATCGCCGGCGCCGCCATGGCGCTGAGCAGCGCCAGCGTGGTGATGAACGCCTTGCTGTTGCGCCGCTGGAAAGGAAGCACCCATGACTGACACCATTGATACAGGCCCGCTCAACATCGGCCAGGCCGCTGCGCACTCGGGCGTGTCCGCCAAGATGATTCGCCACTACGAGTCGCTGGGCCTGCTGCCCACGGTGCACCGCACCGACGCGGGCTACCGCCAATACGGCGAAAAGGAAGTGCACACGCTGCGCTTCATACGCCGCGCCCGTACCTTGGGCTTCAGCATGGCCGAGATCACCGAGCTGCTCAAGCTGTGGCAGAACAAGCGCCGCGCCAGCGCGGACGTCAAACGCATCGCACTGGCCCATATGGCCGATCTGGAGCGCCGCATCGCGGAGATGGAGGCGATGAAGCAGACCCTGGGGCACCTGGCGCATTGTTGCCAGGGCAACAGCCGGCCCGACTGCCCTATCCTGACCGAGTTGGCGGCTTGATCGCGGCTGAATGAAATGTCCGGTTCTGGCGAGCGTCAGCGAGCCGTCGGATTTATCCTGAGCTGTTGATGGACGCTCCATCGCCCTGACGAATTGCAGCATGCCACTTGTTTCTGAAACACCTATCCTGTTGCCCGACCCAACTGAAGCCGGCGCTGGCCCGGATGACTGGGCGCACATCACAGCCACACTGAACCGCCACGGCAGCGCTGTGCTGCCACAGCTGCTGAGCGCGCAGGAATGCAAAACCGTGGCCGGGCTGTATGCCGATGCATGCCATTTCCGCAGTCGCGTGGTGATGCAGCGCCACGGCTTTGGCCAGGGCGAATATCAGTACTTCAATTACCCGCTGCCGGACATCGTGGCGCGGCTGCGCACCATGCTTTACCCGCAGTTGGTCGGCGTAGCCAACGCCTGGAACCAGGCCATGGGAGTCGATGTACGTTACCCGGTTGCCCATGCTGACTTCCTCGCGCGCTGCCACAAAGCCGGCCAGGAGCGGCCTACGCCGCTGCTCTTGCAATATGGCCCCGGCGACTACAACTGCCTGCACCAGGACCTGTATGGCGAGCACGTGTTCCCGATCCAGGTCGCGGTGCTGCTGTCGCGCCCGGGCGAAGATTTCACGGGCGGCGAATTTGTGCTGACCGAGCAACGCCCGCGCATGCAGTCGCGGCCCGAGGTGGTGCCGCTGCGGCAAGGCGATGCCGTTGTGTTTGCCGTGCACCATCGCCCGGTACAAGGCAGCCGGGGGTTTTACCGGGTCAATATGCGGCACGGCGTGAGCACGGTGCGCAGCGGGCACCGGCATACGCTGGGCATTATTTTTCATGACGCGCAGTAAAGGAAATGATTTGACCTTGGGGCTTTTCGATGAAGTGCCGACACCTTATGCGGTGCCCGAGCTGATCGCGCCGGGCGCCGTGTTGCTGCGCGGCTTTGCCCGCGAGGTGGATGAAGCCTTGCTACAAGCCGTGGAAGACGTGGTCGCGGCCGCGCCACTGCGCCATCTGGTCACACCGGGCGGCTACACCATGTCGGTCGCGATGAGCAACTGCGGCGCGCTGGGTTGGGTGTCCGACCGCAGCGGTTACCGCTACGACACCAAAGACCCGCTCTCTGGCAAGCCCTGGCCTACGATGCCAGGCAGCTTCTCCGAACTCGCACTGCGCGCCGCAGCGCAAGCGGGCTTTGACCACTTCCGCCCGGACGCCTGCCTGATCAATCGCTATGAACCCGGCGCGCGGCTGTCGCTGCACCAGGACAAAGACGAAGGCAACATGGACGCACCGATTGTGTCGGTGTCGCTGGGCCTGCCTGCCGTGTTCCTGTTCGGCGGCTTGAACCGCAGCGGTCGCCCCGCGCGATACCGCCTGGTGCATGGCGACGTCGCGGTGTGGGGCGGCCCATCGCGGCTGGCCTATCACGGCGTGGCGCCGCTGGCCGAGGGTGAGCATGCGCGCCTGGGCCGGCAGCGCATCAATCTGACGTTTCGCTGCGCGCGCTGAACAGGCCGAACGCGCTCAGGCGCGTTCGCGAAATTTTTTCAACCAACCCAGACCGGCCGGCGTAGCACCGGCTTCTGCGCCGCGCAGCGGTTTGTACTCGCACCCCACCCAGCCGCTGTAGCCCAGCTCATCCAGCAACGCAAACAGATAGGGATAGTTGATCTCGCCAACATCCGGCTCATTGCGGCCAGGCGCACCGGCGATCTGCAGATGGCCCACATGGCCCGTGGGCAAGTATTTGCGCAGCTTCATGGCCAGGTCGCCTTCAACAACCTGGCAGTGGTAGAGGTCCATCTGCACCTTGACGTTGAGCGCGCCCACTTCACGGATGATTTCATGCGCGTGGTCTTGCCGGTTCAGAAAGAAACGCGGAATGTCACGCGTGTTGATGGGTTCGATCAGAAGATCCACACTCACCTTGGCCGCCAGCGTGGCGGCCTCACGCAGGTTGTTCACATAGGTGGGCTGCACTGCTTCCCGCTCCATCCCCTCCGGCAACACACCCGCCATCACGTGGATGCGCGGGCAGCCCAGCGCTTGCGCATAGTCGAGCGCAATGGCGATGCCGGCGCGGAACTCGGTCTCATGGCCCGGCAGGCAGGCCGTGCCTTTTTGCGAGGAGGCCCAGGCCTTTTCAATACTGGCCACATCCACGCCGCCGGGCGGAGCGTTGAACAGCACCAGCTGCTGGCCGTGCTGCTGCAGGATGGCTTTGAGCGCCGCTGGTTCCCATGCATACGGCGAGAGGATCTCCACAGCCGTGAAGCCGTCACGCGCAGCGGCGGCAAAGCGTTCGGCCATGGGTAGCTCGGTGTACATCCAGCTGAGGTTGGCGGCAAATTGGGGCATGGGTTTCAGGGGCTAGGTGTGTCGGGGCCAGGCGCGGACTGGCATTCCCAGAATATCCGCGCGGTGCAGTGGCGGCAAATCTCCGGATCCAGCTTGTTGAAGATGGTGGCGATGGCGGTGAACTTGTCGGGGAACTGGTGCTCTGGCCCGAGCACGCTGGTAAAGCCGGTCTTGCGCCACATGCGGATCACCTCGGGCCGCGGCCGGTGAAAGTACAGATCGCCGCCCATGGCGCGGCGTGCGGCGAGTTCAGCCTCCCAGAGCTCGGCCCCAGCCAGGTCAATGAAGTTCATGCTCTTGCCCATGACCAGCAGGTGTTTTTGCGGCTGGGACTGGGTGCGCAATGCGTGCAGGATGTCGGCCACGTGCTGGGTCGCGCCGAAATAGACCTCGCCTTCCATGCGCAGCAATTTGAGCTGCGGGCATTCTGGCAAGGCCTGGGGCGTCGCTTCCACCGACGCGTCGGCCTTCTGCGCGGGAACGACGTCAACCCCTGCGTCAACGCTGTTGTCAACGACCACGAACTGCCGGTCCAGGCCGCGGCTGTCAAAGCCCATGGTGCGCATGGCGGGCTTTGACGTGCGGTAGAGAAAAGACATCAGCGACAAAATCATGCCCAGCAAGATCGCGATCTCCAGCCGTATCGTGACGGTGGCCACCATGGTGGCCAGCGCCACACCGAAGTCGCTGCGGCTCAAGGTGAACAGCTGGCGCCAGCGCGCGAAGTCCAGCAGCGCGAACGCCACCAGCACCAGCAGCGCCGCCAGCGCGGCCATGGGGATTTGCGCGAGTAGCGGCGCGCTCACCGCCACCAGCGCCAGCAGCAACAAAGCCGAAAACACCGAGGCCAGCGGCGTGCGCGCACCGGCCTCCAGGTTGGGCATGGAGCGGTTCATCGAGCCGCAGGAAACGTAGCTTGAGAAAAACCCGCCAACGATGTTGGACAGGCCCTGGCCGCGGAACTCGCGGTTGGCGTCTATGCGTTGGCCCGAGCGCAGCGCCACCGTCTTGGCGATCGAGATCGCCTGGCCCAGCGCGACGATGGTTAGCGCAAACGCCAGGCCGATAAGGTCGGCGGCCTGCGCCCAGCTGATGCGCGGCACTTCGAACCTCGGCCAGGGTATGGGGATCTGGCCCACAGTACGCAACGAGGCGGAGGGTGCGGCACCGGGATGAAGAAGGCCGCTCCACACCCAGGCCAGCGCAGTGGCCACCGCCAATCCGATCAACATGTACGGCCAGTTGCGGCGCAGGTGGCGCAGCAGCAGCGCGACGCCCAGGGTGATGGCCGCAACACCCAGCGCCATGGGCTGGGCGGAAGTGATCTGCGTGAGAACATGTCCAAGAACCGCGGCCGCGCTGTGCTCAGGCGCGGCCGGCAGGCCCAGCAGGTCGGGCAACGCATGCACGGCGATCAGCAGCGCCGCGCCCGAAGTAAAACCAAACAGCACCGCCGGTGAAATGAAGTTGGCCAGCACACCCAGGCGCAACGCGCCAATCAGCCACTGCATGACGCCCACCATCACGGTGACGGCCAGCGCCAGCTGAATGTAGAGCGGGCTAAAGGCCATGGCCAGCGGCGAGAGCATGGCGAACAGCGCCAGCGAGTTGGCGTTGGTGGGCCCCGACATGACATGCCGGCTGGAACCGAAAAGCGCGGCGATGATGCAGGGAATCACAGCGGTGTAAAGGCCGTAGGCCGGCGGCAGGCCAGCCAGCGTTGCGAAGGCAATGCCTTGCGGCAGCACCAGCACTGCGCCCAAGAGACCCGCCATCGCATCGGCCCGCACAGTAGCAGGCGACACCTCGCGCACCCAGTCGCCAAAAAGGCGTTCCAGGAGCGGGATCGACGGCCGGGATGCGCTGGGGGCTGAGGGTTCCATCACGAGGGCCTGAGCATACCGCGCCCAGCCCCCGGTCATCCAGCGCCGCGATCAGGCCAGGCCGGACAAGCGCAGCAGCAGGCCGGCGAGCGCCGACGCCGCAATCACCTGAATCACGCCGCGCTTGTAGCGCAGCAGCGCCACGGCGGCACCCAAAGTAATGGCCAGCGCATAAAAGTCCACCCGGGCCAGCCAGGGGCCACCGGTGTTCGCGCGCAGGGCAATGTGCGCCAGGAAAAACAGCGCCAGGCTGGCGATCACGCCGACCACCGCGGCCGTGATGGCCGTGAGCGGCGCAGTGAAATGCAGCTTGCCGTGCGTGGACTCCACCAGCGGCCCACCTGCCAGAATGAACAGAAAGGAGGGCAGGAAGGTGAACCAGGTCACCACGCTGGCTGCCAGCGCCGCGCCCAGAAACAGCATGTCCGGGCCCAACACCTGCTTGGCCCAGCCGCCCATAAAGCCGACGAAGGCCACCACCATGATCAGCGGGCCGGGCGTGGTTTCACCCAGCGCAAGCCCGTCGATCATCTGCGGGCCGGTCAGCCAGTGGAACTGCTCCACCGCTCCCTGGTAGACATAGGGCAGGACCGCATAAGCGCCGCCGAAGGTGAGCAGCGCAGCCTTGGTGAAGAACCAGCCCATCTGCGTCAGCGTGGCATCCCAGCCCCGTGTCGCCATCAATGCCCCTATGGGCAATAGCCACAACACCGCGCCCACGCCCAGTACGGCGGCCAGGCGCGAAGGCTTGAAGCGGGCGTGCTCCGGTGTCGGCGTGTCGTCGTCGATCAGCGCCGGCCCATATCCAAGCCTGGCCTCGCCATGCCCCGCGCCACCGGAAAACTGTGCCGGCGAGAAGCGGGCCCCCAGCCACCCCACCACCGCCGCGCCAAGTACGATCAGCGGAAACGGCAGGTTCAACGCATAGATTGCTATAAAACTGATAGCTGCTATCGCCCATAGAACGGGGGCCTGGGCCGGTTTTCTTAATGAGCGTGAGCCGATGCGATGCACCGCCTGCAGCACAATGGCGGCGACCGCCGGCTTGATGCCGTAAAACAGGCCGGCGACCAGCGGCACATCACCAAAGGCCACATAAACCCAGCTGAGCGCGATCAGGATAAACAGTGAAGGCAGCACAAACAGCGCGCCTGCCACGATGCCGCCCCAAGTGCGGTGCATGAGCCAGCCGATGTAGGTGGCCAGCTGCTGTGCCTCGGGGCCGGGCAGCAGCATGCAGTAGTTCAGCGCATGCAGAAAGCGCCGCTCGCTGATCCAGCGTCTTTGCTCGACCAGTTCGCGATGCATGATGGCAATCTGCCCGGCGGGCCCGCCAAAGCTGATGAAGCCGAGCTTGAGCCAGAACTTGAGCGCGTCGGCAAAAGACACGGCCGACGGCCGTTCATGGGGCAAAGGGAGGGAAGAGGGCAAGGCGGTGGTCACTTGGCGGCTCCGGTCATGGCTTCTGGTTTCCAGTTGTGCGGCTCGCCTTGCGCACTGCGGCACCATGCGTAGAGCGCGTCGTATAGCGGCATGGCAGCCTCCAGCATGGCGTGGTCGTCGTCCGCGTGCAGGCGCGACAGGCCCAACGAGAACGCCAGCAGGCCGGCCGATTGCGGCGCGAGTTCGAGGCGGTCTGTATCGGCGCCACGCACGATGCGCGCCAGGGTGGCCAGCGCGGGATCTGTCAATCCAAAGGCCCGCATCAGAGTGTCAAAGCTGCACAGCTCGCCTTCATGCGAGACCGGCGCGCCAGGAATGTCGTAGGCCACGGCACCCAGCCGTTTTGCTTCACTCAGCACCTGCAGAGTCGGCACGTAGAAGAATTCCGCGCGCTCATCGATGAAGCGCCGTACCAGCCAAGGGCAGGCGATGCGGTCGATTTTGGGCCGCTCACGCGTGATCCAGCGCGAGGGCTGCTCGCCGGTGACGCCCCATTCGGGCCGCTTAAAGACGGTGGCGGGGCGCTGCGCGCGCCATTGGGCGATGTCTTGCGGCGTATCAACGCCGTCTTCACCACCTTCGATACCGCCGGCCAGCGCGTAAGCATTCCAGCCCGCGGCGCGCAGCTCGGCGACAGCATCCGCGCTGACGTTGTGTCCATAGACGCAATACACCACGACTTCGCGTGGCGGCTGTGACGCGGCAAAGGCCGCCACATTTTCCGGTGCGCAGCGCTGGGCACCTGCAATTAGACGGGGGCTTTCAAGGAATTTTCCTTTGCGCCTCACATCGAGCAGCAAAGGTGCATCGGCACGGCCCATGCGGGCGGCGAGTTCCTGGGGGGAAATGGAGGGAACGGAAAGGGTAGAGGTGTCCACGGAGTACTCCAATGAGTTGCCAGCGCTTGGACGGGACACCGTCTATCTGTGAAGATTCGGGAGGCTGAAATCCCGATGCGCGAATACTAACACCAGAGCGCGTCCTTGCGCCAATCCTAACTCCGCTGGAACTTGAAAACCGCCCGGCTGGCACGGGCATTCGGCCAAAAGCGGACTTCGCGGCCATCCTGCAAGCCGAAGGAATCCAGGATCTGCAACTGGTTTTGCAGCGCAAGCGCTTCAAAATCCTGCAGCGTGCCGACACGGATGTTGGGCGTGTCATACCACTGGTAAGGCAACACCTTCGTTACCGGCATGCGGCCGCGCGCAACAGCCAGGCGGTTGGGCCAGTGGCCGAAGTTGGGAAACACGACGATGCCGGCGCGGCCTACACGCGCGGTTTCACGCAGCATGGTTTCGGCGTTGTGCAGGTGTTGCAGCGTGTCGATCTGCAGCACCACGTCAAACGAGCGGTCGCCAAACAGCGCCAGGCCCGCTTCCAGGTTGAGCTGGATCACGTTGACGCCGCGCGCCACGCAGGCCTGGACGTTGGCGTCGTTGATCTCGACGCCGTAGCCCGAGCAGCCGCGTTCACGGATCAGGTAGTCCAGCAGCTCGCCGGTGCCGCAGCCCAGGTCAAGCACACGGGAGCCGTGCGGCACCAGCCGCGCGATGGACAGCAAATCAGCCGAGGGCTGAACATTGAGTTCGACAGGCAGGTTCATACAGCGGCCACCTTGCTCTGAAAATAGGAGCGCACCACGCCCAGGTAGCGATCATCCTCCAGCAAAAAAGCATCATGGCCGTGCGGCGCGTCGATTTCTGCGTAGCTCACGTCGCGCTGGTTGTCGAGCAGCGCCTTAACGATTTCGCGGCTGCGCGCGGGGGAAAAGCGCCAGTCGGTGGTGAAACTCACGAGCAGGAACCTGGCTGTCACATGGGCCAGCGCCTGGGTGAGGTTGCCGCCATACACCCGGGCTGGGTCGAAGTAGTCGAGCGCGCGGGTAATCAGCAAATAGGTGTTGGCGTCAAAGTACTCGCTGAATTTGTCGCCCTGGTAGCGCAGGTAGCTTTCGATTTCGAACTCGATGTCTTGCGTCGTGTATTTATAGGGGGCATCGGCATTCACCGTCTCGGCTACCGCTTGCCGTAACTGACGGCCGAACTTCTCGTTCATCACGTCGTCGCTCAGGTAAGTGATGTGGCCGATCATGCGGGCGATGCGCAAGCCGCGTTTGGGCAGCACGCCGTGACGGTAGAAATGGCCGCCGTGAAAATCGGGATCGGTCACGATGGCGCGGCGGGCGACTTCGTTGAAGGCGATGTTCTCGGCGGTGAGGTTGGGCGCGCTGGCCACCACCACGGCGTGGCGCACGCGGTCGGGGTATTGCAGCGTCCAGGCCAGTGCCTGCATGCCGCCCAGGCTGCCGCCCATCACGGCGGCAAGGGTCTGGATGCCCAGGCGGTCCAGCAGGCGGGCCTGGGCGCTGACCCAGTCCTGCACTGTGACGACGGGGAAGTCGGCGCCGTAGAGCTCCTGCGTGTCGGGGTTGGGCTGCATGGGCCCGGTGGAGCCGAAGCAGGAGCCTAAATTGTTGACGCCAATGACGAAGAAGCGGTCAGTGTCGACCGGCTTGCCGGGGCCGATCATGGTGTCCCACCAGCCTTCGGATTTGGCTATCGGCTGGCCCTGCGCATCGAGGTACACGCCCGCCACATGGTGCGAGGCATTGAGCGCGTGGCAGATCAGCACGGCGTTGGATTTGTCGGCGTTGAGCTCGCCGTAGGTCTCATAGCTCAGGTCGTAGGCGCGTATTGACGCGCCGCTCTGCAGCGGTAGCGCCTCAACGAAATGCATGCTGAGCGGGGTGGCAATAAGTGTCAAAAAATCACCTGCTGAAAACAAAAAACCCGGCATCGCTAAAGCGAGTCCGGGTTTTTGGATGTCGTCTTTAGCTGTACTTTTTAAGCGCCCGCAAGCTGAGCAAATCGGCGCTGTGGACAGTATAGCAAGCCGGGGTCACATCAAAAGCGCAGCCAGGCCCAGGCCCGCAAAGATGATCGCCGACACAATGTGCACAGCGCGCAGCGGCACCAGGCGCGTGACGCGCTCACCGAGCCAGACCACCGGCGCGTTCGCCAGCATCATGCCCAGAGTGGTGCCCGCGACCACGCTGACGATGGCGTCGTAGCGCGCGGCCAGCATCACGGTGGCGATCTGTGTCTTGTCGCCCATTTCCGCCAGGAAGAAGACCAGCACGGTGGTGAAGAACACGCCGTAGCGCGGCGGCTTTTCCTCCTCGTCCGCGTCCAGCTTGTCGGGCACCAGCATCCACGCCGCCATTGCCAGAAACGAGGCGCCCAGGATCCAGCGCAGCATTTGAGGGCCGATCAGCGTGGTGACCCAGGCGCCGGCGGCGCCGGCCAATGCGTGGTTGACCAGGGTCGCGACAAAGATACCGGAGACGATGGGCCAGGGCTTCTTGAAGCGGGCAGCGAGGATAAGCGCGAGGAGTTGCGTCTTGTCGCCCATTTCGGCGAGGGCGACGATGCCCGTTGAGACGAGGAAAGCTTCCATTCAAAAAAACTCCGGCCGAAAACCCATGACTGCACGGCATCCCCGGCCTGAAGCGGAGGCTGTGCAGTCAAAGGTCTCGCGTGATCCGAAGACCGCTTGCGCCATGTCCAGAAGAACAGGTTCCAAGGACAAGTCTGTTGACGCAAGCCCCTTTCAGGATTGAAAGGCTGGCTACTCCCCAATGACAGCTTTCATTATATCGGCGGGCGTCCAAGCGCTTTCAGACTGAAATGGTGCGCACAGTTGTTCGCTCGCACACTTGAGGCGCATTTCTTGCTTGTATTTGGTGCGATTATGGGAATTTCTCTGGAATCGCACCAATAAATAGCAATTTCATTTGAAGAGGGACTTATGGAAGCACTAAAACAGGGCTCAGATGCCTTGTTCATCCTGCTGGGCGGCATCATGGTGCTCGCCATGCACGCCGGTTTTGCCTTTCTGGAACTGGGCACGGTTCGCAAAAAGAACCAGGTCAATGCCCTGGTCAAGATCCTGGTGGACTTCTCGGTATCCACCGTGGTGTATTTCATGGTGGGCTATGGCGTAGCCTACGGCACCCATTTTTTCGTTGGCGCAGAGCAATTGGCGGCCAAAAACGGCTATGAGCTGGTCAAGTTCTTTTTCCTGCTGACCTTTGCCGCAGCCATTCCAGCGATTATTTCGGGCGGCATCGCCGAGCGGGCGCGCTTTTATCCGCAGCTCATCGCGACCGCCGTCATCGTCGGTTTCGTCTATCCCTTCTTCGAAGGCATCGTCTGGAACCAGCACTTCGGGGTGCAGGCCTGGATCAAATCGCTGACCGGTGCGGAGTTTCATGATTTCGCGGGCTCCATCGTGGTTCACGCCGTGGGCGGCTGGCTGGCCTTGCCGGCGGTGATTTTGCTGGGCGCGCGCAGCAACCGCTACCGCAAGGACGGCGCAGTGTCGGCCCATCCGCCTTCGAACATTCCTTTTCTGGCCCTGGGTGCCTGGATCCTCACTGTGGGCTGGTTCGGCTTTAACGTGATGAGCGCACAGACCATCGACAAAATCTCCGGCCTGGTCGCCGTCAACTCCCTGATGGCCATGGTCGGCGGCACACTCGCCGCCCTGGTGTTTGGCAAGAATGACCCGGGGTTTGTGCACAACGGGCCGCTGGCCGGTCTGGTGGCGGTATGCGCAGGCTCAGACCTGATGCATCCGCTGGGCGCGCTGGTGACGGGCGGCGTCGCCGGCGGCGTGTTCGTCGTGATGTTCACGCTGACGCAGAACAAATGGAAGATTGACGACGTACTGGGCGTCTGGCCGCTGCATGGCTTGTGCGGCCTGTGGGGTGGCATCGCGGCCGGCATCTTCGGCAACCAGACCCTGGGGGGGCTGGGCGGTGTGAGCTTTGGCGCCCAGCTGCTGGGCAGCGCCATGGGCGTGGCCTGGGCGCTGCTGGCGGGCTTTGCTGTCTATGGTGTCCTCAAGTCCACGATGGGCCTCAGGCTGAGTCAGGAAGAAGAATTTGAAGGCGCTGACTTGTCTGTCCACCGCATTGGCGCCACGCCCGACCGCGAAGTCAACTGGTAGCGGCGACGCAGGCGGCGCCTCTGCTACCTATTTGATAGCTGCTTGCGCCCGTCCTTATTGGGCTTGGGGCCGTTTCTTTTAAAAATCGCGCCTGGGGCCATGGGCTTCTGGCGCCTTGGGCATAAATTTCGTCGAGTTCCGGCGCACAAGCGCCACACCTGCCGCTAGACTTTCGGCCATGCCTACTTTTGAAGAGCAGCTGGTTGAACACCGCGTCTATCTCCTTCGTTTTGCGCACCTGCAGCTGCGCAACGATGAATGGGCCGAGGACGCCGTGTCGGAAACGTTGCTGGCGGCTTTGTCCAAGCCGCAGTCTTTCGGCAACCGCTCCCAGCTCAAGACGTGGCTTGTCGGCATTCTCAAGCACAAGGTCATTGACCTGATCCGCAGCAATGCGCGCATGGTGGCGGTGCCGGACGCCCACGGCGACGAAGAGGGTGACGAGCTCGACCGGCTCTCTTTCCAGGCTGACGGGCATTTCACCGAGCCGCCCAACGACTGGGGCAATCCGGACCAGACCCTGCAGCAGGTTCAGTTCTTCCAGGTACTGGACGCATGCATGGAACGCCTGCCACCTGCACTGGGGCGGCTGTTCCTGATGCGTGAGTGGCTGGAGCTTTCCTCGCAGGAAGTCTGTAAGGAACTCTCACTGACACCGACCAACCTGTATGTCCAGTTGCATCGGGCACGCCTGCGCCTGCAGGAGTGCCTGAATATCCACTGGTTTGGCAAACTCAGCACCTGACACGGCCGGCCCTTAACGTGAAACCCAACATTACCCTGTTAAGACGCACCTGCCGGGAGGCTGCGGCATTGCTGATCGCGCGGGAAGACCGCGCACTCCGTTTGCCCGACCACATTGCGCTCAAGCTGCATCTTCTGGCCTGCGATGCCTGCCCGAAGTTTGAGAACCAGATTCTGACCATGCGCGCCGCGATGAAGCAGTGGCGCAACTATTCGGATCTTGCCGAGGCTGGCTCCACCGAATTGCCGCCCGATATTCGTCCCAAATAACGCGCCGCCGAACGAGCGAAGGCGGTCGCCATCTCATCGAATAAATATGGATTCGGATTGAATCATTGCAATTTTTTGTAACTATTTTCCTTCCGCGCGCGCGTCAACTGTCCTGCTTATGGCTTTTAACGGACACATCCTCGCTTCCAGCATCAGGGCTGTCCAGAGAGAACTTACGACTCTGATTTCTTCGCGCCGGTAGCCTCTATTCATTGGTAAGTCCATAAACAGTAGGCGCTAACTTATTAAGCAGGGCCGTAAATTCGGGCCACTAATAGCGCTTTATTGTTAAACACCCGCGTAGCTGGTGCGAAAACCTCATCCCGGGCTTTTTGTTGTGCCATCTTCAATAGAAGTGCTTTGGGTTACCCTCCGCGGCCTTCAAGTCAGCGGGCAGGTCGATACAAAAATCGTAAACAAACCCGGGAAGCCCCTGTTTATGCGGGCTTGCGAGGCCCAGGCAGTAACGCCAGCTGGTTGTCTTTTTGATAACTGACGCATAATATGCCGGTGCGAGTGTCACTATTCGCACACGTTAGGTGATCGGTCAGTTTCGCGCGCTACAGCGGTACGTATCAAGATTTGTTGTGCTTTCGGGACCCCATCGCTTTTGTTTTTGTGTTTTAGAGGAGTCCCTTCATGGGCAACAAACTTTACGTCGGCAACCTGCCGTACTCGGTCCGCGACGAAGACCTGCAACAATCTTTTGGCCAATTTGGCGCTGTCACCAGCGCTAAAGTCATGATGGAACGCGACACCGGTCGCTCCAAAGGCTTTGGCTTTGTCGAAATGGGCAGCGATGCAGAAGCCCAGGCAGCTATCAACGGCATGAACGGCCAGCCTCTGGGCGGCCGTAGCGTTGTCGTGAACGAAGCACGTCCCATGGAGGCACGTCCTCCACGTAGCGGCGGCTTCGGCGGCGGCGGTGGTGGCGGCTACGGTGGTGGTGGCGGCGACCGTTCCGGCGGTGGTGGCTACGGCGGTGGCGGCGGTGGTCGCTCCGGCGGCGGCGGTGGCGACGGCGGTTTCCGCAGCCCCTACGGCGGCGGCGGTAGCGGCGGTGGCCGTTCCGGTGGTGGCGGCGGTGGTGGACGCGGCGGCTACTAAGCCCTGCAGAACCCCCTCTTCAGCCTCTGGTTGAAGAGCGCTTAAAAGGCTTCAAGACTTCGGTTTTGAAGCCTTTTTGCTTTGTAGTGCCCAATAAATGGGCGCGAGCAGCTCCTGTTTTGATAGCGCAGCGCGCAAAGGCGCCCGGCTCTCAGCTCTCGCCCTGGCGATGCTTGCGTGCGCGGCCAGACAAAGCCTTGTCGAACACCGCATTGGGCAGCAGACGCAACAGCTTGGCCACCACACCCATTTGCCAGGGGATCACCCGGTAGCTGCACCCCGCCTGGATGGTGGCAAACGCTTTTTCGGCAAATACCTCGGCCTTCATCAGAAACGGCATGGCATAGCGGTTTTCGCGGGTCAGCGGCGTGTCGATGTAACCTGGGCAAATCGTCACCACCTTCACGCCACTGGGGCGCAGTTCCCCGCGCAGGCTTTCGCAATAGGCGATGACTGCAGCCTTGCTCGCGCAATAGGCGCCATGGCCGGGAAGGCCCCGTATGCCGGCCACGCTGCCAATACCAACCAGTGTTCCTGTGCCTCGCGAAACCATGCCGGCGATGAACGGGTGAAAGGTGGCTGCGACACCGATATTGTTGGTCGCAAAAGTCCGGGCCATGACCTCAAGGTCAGCACGCACCGCGGAGTCCATGCCGATGCTGATACCGGCATTGGCAATCACCACATCGGGCACGCCCTGCGCGGCGATGCAAGCCTCGCCGGCGGACACAATGCTGTCGATGTCGGATACGTCTGCGCCGTAGACCTGGTAGCGGCTCGCACTGATGGCATGGGTCTCGGCCCAGGCCTGGACCTCGGCGGTTCTGCGAGCAGCCAGCGCCAGCCGATAGCCTGCAGAATAAAAACGCAGTGCCAATGCCTGACCGATACCGCTGGAAGCGCCGGTGATAAATACGAGTCTGGACATGGTGGGCAGTCGTTGATTAGAGAGTGTCGCGTTAGCGGGTCGCTGGTGCGTTGCTTGCCGGATTGACGGGTGGTGCAGGCGTGAGAGTGGGCAAGGTACCAGCACCTGCAGCGCTGGCCGCGGAACGCGGGACGAGAATGCCGCGGACACGTCCCTTGAGATCGGCCACCTGGTCCAGGTTGTCGTAGGCAAAAGTGTCACCGGTGAACTGGTCGGTGCCGCGAATCAGCAGCACCGGTTTGTGCGACTTCACGCGCTCGTCATTCAGGAAGGCATGAAGAAACTCACCGCGAAATTCCATGCGCGGCGTTTCCTTCCCGTTCGCATCCTGGCTCGCCTCCCTGACCACTACCGCATTGCCCGTCAACTGCACTTCCGATCCATCACCGTTGGTGTAGGCCCGGTTGGCCGTAGCCGTCGTGATGCGCTTTTCCACATTAATGCTGCGGATGCGCACCTGGTCAATTTCCAGGATGTCGGTGTCGGCGAAATGCCGGGCCTCTGTCCCATAAATTTCGCTCTTGAGCTGGCCCCCGTCGTCAAACGTCTTGACGGTGAACTTGCGCATGAAATAGTCCACATCGTGGCTCGCCTCCCTGGCCACTTCCGGCGTGCTGAAGATCGGGGTGTTGCGCACAAGCCAGTAGGTACCCAGCGCCAGCACCCCCATCATCACCAGCGGCATGTAAATGGCCATGCTGTCCCAGACGCGCAGAAAGCGTCGCCACACATTTTTCAGGTGCAGCAGGGCGCCGCGGTTCTTCGCCGCGGTGCTCACTGGCTGTACTCCTGAAGGAGCCCGGCATAGCGTCCGCTGGCAACCAGCAGCACATCACAGAACTCGCGTGCGGCGCCATGGCCACCAGGTGCTTGTGTCACATGATGGACCATCGCACGAACCTCCGCGTGCGCGTTGATCGGCGCGCAGCTCAATGCCACACGGGACAGAACAGGCAGGTCGGGCCAGTCGTCACCCATGGCTGCGGCAGCGCTCCAGTCCAGCCCCAGGGCCTGCAGCGTGAGCTCGGCGGCCGGGCGTTTGTCCTCCGTACCGAAATGGGCATGGGTGATGCCGAGTGCCTGCAAACGTGCGCGCAGCACGTGGCTATCGCGCCCGGTGATGACGGCGGGAGTAATGCCGGCCCTCTGGAGCAACTTGAGGCCATGGCCGTCCAGCGTGTTGAACCGTTTGACGATCTCACCCGAAGCGCGATAACCACCTGACGCCACAGCCAGTTCATGGCCGTCGGGGTATTCGGAAAAATACAGGCCACCGTCCGTGAGTACGCCGTCAACGTCAAAAAATGCCACCTTGATGCCTTGCGCGCGCAGCAGCAGTTCAGGCGGAAAGCTCAGTGTTGGAGTAAGCATCTATCGTTTCACCGCAAGCCAAATAACGGGTGCAAGTGTCATATCACTTTTGCGCGCATCAGGTCGTTGGTATTCAGCGCCCCGCATAACACCCCTGCGTCGTCCACAACCAGCACGCTGGTGATGCGGTGCTGCTCCATCAATGCCACAGCCTCGACAGCCAGCGAATCCGGCTGTATCGTGCGCGGATTGGCGCGCATCACATCGCCCGCCTTGCTGCTGCGCAGGTCCACGCCTTTTTCGACCAGCCGGCGTAAATCGCCGTCGGTAAATATACCGAGCACCCGCCGGCTGCCGTCCACCACCGCAGAAGCCCCAAGTCCCTTGGCGCTCATTTCACGCATGAGATCGGTGAAGCTGGTGTCAGCCAGCACTTGCGGCACCGCATCGCCACTGCGCATCACGTCACTGACATGCGTGAGCAGCTTGCGGCCGAGCGCACCGCCCGGGTGGGAGCGGGCAAAGTCTTCTTCCTTGAAACCGCGCGCATCCAGCAGGGCGACGGCCAGCGCGTCACCCAGGGCGAGCTGCGCGGTCGTGCTGGCCGTCGGCGCCAGGTTGAGCGGACAGGCTTCCTGCGCCACGCTGCTGTCGAGCGTCACCCGTGCATGCCGGGCAAGCGTGGACTGTGCGCCCCCGGTAATTGCCACCATCGGTACGCCCTGACGGCTTAACACCGGCAGGATCATCGTCAACTCGGCACTCTCGCCGCTGTTGGAAATTGCGAGTACTACGTCGATGGCCTTGATCATGCCCAGGTCGCCGTGGCTGGCTTCAGCCGGATGCACAAACATGGCAGGTGTTCCGGTGGAGGCGAGTGTGGCGGCAATCTTGCGGCCTATATGGCCGCTTTTTCCCATGCCCATGACAACCACTCGGCCGCGGCACTGCAGCATCAACTCCACGGCCCGGGCAAACTCATCGCCCAGCCGTCCCACCAGGCCCAGCACAGCGGCGGCTTCTATTTCAAAAGTCTTCCTGGCTAGGCTCAGCACCTGTTCGGCATCAAAATTCACGGCGTCAAGGCTCATGGCTGCATTCTATAGAGGCGGGCAGGCCCCATCCTGCCGGCCTGCCGCCGCGTGAATGGGCCTTTGCCGCCTGCAAATCGTCAAGGCCATGCAATATCCTCGGCTACCATCAACGCATGAGCGCGCTTGAACTGACCCTGCTGTACCTGCTGGCTGCTGTGCTGGGTGTGGTGGCATGCCGTTCGCTCAAGCTGCCGCCCATGCTGGGTTACCTGGCGGTCGGCGTGGTCATCGGGCCCAACGCACTGGCGCTGGCGCAAAATTCCGACGGCGTCAGGCATTTGGGCGAGTTCGGCGTGGTGTTTCTGATGTTCGTGATCGGGCTTGAGTTCAACCTGCCCAAGCTGCGCTCCATGCGGCGTCACGTCTTTGGCCTGGGCCTGCTGCAAGTCACGCTGACCATCGTGCTGGCCACGGTGGGCTCGCTGTTCCTTGCCAGCATGGCCCCCGGTCTCTGGAAGATGGGCTGGCAGACCGCGCTGGCGCTGTCCGGTGCCATCGCCATGAGCAGCACCGCTATTG
Organism: Polaromonas sp. P1_E12; assembly: GCF_056405975.1. Classification (NCBI taxonomy): domain Bacteria; kingdom Pseudomonadati; phylum Pseudomonadota; class Betaproteobacteria; order Burkholderiales; family Comamonadaceae; genus Polaromonas; species Polaromonas sp. P1_E12. Next base: position 275,092 of record NZ_JBFUBB010000004.1, on the reverse strand, counting down.
TGGTCAAACTGCTGTCGGAGCGACTTGAACTCGAATCCGAACACGGCAAGCGTGTCATGGGCGTGCTGTTGTTCCAGGACTTGGCCGTTGTGCCGTTGCTCGTGTTGATTCCGGCACTGGGCGCGCCCGCCGATGCGCTCCTGATGGCGCTGGCGATCGCGGGGCTGAAGGCGGCCGTGCTGGTGGGGCTGCTGCTCACCGGCGGGCAACGCATCATGCGCTGGTGGCTCACCATCGTGGCACGGCGCAAAAGCGAAGAACTGTTCGTGCTCAACCTGCTGCTGGTCACGCTGGCGCTGGCCTGGCTGACCGAGCGCGCCGGGCTGAGCCTGGCGCTGGGCGCCTTTATTGCCGGCATGCTGATCTCCGAGACGGAATACAAACACCAGGTCGAAACCGACATACGGCCCTTCCACGATGTTTTGCTGGGTCTTTTCTTCATCAGCATCGGCATGCTGCTGGACTGGCGGCTGGTGCTGGAACGATGGCCGCTGGTGCTGTTGCTGACGACGTTGCCTGTTCTCTTCAAGCTGGTGCTGGTTACCGCGCTGGCGCGTTCGCTGGGTGCAACAGCCGGCGTATCGCTGCGCACCGGCCTGTATCTTGCCCAGGCGGGCGAATTCGGCTTTGTGCTGCTGACGCTGGCCCAGCAAAGCAAGCTGGTGCCACCCGCACTGTTAAATCCCATTTTGGCCAGCATGGTGCTGTCCATGCTGGCGACGCCCTTCATCATCATGTACAGCAACCGCATTGTGATGAAGCTCGTTTCCAGCGAGTGGCTGCAGCAATCGCTGCAAATGACCACCATTGCACGCAAGTCCATCAACGCCAACAAACACGTGATCATTTGCGGCTATGGCCGCTGCGGCCAGAACCTGGGTCACATGCTGGAGCGCGAAGGCATCCAGTACATGGCGCTTGACCTCGACCCTGACCGGGTACGGCAGGCCGCAGCCGCAGGCGATTCGGTGGTGTTCGGTGATGCGGTGCGGCTCCAGGCCCTGATGGCAGCCGGGCTGGCCCGGGCCAGCGCCGTGGTGGTAACTTATCTCGACACAGCCAGCGCCCTCAAGGTGCTGGCCAACACGCGCGCCCACGCGCCGACCGTGCCGGTGATTGTGCGGACGGTAGACGACCACGACCTGGAAAAACTCCAGGCAGCCGGCGCTACAGAGGTCGTGCCAGAGGCCATCGAAGGCAGCCTGATGCTGGCCAGCCATGCGTTGGCGCTGGTAGGGGTGCCCATGCGCCGCGTGATCCGCGTCGTGCAGGATCAACGTGACGCCCGGTACAACCTGCTGCGAGGTTACTTTCGCGGTGCCGACGACGACACCGTCAACGAGCTCGAGCAGGAGCGCCTGTCAAACGTCACATTGCCGCTGGGCACCAGGTCTGCCGGAAAACCTTTGGGTGCGGTGGCACTGGGCGCCGGCGGCGTGCGTGTGGTCAGCCTGCGCCGCAGCAATGGCAAGGCAGTGGCCGCGCATGACGAAACATTGCTGGAGGGCGGGGACACGCTCGTGCTGTCAGGCAAGCCCGAGGCATTGGCCATGGCCGAAGAGAAGCTCCTGCGCGGCCGTATCAACTGAGCAGCGGGCCGCCCGTCGCAAAGAGGGGCTTCCGGGGAAACATCTCACCGCTTTGTTCGCGCCTGCAGCAGGTCGTTGTTCGTTGGCACTGACGGCACAATATGGGCGCCACCCACCTTGGACACGCCATGCCTGATCTGCACAGCCTCACTCACCAGACCGTCGGCCAGTACCTGAAGAACCATATCCGCACCGTGCCCGACTGGCCGGCCCCCGGTGTGCAGTTTCGCGACATCACACCGCTGCTGCAGAACCCCAAGGTCTTTCGCGTGCTGATCGACGCTTTTGTGCACCGCTACATGGACGGCAAGCTCCGCCCCGACATCGTGGCAGGGCTGGATGCGCGCGGGTTCATCCTTGGCGCCGTCATCGCCTATGAGTTGAATGTTGGCTTTGTGCCGATACGCAAAAAAGGCAAACTGCCCTTCACGACCGTGCAGGAAACCTATGAGCTCGAATATGGAAGCGCCACCGTGGAGCTGCACACCGATGCGGTCAAACCCGGCGACCGGGTGCTGCTGATCGACGACCTGATCGCCACAGGCGGCACCATGATGGCCGGCAAGAAACTGCTGGAGAAGTTGGGCGCCACTGTCACCGAAGGTGCGGCGATTGTTGACCTGCCGGAACTCAGTGGTTCAGAAAAACTGCGGGCAGCAGGGCTGCCGCTGTTCACCTTGATCGACTTTTCGGGGCATTGAGCCGCGGGATGCAGTTCTGGAAACTGCCCGGAGAGAGAACGGGTTCAGCTATAACTTTTATAGCTGCTTGCGCCCGCCGCTATTGGGTTTGAAGCCTATTTGTTTTAAATTTAAAGCCGGCTCGGCCTAATTCAAATCGCCATACTGCGTGCTGCTCAGCGCTGGTGACGTGCTGAATTCCGGCGGCATTTCGGTGTCTTCAAAGCCCGTCAGCAGCGTGTATGAACGTGAGCGCGGGCCGCTTTGCACTTTGACCCCTTTTTCCGGCGCGACTGCGGGGCCTTGTGCAGACGCAGCAACCAAAGCTTGTTTGAAGGCGGCAACCTCGTCGGCCTGGATAGGCTCATACCGTGGTGTTGCGGGTTTGACGGGCGCGGGCGCGCGGGTTTCTACATTGGCTTCAGCGTGTGCTACTACGGGTGCTGGTACAACAGGTGCTTGCACGGCCTGCGGTGGCGTCGGGGCCTGTTTGACAACGACCGCCATTTCCTCCAGACGCCAGTACACAGCGGGTACCGTGATCTCAAAGCGCGCTTTGGCGTGCTGTGTGATCGATGCCTCAATTCCACTCAATTGCTCGGACGTGCCGCCAAATGCTTTTGCCAGGTCCATCATGACCAGGAATTCATTGCCGCTCTGGTCGAGCGAAAGAACTTTGAATTTGTAGCTGGCCGAAAGCACGCCGGAGCGGGTCATGGCCTCACGAATTGCTACGTACAGCTGCTCGCGGCGGGCGTGACGCTTGAGCTTGCCGGAATCCGCGGGAGCAGGGTGTTCGGGGGAGAGTCGCTGGGGTACGGACGTAGCAAATTTGTCGCGTCCGACGGACGCGCGTTTTTGTTCGTCATTCGCAGCCGCGCTGGCTTGCTGCGGTTTGTCGGAAAACCAGTTTAAGAAAGACATGGGCAATGTTCTCGTGATGAATGTTGATTTTCCGTCAATGCACGGAGTGAATCTGTAAGCAATATCGCAAACGGTTCAGCTGTTGTTTAGCAGCAAATCCTGTTGCCGACTTTATCGAATCACCCATGCAACTGTCTGGTAAAAAATCACGCCCGTCACGTTTTTGAGAACGCCTGTGACGCCCAAAAGTATTACGGCAAGGAGTCAGTTGTCTGATGATGCCAGTACACCCGAGAGAGGGGCGACGCTCAGGTCACGGCGACGCGCTTGGGACGGTTATAGAGTCGCTTGGCCATGACCGACCCCATTGCCATGGTCAGCTCCAATGCAATGGGGCTGTGGCGGTTTGCCAGTTCGAGGAACCGCATCGGGGTGAGGCACCAAAGCTTGCAGGGCGTCGACGCATGGACCGTGGCACTGCGCGGCATGTGCGAGAAAAATGCGCCTTCACCAAGCACGGTACCCGCACCCACCAGTGCCATTCGCACGCGGGCCTTTTCATCTTCGTAATGAACGCTGAGCGTGCCGCTTTCCACAAAGTACAGCGTGCGGTCCAGCGCGCCCTGTTCCATCAGCACCTGACCACTGTTGAGCGCGAAAGGCTGCATGTAGCTGGCCAGGATGTCCCAATGCGGCTGGTTGAATTGACAACGCAATGCGTCACTGGCGTGGCAGTGAAGAATGGCCTGGGCAAGGCCCTGAATGTCAAAACGGATGGCGGCAGGTAATGGAGCGTTCATAGTGGGACGGAAGATACCTTCGCACTACATAGCCCGCAAGAGACGTTAACGGCCCCTTACACCTGATACAGGAAATCCGGAGTTGTAATTTCCCCCCGACAGAGCCCCATTTTTGACTGTTTTGGGGCATTTTTCGCGGCATGGAACCGCTTGTCCCCAGACAAGGCCCGCCTGTCGCCGGTTTACTACTTTCCAATACAGAATCTGGAAAAAATTTCGCCCAACAAGTCGTCCGGTGTGAACGCACCGGTGATCTCGCCGAGGTGCAGTTGCGCCTGGCGCAAATCTTCGGCCAGCAGGTCCAGGGCAGGGTGCCCCGCGCGAATCTGCGCATGGGCCCTCTTGAGTTGTTCTGCGACCTGCTGCAGGGCACGCACGTGGCGTTCGCGGGCCATGAACACACCTTCAGGGGCGGCCTGCCAGCCCACGACGTGCAGCAGTTGCTTGCGCAGCGCCTGCAGGCCGTCGCCGGTTTTGGCGGAGATCAGAACACCGCCGCTGATTGTGCCCAGCACATCCGCGTCAGCCGCGTCCGACTTGTTCCAGACATCGATGATGGGCGTGTTGCGTGGCAGCTCGCGGCTCAGTACTTCTGCGATGTGTGCGTCAGCGGCCAGGTAATCGGCGGCACGCCGGGTCAGGTCATGCAGGAAGAGCACCGCGTCGGCGCTGGCGATTTCAGCCCACGCGCGTTCAACGCCGATTTTTTCCACTTCGTCGAGCGCGTCCCGCAGGCCGGCTGTGTCCACCACGTGCAGCGGCACGCCTTCAATCTGGATCAGCTGCGAAACCTTGTCGCGTGTGGTGCCGGCAATCGGCGTGACGATGGCGAGTTCGGCGCCGGCCAGCGCATTGAGCAGCGAACTTTTGCCGGCGTTCGGCTGGCCAGCGATCACCACCTTGATGCCTTCGCGCAGCAAGGCGCCCTGCACCGCGCGCTGCATCACGCCGGCCAGCGTCACCTGCAAGCGCTCAAGCTGGCCCTGTGCGTCTGCCTTCTGCAGGAAGTCGATATCTTCCTCCGGGAAGTCCAGCGTGGCTTCGACCAGCATGCGCAGATGGATCAGCTGCTCCAGCAGCGTGTTGACCGCCAGAGAGAATTCACCCGACATTGAACGCGCGGCTGATCGTGCCGCGGTTTCAGTGCTCGCGTCGATCAGGTCGGCAATCGCCTCGGCCTGCGCCAGGTCGATCTTGTCGTTGAGGAAGGCACGTTCGGTGAACTCGCCCGGTTGCGCCACGCGCAGCCCCGGCACGGCCGCTTGGCCGGTCACCGGGTCTGGCGCCGCACCGGCCTCGAGGCATCGCGCCAGCAACAGCTGCAGCACAACAGGGCCGCCGTGCGCTTGCAGCTCCAGCACGTCTTCGCCGGTATAGGAATGAGGCGCCGGGAAATGCAGGGCGAGCCCTTGGTCGATGGCTACGCCATGCGCATCGCTGAAGGGAAGGTAGGTCGCCTGGCGCGGTTGAAGCTGGCGGCCGCAAATCGCTTCCACGACGGGCGCGATGTGCTTGCCGGACACCCGCACAATGCCCACCGCACCGCGCCCGGGCGCAGTGGCGATTGCAACGATGGGGTCGTGGTGTCGGGCCAGCATGGTGGTAGATGTTAAGGGGCAAACCAGATCTTGGCGCCTGGGTAAGGAGCGCAGCCGCGAAAGTCGGTTTCCCAAGAAAAAGGGCCGCGAAGCGGCCCAATTTTTTATTCCGTGTCCGCCTTATTTGAATTTCGGCAGGTTGAACTGCGGCGGCACGCCCATGCGCGTGTTGATCACCCACTGCTGCGCGATGGACAGAATATTGTTGGTAATCCAGTACAGCACCAGGCCAGCCGGGAAGAAGAAGAACATCACGCTGAAGATCAGCGGCATGAACCACATCAGCTTGGCTTGCATCGGATCCGGCGGGGCGGGATTGAGCGCCGTTTGCAGCATGGTGGTCAGGGTCATCACCACCGGCAGGATGAAGAACGGATCCGGCGCCGAGAGGTCATGAATCCACAAAATCCAGGGTGCACCGCGCATTTCAACGCTGGACAGCAGCACCCAGTACAGCGCGATGAACACTGGGATCTGGATCATGATGGGGAAGCAGCCACCCATTGGGTTGACTTTTTCCTCACGATAGATTTTCATCATCGCCTGCTGCATTTCCTGCGGCTTGTCTTTCAAGCGTTCACGCATTTCCATGATCTTGGGATTGATCGCCTTCATCTTGGCCATGCTGGCATACGCCTTGGCGTTGAGCCAGTAGAACGCAATCTTGAGCAGCAGCACGAGCGCCACGATGGACCAGCCCCAGTTCTGGATAAAACCGTGCAACTTGTCGAGTAGCCAATACAAGGGCTTGGCCAGGATCTTCAAGTAGCCATAGTCCTTGACCAGCTCCAGCCCGGGCGCCAAGGCTTCCAGCGACTTTTCTTCCTGCGGACCGATAAAAAAGATCGAGTCAACCGTCTTGGTTGCGCCAGGGGCAATGCTATCCAGTGGCGTAATCATGCCCACGGCATACAGATTGGTGTCCACCTTGCGGAAGAACAGGTCGCGCTTGATACCGTCACCCAGAATCCAGGCTGTGGCGAAATAGTGCTGCACCATGGCCACAAAACCGTTGGTCGCCTGTTTTTCAACATCAACCTTGCCTTTTTCGATGTCCTTGAATTCGACCTTCTGAAATTTCTGTGCTTCGGTGTAGACAGCCGGGCCGGTGAAGGTCGAGTAGAACGACGACTCGCCGGGCGGTGGGTTGCCATCACGCACGAGCTGCAGGTAAAGCTGCGGAGCGACCGCGGCTGTGCCGGTATTGACGATCTCGTGGCGCACGGCAATGTCGTAGACGCCGCGCTTGAGCGTGTAGGTCTTGACCAGCTTGACGCCGCCGACGTCGGCCGATTCGAACTTCACTTCCAACTCGTTCACGCCTTCCTTGAGCGAACGCTCACCAGGAACCGCCTTCATCGGGGTCTTGTGGGTCGGGAAGCTGCTGCCGCCCGTGGCGCCGGCGATAAGGCCGGTTTGCGCGACGTAAACACGTTTGGCGCTTTCATCCAGGAGTACAAAGCCCTCTTCCTTGTTGGCCATGTCCTTGAGCTTACTGAAGGCCGAATGCACCAGGGTGCCGCCTTCGCTGTCAAAGGTCAGCGCGAGCACGTCGGTGTTCACCAGCACGCGCTCTTTGGTCGCCGAAGTTGCGGTGGATGGTGCGCCGCCAGGCACGGCGCCTGGGGTGGCTGTTGCACCGACGGCCTGAGGCGCCGGTACCGAAGAAGCTGCTGCGCCGGTAGCGGGTGCAGAAGCGGCAGACCCAGCGGCCGGCGCCTTGGCGCTTTGCGTTGCTGACGGGAAAAAGGTCGCCTTGTGGCCGTTATAAACCTGCCATTGGTCCCACAAAAGGACCATGGAAAAACCAAAAATCACCCACAGGATGGTGCGGCGGATGTCGTTCATGACGGCGTCTTTTTAGAAGGGGTGGAGGCCACAGGGGTGGCCAGGCGGGAAAAGAGGGGAACAGGCGGCACCGGGTCGTGCCCGCCATCGCACCAGGGATGGCAGCGTACCAGCCGGCGCAAGGTGAGGTAGCTGCCGACTGTTGCGCCGTGCTGCTGCAGGGCCTGCAGTGAATAGACGGAACACGTCGGCTCAAACCGGCAGGCTGAGCCCAGCCACGGGCTGAGCAACAAACGGTAGCCTTTGACCAGGCCGATCAGCAGGGTTTGCGGCAAACGGAAAAGTGGTGCCAGCGCGGCAAAAGCGGAACTCATGGCGCCTTGGCTCCTGCCTGCATCAGCGCCAGCACTTCGGTGCGTACCGCCAGCTTGAGCTGCTCGGACGTCGCGCTGATGAATTCCTTGCGCGAAAAATCACGCCGCAAGCGGACCACAAAAGCAGCCTGAGGATACTGATGCGAAAAATCAGCGCTCACGGTGTAGATCTGTCGTTTGATGGCGTTACGTGTGACGGCGCGTTTGGCCCAGCGTTTGGGAACCATGGCCCCAAGCCAGACATCCTGTACGGGAAACAGCGGCTTTGCCGCGAGCACATCAGCCAGCTTGCCTGGCTCAGCTTGCACGGGCTTTGCGTCCAGCGCATTGCGGTGCAATGCGAAGTGCGTTGTTTTTGCAACAATGGCGCCGGCAAGAACTGCCTGGAACTGGGGTCGGGTTTGAAGCCGTTGCACGAGCGCCAGGCGTCAGTTTAAAAAACTGCGAATGGCCAGCAGAAAACAGACTTATACGGCCAGGCGCTTGCGGCCTTTGGCGCGGCGAGCAGCAATCACTGCGCGGCCGCCACGCGTTTTCATGCGGGTCAGGAAGCCGTGCGTACGAGCGCGTTTGACTTTGGATGGTTGGTATGTGCGTTTCATGATTGGGTCCTACTAGCCGGTCAGCTACAAAGCTTTCCCCTTTGCCGTTACCTTGCCTTAGTTATAAGACACACTGCTTTGGGCGATTCGAATGATCTTGGTGGCCGTACAACACAACCATCTCTGCAAGTCTTCAAGGCAGGCAAAACCCGCCGCGAATCAGGGAAACCCATGATTATCGCAGATTTCCTAACGCTGGCAACAAGTTAGCCTGCCCATTTGGGGTAAAGGCTGAGATGCGGCGAACCGGGTCGCTACATACCCCAAACCAGTGCCGAAAATAGGTTGAAACCCGGATCAATTATTTTGTGGATAACTCCCCGTCCGGACTACAATTGCCGGTGCTCAAAATTAACAATATCCACAAGCAGCTCACCGCTGCCGGGCGCCTCTTGCCAGGCCAGCAACCCAGCCAAAACCAGCCATGAGTGAGGCATCCGTCCAAAATCTGAACCAGGACTTGTGGCAGAGCTGCGTCGACCACCTGGCCCAGGAATTACCTGAACAACAGTTCAATACCTGGATCCGACCCCTGCTTGTCGAGGTCGCTCCCGACCTCACCAAAGTCACCGTTTTAGTAGGCAACCGGTTCAAACTGGACTGGGTTCGCGCCCAATATGCCGGCCGTATTTCGGCCCTGCTTGAGAAAATTTCCGGGCAAAGCATCCCCCTTGAGTTAGCACTTGCTCCGCGCGAAGCGCCCGCCAAATCTTCATCTCTGGTTCGCAGCTTTGAAGGCTCCGGCGTTCCTGAACCCGTCGGCCTGGGCGTTCCCGAAGAAGCCGCCGGCGCGCCGTTCAAGAATCGGCTCAACAGCGCGCTGACCTTCGACACCCTGATTGAAGGCACGGCCAACCGCATGGGCCGGGCCGCGGCGCTGCATGTTTCCAGCAGCCTGGGCCAGCTTTACAACCCGCTTTTTATCTACGGCGGCGTCGGTTTGGGCAAGACCCATTTAATGCACGCCATCGGCAATAAATTGCTGTCGGACAACCCCGCCGCCAAAGTTCTCTACATCCACGCTGAACAATTTGTTTCAGATGTGGTTAAAGCTTACCAGCGCAAGACTTTTGATGAATTCAAGGAGCGTTATCACTCCCTGGATTTGCTGCTGATTGACGACGTCCAGTTCTTTGCCAACAAGGACCGCACCCAGGAAGAGTTTTTCAACGCTTTCGAGGCCTTGCTGACCAAAAAGTCGCACATCGTGATGACCAGCGACACTTATCCCAAGGGTTTGACGGATATCCACGAACGCCTGGTGTCGCGCTTTGATTCCGGCCTCACCGTCGCCATCGAGCCGCCCGAGCTCGAAATGCGCGTCGCCATCCTGATCCGCAAGGCCGAAGCCGAAGGCGCCTCCATGCCCGAAGAGGTCGCCTTCTTCGTCGCCAAGAACGTCCGCTCCAACGTGCGTGAGCTCGAAGGCGCCCTGCGCAAGATCCTGGCGTACTCACGCTTCAATCTCAAGGAAATCTCCATCCAGCTGGCCCGCGAGGCCCTGCGTGACCTGCTTTCCATCCAGAACCGGCAGATCAGCGTCGAGAACATCCAGAAGACCGTCGCCGACTATTACAAGATCAAAGTGGCCGACATGTATTCCAAGAAGCGGCCCGCCAGCATTGCGCGGCCGCGGCAGATTGCCATGTACCTGGCCAAGGAACTCACGCAAAAGAGCCTCCCTGAGATCGGTGAACTCTTTGGCGGGCGTGACCACACCACCGTGCTGCACGCCGTGCGCAAGATGTCTGCCGAGCGCCAGCAAATGACAGAGCTCAACCAGCAGCTGCATGTGCTTGAACAGACCCTGAAAGGCTGAGGAACAGCCTCCATGCGTCCCATGAACCCCACGAACCCTCTAGCGCCCGGTTTTCACGGTGTTTTACAGAGCCCAGCCACCCTCACAATAACTTTGGGGACAACTTTTGAACAACCCATGGCTTATCCACAGAAGCAGATGACAATCGAAAGTTGTTCATATTCAGCAGTGCAGTTCAGGGGCGTCTGAACACATGGTTAAACAAACGCCAAGTGGTTGATCAAAAAGGGGAAAATGGCACTATCCACAGATGGGCGCCACCCTTATCTACTACTACTAATTTGAATTAAAGAATTAAAGATATATACAGAGGAAGTCATGATCGTTCTGAAAGCAACCCAGGATAAAGTTTTGTCGGTACTGCAGTCGGTGGCCGGCATCGTTGAGCGCAGGCACACCTTGCCCATCCTTGCCAACGTGCTGATCCGCAAAACTGGCGCCCAGCTGCAGCTCACCACGAGCGATCTTGAAATCCAGATCCGCACCACTGCCGAGCTCGACGGCGATGCCGGCAACTTCACCACCACCGTGGGTGCCCGCAAGCTCATCGACATCCTGCGTTCCATGCCCAGCGACCAGACCGTCTCGCTCGAGTCGTCGCAGAACAAGCTGATCCTCAAGGGCGGCAAAAGCCGCTTCACCCTGCAAACCCTGCCCGCTGAAGACTTCCCGCTGGTGCAGGAAGCCGCCAATTTCGGCCCGAGCTTCTCGGTGCCGCAAAAGGTTTTGAAAGAGCTGCTCAACCAGGTCTCGTTTGCCATGGCGGTGCATGACATCCGCTACTACCTCAACGGCATTTTGTTTGTGGCTGAAGGCAAGCAGCTGAGCCTGGTCGCCACCGACGGCCACCGCCTGGCCTTCTCCTCAGCCACGCTCGACGTTGAAGTGCCCAAGCAGGAAGTGATCCTTCCGCGCAAGACGGTTCTGGAAATGCAGCGCCTGCTCAGCGACAAAGAAGGCGCCATCGAAATGCAATTTGCCGGCAACCAGGCCAAGTTCAGCTTTGAAGGCATGGAATTTGTCACCAAGCTGGTTGAAGGCAAGTTCCCCGACTACAACCGCGTGATTCCCAAGAACCACAAAAACATCATCACCCTGGGCCGTGTGCCCCTGCTGGCCAGCCTGCAGCGCACCGCCATCCTGACCAGCGAGAAGTTCAAGGGCGTGCGCCTGAACATCGAACCCGGCACCCTGCGCGTGGCTTCCAACAATGCCGAGCAGGAAGAAGCCGTCGACGAGCTCGACATCGACTACGGCGGTGACGCCATCGAAATCGGCTTTAACGTCACCTACCTGATCGACGCGCTGGCCAATATGGACCAGGACATGGTGAAGATCGAACTGGCTGATTCCAACAGCTCCGCGCTGCTGACCATCCCCGACGACGCAGCCTTTAAATACGTGGTGATGCCGATGCGCATTTAACGCGCTGACCACACGCTAACCAACAACCAGACCCGCGACTCTCCGCGGGTTTGGTCATTCAAGAGATTGAAGAAATCGAAGCAATTCGAGAAAAGATCGGAAATAAAGCTGGCTATGACTGAAGAAAACACACCGAACGAAGCCGATCAGGTAAACGTCAACGACGGCGCTGCAGGCGAGGGAAGCTCCAATTTCCAGCCCAAGATCGACACCAACCAGGCCGGCGCGTCCGAAGCCTATGGCGAAGGCTCCATCCAGATCCTGGAAGGCCTGGAGGCCGTGCGCAAGCGCCCCGGCATGTACATCGGCGATACGTCCGACGGCACTGGCCTGCACCACCTGGTGTTTGAGGTGGTCGACAATTCCATTGACGAAGCATTGGCCGGCCATTGCGACGACATCGTTGTCACCATCCATACCGACAACTCTGTCAGCGTCACTGACAACGGCCGCGGCATCCCGACTGGCATCAAGATGGACGACAAGCACGAGCCCAAGCGCTCGGCCGCTGAAATCGCCCTGACCGAGCTGCACGCCGGCGGCAAGTTCAACCAGAACAGCTACAAGGTGTCAGGCGGCCTGCACGGCGTGGGCGTGAGCTGCGTCAACGCACTCAGCAAGATGCTGCGCCTGACGATTCGCCGTGACGGCAAAGTGCATGTCATGGAGTTCTCTCGCGGGTTTGTGCAAAACCGCATCATCGAACAGGTCAACGGTGTTGATGTGTCGCCGATGAAAGTCATGGACGACACCGACAAGCGCGGCACTGAAGTCCACTTCCTGCCCGACACCGACATCTTCAAAGAGAACAACGATTTCCACTACGAAATCCTGAGCAAGCGCCTGCGCGAGTTGAGCTTTTTGAACAACGGCGTGCGCATTCGCCTCAAAGACGAGCGCAGCGGCAAGGAAGACGACTTTGCCGGCGCCGGCGGTGTGAAAGGTTTTGTTGAGTTCATCAACAAAGGCAAGACGGTTCTGCACCCCAACGTGTTTAACGCCATGGGCGACCGCCAGAGCGACCAGGGCACCAACATTGGTGTTGAAGTCGCCATGCAGTGGAACAGCGGCTACAGCGAGCAAGTCCTCTGCTTCACCAACAACATTCCCCAGCGTGACGGCGGTACCCACCTGACGGGCCTGCGCGCCGCCATGACCCGCGTCATCAACAAATACATCGACGATAGTGAACTGGCCAAGAAAGCCAAGGTTGAAGTCACCGGCGACGACATGCGCGAAGGCTTGTGCTGCGTGCTGAGCGTGAAGGTGCCTGAGCCAAAATTCTCCAGCCAGACCAAAGACAAGCTGGTTTCCAGCGAAGTGCGCGGCCCGGTGGAAGACATTGTGAGCCGCCTGCTGCACGACTACCTGCAAGAGCGCCCCAACGACGCAAAAATCATTGTCGGCAAGATCATCGAAGCCGCCCGTGCCCGCGAAGCCGCCCGCAAGGCCCGCGACATGACGCGCCGCAAAGGGGTGCTCGACGGCATGGGCCTGCCCGGCAAGTTGGCTGACTGCCAGGAAAAAGACCCCGCCATGTGCGAGATCTACCTGGTCGAGGGTGACTCCGCCGGCGGCTCCGCCAAGCAGGGCCGAGACCGTAAATTCCAGGCCATCCTGCCCCTGCGCGGCAAGATCCTGAACGTCGAAAAAGCCCGCTACGAAAAGCTTTTGACCAGCAACGAAATTTTGACGCTGATCACCGCTCTGGGCACCGGCATCGGCAAAGCCGGCGGCATTGGCGGCACGCCCGGCACCGACGACTTCAATGTCGCCAAGCTGCGCTACCACCGCATCATCATCATGACCGACGCCGACGTTGACGGTGCCCACATCCGCACGCTGCTGCTGACCTTCTTCTACCGCCAGATGCCCGAGCTTGTTGAGCGCGGCCACATCTACATTGCGCAGCCACCGCTGTACAAGGTCAAGGCCGGCAAGGAAGAGCAGTATCTCAAAGACACCGCAGCGCTTGATGGCTTCCTGCTGCGCATTGCGCTCAAAGATGCGTCTGTGCAAACCGCCGCTGAAGGCAGCACGGTTTTGACGGGCGAGACGCTGGCCGAACTGGCCCGCAAGCACCAGCTGGCTGAATCCGTGATTGCCCGCCTGCGCGGCTTCATGGACGCAGAAGCCCTGCGCGCCATTGCTGACGGCGTAAGCCTCAACCTCGACACCGTGGCCGACGCTGAAGTGTCAGCTGTGACGTTGCAGGCCAAGCTGCGCGAGCTCAACACCACCGGCGCCCCCGCCGAAGTGGCCGGCGAGTTTGACACCCGCACCGACAAGCCCATTTTGCGCATCAGCCGCCGCCACCACGGCAACGTCAAGAGCAGCGTGCTGACACAAGACTTTGTGCACGGCGCTGACTATGCCACCCTGGCCGATGCAGCCGCCACCTTCCGCGGTTTGATCAGCGAAGGTGCGAAAGTCATGCGCGGCGAGGGCGAGCGCCAGAAGGAAGAAAAGATCGGCGACTTCCGCCAGGCCATGGCCTGGTTGATTGGCCAGGCTGAAAACGCCACCGCACGCCAGCGCTACAAAGGCCTGGGCGAGATGAACCCCGCCCAGCTGTGGGAAACCACCATGGACCCGACCGTGCGCCGCCTGCTGCGCGTGCAGATCGACGACGCCATCGAAGCCGATCACGTCTTCACCATGCTGATGGGCGACGAAGTGGAGCCACGCCGTGAGTTCATCGAACAGAACGCCCTGCGCGCCGCCAACATCGACGTCTAAGCGACCACCCAGCCCTTACTTGACACCATGACCGAAGAAATCAAAACAGCAGAGCGCCCGGCGCTGCCCGATCACCTCTCTACCGACGAGCGCAGCCCGCACTTCGTCAGAGCGATTTTTGAGCACGACATTGGCATCCGCTTCAACGACAAAGAGCGCAACGACGTCGCCGAGTACTGCATCAGCGAAGGCTGGATCAAGGTGCCCGTGGGCAACAAGGTCGACCGCAAGGGCAACCCGCTGATGATCAAGTTGAAGGGCAAGGTAGAGTCGTTCTACAAGTAAGCAAGCCGCCCGGCCCGGATCAATGCGTTGATTCACCGGGGTTGACCAGCACCATGAAGTCTGAACCTCTGCAGGTCGATTTCATGGTGTTTTTATTTTGGTGATCACATTACCTGAGCCATGAGCCGCATCGCCGTCATCGACTTTGAAACCACAGGCCTGTCGCCCGCGATGGGCGACCGCGCGACGGAAGTAGCCATCGTGCTGGTCGAGCACGGCCAGGTGGTGGACAGGTTCCAAAGCCTCATGAACGCAGGGCGCTACATCCCGTCCTTCATCGAAAGCCTGACAGGCATCAGCAACGCCATGATCGCCGCCGCGCCCGCGGCCGAGAAAGTCATGGCAGAAGCCAATCGCTTTGTCGGCAATGCGCCCATGGTGGCGCACAACGCCTCGTTTGACCGCAGGTTCTGGGAAGCCGAACTCACCCGCGCAGGCGAGAAGGCCACCCAGCCCTTCGCCTGCACTATGCTGGTCGCCAGAAGGCTCTACCCCCAGGCACCCAGCCACAAGCTAGGCGTGCTGATTGATTACCACCGCCTGCCCAAAGCTGGCCGGGCTCACAGGGCTATGGCTGATGCGGAGATGGCGGCTTCCTTGTTGGGGCAGATTCAGGATGATCTGCGTGTTCGCCATCGGGTGGCGAAGGTTGACCATGAATTGCTGATGGCTTTGCAGCGGTGTGCGAAGCCGGCTGTTCCGCAATTGATGGCGCGATACTTGATATCAGCAGCAGGTTGATAACCTCATATTTCAGTAGAAGCTAAAGAGCAGCTAAGAATTTTCCGAGATCTGTCTTCACAAGCTCGTCATTCGTCATGACTTGTGCAGCGCGCCAATTTTCTGACTTTCCCCAAAAGCTGTTCTCCGTACCGGGACGGTCGTAGTCGCCAAGTGGCGCAAATCGGCCACCAAACGCTTCATTGACGGAGCTTTCTGACAAGTAATTCTCGGTTGCTCGTTTTTGAGTGATTAAGCAATTGATTTTTAGTTGAGCACAGTTTGCCGCGAATTCAACACGGTCACTTGCTACAGAATCGCTTTCCGACTTCTTCTCGCTATCTATGATTGCAAAGACGTTGGGGCATAGGCGAATGACTTCTTCAAGCAGCGGTGTGGTTTTTCCGTTAATCATGGAACTACCTCCGAGAGGAAGAATTACAACGTGTCTATCTTTCTCGAATTTTCTCAATAGCTGTTGAAAAGTTCTTACGTCTGATGGCCCCTCAACCAAGAGAATCTTATTCCAACCTATGTCTTCAAGCCCAGCTATTCCCATTGACCCGAGGAACTCGGCGTAATGAGGGGTTTTCGCATATGGGCGGACGATAGAACCTCTCTTCGTGGATTGCACCGAGTACATAAGATCCGAGCATGATCGTGCTAGTCCCAGCGAGTGCGTGGCATACAGCACACCATGTTGTGCATATGAAGCAAGCGTGGTTAAAAAATCAAGTTGGAGACCAGGGTGCAAATGTGTCTCAGGCTCATCAATAGCGATAAAGCTGGGGGCGCGGATAAGTGCATTTCCAAGTACGACTACAAGTTGTGCAATGCCCGCTCCTACCTCAGAAAGTTTGTGTGGGCGACCATCAATAACAAGCTGAAGGGTTTTCAGCTCATTGGAAGCGCTTATTTCCAGCGATTTGGCACCGATAAGTCTTCTAACGTCTTCGGTCACTTTCCCGATAGCCCGGTTTTGTAATTTACTGCCGCCTGTTTTCCAGTTGTGCCATTGACCTAAAAATCCGGTTCCAAGATGGAGGTCGTAGTAATTGCCAGCCCCTTCGTTGAGTGCATTTCTAAAGGGACCAAAATATTGGATGTTTGCTAGAGCCAAGGCAGCGTCGACAAGTGTTGTGAACTCAACAGATCGGCCATCACTCAGGTATAGATTCTTATTTTGTAAGKTACGAAACCCTATGCCATTTAATTCTTGATGCAGGCTTTGCCCGTCTGAACTAACTAAGTCTATTTTCCAGGCTTGTTGTTGTCCGTCGTAGGTCCATGTTGCCGACTTCATAAAAAGCGGGTAGTGATTCCAGGCATGCGGAATTTCTAGTGTGAATTGGAGAGGCCTTTCCGCATACTCGTTAATGATCTCCGTTTGATCCGTAATAGGAGCGGGTAGACCGCCCAAACCGGCAAAGTGACTTGGGAAGACGTCGCGTATGTTTGAACCCTCGCCAGCTGCACCTAATCGCGCCAGCGCATGTCTAACCTCGTAGAAGAAGCGGAGTAAGGTGGATTTGCCCGCATTGTTCGGTCCAATAAATGAGGTGAATCCCTTGCCGATGTGAATTACTGCCGGGGCGGTGTCGGTGAAGCAGCGGTAGTTCCGCAAAGTCAGGCGAGCTTGCATTTTTGGCCCCTCTTATTTGGAAATGACAGGTTGGCCTATGTAGCCAAAGCGCGTCGCATGAGATTCAAGGAATTTGGAGTGTGGGGGGTATCGACCAGGGATTGCAATCTTCTTTCCGTCATAGCGCAGAAGAGATTCGGTCAGAAAACTGTTGGATCGCTGTTGCATTAATCCTGCTGAGACGCGAATCGTCAGATCGGGCAAGACAGTTATTAACCCTTGGTCATATGCCCGGTCGTGTAGCGCGGATAGGCATAAACCGTTTGCTGGATTAAGACGGTTTTCAACGTCCATTGACCAGGGAACAATGTGGCTTGCGATTAGTAGCTTCTCATTCTTCAGACCCGAAATACAGCACGTGGAGTTGTAGCCATTGAGAATGGCAGTTCTAAATATTCTTTGATTTATTCGTATCTCGACTAAGGCTTCACGTGTTTGTCCGGCACGGAAAAGATAGCTGGCGTCCGCAGCGGATATCTGCCCCGCGTCTGCAGCGGCTTCGTAGGCTCCCACAACATCTTCAAATGCTTCGTTGGCAGTCAAAGTCGTTGCCGTCCAGTTGTTCTGGAATTCGAGCGATACCTGTTTGTCGAGATCAGTGACGTTGTCCGATGCTCTTGTGCTTTTGGTGACCAGTACGGGATCAAGCTGGGCTAATGTCCGCAGTTTCGCGGCTACAGCGTCGCCGGATTTTCCCAATTGCCCGGCGAACTGGACCACTAGTGGAGAAGAGTTTTGTATTTCATGGGGCTTGAGTTGAAGGTACAAATAGAAAGCCGCAAGAAGTTGGTCGTGTGTCCAGGCTTCCCGGTGTGGATCAAGGATTTCAAAAATGAACTTGCTAGGAGCGTTCGTTTTGAGTTTCTTGTCTGTAACGACGATCTCGCCTTTGTACTGAAACGGGGAGTGATGACGTTGGCGGTGAAAGAGATGAATGGCTTCACCGGTTTCTCTGGCCCTGAGCATGCGCCCTTCGGCGAAGTGATCATTCGGCCCTTCCCATTCGAGGATGTCTTCTTTGAGAATGTCCTTGTAGCTCGTGGCCGAGGTTTGCTTTTCCTCTGTGACAAAAAGGATGATCTGGTCGGCACCTGCCGGAGTAACTACCCCTCTAGCTAAAGCCTGATATGCCCTGTAGCCCCATAGCTCGGCTAAGTCGGGCCTCGTCCAGAAGCTACCAACCGAGATATTTGTGAAGGAAACTGCCATCTCCGCTCTTTCTTCTTAGTCTGAGCGTCGATCTTGCCGGAGTAGGGCTTGTTGCGCAATGACCTGAATGGAGAGACGATGGCGCTATGGTTTGGTAGACGTCTTGCTTAAGCAGAACTCCGGCGCGATGTAGCAAACATCCCATTCGCCAAAACATTTGCTGCCAAAAACAATGGTTCCCTCAATTACCTCAAGGGAATTGATGGTCAATGAAGTGTGCGGAAAGAAGCGCTGAGCATCACGGCGGTTTAGGAATCGCAAAGTAACCTGTTGGGCATAAAGCGTTTTGACGTAGTGGAGCGGGCCCAACTTCGGACCCGGGAAGCCAGTCGTTTTCATTGCTTGCTGTGGGAAGTCTCTGCCGTGCGATAGCGACAGATACAGGCCTGGATGCCTGGGCATTTCGCCCCAATCGGGTAGCGGTTTTGATTTGTGTTGAGTAGACATGCGCAGAGCATATTTACTTGTCGAAGAAATTGAACCCAGGGCTTTACCTGGGTGTCGGAGGGATTCACGTGGCTAGGTGTTAGCAGTGAATCCGAAATTGACGATCGCGAAGCTCTTTCCGGATGCGAGAAATTTCATCCTGTGTATGTGCGTTTAGCGGCTGCCTTGCCAACGCATCAAGACGTTTGATTTCTGCGTCAATGAATACACATTCGCTTCTTTTGTCGGGGGTTGCGTTGACAGATGGAGCGATTGTGGACATCGATGGTGCGGCCGGCTGGATGCGATCAGCCGCCGCCATCTGCGCTGGCGATAGGCCAGTCATCAGGTTGTGATCGGCCTTGGTGACGACTTGCGCACCTGCCGAGCCTTGTGGACAGGCGTTGTCGCTGTAGATGGTTTTGCCGTTGACCACGCACTTGGTGACGATGCGGTTGCCCGGTGCTGGAGTCGCGGGTACAACTGGTTGCGGCTGTGCTGATGTTTGGGGCGGCGGTGAGGGTAGGCTGGTTGCTGGCGCTGCCTGCTGGGTCTTCGCTGGTGATACCCGATCGCTCCGCGACACCCACACCCGATAGCCTGCGTAAGCAAGCGCCAGAAGAACGAACACGAACGCAATCCAGCGCAGAAACGGTTGTTCTGGAGCCGGACTGAATGGCCGTTCACGGCCACCACTCTTCATGAAATCCTGGTCCATTGGTTTTCCCCCTGCCTGTTTTATTTGCAGCAACGATACCGCATGAATATGCTTTGGTGAACTGGGGTCTTCGTTGCCAGAGGCGATCTGGCCGGCTAAGCTTTTCCCTCTCAACCAACAAGGACTACGCCCATGCCCAACACCCCCTCCTTCCCCGAAAGCATCATGTCCCACGTGTCCATCGGCACGAACGACTTTGAGCGTGCCAAGGCGTTCTATACCGCTGTGTTGGGTGCGATGGAGATCAAGGTGATCATGGAGCATCCCGGCGCCGTGGCCTTCGGGCGGGCTTATCCAGAGTTCTGGGTAGGCGTGCCGCACGATGGCGGTAAGGCGCATGTGGGCAATGGCTCGCACTTTGGTTTTCTGGCTGTGTCGAAAGCGCAGGTGGATGCGTTTTATGCCAAGGCGCTGGAGCTGGGTGGGCAGGGTGATGGCGCGCCGGGCCCGCGGCCTTTGTATGGGCCGCAGTATTACGGCTGCTTTGTGCGGGACCTGGACGGGCACAAGATTGAAGCGCAGTTTTCGGATACATCTGCGGGTTGATGTAACGCTGGCCTTAAGCGGAATGGGCCATTGGGCCAAGCAGAGCTTGCGCGAGCAGCTATTTAATTCATAGCAATCCGGCTTGCTTTCCCTTCGCCTTGTCGCGCTTGGGTACGGGGCGCTGTCTGACATGGGCGGGCATTCGGGGTTTTCAGAATGGTTGTTACGCGGGTTGGTGTTGCCTTGTTTGCACGCTGGCCCTTGTTCAACCCCCTTTATCTGGAGACAGACCATGCCGAACAAACAGAACGCCAAAAACAAGCAGAGCAAACAACTCGCACCCGAGGACGCGCGCAACCAGGCCGGCGGCGCGATGGAGCAAGACGGCACACCCAAAGCATCGGGCCACGGCGGCAAGGTTGAAAACGACTTCAACCAGATGGGTGAGCAGAAACCAACCCAGAAGAACGAAGGCCAGCGCACGGCCAACAGCCGCAGCGACCGGGAGTCGCATGTGGGCGGCAGCAACCAGCTGCAGTCGCGCCGCGGCAGCACGGGGCGTTGACGTGGCTGCGGACACGTTCAGCCGCGGGGCGAGGGTGAAGGCGGGCCAGTTTGACCACCACAGCGGCGACCACCTGACGCTGGACAGCGCGAAGATTTACTTTGAAGTTCACGGTGATAACGCAGACCCGCCGCTGCTGTTTTTGCACGGCGGGCTGGGCACGATGAAGGACTTCAACGGCGTCTTGCCGCTGCTGCAGAAGCGCTTCCGCGTGATCGGCATCGACAGCCGGGGCCACGGCAAGTCAACCCTGGGCACGGCGGGCGTGACTTACCAGCGGCTGGCGCTTGACGCTGCCGCTGTGCTGCAGCACCTGGGCGTTGACCGCTGCAGCGTGGTGGGTTTCAGCGACGGCGGGATCACGGCGTTGCGCATGGCTGCGCAAACTGGATCACTGATCGACAAGCTGGTTGCCATTGGCACCGACAAGATGCTCAAGGCCGACGACCCGGTGCGCAAGCTGCTGGGCGGCGTTACGGCGCAAAGCTGGACGAAAAAATTCCCCGAGTCGGTGGCGCTGTACAACGCGGTCAACCCGCAGCCCGACTTTGCGGCGCTGATTGATGCCGTCGTGCCGATGTGGCTGGACGACGGCCCCAGCGGCTACCCGGGCGAGTGCGTCAAGCAGATCAGTTGCCCCCTGCTGGCGATTCGCGGCGATGAAGACCACCTGGTGTCGCGCGCCAGTGTGTTTGAGCTGGTGGAGCAGGTGCCCGGCGCGAAGCTGCTGAACATTCCGTTTGCCGGCCATGAGGCGCACAAGGACCAGGCCGAAGGGGTGATGGCGTGCGTGAACCGGTTTCTGGAATGACATAGTGGCCATTTTCATAACGAAAAGTGGCCGTAGCCCAGGCAGAACGTGCGCAAGCAGCTATCAATACCATAGCGCTTGGCGCTTCCGGCGCCGGCGCTGTGCGCGTCTTTACCTGCCGCTGAGGCATTTCCTTACAAACCGCAACGTGGCAGACGCATGGCCCTAAGTTTGGCGGCGCAGGATGAACGCTTGTTTTTTTCTGCGGGGCAACCACCTGCAGACATCGCCAAGAAAGGCCGCCATGAAAAAGATCGCCGACTTCCTGTTTCACCCGCGCTATTTGCGGGCCATTCCTTCGCTGGTGGTGCTGACCACCGCCATGGCCTGGAGCGTGGCGCCGGACCCGGATGCGGTGGACACCGTGCAGAAGCGGGCGGGCGTGAGCTTGTCGCTCAACCATACCGCCGCGGGCAACAGCCCGAACGACAAGCTGCTGGACAAGCCCGAACAGGCTTGAGCGCGGCCCGGACGGTCGTAGCGCGCTAGGGCTTGGCCGCAGCCATCCAGCGGCTGATCTTGCCGACCACCTCGGCCTCCAGCCCGTTATAGCCGTGGTACGCCATGGCCTCGCAGGGGTCGCCCCGGCTTTGGCCGCCGGTGAAGGTCAGCAGCTCGGCCTTGGGTGTTTTGGCGAGCTTGTTCATCAGTTGCGGCATGTCGCTGAAGGCGCAGAGTTTGCAGCCGTCTTGTTCGTGGTGCACCACCAGCACAGGAATCGTCAGTTTCTCCACCGGCATTTTGGGCACGGCGCGGCCGGTGTTGTCGGTCAGCATGGTGGACGTGAGCACGATGCCGTCGGGGCCGCCTTGCGCCGGTGCAACCTCGGTGGCGATGTAGGCGGCTGACTGCGTGCCGCGGCTGGTGCCCACCAGCCACACGGGCACAGGCGCCTGCTGCTTGAGCCAGGCGATGACGGCCAGCACGTCGGCCGTGTGTTCGGGCGTTTGCCGGTTGCCCGACAGAAACGGCGGCGACTGTTTGTCTGACGGCGCGTCAATCACCGCGACCGCAAAACCGGCGTCTGCAAACTGCTGGCGCGTGCGCACCAGGAAGTTGCCACCCCGGGCGAAACCACCGCTGTCATTGATTTGCAAACCGCCATGGCCGCCGGCAAAGAGGATGACAGAGGCCTTGGGCGTGCTGTTCGGCCTGGTCGGATTGGGGGATGCGGCCGCTGCGATGTAAACAAAGCGCTGGGTGACACCCGGGCGGGTGGGAATGTCGATCACGCGCGGAGTGCTTTGCGCCTGCGCGTTCCCGGCCACGGCCATGCACACCAGCAGGAAAGCGGGCAGTGCGTGGCGCAGCCACAGGTACCGTGCGGATGAATGCGGTGTCATGGTTGGGTTTCTGTGACGATGCTCTGGGATTTATTTAAGGGGAATAGGGCTGCAACCCAATCAGGTCGTGCGCAAGCAGCTATCAAATCCATAGCATGAATGGTGAGCGCTGCTGGCGTTCCCGCGCTTCATGGTGCTGTCGCGGTTTTGATCCACTGCACCACGGCTTCGCTGGCCACGACCGGTGTGGTGAGGTGGTTGGCCTTGACTTCGAGGTACTGGCTTTTGGGATTGGCGGGCAGCTTGTCGGCAAAGTAGGTCTTGGCGAATTTGCTGATCCAGTCTTCGTCGCCCACCACCGTGAGCACGGGCGTGCCGGGCGGGATGCGGGGCGCGGTCACGCCCATTTCTGCGTCAGAGGCGGGGTCGAAGTAGCTCAAATAGTCTTTGGCGGTGGCCGCCACGGGCAGCTGCTTGCCCTGGTTGATGTCGGTAAAGCGTTCGCGCGAATCGCCCTTGCCGTCGGCCACCAGCTTGCGGGCTTCGTCGACGCTTTCGCGCACTGTGGTGTTTTGCAGGACGCGGTAGTAGCTCACGGGCACGTGGCCGGGCGCCAGCAGCACCAGGGCCTGCACGTCGCCGCCACGCGCGGCAAAGCTCATGGCGGCGGGCACGCCTATGCTGTGGCCGGCAATCACGATCTTCGTTGCGCCCTGGCTGCGCAGGGCTTTGACATGCGTGGCCATTTCGGCCATGGCCTTGTCCCAGTTGCCGTCCAGGTAGCGGGTGCGCGACCAGGGCATGTCGGGGAAAAGCACCACCATGCCTGCGCCTTCCAGCACCGGCTTGATGCGGCTCATGTTGGGGTCGTTGTTGCTGCCGGGGTTTTTGCCGTGCAGCATCAGCACGCCGATTTTGGGGTTGCCGTCTTGTGCGTGGACGGCGCCGGCCAGCAGGGCTGACGCAAAAAGAAGGCCGATGGCCATCAGGCGGTGGAACGGTCTGCGGTGCATAAAGCCTTTCGGGCGGTGGCGGGTGGGGCGGGTTGGATCGAGGTCGGGCCCAATATACCCGCGGCAAACCGTTGCGACAGCCGGGTTTGCACGCAGGGGCCGGGCTTCCTACAATGGCACGATGAACGCCGTCATGCCGCAAACCACCCCCAACGCCCCGGCAACGCCCTTGCTGGCCAGTGAACCTGCCCGCGCGGCCTACCGCGACTACGCACAGCCCGGGCTGGACAGGGTACGCACGTTCTACCGCAACAACCACCAGAACCAGACCTACGATTTTGTGCAGCGCAAGAAAGCCGAGTGGCTGGCGTTTTCGCAGCGCGAGATGACGCCGTGGGCCGCGCTGGAATTCCTCAACACGCTGGTCGATGAGTCGGACCCGGACATCGAGCTGCCGCAAATCAGCCACCTGCTGCAAACCGCCGAAGCGATTCGCGCCGACGGCCACCCCGACTGGTTTGTGCTGACGGGTTTTATCCACGACCTGGGCAAGGTGCTGTGCCTGTTCGGCGAGCCGCAGTGGGCCGTGGTGGGCGACACCTTTCCGGTGGGCTGCAAATTTTCAGACCGCATCGTCTACCCCGAATACTTTGACCTGAACCCCGACAGCACGGACGCGCGCTACAACAGCGAGTACGGTGTGTACGCCCCCGGCTGCGGGCTGGACGCGGTGCATATGTCCTGGGGCCACGACGAATACCTGTACCAGCTGCTGAAAACGCACCTGCCGCTGCCGGCGCTGTACATGATCCGCTACCACTCGTTCTACGCCTGGCACCGTGAGGGCCAGTACGGCCACCTGACGGATGCGCAGGACGCGGCGCATATGGAGTGGGTGCAGAAGTTCAACCCCTACGATCTCTATTCCAAGAACGACAGGCCGCCGGTGCTGGCCGAGCTCAAACCGTATTACGACGATTTGATGGCGAAGTACCTGCCGGCGCAGCTCAAGCTGTAGCTTCCCCGCGGGCGGCAAGGCGCGCTTTCTTGAGTAAAAAAGGCCTGTAAGCCTTTAGGAATGTGCGCGAGCAGCTCCTGAAAAGATAGCGCTGCTCAGTTCTCGTCGTCGCTGTTGCGGCCGCGACTGCTGCGCCAGATGGCCCGCACCAGCCACAGGCCGCCGGCCATGGCGCCCATAAAACCGACAAACCCGAACGCCGGCAAACCAAACAGGGTGGGGCCGCCCTTGACGGTCATGACGATGGACGAGCCGATGATGAGCGCCGAAATCACCAGGGCCATGGCCAGCCGGTTGGCGGCGCGGTCGAGCTGGTCGCCCACGCGTTTGAGGTGGGCCAGCTCAATGCCTACCTGCACGCGGCCGCGGCGCGCGTTGCGCAGCAGGCGCGTCAAGTCGTGCGGCAGCTGGCCGGCCAGCGCCATCGCGCGGCTCAGTGTTTGCCAGCCGCGGCTGGCAAGTGCCGCGGGCTCGTAACGCGCACGCACCATTTGCTGCAGCAGCGGTGTGGCTTCGGTGGCCATGTGAAAGCCCGGGTCCAGACCGCGACCCATGCCTTCGAGTGAGATGAAGGCCTTGATCAGCAGCGCCAGGTCGGGCGGCAGGCCCAGGTGGTGGTCGCGCAGGATGGCGGTGACGTCGGACAGCATTTGCCCCAGGCTGAGCTGGGCCAGCGGGGTGCTGTGGTACTGGTCGACAAAGGCTTCAATCTCGCCCTCCAGCTGGGAGAGGTTGGTGCCATGCTCGTCACTCGTCCAGTCGAGCAGCACGTCGGCCACGGCCTGCGGCTGGCGTTCGACCAGGCCCAGCAGCAGTTGCAGCAGCTCTTCGCGCCGCCGCTCGGTCAGGTGGCCGATCATGCCGAAGTCGATAAAGGCGATGCCGTTGCCGGGCAGGTAAAACACGTTGCCGGGGTGCGGGTCTGCGTGGAAAAGGCCGTCTTCCACAATCATCTTCAGCACGGCGTGGGCGCCGCGGCGGGCAAGTTCGCTGCGGTCAAAGCCGGCTTCGGGCGTGAGCTGGTCCAGCGCACTGCCGGGCACGCCGTCGACCAGGTCCTGCACATTGATGCGCAGGCCGGTGTGGGCCCAGTGCACGCGCGGGATCACGATGTAGGGCAGCGACGCCATGTTGAGGGCGATGCGCTCGGCATGTCGGCATTCGGCGGCTAAATCGAGCTCGCGGCGCAGCGACTTGGCGAGCTCGCGCACCAGCTGCCGCGGGTGGTAGGGCTTGAGCGCGGACAGCTCGGCTTCGGCCAGCGAGGCCAGCCGGTCCATCAGGCGCAGGTCGGCGTCGATGACTTCAGTGATGCCGGGGCGGCGGATCTTGACGATGACTTCAGTGCCGTCATGCAGCTGCGCGCGGTGCACCTGCGCAATCGAGGCGGCGGCCAGCGGCGTGGTGTCAAAGCGGGCAAAGACAGCCTCAGGCTCGCCACCCAGGTCTTCGCGCAGCTGCGGCAGCAACAGCGCCAGCGGCACGGGCGGAACATGGCTGTGGAGTTTTTCGAACTCGGTGATCCATTCGGGGCCGAACAGGTCGGCGCGGCCGGCAAGCACCTGCCCAAGCTTGACGAAGGTGGGGCCCAGCTCTTCAAGCGCCAGGCGCACTTGCTCGGGCGGGTTGATGCGGGCGAGGTCGGCGACGTGGCCCCAGTGCAGGGCATGGCCGGCACGCTCGAGCTTGTCGGCCAGGCCGAGCCGCCGCACGCTGTCGCCAAAGCCGTGGCGAATCAGCACACCGGCGATTTCCGCCAGGCGTGCCATGTCGCGCGCAGCACCGAAGGTCTCGATCAACATCGAATGATGATAGCCCTGAGTTGTGTTGCCGGGCTTGCCTTTTGTCAATTGCGGGGCAGGCGCCGAGGCGGGTTCCTTGGCGTGCGCTATTTGCGGGCTGCTGCGGCGGAGGCGCCGGTTTTTTCCTTCTTGTCGGGCAGCTCGATCTTCACTTCCAGCACGTCCAGATTGTCCTGCCGCTCCAGGTGCAGCTTGATGTCGTGGGGGTCGATGCGGATGTATTTGGCGATCACGGCGATGAGGTCGCGCTGCAGCGCGGGCAGGTAGTCGGGCTCATGGCCGCGCCCTGTGCGCTCGTGCGCCAGGATGATCTGCAGCCGCTCCTTGGCGACGTTGGCAGTTTTTTTCTTCTCGCCGAGAAAAAAGGACAGGAAGGACGCCATCGTTTTACTTCCCCCCGAACCAGCGCTTGAAGAGGCCGGGTTTTTGCGCGTCGATGAAACGCATGGGCTTGTCCTTGTCGCCGAGGAAACGGTCGACCACGTCCTTGTAGGCTTCCGATACATCGCTGCCGTTCATGTGCACCGCCGGCACGCCCTGGTTGGAGGCCTGCAGCACGGATTCGGATTCGGGGATCACGCCGATGAGTTTGATGCGCAGGATGTCCTGGATGTCTTCCAGCGACAGCATCTGCCCCTGGTCAACGCGGCCGGGGTTGTAGCGGGTGATGAGCAGGTGTTCCTTGATGGCGTCACCGCCGTCGATGGCGCGTTTGGTCTTGCTTGAAAGCATGCCGAGGATGCGGTCGGAGTCGCGTACCGAGGAGACCTCGGGGTTGGTGACGATGAGGGCTTCGTCGGCAAAGTGCATGGCCATGAGCGCGCCGGTTTCAATGCCGGCGGGGGAGTCGCAGACGATGTACTCGAAGTCCATCTCGCCCAGGTCTTTGAGCACCTTCTCCACGCCGGCTTTTGTCAGCGCGTCCTTGTCGCGCGTTTGCGAGGCGGCCAGCACAAAGAGGTTGTGGCACTGCTTGTCTTTGATGAGCGCCTGGTTGAGCGTGGCTTCACCCTGGATGACGTTGATGAGGTCGTACACCACGCGGCGCTCGCAGCCCATGATGAGGTCGAGGTTGCGCAGGCCCACGTCGAAGTCGATGACCGCGGTTTTGTGCCCGCGCAAGGCGAGGCCGGTTGCAAAGCTGGCACTGGTGGTGGTTTTGCCCACGCCGCCCTTGCCGGAGGTGACCACAATGATTTTTGCCATCAGATAAAAGTCCTTTTGAAAACGGGAACGGGTATGCCGGGTTTACACATGGGCGGCATGAAGGCGCGGAAACATGACGTGGCGTGTAGGCCTCGTGCTCAAGCTGCGAGCACGTTCATGACGAGACGGTCGCCTTCCTGGCCTTCTTCAGCAGGCACCAGCCGCACTTGCGTGGGCTGGCCTGCCAGGCCTTCGGGCAGTGGGTGCTCGGCAGTGCGGTACACGCCGGCAATCGAAATCAGCTCGGCTTCCAGCGCCAGCGAAAAAATGCGTGCCTCGGTGTTGCCGCGCGCGCCGGCCATGGCCTTGCCGCGCAGTGGTGCATACACATGGATGTGGCCGTCGGCAATGACTTCGGCGCCGGCGTTGACCATGGCCAGCACCACCAGGTCGCGGCCGCGTGCATACACCTGTTGGCCCGAGCGCAGGGGTTTGTCGACCACCAGGGCACCCAGCGGGGCGGCGGCGGGCGCGGCCACCAGCACGGGCGGTGGTGGCTGTTGCTGCTGTGCGGGTGCTGCTGCGGTGGGGCGGTCGGGCAGCAGGTGGGCGTCGGGCACGGGCAGCAGCCCGGCCTGCAGCGCTGCCGCCATTTGCGCGGGGTTGCCGCCCTTCACGGAAAGCGGCACCAGCTGGTAGCTGCCCAGCAGGGTGATGAGGGCGGGGAAGTCGATGTCGCCCACCGCCCGTCCGCTGCGCGCGGCGGCGGACTGCAGGGGCGAGAGGTCGATCATCAGCGCGTCCTGGTCGAAAAAGTCGGGAATGTCGCCAAAGCGGGCCTGCAACTCTTGCGCGAGCGCGACAAGGTCGGTGGACTTGAGCAGCAAAGCCACCAGGGGCAGGTTGGCACTTTTGATTTCGAAGGTGGCGGGGGTGGTGGCCTGTATGGCAACAGTCATGGGTGGAAAGTCATGGGCAGAAGGACAACGGGCGACCGGTGCGAAAAATGAGGGCGAAGAAAGATGGCCGAGGGTAGCGTGCGAAGGGGCGGATTCGCACGCACGCTTTGTCGCACTTGTGAGCGTATGAAACGCTGGCCCGTGACTTGTGGCACGCTGGTGGTGGTGTTTGCGTGGCGCGGCAGCCCCGCTTTAAAGCAGCGCCGGCATTGAATGCGCGCGTCCCGTACCCATGTGCAGGGGTCATCAGCTCGTCATTACCCTGGACATTTCATGAACTTCCTGCCGCTGGCGCTTGTAACCGCGCTGCTCCATGTTTACATTGGTGCACGCCTTCTACCCGGGTTGGGGGCGTATCCCGCGGGGCAATGGCTGTTTGCCGCGGTCCTTGTGGTGTCGGCCTTTGTCATGCCGCTGGGGCTGATGGCCGGCCGTGTAGCCAAACAGCCTTTGGCCGATGTGCTGACCTGGGCGGGCCTGCTTTTCATGGGCCTGTTTTCGTCGCTGCTGGTGTTGACGGTGGCGCGTGATGCGGCACTGCTGGTGCTGTGGCTGGCCGATGCCGTGGCGCCCGGCCACCTGCCGCTGGCGTGGCTGCGCACGGTGTCGGCCGAGGCGGTGCCGCTGCTGGGCGGGCTGATCACCGTGCTGGGTTTTCTGAATGCGCGCCGCACAGCCGCCGTGGTGAAGGTGGATGTGCCCATCAAGGGCCTGCCCGCCGCACTGCAGGGGTTTACCGTGGCGCAGATCAGCGACATCCATGTGGGGCCGACCATCAAGCAGGCGTATTTGCGCCGCATTGTCGACAAGGTCAATGCGCTGGATGCCGATGTGGTAGCCATCACCGGCGACCTGGTGGACGGCAAGGTGAGCGAGCTGGCCTCGCACGTGGCGCCGCTGGCGGAGCTGCAGTCGCGCCACGGCACGTATTTTGTGACGGGCAACCATGAGTACTACTCGGGCGCGCATGCCTGGATTGACGAGCTGCGCCGGCTGGGCCTGACGGTGCTGCTGAACCAGCATGTGGTGATTCGACCGCCACTTCTTGCTGCGGGCCAGGACGCCACGCCGCTGGTGCTGGCGGGTGTGACGGACTACAGCGGCGGGCATTTTGACCCAACCCATCGCAGTGACCCGGAGGCGGCTCTGCGTGGTGCGCCGCTGGAGGCCGTGCGCGTGTTGCTGGCGCACCAGCCGCGCAGTGCGGCGGCGGCGGCCAAAGCCGGCTTTGACCTGCAGCTGTCGGGCCATACGCATGGCGGGCAGTTTTATCCGTGGAATTTGTTTGTGCGGTTTCAGCAGCCGTTTACGGCGGGCTTGCACAAGCTGCAGAACCTGTGGGTTTATACGAGCCGCGGGACGGGGTACTGGGGGCCGCCCAAACGGTTTGGGGCGCCTTCGGAGATTACTTTTTTGAGGTTGGTGGTGGGGTAAGGTTGTGTTGATTTGATGGTTGCGCTCTTTGCTGAGGGCGGCTGGCCGGGGGTTGCCCGGCATGCAAGTAACTTTCTTTTGCTTCGCCAAAAGAAAGTCACCAAAGAAAAGGCGACCCTGCTGTCTGCGACCCCTGCGCTGCGCTCCGGGGCAACCTGCGGTGCTCGGTTCAGGCGGGGTCTCGCTCGAACTCGCTACGTTGCACTTCGCTCAGACAATCGCGATCCCTGATCCGCCTGGACCTGCGCTCCTCGGCGCAGACAGAAGGGCAAATCGGGAACGGGGACAAAATGCCAAAGACAAATATCAACTCCAATACCAACAAGGACACGCCATGGCGTGTCCTTGTTTCTTCCGTATTCGGGTTCTTGTTTTTGGCTGTTGGTATTCCTTCCCCCACCCCTTGTGGATGCGCCGAGGAGCGCAGGTCCAGACGGATCAGGGCAAAAACTTGTTTGAGCGAAGCGAGTTGTTTTTGACCCCGGCTGGACCGAGCACCGCAGGTTGCCCGTAGCGAAGCGTAGGGACGCAGGAACCAGGGTCGCCTTTTCTTTGCTTACTTTCTTTTGGCGAAGCAAAAGAAAGTGAGTTGCATGCCGGGCAACCCCCGGCCAGCAGCCCTCAGCAAGAGCACACAGCTTGAACAACAACAGCAACATCGTCTACCCTCCACCCATGCCCCAAACCCAAACCCTCCGCCTGAACCCTGGCGACGACCTGCGAACAGCCCTGGATGCAGCATTCGCCCAGCTGCAGGCCGAGCAGAACACCCGCGCGGCTTGCGTCATCTCTGCGGTGGGAAGCCTGTCTCGCGCCGTGCTGCGCTACGCGGCCGAGCCGCAGGGAACGGTGTTGGTGGAGCCGCTGGAATTGATCACGCTGTCGGGCACGTTGAGCCCGGACGGTGCGCACCTGCATGCCAGCGTGGCCAATGCGCGGGGAGAGATGTGTGGCGGCCATGTGATGCCGGGTTGCATTGTGCGGACGACCGCTGAAATTGTGCTGGTGTCGTTGCAGGGTTGGGTGTTTGCGCGTGAGCATGACGCGCGGACCGGGTTCAAGGAACTGGTGGCGAAGCCGGCAACGCCCTGGTCGTGAAAGCAGGGGCCGCGTCTGTAGGCCGGCCCTGACAGCCGTGCTGGCGTCATGGCCATGGCGGGCGTGGAGGACAGGCGTAGAGTGGTGTTAGCGCATTACCACGCACGCAACCTACCAGCACCCAGTATCAAGGAGGCATGTTCATGTTGAAACAACCACCCTTTTCCGTCGCTTCCGTCGCCCTGCCGGGCGTTGTGTTGGCAATGGCCCTGACGCTTTTCACAGGACCACAGGCGGTAGCCCAGACATCGCAAACCACACAGCCGGCCGCGGCACCCGATACCGCAGTGCCGACGGCTCCCTTGAGGAATCCGATGAACCGCAACCCGGCGCGCCGGGCGTCTGAACCCGAAGCGCCGCCCCCGCCGCCGGATCCGCGTGACTCGACCATCCGTCCGGTGACGCCGCCCGGCAACGACGGTCGTGACGCGGTATCGCCCTCGCCGAATGCGACACCTGCGCCTGGTGTTGCGCCAACGCGGCCGCCTCTTGCCAAGCCCTGAGGCGGATTTGCTGCCTGTTTATAGCCCGTGAGCGGTATGGCGTGGCATCAAGGATGAATGCCAAATGACGCCCTGGCCCAACAGGGACAAGCGCAAGCAGCTATTAAATTGATAGTGGCTGACCGGCGGCAGCCTTCGGTGTGCGCGCCTTGCGGGCGCCGGCCGAGCTGCGGTTTTTCCGGTAGTAACGCTGCGGCGAATCTTTCTGCATCATCCGGCGGCGCAGGCGCGCGGGGTGAAAGACCTGTTCGTACTGCGTTAGCCAGCGCTGTTCGCTGGCGTCGGGTGAGGGGGCGGTCTGCCTGTCGGCGGCGGGGCCGAAGCGCAGTGAAGCCGGGGCGTCGGCCGGCTTGTGGCCTGGTCGTACTTCTTCCGGGGGCAGCACCGGCGCAGCGTGCCGGCCGTGGCCGGTAGCCTGCGGGCCCAGGTAGTCGGACTCGACGCTGCATTGGGGCGTGAGGATGGCCCAGCGCATGTGGGCAAAGCGGCGGGCAAACAGCGGCGCCACGGCTTCAACGATGTGGTGTTCCGGCTCGAACCAGGCCACGTGCAGCGGGCCGCCTTGCGGGCGGGTTTTGAAGGTGTCGTCCTGCACCGAGTGAAAGCGCAGCTGGGCCTTCATTTTCTGCATGTCGTGGCGCACTTCTTCGGCCATTTGCCGGGCCTGCGCCATGTCGGTGTCGAGCTGGTTGTGCCGCAGTTCGGGCTCATGCACCAGACGCCACAGCAGGCGGTAGAGCAGGCTGAAGCGCTGCGGGTTGTTGTGCAGGATGACGGCCTGGCACAGGGTGAGAAATTCGGGTGGGACAGTGACGGTGGGTGCGTCGCTGAGTGCGGGGCTCTGCGCCGTGCCGGTGGGCGGCACGCCTTCAGCGGGCGTGGTGCTGCAATGCCAGATGACTTGCCCAGGCAGGATGTTCTGTGCCAGCAGGCCGCGTGCGGCACGGCGAAAGCCCTCGAGGTCCGTCTGCCCCTGCAGCGTGACAGGCAGCATGGCTTGTGGAAAGAGGTCGTTCGTCAGCAGGTCATTCATCACGCCCATGGACACATCCTTTCTTCACGGTTCAAGCACCCATGGTGCGGCGGCGGCCACCGCGGCGGGTGTAGGCAAAAGAGCCGTCTTCCTGGGTGCGGGCGGCGCATTGCCAGGACAGAAAGCCCGAATTCACTGTATTAATATACAGTGTTTTGGTGATTCAGGTGCGAAAGTGAGGCAAAAATCCCGGGCCTTTTGTGGCTTTGTCGCCTAAATCAGCTGGAAACGACCCCAAAAGGGCGAGGCTGGCGGCAACGGCGCCAAACCTGCTGCGGCGCATGTTTTTTGACCCGGATGAAGTGCCGTCAACGCTGTTTGTGGGCCCGCCGCAGCTTTTTGGCGTGGGTTTCCATGGCGAGATACGCCACAACGGCCACGGTCAGCGGCACCAGGTAATAGATCACGCGGTAAGCCACCAGCGCGGCCAGCAGTTCGTACTGCGGCATCTCGTGCGACAGCAGGGCGACGAACACGGCCTCCAGCACGCCGAGGCCGGCCGGCACATGGGTGATCACGCCGGCAATGGCCGCCAGCAGCAGCACGCTGACGACGGCGGAAAACTCGATGCGGTGCTGCAGCAGGATGAAAATAATGCCCGACATGATGAGCCAGTTGCCGGCGCCCATCAGCAGCTGCAGGCCGGCCAGCCGCACGGAGGGCAACACCACCTCATGGCCGCGCAGCCGCAGCATGCGCCGGCGGGAAAACGCGCAAATGCCGAGATAACCCGCAACAACCGCCAGCAGCACCGCACCGATCAGACGCAGGGAGTTGGTGGTGACAGGCCAGTCCAGGGGCAGGGTGGGCGGCTGCAAGGCAAACACCGCGCCGGCGAGCAGCAGGTACCCCATCCAGTTGGTCAACATGCTCAGCGACATGATGCGGGTGATGGCGCCGTTGCCCAGGCCCAGGCGTGAATAGAGGCGGTAGCGAAAAGCCACGCCGCCCACGAGGGAGCCGAGGTTGAGGTTGAAGGCGTAGCTGACGAAGGTCACTGCCATCACGGTGGGGGCGCGCAACGGGTGGCGGGTGTAGTGGCGGCCCAGCAGGTCGAAGGTGCTGTAAAGCGTGAAGCTGGCCACGGCTAAAAGCACGGCGCCCCAGGCGGCGGTGAGGGGGTAGTCCTCCAGCGCGGTGAGGACCTGGGACCATTCAATCTTGCGAGCCTGCGAGAACAGCAGGCTGGCGATGAGCAGAAAAAATGCGGCGGTGGCGCCGTGCCTGAGCCATGGCCACCAGGCCTTTTTTTTCGGCGCGGCGGGCTGGGGCTTGCCGTGCCGCCGGGGCGGGCGGGGAGGATGGGGCGTGGGCAAGGTGCGGCTTTCGGCCATCACGCGCTCAAATGGGTCTGGCCTGGTGCTGTTGGGGCTCGCGCTGATCGGGCGTGGCCACTTCGGCGGGCGTGATGCGTGGCGCGTGCGCCGGCAGCCAGCCGGCCCAGGCGGGGTAGCGGCGCAGCAGGTGAAAGACAAAGTAGCTGCGCAGCGTGCGCCACCACGTGGGCTTCACCAGGTCCTGGCGGCCTATCTCTTTGCAGCTGTGCTGCATCAGGTGGTCCAGCCGCGTGCCCAGGTCGTTGTTGAAGGTGCGGTCGCGGATCATGACGTTGGCCTCGAGGTTGAGCGCCAGGCTCAGCGGGTCCAGGTTGCTGGAGCCCACGGTGGCCCATTCGTCGTCGATCACGGCCACCTTGCCGTGCAAGGGGCGGTCGCAGTATTCGTAAATGCGCACACCCGCGTCCAGCAGGTGGTGGTAGAGCATGCTGGCGGCGGTCTTGACGATCGCCATGTCGGGCTCGCCCTGCAGGATGAGGTGTACGTCCACACCGCGCCGCGCGGCGTGGCGCATTTCCCTGAGCAGCCGGTAACCGGGAAAGAAATACGCGTTGGCGATCACGACACGCTGGCGCGCCGTGCGGATGGCGGCGCGGTAGTGGCGCTCGATGTCGTTGGTGTGTTTGCGGTTGTCGCGCGTGACAAAAAGCGCCGCGGCGTCGCCCGCCGGCGCGGGCACGTCGTCCCTGCGCCAGGTGCCGGCCACGGAACGGGCGCGTTCGGAAAAACGTTCACGCAAGCCCGTGGGCGGCTCGGCGCCGGCATTGCGCTGCCCCGCCGCCAGGGCCCTGCGCACAAAGCTGTGGATGTCGGCGACAAGGGGGCCTTCAATCTCGACGGCATAGTCCTGCTTGGCCTGCGGGCCGAAGTCGGCCAGGTGGTCCGCCGAATAGTTGATGCCGCCGACGAAAGCACGTTCGCCATCGACGACCACAATCTTGCGGTGCATACGGCGAAACAGGTTGGTGCGCCAGCCCCACAGCCTGGGCCCCGGGTCAAACACATGCACGCGCACGCCGGCCCGCGTCAGGGTGGAAATGAATTCAGGTGACAGGTCCGGCGAGCCGTAGCCGTCGATCGTCAGGTCGATCTGCACGCCGCGCCGCGCCGCCTGGTGCAGGGCCGCGTGCAGCTCTTCACCGACCTTGTCTTCAAACAGGATGAAGGTTTCCACCACCACCTCGCGTTTGGCCGCGGCAATGCACTCAAAGACGCGCGGGAAAAACTCCTCGCCGTTTTCAAGCAGCTGGAACTGGTTGCCGCTTACCCAACGACTCATGTTCAGAGCTCGATTTCTGCCGCAAGGGGCGCGTGATCTGACAGGTGTGACCAGGGCCGCAGAGGCAGCACCACCGGTGCGTGGCCGATGGCGTTGCGCACATAGATGCGGTCCAGCCGCAGCAGGGGCAGGCGTGCGGGAAAGGTGCGCGCCGCCTTGCCGTTGGCCTGCACAAACACCTCATGCAGCTCGGCGCCTTTTTCCAGCCGGGCATGGGCGCGGTGCCGCCAGTCGTTGAAGTCCCCGGCCACCACGACGGGCGCGTGCGGCGGAATGTTGTTGCGCACCAGTTCGCACAGCATGTCCATTTGCTGCTCGCGGTGCGCTTCCATGAGGCCCAGGTGCACGCAGACGGCGTGCACGTTCACGCTGCGGCCGGGTATCTGCAGTTCGCAATGCAGCAGCCCGCGGCGCTCGGGCCCGCTGATGGACACGTCGAGGTTTTCAAAACGCACGATGGGGAACTTGGACAGCACGGCATTGCCGTGGTGCCCGTTGGTGTAGACCGCGTTGCGGCCGTAGGCGAACTGCGGCCAGATGGTGTCGGCCAGGAATTCGTAGTGCGGCGTTTCCGGGTAGTTGTCGAACTTGTCCTGGTGCTTGACGTGGTTGCCCGTCACTTCCTGCAGGAACACCACGTCCGCCCCGACGCCGCGAACGGCTTCGCGCAGCTCGGGCAGGATGAATTTGCGGTTGAAAAAGGTAAAGCCCTTGTGGATGTTGACCGTGAGTACCTTGAACGAGAACGAAGATTCGGGGCTGACCGCTGCAAGTGCAGTCTGCGTGTCGGCCTCGACGGCCTCCATGTCGATCAGCGTGGCGGCTTCAGGAGAGCGGGTGGGCACGGCGACAGACAGGGCATCCGGCCCGCGGCGCGAAGCTGAAGAAGGCGATGGCGATGGCGAAGGGGATTCGGGTGTGGAAGTCGGCATAGGAAAGATAAGCGAGTAGGCCCAGACAGGCAGGCGGAAAGGGCGCAGGACAGGCCTTGGCACCCATTGTTATTCTGCGCCCGGGGAGTGACTGTAGGACAGTAACTTATTTGCGGCAGGGCGCGGCGTACGCAAGCGCCTGGGACGTGCCTTTGGCCACAGCCCGCGGGCGCAGTGTCCTACATGGCGCGGGGGGCCTCTCCGATAAGGCCGGCGGGCCCGGCCCGCTAGATTGAATTCAACGTTAGCCCCGATGAAGTGGCAGGCGTGTTTTTTCAACCCAGCCTACGAGCACAACCCAAGGAACTACTCCCATGTTCAAAACCCCCTCTTCCATGAAGACCCTTTCCCTTGCAGCAGCCATGACGGCCGCACTGATGTTTGGCGCAGCTGCACACGCGCAGACCGATCCTGCGGGCAAACCAGGCGACAGCTCGGGTTCGGTCTCCACCGGTGCAACCGCCAAGACGCCTGAGCAGCGTGACGCCGCCAAGTCCGAAAAACAGGCAGCGAAATCCGACAAGAAGCAGGTCAAGGCCGCCAAACGCGCTGCACGCAAGAGTAAAGCCGCCACTGCAGGCGCTGCCCCCACGGATTCGGGCGGTACCAGCAAGTAAGGCCAGGCGCTGCCTTGGCGCCATGACAGTTTCAGGTTGAAGGTGCGCTGACGCGTTGCCATCACCCTTTTTGAAGGAGTTTGATATGTCCAAGTACTTTATGCGTTCCATTCCTGCGGCCGCTGCGTTGACCGCAGTCACGTTGTTCGGCTCTGCCGGCGCCTTTGCACAGGGCCTCGGTGTGGGTGTCGGCACCGGTGTAGGGGTCGGCGTCTCGGCCGGCCAGAACACCAATATCGACGCCGGTGTTCGCGCGAATGCCGCGGCAGGCGCTACCTCGGACTCCAGCGGACCCTCCTCGGGATCTTCCAGCGGCAGGCTCGGTGCCGGCGCCAATGTCTCCGGCTCAGCCCAGGGGGACACCTCCGCAGGCAGCAGGGCCGCGGCCGCGGTGGACAACACTGCCCGCAGCACCGGACGGGCTGTAGCCCGCACCGGCAACGCCGTGAAGAGCGGCGCCAAGCGCACCTACAACAAACTGGATAGCGCTGCGGGCAGTGCCCGTGTCCAGGGCAGTGTTCAGGGTGATGCGGCCGTCGGCGGCACTTCGAAGTAAGGGCAGGCAAGGTGCGGGTGTAATCGCCGCAAGGTAGTTGCACCGCCACAAAGCCGGGCACGGGGTTCTACCTGCCCGGCTTTTTTCGCGCCTGCGTTATTTGGGCCGGGGCTGCTGCAAGCCCTTGCCGGGCTGGGGTAGCTTCCCGGCCCGGAGTTCGGTGACAGCGGTGGCAACCGCCCTGGCCACGTTGCGGACTTCTTCCATCAGGGCTTTGTCTGCGTCCAGCGTGTCGTGGCTGGTGGCATAGGGTTCGTAGTAGCCGATGTAGCGGTCCAGCCGGGCCTGGCTGCCGGCGTCGATCAGGCCCATCCAGTCCAGCCAGTCGCACAGGCCGCGGCGTGTGCCTTCGATCCCGGCCACGTCGCCATGCACCACGACACCGTACGCGCGGCCGGCCAGGTGCTTGGGATAGTCCCAGCCTTTCATCTCCAGCGCCTTGGCTTCCTCAGGCTTTTTGCCGTGGGTGGTGGTGGGGTCGGGGTTGCCGCCGTCGGCACACACCAGGCGGTCGATCATGAGCTTGAGCGGGCTGGGTGACTGGTACCAGTACACGGGCGTGAGGATGATGACGGCATGCGCAGCCGTCCAGCGTTCGTAGATCTCGGCCATCCAGTCGCTGGTTTGCCCCAATGCATGGTTGGGGTAGCAGCTGCAAGGCCAGTGGCACAGCGGCATGGCGGTCGACACGCAGCCTTTGCAGGGGTGGATGTTGAGGCGGTAGCTGGAGGTGAGCAGGCTGAGGTCCAGCACATCGGGATTCATGTCTGCCTCTTGGAGCGTGGTCTTCGCGCTGTTGAGCAGGCGCCAGGTCTTGGAGATTTCGCCGGGGCAGGTGCCGTCGTTGCGGGCGGAGCCGCACACCAGCAGCACGCGGGAAGGCGTGGCCGGGTCTTTCCAGGCCGCCTGCGCTTTGGCCAGGCGTTCGCGGGT
Organism: Polaromonas sp. P1_E12; assembly: GCF_056405975.1. Lineage (NCBI taxonomy): Bacteria > Pseudomonadati > Pseudomonadota > Betaproteobacteria > Burkholderiales > Comamonadaceae > Polaromonas > Polaromonas sp. P1_E12. The sequence continues at coordinate 237,069 of NZ_JBFUBB010000004.1, read as the reverse complement.
TTCCAGCCATTCGACGGACAGGTCGTAGTCGGGGTCGGAAAATTCTTCCCCGGCCTTGCGCGTGTGGGGCGCCTTGCGGCCCTCCTGGTAGGCATCCCAGGCCACGCTTTCAAGCCGGGCCAGGGCTTCGTCTTCCTGCCGGAATGCCGGGTCGACAAAAGATTGCATGAAGCGTTCGTGGAACGCGTCGCGTGAAAGGACGGCCGGTGCCTGGCCTTTGCGTACCGTGGTCATCTGCCGAGTCTAGTGACCCTGCAGGGCTTGAACCGGGGGTTTCGATGCCGTCCTACGCGGGCTTTCGGCGCCGTCTGGCGAGCTGCGGTTTTTGGTAAAAATGGCCTGTAATCCTTATGTAAGCAGCGCAGACAGCTATCAAAATAATAGCTAATGAGAAATGTGAACTGGCCACAAAAAAGCCCGCACGCAGCCGTTGGGGCTGCCGTGCGGGCCTGACACCGCTTCAGTTCAGCGTGTCATGGTTGCAGCTCAGCCTTTTTGCGGGGCGGGGCCACCTTGGCCGCGAGGACCGCCATGGCGCATGCCGTGCTTTTTGTGCTCGGCATCAAAGGTTTTTTGCTGCTCGGGTGTGAGCCCCGCGTAGAAGGTCTTGGTGGCTTCACCGCGCTTGTCCATCGCCGCGTTCATTTCGGCCATGCGCTGGGTGCGCATTTCCTTCATCTTGTCGATGCGCTGGGGCGTGGTCAGCTTGTCGAACTCGGCGCGTTGCTCCGGCGTGGGGCGTGCTCCGTGTGCGGGCGGCTGCATGGAGGCGGTGTAGCTGGTCCATGCGCCTTCCTGGGCAGGCGTGAGCTTGAGCTTGGCCTTCAGTTCGGCCTGGTGCTTGGCGATCATGGCCTGCATCTTGGCGGGGTCGTGGCGGCCCATGCGGCCTTCGTGGGGGCCGGCAGGCTTGCCTGCGGCGGGCGGCGATCCGGCGGGTGGTGCAGGAGGCGTTTGTGCCATGGCACCGGCGCCAACGGTTGCCAGCAGGCCGGCCAGTACGAGGCTGTTGAGGGAAGCAGGGCGGTTGAATGCGAATTTCATGGGGAACTTCCTTTCAGGAGAAGATGCCTGAGTTCCATTGAGTCGTGACATACGGCTTTTGGCTTCAGGTTGAAAGCAAGTGTGCGGGCCGTCTGTTTCCCTGGCGTTGCCGGGCGATGACGGTATGTAAAGTTTGGTGAAAGCCTGGTGGTGGCCACGGGGCAAGGACGTAAATATTGCCGGAGGCCGTTTTGCGGACGGCCGTGCCTCACGGCCAGGGCTTGCGGGTATGCTGTGTGCCTCAACGTCTTACCCGTCCGCCGACCAAATGAGTTTTTTGTCTGAACTGAAGAAGCACGCCACGGAACTGCAAAGCCGGCAACTCGGTGTGCAGCAAGACCTGAGCACCAACACGCAAAACTGCGAATTCGCATGCAAGATGGCGCGCAAATACCTGCAGGAACTGTGCGCGCAGCTCAATGTGATCAGACCGCCGGCGCCCGGCGACTACAGCCTGAATGGGAAACAGCCGTTCCCGCCGCTTGCGCTGGCAAACCTTCGGTGCGACGCCCGTACCAAGATGCTGAGAAACGCAGAAGCGATTGACTACATCGGGATGGGATGGGATCTGCTTCCGGCCAAGGGAAGTGTGGCCGTCCATAGCGTGACAGTGAACTTCCCGCCGGATCTTGAACGGGTGACGAGCCGCCTGTCTGTCGGCAAGGTACCGCATGAGCGCAAGGAGCAGCGCCATCCGGAAACCAACAAACTGTTGGCCTATGTGTTCGAGTATGAAACGCAGACACGGGGTTTTATCACGGTCACGCCGGACCACGACCGCGGCGAAATTGCCTTCCGGATCAGCAATGTGGGCGGCTTTGGTGTGGAAAACACGACCTACCCCGCGGCACAGGTTACGCCGGGCCTGATGGACGAATTGGCCAAAAAACTGGTTGGGCAGGCGAGCCGCTTTGGGTAACTGGCCCCTGGTTTTTGTCTCCCTCGCCGGTTAAGGTGCTATTGACCACGGTCAATTGCCATTACCGGCCGGCCTGCCTACAATGGCTTCAGCTTGTCGGGGTGCCAAGGATGTTTCCGTGAGGAGGCTTTCGAGGCTGAGATCGCAGTTTGCGAGACCCGCTGAACCTGATCGGGATTATCCCCGCGTAGGGAACAACGCAATTGGCTCCGGAACTCCGCAGCGGCATCCCACATGCCACCGATGGACCCCCGGCTCCCCAGCAGGCACCCCACCTTCTGGAGAACCACATGGCCAAAACCCGACTCACCGTTGACACCCAAGACCTCACCAGTCGCATCACGCGCGCGCCTTTTCCGGGCTCGGCAAAAATCTACATTGAAGGCTCGCGTCCCGACATCCGCGTTCCGTTCCGTGAAGTCACGCTGACCGACACGCTGGTGCACGAAGGCGCCGGCGAGCCGCGCCGCGAGGCCAACCCGCCGCTGCGTTTGTATGACGCTTCGGGTGTCTACACCGACCCGGCCTCGCCCATCGACATTACGCGCGGCCTGCCGCCGCTGCGCGGCGCCTGGATCAACGAGCGCCAGGACACCGAAGCCCTGCCCGGCATCAGCAGCGCCTACGGCCGTGAGCGCCTGAACGATCCGGCCCTGGCCGCGCTACGCATGGCGCATGCGCCCGTGCCGCGACGCGCCAAGGCCGGCGCCAATGTGTCGCAGATGCATTACGCGCGCAAAGGCATCATCACCCCCGAGATGGAATACATCGCGGTGCGCGAAAACCTGGTGCGCGCGCAGCTGGCTGAGCGCCTGGCCACTGAACGCATGCCGAAAAAAGGGCACTCCTTCAACGCCGCGATTCCGGAGCAGATCACGGCCGAGTTTGTGCGCGACGAAGTGGCGCGCGGCCGCGCCGTCATTCCGAACAACGTCAACCACCCTGAGAGCGAGCCGATGATCATCGGCCGCAACTTCCTGATCAAGGTGAATGCCAACATCGGCAACTCGGCGGTCACCTCGAGCATCGAAGAAGAAGTCGACAAGCTGGTCTGGTCGATCCGATGGGGCGCAGACACCGTGATGGATCTCTCGACGGGCGAGAACATCCATGAAACACGCGAATGGATTTTGCGCAACTCGCCGGTACCCATCGGCACGGTGCCGATTTACCAGGCGCTGGAAAAAGTCAACGGCAAGGCCGAAGACCTGACCTGGGAAATCTTCCGCGACACGCTGATCGAGCAGGCCGAGCAGGGCGTGGACTACTTCACCATCCACGCCGGTGTGCGCCTGGCCTATGTGCCGCTCACGGCGAATCGCCTGACGGGCATCGTCTCGCGCGGCGGCTCCATCATGGCCAAGTGGTGCCTGTCGCACCACAAGGAAAGCTTCTTGTACGAACGCTTTGACGAGATCTGCGAGATCATGAAGGCGTATGACGTGTGCTTCTCGCTGGGCGACGGCCTGCGCCCCGGCTCGATTGCCGATGCGAACGACGAAGCGCAGTTTGCCGAGCTGCACACGCTGGGCGAGCTCACACAGATCGCCTGGAAGCACGACGTGCAGGTGATGATCGAAGGCCCCGGCCACGTGCCGCTGCAGCTGGTGAAGGAAAACGTCGACAAGCAGCTCGAAGCCTGCTTTGAAGCGCCTTTCTATACGCTGGGCCCGCTGATCACCGACATTTCGCCGGGCTATGACCACATCTCTTCGGCCATGGGCGCGGCCAACATCGGCTGGTACGGCACGGCCATGCTCTGCTACGTGACGCCGAAAGAGCATTTGGGCCTGCCCAACCGCGACGATGTGAAGCAGGGCCTGATCGCCTACAAGATCGCCGCGCATGCGGGCGACCTGGCCAAGGGCTACCCTGGCGCGCAGATGTGGGACAACGCGGTGTCGAAAGCGCGCTTTGAGTTCCGCTGGGAAGACCAGTTCCGCCTGGCGATCGACCCTGACACGGCGATGGCGTATCACGACGAAACGCTGCCCAAAGAGAACGCCAAGGTGGCGCATTTCTGCTCGATGTGCGGGCCGAAGTTCTGTTCGATGAAAATCTCGCAGGAGGTGCGCGAGTTTGCGCGGCTCAACCCGGCCACCACCACGCTGGCGTCGGCCACCACGACAATTCCCATCAAGCAGATCGCCACCGGCTTTGAGGAAAAGGCCAAGGAGTTCCGCGAAGGCGGGAGCGAGATTTATTCCTGAGTTGTTTCGGAGCCGTCCCTGACATGAGCACTTTGCACATCGGCATCGCGGGCGCAGGCCTGGCCGGACGCACGCTGGCCTGGCGCCTGCTGCGCGCCGGCTGCCGCGTCAGCCTGTTCGATGCGCGGGCGCGTGACGATCTGGCCACGGCCTCGATGACGGCGGCGGCGATGCTCTCGCCGCTGGCGGAGCTGGCGGTGGCTGACGAGGCCGTGTTTGCCCTGGGCCAGCGCTCGATGCAGCTATGGCCGCAATGGATTGCCGAGCTGGAGGTTGCAGGCTTGCCGGTGTATTTCCGGCGCGAAGGTACGCTGGTGGTGGCCCATGCACCCGACCAGAGTTCGCTGGAACATTTCACCCGCCTGCTGATGCACAAGCTGCCTGATGCGTCACGTGCGCAGGTGCAGGCGCTTGATGCCGCTGCGCTGGGCCGGGCCGAGCCCGCGCTTGCCGGGCGCTTTGGCGGCGGCCTGTTGCTGGAGGGCGAAGGCCAGCTGGCCAATGACCAGTGGATGGCCGCGCTGGCGGTGGAGATCGACAGGCTGGGCGGCACCTGGCTCGAAGGCCAGGCAGTCAACGCTGTGGAAGAGGGCCGCATTGTCTGCGCCGGACAAACCCATGGCGTGGATGTTGCGGTGGACGCACGCGGTGTGGGTGCGAAGGAAGGCTGGCCGCAGCTGCGCGGCGTGCGCGGCGAGGTGCTGACGGTGGAATGCGCCGGCGTGACGTTGCAGCGCCCGGTGCGCCTGATGCATCCGCGCTACCAGCTGTATGTGGCGCCGCGGCCCGGCCACCGTTTTGTGGTGGGCGCGACCGAGCTGGAATCGGAAGACAGCGGGCCGGTGACCTTGCGCTCCACACTCGAGCTCGCCAGCGCGCTGCACAGCCTGCACCCGGCTTTTGGCGAGGCCAGGGTGCTGCGCCTGGCGGCTGCACTGCGGCCTGCGCTGGACGACCACCGGCCGGCGATTGCGCTGCGCAACGGTGTCTGGCACATCAATGGCCTGTACCGTCATGGGTATCTGTGCGCGCCCGCGCTGGTGGATGGGCTTGTCCATAAACTCCTGAGTACGGAGAATGAATGACATGACGACGACAACATTGGAAATATCGTTGAACGGTGAACGCATGGAAACCGATGCGCCGACACTGCAGGCATTGCTGCAGGCGCGGGGCTACGACTTCAAGAGCGCCTTTGCCTGCGCCATCAACAATGGGTTTGTGCCGCGGCCGCAGTGGCCGGAGCGCGCGCTACAGGATGGTGATCGCATCGATGTGGTGACCCCGATTACAGGGGGATAGACATGACACACCCCTGTCGGATGCTCACTGCGTGTAGCACCTTCCCCCCTTGCAGGGGGCGACGCTGGCGGCCTGGCGGAGCCAGTTCCGCGGCGTCTGCTGGCATCGCGATACTTTTGCGGAACGCTTGATATGACAACACCTGCATTACCTTCTATCGCCCACGGCCAGCCCCTGAAGGTCGGTGGCAAGACTTTGTCCAGCCGCTTCTTCCTTGGCACCTCGCATTACCCCTCGCCGCAAGTCATGAGCGATGCGGTGCGTGCCAGCGGGTGCGAAGTGCTGACGGTGGGCCTGCGCCGCCTGCAGCCGGAAAGTGGCGGCGGCAACAGTTTCTGGCAACGTATCCAGGCGCTGGGCTGCCACATCCTGCCCAACACGGCGGGCTGCCACAGCGCGGAAGAGGCGATCACGCTGGCGCAGATGGCGCGCGAGATTTTCGGCACGACCTGGATCAAGCTGGAGGTGATCGGCGACGACTACACCTTGCAGCCCGACACACACGCCACCCTGCACGCCGCAACGGTGCTGGCCAAAGACGGGTTTGCCGTGTTTGCCTACACGACGGATGACCTGGTGATAGCCCAGCGCCTGCGTGATGCGGGCTGCGCGGCCGTGATGCCCTGGGCAGCGCCCATTGGCACGGGCCGCGGGCCGCTGAACCCTTATGCGCTGGAAACCATGCGCCGCCGCCTGCCCGATGCGGTGCTGGTGGTTGATGCCGGCATCGGCCGGCCTTCGCATGCGGCGGCGGTGATGGAGCTGGGCTTTGATGCGGTGCTGCTGAACACCGCGGTGGCGCAGGCCGGCGACCCGGTGCGCATGGCGCGCGCTTTTGCCGACGGCGTGGCCGCCGGCCGCGCCGCTTATGAGTCGACACCCATGCCGGAGCGGGCTGCCGCGCAGGCTTCCACGCCGACCGTTGGCGTACCCTTCTGGCACGCACCCTGACTGGACTTCCGATGAAAACCCCCGCCTTTGCCCCATTGACCGGCCCAATTGGTTTTTACCCCGTGGTGCCCGACGCAGCCTGGGTCAAACGCCTGCTGGGCTGGGGCGTGCGCACGATCCAGCTGCGCATCAAGGCGGCGGACCACACGTCTGCGGAGATTTCCGCCGAAGTACAGGCGGCGATTGAAGCAGGGCGCGGCATCAAGGGCGCGCAGGTTTTTATCAACGACCACTGGAAGCTGGCGCTGGATTTCGGCGCGTATGGGGTGCACCTGGGCCAGGAAGACCTGGACACGGCCAACCTGGATGCGCTGCGCAAGGGCGGTGTGCGGCTGGGCCTGAGCACCCACACGCCGGCTGAACTTGCGCGCGCGCATGCGGTGCAGCCGTCTTACCTGGCCATTGGCCCTGTTTACCCGACGACGCTCAAGGTCATGCCTTATGAGCCGGTGGGGCTGGAGCAGCTGCGCGACTGGGCCTTGCGGGCGTCGCCCTACCCGGTGGTGGCGATAGGCGGCATCTCGCTGGACCGCATCGCCGGCGTGATGGCGTGTGGCGTGGGCGGCGTGGCTGTGGTGAGCGCCGTGACGCTGGCAGTCGACCCGCAGGAAGCCGCGCTGCACGGCCTGCGCCTGGCGGCACCGAACCGGGCCTAGATCGGGTTCATGGATGAAAAGGCCCGCTCAGGCAATCTGAACGGGCGCAAGCAGCTATTAATTTGATAGCGTCGGGTAGTCTGTGTAGCCCTTTTCGCGGCCGCCGTAGAAGGTGGCCTTGTCCGGCGTGTTGAGCGGCGCGCCAGCGCGCAGCCGCTCCACCAGGTCCGGGTTGGCGATATAGGGCTTGCCGAAGGCGACCAGGTCGGCGCCGTTGGCGACCGCTTTTTCAGCCAGCACCTGGTCGTAGCCGTTGTTGACCATCCATGCGCCCTTGCCGCCGGCCTGACGGTAGGCGGCCTTGAGTGCCTTGTAGTCGAACGGACGGTCGTCGATTTCGCGCGGGCCGCCGGTGGCGCCTTCGATGATGTGGATGTAGGCGAGATTGAGTGTGGCAAGCTGCTTGACCACGTAGTCAAACAAGGGCTGTGGGTCGGTGTCGTGCACATCGTTGGCGGGCGTGACGGGTGACAGGCGAATGCCGGTGCGGCCGCCGCCCACGGCATCCGTCACGGCCCGGGTGATTTCCAGCAGCAGGCGGGCGCGGTTTTCGATGCTGCCGCCGTAGTCGTCGGTGCGCTTGTTGCTGCCGTCTTTGAGGAACTGGTCGAGCAGGTAGCCGTTGGCGCCGTGGATTTCGACGCCGTCAAAACCGGCCGTCTCGACGGCGTTACGCGCCGCTGCCGCAAAGGTGTGCACGATGCCAGGGATTTCAGCTGCCGTGAGCGCGCGCGGTTCAGAGGTTTCAACAAAGGTCGGCACGCCGTCCTCGATCAGCACGGTCTTGGTCTTGGCGGTGATGGCCGAAGGCGCGACCGGCTTGCCACCGTCAGGTTGGAGTTTGGTGTGTGAAACCCGGCCGACATGCCAGAGTTGCACGACGATCTTGCCGCCCTTGGCATGTACAGCACGGGTCACTTCCTTCCAGGCGTCGAGCTGCTCGCTGCCGTACAACCCTGGGACGTCGGCATAGCCCTGGCCCTGATGGCTGACGGCGGTGGCCTCGGTGATCAGCAGCCCGGCGCTGGCACGCTGGCCGTAATAAATCTGCGCGATGTCGGTCGGGATGGCGTTGGGTGAGCGGTTGCGCGTGAGCGGCGCCATCACGATGCGGTTGGCAAGGGCCAGGTCACCGGCTTTGTTGGAGTCGAATAGGGTGGGCATGAAGAGATCCTGAATGGGGCTTGAATGAAAACAGGGCCAGTTTGGCCCGGTTTCGATTGGCTTGCCCAACACGGGTTGCTTGAATCGTGCTATTGCAGCAACTTGTCCCCACACCCGATTCCGCTCGCCCCTTGTGGATGCGCCGAGGAGCGGAGGACCAGACGGATCAGGGCAAAAACTTGTTTGAGCGAAGCGAGTTGTTTTTGACCCCGGCTGGACCGAGCACCGCAGGTTGCCCGCAGCGAAGCGGAGGGACGCAGGAACCAGGGTCGCCTTTTCTTTGCTTACTTTCTTTTGGCGAAGCAAAAGAAAGTGAGTTGCCGCCGGCAACCCCGGCCCCGGAACGCAAACTGCGATCAGCGTCCGGGAGGCATCACTTATTTCAGCAATCCCTCATGCTTCATCGCTGCCTGCACAGCTGGCCGAGCCGCAACACGCTCCCGAAACGCAGCAATGTTCGCAAACCCCGAAATATCCACCCCGACCCGCGGCGCCCAGTTGGTCACAGTGAAGAGGTAAGGGTCGGCCACGCTGAAGGCATCGCCCATCAGGTACTGCTTGCCGGCGAGCTGGCTGTCCACCCACTTGAGGCGCGACAGCAGCTTGTCGATGACGATGGTCTTGTAGTCGGCCGGTGTGGCGGCATTGAACAGCGGGCTGAAGCCCTTGTGCAGTTCGGTGCCGACAAAAGTCAGCCAGGACTGCAGCTTGTAGCGCTCCAGCGTGCCGTTGGCGGGTGCGAGTTTCTTCTCCGGCACCTGGTCGGCGATGTACTGCACGATGGCCGGGCCTTCGGCGATGCGTGTGCCGTCGTCCAGCTCCAGCAGCGGGACATAACCCAGCGGGTTGATGGTGTAGTAGTCGGTGCCGTCTTCCAGCTGGTGGGTTTTGGTGGGCGCCAGCACATGCTCGAACTTCAGGCCCGACTCGTGCAGCGTGATGTGGGGTGACAGGGAGCAGGCGCCGGGGGAGTAGTAAAGTTTCATGGTGTCTTGTCCTTTGTGGGGTAGCGGAGTGCGGTGGGAGTGTGGCGGGAATGTCGCACAGCCCCTCATGCTAGCCGGAACAGCGGATTATTGCTGGCCGGGCGCGCCACAATAGCCGCATGGCAAAACTTTTCAAATGGCTGGTGTTCCTGGCCCTCGGCTTGATGGTGCTTCTGGCCGTGGTGGCCTACACCTTGCACCGCTGGGTCAGCACGGACGACTTCCGCCAGCGCGTTGAGCGGGAGGCGTCGGCCGCGCTGGGCGTTCCCCTGACCCTGGACCGGGTGGCGGTGGACATCTGGCCTTTGCCCGCTGTGGCGCTGAGCGGTATTTCCGTGCAAAGCAAGCCGCCGCTGACGCTGGAGCGCGTGGAAGTGCGGCCCGAATGGCGCCCGCTGTTGCAGGGGCGCCTGGAAGTGGCCACCCTGCGGGTGCGCCGGGCGGTGTTGCCGCAGCAGGGCATTGACGCGCTGCTCCTGCTGCTGCAAAAGAAGAAGCAGGCGGTGCCTGTCAAACCGGGCGCACCGGCGTCTGCAGCCAACACGGGCCCGGAAATGAACCGGCTTGACTGGTTGCCGCGCCGCACGGTGCTGGACGAGGTTACCTGGGTGAACACCACCGGCGCACGCACCACGGTCAAGGGCGAGGCCAGCCTGGGCGCCGATGGCCTGCCGGAGAACGCTTCGATCAAATTGACAGAAGGCAACCTCCAGGGTCTGGAGGCAACGCTGCAACGCGTGGAAGCGCAAGCCGGCGAGGCCGGCGGTGCCGCACAGTGGGACTTGCTTGTGAAGGTGGGCGGCGGCAAGCTGGAAGGCCGCCTGGGCCTGCAGCGCGGTTTTGTGGCGGCCGCAGCAGCAACGGCCGCCGCCAAGCCGGGCGCCAAGGCGCCGCCGGTGGCGCGTTCGGCGGAAGAACTGGTGCTGCAGGGCCAGCTGAAAACCAGCGGTGTCGAGGTGTCCGCACTGACGGCGCCCGCCAAGGCCCTGACCGGCCAGCTTGACGCCACGACCACGCTCAATGCGCGCGCCGCCACCACGGCTGCGCTGGTGGATGCGCTGCAGAGCCACACCACCTTCACGGTGCGCGATGCAGTGGTGAACGGGCTGGACCTGGCCAAGGCGGTCAAGACGGTGGGGCTGAGCCGTGGTGGCCAGACCCGGCTGGATACCTTGGCCGGGCAGGTCAGCACCCTGGGGCGGTCGGCGCAATTGACCAACCTGGTGGCGAGCTCCGGGGCATTGAGCGCCACCGGCAATGTGGCGGTCTCATCCGCGAAAGCCCTGAGCGGGCAGGTCAGTGTGACCCTGGCCGGCGACAGCAAGATCGGCAGTGCCATTGGTGGCGCCGTGGGGGTGCCGCTGGTGGTGGGCGGCACGCTGGACAACCCGGAAGTCACGCTGTCACGCGCGGCGCTGCTGGGGGCCGCCATCGGCACCGTGCTGCTGCCTGGCGTGGGCACCGGGGCCGGCGCTGGTGTGGGCGAAAAGGTCGGTAAAAGCCTGCGGGGCATCTTTGGCAAGTAGGCCCGGCACTCTCCGGTTGGGCGCGTCAACAGGCGCTTGACTGCTCCTAAAGGCATAGCGATCCTGAAATTGTGCTGAGCCGCTGCGTCCTTGTCCTACAGGGCCATGCGGGCGCTGCTGATTCGGAAAATCGTCGCCTGCTTTTAGCATGGGCTTATGGGTCATGGGCTGCGTTGACTCACCTTGACTTCACACTTTGATGCCCATGACGTGCGTAACGCCGTAACGCCTCATCCTGCGCATTCGCGCAAGAGGCCACTTTCTGGAGGCCATCATGCTCAAGTACGCGATTATTTTTGCGCTGATTTCATTGGTTGCCGCTGCCCTCGGTTTCGGTGGTGTGGCAGCGGGCGCAGCAGGCATTGCCAAAATCCTGTTCGGCCTGTTCCTGATCCTCGCGGTTATCTTCATCGTGCTGGCTGCGCTGGGTGTAGGCGCTGCAAAGAAAGCGCTGAAGTAGATGGCTGCGAGCACCGACATGCCGGCCAGCACCATGGCCGCGCGGTTCCGGCAGCGGCTGTTCCACCCGTGGCGACAGCCGGGCAATGAGGCTGCGCGCTTGCCTGCGTCGCCTGCCGGTGTGGCGCCCAAACGGCCGCTGGGTTTCCAGGCCAGCATTGCCGAGTTTTTACTGATCAACCGCTTGCGTGCGCGCCGGCCGGCTGCACCGTCTGCCGATGTGCTGGAGCGCGCGGCCCGCATTGTGTTTGTGACCTGCAAAAACTGGTTTGCACCGGCCGAGAACCGGGAAGTCAGCCACCGCACACGTCTCTGACTGCGCGGCCGCCTGACGCACATTCCTGCAAACCGTGCCGCTACTGCACGTCACGCATCCACAAGGTTTCTTTTCACCGGTTCAGGCTTATGCACACCACCCTTATTGACCTGCTGCTGGAATACGAGGTCACTCATCCTGCCCATTTCCTGTTTCACATCGAGGCGGCTTTTCACGAAGGCCATCATGTTGTGGAAGAGCGGCTGACCATCACGCCCAGCATGAAGGTGCGGAACTTTTCGGATGAGCGCAGCGGCAACCGCTTTATCCGCCTGGACGCTCCCAAGGGCGTGCTTTCGGTGAACTACCATGCGCGCGTGGAGCTGCACCCGGCCCCGGTGCCCCTGCACCTGGACGAAACCCCCGTGACGGCGGTGCCGGATGAAGTGCTGCGCTACCTGATGCCCAGCCGCTATTGCGAATCCGACGTCATGAGCCGGGCCGCGCAGCAGCTGTTTGGCCACTTGCCGCCGGGTATTGGCAGGGTGCGTGCCATCGAGGCCTGGATTCACGACTCGATTGGCTACCTGCCGGGTTTCAGCAATTCCACGACGACCGCGCAGGAGGTGTTTGTGCAGCGCGCCGGTGTCTGCCGCGACTTTGCACACCTGGGCATCACGCTGTGCCGGGCCTTGAACATTCCCGCGCGGCTGGTGGTGGGGTATGTGCATTTTGACGAGCCGCCGGAAGATTTCCATGCCGTGTTTGAAGCCTGGCTGGAGGGGCGATGGGTGATCTTCGACCCGACACGCATGGCGCCTATCGACCGCCTGGTGCGCGTGGGCACAGGCCGCGACGCCAAGGACGTGGCTTTTGCCACCATTTTTGGCGGTGTGCAGATGCTGCGCAAGGAACTCTCGATCACCGAGGGAGACATCCTGCCCGGCGTTTCGACCGGCGTGCATTCCCCCGCGCTGACCGTGGTCACGGTCTAGCCAGCGGGCGCCGCTATGGCTGGCGCGTTGCGGCGCTTCAGCACCAGCAGCCCGAACAGCGTGGCCGTGATGTACATGCTGAAGGAGTAAATCGCCGCCGGCAGGGCCAGCTGGAAGTTGTTCAGCACGGCCAGCGCGATGAAAATGGCCAGCGTTGCGTTGTGAATGCCGATCTCATAGCTGATGGCGGTTGAGATGGGCTTGTCCAGCCCCGTGGCCCGCGAGACGTAGTAACCGGCCAGCAGGCTCACGAGGTTGAAAGCCAATACCGCCGGGCCGACGGCCGCAAAGGTGCTGGCAAGCGCCTGCCACTCCTTGACGACTGCGCCTACGGCCACCACGGCCAGCACGATGATGCTGAAAATCTTGGTCGGGTTTTCGCTGCGCGCGGCCCAGGCGGGTTTGCGCGTGCGCAGCCACATGCCGATGGCCACCGGCACCAGCACGATGACGATCACCTCCACCACCTTGCCAAACTGCAGCGGCACCACCTGGCCTGTTTTGGCGAAGGTGTTGATGGCCCAGTTGGCAATGATCGGCATGGTGACGATGGACAGCAGCGTGTTGATGGCCGTGAGCGAGATGTTCATCGCCACGTTGCCGCCGAAGAGGTGGCTGAACAGGTTGGCCGAAATACCGCCGGGTGAGGCGGCCAGCAGCATCAGCCCCACCGCAAAGAGCGGCGGCACATTCAGCAGGACGATGATCGCGTAGCAGGCAACGGGCAGCACGATGACCTGCAGCACCAGTGCCACCGCCACGGCCTTGGGGTATTTGAGCAGGCGGGTGAAGTCCTCGACCTTCAGGGTCATGCCCAGGCCGAGCATGACCAGCGCGAGTGCCGCGATCAGCAGCTGCGCGACGACAGGTGAGCCGCCGCTCATGACTTGTAGCTTTCGTCGAGCTTGTCGAGCTTGCGAATCAGCGAGGGCCAGACAAAAGCACCACCCAAGCCGCCGGTCTGCACGCGCATGGCCTCGGCCACACCCTTGACGATGAGCGGGTTGACCTCGGTGAGTTCGCCGCCGGCCTGGGCGTCCAGCTGGATGCGGCAGGTGTTCTCGAAGGTGTACATGCTCAGGAAGGCGTCGGCAATCGTTTTGCCCACTACCAGCAGGCCGTGGTTGCGCAGCATCAGGAAGTTGGCTTGCCCCAGGTCGGCCTGCAGGCGCGGTTTTTCATCGTCGCGGAAGGCCACGCCTTCGTACGCGTGGTACGCGAGGGACGCCAGCACGAAGGTGGACTGCTGGCTGATGGGCAGCACGCCGCACTTTTGCGCGCTCACGGCCACGCCGGCACGCGTGTGGGTGTGCAGCACGCAGCCGGCGTCGGCGCGCGCGTCGTGGACCGCACTGTGGATCACAAAACCGGCCGGGTTTACCGGGAAGGGCGTATCAATGATCTTGTTGCACTGGCCGTCGATCTTGACCAGGCTGGAGGCCGTGATCTCGTCGAACATCAGGCCGTAGGGGTTGATCAGGAAATGGTGATTGCCGGCGCCGGAAATGGTCTCAGGCAGCTTGGCGCTGATGTGGGTGAAGACGAGGTCGCTCCAGCCGTAGAGCGCGACGAGGCGATAACAGGCGGCGAGGTCGCAGCGCAGTTGCCATTCTTCGGCGCTGACGACTTCCTTGAGGGAGGGGATGTGCATGAGGGTTGTCTCCGTGGTGTGTATGAATAAAGGTGCTCTGCGGCATGAACTGCCCACGATACGTGGGTGCTTGACGGGGAACTGTCAAAAATTTGACAATTGACCGCATGCCTGTCGTTCCGAAGACACCTTCGCCCCTTTCACCGCTCTCACCGCCATCCTTGCTTGCCCGCATGTCGGCCAACCCGTGGTTCGGTGCGCTGCCGGCGGCGGACCGTCAGGCGCTGCTGGCGTCGTCCGAGGTGCTGCGCCTGCGGCCCGGCGAAATGCTGTTTCGCCAGGGGGATGCACCCGGCGGCTTTTATGGCCTGCTCGGCGGCCTGCTGAAGATCTCCTCGCTGCGGGAGGATGGGCGCGAGGCGATTCTGGTGGTGCTGGAGGCGGGCAACTGGATCGGCGAGATCTCGCTGATGGACGGCGAGCCGCGCACGCACGATGCCACGGCCTTGTCGGCGGTGGAGGTGCTGGTGGTGCCGCAGGCCGCTTTTACCCTGCTGATGCAGGGTGCGCCGTTTGCGCGGGCCATTGCTGGCTTGCTGGCCGCGCGCGTGCGCTCGCTCTACGGCATGGTGGAAGACGCCGCGCTGCGTTCGACGCGCGCCCGGGTGGCGCGCCGCCTGCTGTTGCTGGCGCGCGGCGATGCCACGATGGCATTGAAGGCGCGGCCGGTGGTGCGGGTTTCGCAGGAGGCGCTGGCCATGATGCTGGGCATCTCGCGGCAGACGCTGTCGGTGGAACTCAAGGTGATGGTGCAGCGTGGCGCCATCGCGCTCGGTTACCGCTGCATTGAAATTGTTTCGCCTGCGCGGCTGGAGGCGTTGGGCAACGTATCGCGCTAGGGCGGGTTCAATGCCGGCCGGGCCGCGTGTCGTTTTCCAGCCGGGTCAGCCAGACCATCGCGCTTCCCGCGTCGGCGCCACACATCTCGGCAGACGCCATGAGCTGCCCGCACACCGCAGGCCGTTCGGGCTGGCCGAAAATCAGGCAGCGGTTGGCATCGTCCAGCTGCGCGCAGCGCACGCCGGCCGGCTTGCCGTGCGGCATGCCGGGTATGGCGGAGCTGATGGAGGGCGCGATGCAGCAGGCGCCGCAGCCGGGACGGCAGTTCATGGCTGGTGGTTTGCTATGAAAAATATAGCTGCTCGCGCAGATTTCTATTGGGCTGGAGCCGTATTTGATGCTCAAAAAAGGCCTGTGGGGCCGTTTGTGGGGCAAAAATCAGTCGGGTTTGATTTTTGCCCGTGCCGCCACTTCCTTCCAGCGCACCTGCTCGGTCTTGATGAAAGCGCCGTACTGCGCCGGGGTGTCGCCGATCGGCTGGGCGGTGTCGCCGCGCAGGCGTTCGGTGGCCTGCGGATTGCGCATGGCCTTGTTGCAGGCTTCGGCGATGCGGTCGATGTTGGCCTGCGGCATGTTGGCCGGCGCATTGAGGCCATACCACTGCGTCATTTCAAAACCGGGGTAGCCGCTTTCCGCCACGGTAGGCACGTCGGGCAGCTGGGGCAGGCGCTCCTTGGTGCCGGTGGCAATGCAGCGCAGCTTGCCTGACTTGATGTGCGCCAATATGGCTGGCGCACCTACGCTCGCCGCTTCGAGCCGCCCGGCCAGCAGGTCGGTCAGCTGCGGGCCGGTGCCGCGGTAGGGCACGTGCAGCACAAAAATGCCGGTGGCCATCTTCAAATATTCAAACGCCAGATGGCCGGCACTGCCGTTGCCGGCCGAGCCGTAGTTGAGCTGGCCGGGCTTGGCCTTGGCCAGCGCGATGAATTCTTTCAGGTTGTTCGCAGGCACGCTGGAATTGACGACATACAGGCTGGGCACCTTGGCCAGCAGCGAGATGGGCTTGAAGTCCTTGTTGGTGTCGAAGGGCAGCTTGTCGAAGATGAAGGGGTTGACCGCCATGGTCCCGATGTGGCCCAGGATGATGGTGTGGCCGTCGGTGGAGGCTGCGCACTCCTGCATGGCGATGTTGCCGCTGGCGCCGGGCTTGTTTTCCACAAACACGGTTTGGCCCAGGCTCTTGGTGAGTTCGTTGGCCGCTGAGCGCGCAACGATTTCCGAGCTGCCGCCGGGCGCGAAGGGTACGAGCAGGCGTATGGGTTTGCTGGGCCAGGTGCTTTGCGCGTGCGCGCTGCCGAGAAGAAGGCCGGGGAAGGCCGAGACAGCGGCTGCGGCGCTGCCGGCCTTGAGGCCAAACTGCAATGCGCCGCGGCGCGTGTTGAGGTGTTTCATCTGATGTGTCTCCATGTTGTGGTCGCCGCCGTTTTCATCGCCGGCGTGTCGGTCCAATATAGGACCGAACATGAGGTGCGGCGCTACGTGATTCCGCTAATGAGGCTAACCCCCATGCGCTAGATGAAGGATGCGTCGAAACGTTCGCGCGCGGCCTTCAGGTTCTGGTGGTTGCGCTCGGCCCAGTTGTCCAGCGGGATCAATGTTTCGCTGAGCGACTGGCCCAGCGCGCTGAGCTGGTATTCCACATGGGGCGGCACGGTCTGGCGGTCAAAGCGCAGCACCAGGCCATTGCGCACCAGCTCCTTGAGTGTCTGCGTCAGCATCTTTTGCGAGATGCCTTCGATGCGGCGCATCAGTTCGTTGTTGCGCACCGGGCCGTCAGCCAGCGCCGGGATCACCAGCAAAGCCCACTTGCTGGCCACCAGCTCCAGCGCTTGCCGCGACGGGCAGGCCTGGCTAAACACATTTGAAGCGTCGGTGGGTGGGTCGCCGGGAATTGTCATGGTTACCAGAAGGTGCGTACTTGCCTATGGGTAATCGTAAACCTAAGCTGGTGGCTCTTCAACCGATTAACCCTGTTCCTGAAAGAAGTCCCCTGATGGCCTGGCTCTATTTACTCGCTGCAAGCATTGTCGAAATCGCAATGGCTTTGTTCCTGAAATCTTCCGAAGGCTGGACGCGCCTGTGGCCCAGCGTGCTGGGGGTGGCCGCGGCCGGCGCCAGCATTTTCTTTTTGACGCATGCCGTCAAGACCTTGCCGGTGGGTACGGCCTACGCGATCTGGACGGGCATCGGCTCGGTCGGCGTGACGCTGATTGGCATTCTCTGGATGGGCGAAAGCGCCTCGGCACTGCGCCTGACCTGCGTGGCGTTGGTCGTGGCCGGCATGGTGGGCCTGCGCTTGCTGGATGGCACTGTTTGATCAACCCATCGCACGGAGAAACGCATGACCCATCTGGTTTATATCGAAGCCTCGCCGATGCAGGCGGCATCCACTTCAACTTCCGTCGCCACCGCCTGGCTGGACGTCTATCGCCAGGCGCATCCAGACGTCACCGTGGACACGATCAACGTGTGGGACATCGACCTGCCGCCTTTTGACGCCGACATGATCGCAGCCAAGTTTGCCGTGTTGCGCGCGCAGAATGCGACAGCGCCGCAGCAGGCGCTGTGGGCGCGGGCAGTGGAGGTGTCGCAGCGCTTCAATGCGGCGGACCGGTATCTCTTCAGCCTGCCGATGTGGAATTTCGGCATTCCCTATCGGCTCAAGCATTTCATCGATGTAGTGACCTTGCCGGGGCAGAACTGGAGCTGGTCAAGAGAGGCCGGTTATAAGGCGCTGCTGCCAGGCAAGAGTGCGACGCTGGTGTATTCAAGCGCAGGCGCGTATCTGCTGCGGCCCGAGGAAGATGAATCCGATTTCCAGAAACCATACATGCGGCGCTGGCTGCGTTTCCTGGACATTGCGGTGACGGCGGAAATCAGCGCCGCACCGACGCTGGTGCCGCCCGAAGAACTGGCGGCGACCAGGGCCGGTGCGATGGAACGCGCCCGCACCTTGGCCTCAACCCGTTAAGTTATGTCGCCAGCCGGGCGCTGGCAAACAGCACCTGGTCGATCACCGCCTGCACATTTTTGAGGTGCGCATCATCGAGCAGCTTGCCGTCCGCGTCAAAAGCGGTGCCGGCGCGGCCCAGGGCAAAAGCCTTGGGCGCGACCCAGCACTGCGCGTTGAGCAGCAACGGCACCAGATGGCTTTGCGAACGCAGGCCGCCCAGCGCACCGGGCGAGGCGCTGAGAACGCCCACGACTTTGCCAGTGAAAGACTTGAAGCCTTCGTGCCAGGCCGGGTCGCTCTTGACGGGGCTGGAGACCCAGTCGATGGTGTTCTTGAGCAGCGCGGTGTAGCTGCCGTTGTACTCGGGCGAGCAGATGATCCACGCCGGGTGTTCAAACATGAGCTGCTTGAGTTTCATCACGTCGGGCGGCGTGCCCTGCGCCTCCAGGTCGGCGTTGTACATGGGGATGTCGAAGTCGGCCAGCTCGATGTGGGTGACTTCGGCGCCGCTGGCGCGCGCCAGTGTGGCGGTCACCTGGGCGAGTTTGCGGTTGAAGGAGTTTTGGCGGATGCTGCCAGCAAAGACGAGTAGTTTCATGCCCGCTATTGTGGCCGTTAGGGTGCAGGCTTTGGGCCCTCTGCCGCACACAATCGTCTTTTAGAAGTCTTTTGGGTCTGCAGCCCAAGCAGGGAAAGCGCGGGCAGCTATTAATTTGATAGCTAAACCCTGAGGCCAAGCAAGGCCATGCCCTCCGGCGGGCCGCACAAATCAGGCCTCGCCTGATAAAATCACGCCTTCGTCCTGTGGGGACCGATGGGCCAGGGCACCGCATGGCGTGCCGTGCGGCTGCGGCAGGCCTGGCCACCATCGACACCGGACCGCTCCATGGCATGCAGGCGCCCCAGCCTGAAAGCCGCTTTACCCGAAGGAGGCGTGATGCACTCGCCTTATGTTTACCCGCAAGAATTTGACGTGATCGTGGTCGGTGGCGGCCATGCCGGCACCGAGGCCGCGCTGGCTTCCGCACGCATGGGCTGCAAGACTTTGCTGCTGACCCACAACATCGAGACCCTGGGCCAGATGAGCTGCAACCCGTCCATCGGCGGGATCGGCAAGGGCCACCTGGTCAAGGAGGTGGACGCCATGGGCGGCGCGATGGCACTGGCCACCGACGAAGGCGGCATCCAGTTCCGCATCCTGAACAGCTCCAAGGGCCCGGCCGTGCGGGCCACCCGCGCGCAGGCCGACCGCATTCTGTACAAGGCGGCGATTCGCCGCAAGCTTGAGAACCAGCCCAACCTGTGGCTCTTCCAGCAGGCGGTCGACGACCTGATGGTCGAGGGCGACCGGGTTGTCGGGGCGGTGACGCAGGTCGGCATTCGCTTTCGTTCGCGCACCGTGGTGCTGACGGCCGGCACTTTCCTGGACGGCAAGATCCATGTTGGGCTCAATAACTATTCGGCGGGCAGGGCGGGCGACCCGCCGGCGGTATCGCTTTCGGCCCGGCTCAAGGAACTCAAGCTGCCGCAAGGCCGGCTCAAAACCGGCACACCCCCGCGCATCGACGGCCGTACCATCGACTTCAGCAAATGCACCGAACAACCCGGTGACGGCATGCCGGGCGGCACTGAAGGGCCGGTGCCGGTGTTCAGCTTTATGGGAGGCGGAATTGCTCATCCGCGGCAGATGCCGTGCTGGATTACCCATACCAACGAGCGCACCCACGAGATCATCCGCTCCGGTTTTGACCGCAGCCCCATGTTCACCGGCAAGATCGACGGCGTCGGCCCGCGCTATTGCCCGAGTGTGGAAGACAAGATCAACCGCTTCGCCGACAAGGACAGCCACCAGATTTTCCTGGAGCCGGAAGGCCTGACCACGCACGAGATCTACCCCAACGGTATTTCGACCAGCCTGCCTTTTGACATCCAGTACGACCTGGTCCGTTCCATGGCGGGGATGGAAAACGCCCATATCCTGCGACCCGGCTACGCCATCGAGTACGACTACTTTGACCCGCGGGCGCTGAAATCCAGCTTTGAAACGCGCGCCATTGGCGGGCTGTTTTTTGCCGGCCAGATCAATGGCACCACCGGTTATGAAGAGGCGGCGGCCCAGGGCATGTTCGCCGGTATCAACGCCGCACTGCAATGCCAGGAGAAAGAAGCCTGGTTGCCGCGGCGCGACGAAGCCTACCTGGGCGTACTGGTCGACGACCTGATCACCAAGGGCGTGACCGAGCCTTACCGCATGTTCACCAGCCGGGCCGAGTTCCGCCTGATGCTGCGCGAAGACAACGCCGACATGCGCCTGACCGAAAAGGGCCGGGAACTGGGTCTGGTAGACGACGCCCGCTGGGATGCTTTCAACCGCAAGCGCGACACTGTTTCACGTGAAACAGCCCGGCTTCGGGCAATCTGGGTCAACCCCAACAACCTGCCGGTGGCCGAAGCTGAGCGGGTTCTGGGCAAGTCCATCGAGCGGGAGTACAACCTGCTGGACCTGCTGCGCCGCCCGGATGTGAACTACGCCGGACTGATGTCACTGGAGGAGGGCAAGTACGCCAACCCCGAACTGGCCGCCGAAGCAGCGGCCAGCGACGACATGGCCAAAAGCGTGATCGAGCAGATCGAGATCACGGCCAAGTACGCCGGCTATATCGACCTGCAAAAGACCGAGGTCGAGCGGGCCGCGCACTACGAAAACCTGAAACTCCCGACGGATCTGGATTACCTGCAGGTGCCCGCCCTGAGCTTTGAGGCGCGCCAGACCCTGGCCAAACACCGGCCCGAAACCCTGGGTTTGGCCTCCCGGATTTCCGGCATCACGCCCGCCACCATTTCCCTGCTACTGGTGCACCTGAAGAAAAACCTCTGGAAAAACACGACGCCGCTCCAGGCGGCCGGGGCTTCCACCGAAAAAGCCCAAGCCTGATGCGGGGCGGTGAACAGGATTTGCGCGCCGGCCTCAAGGCGCTGCAGCTGGACTTGAGCGATGCACAAGTCGGCCAGTTGCTGGATTACCAAGACCTGATCGGCAAATGGACCAAGGTGTACAACCTGACCGCCGTGCGCGACCCGGCTGAAATGCTGACCCACCATTTGCTGGACAGCCTGGCGGCGGTGCTTCCGCTGCGCCGGCAACTGAAAAAAGCCGGGCTGGAGCAGGGTGCTCGCTTGCTGGATGTGGGTTCCGGCGCCGGCCTTCCGGGTGTCGTTATTGCGATTTGCTGCTCCAATGTAGCGGTGACTTGCGTGGATACGGTGGCCAAAAAAGCCGCGTTTATCAAGCAAGCGGCGCTGGCTTTGAAGCTACCCAACCTCTCCGGCCTGCACGCCCGGGTCGAAACCATCACCGCCCCTTTTGACGTGATTTGCTCCCGGGCCTTTGCGTCCTTGGTCGATTTCACCAACTGGTCGACCGACGCGCTGGCACCGCAAGGTGTGTGGATGGCCATGAAGGGCAAACACCCGGCCGACGAAATTGCCGCCCTGCCAGCCGGCGCTGAAGTGTTTCACGTGGAACAACTGCAAGTTCCGGGGCTGGACGCCGAGCGCTGCATTGTCTGGATGCAGGCGAAAGCCGCCGCCAGCCCGGCCTGAAAACCGGGGCCGAGCGCCTCAGCCCGTTGTTCGGGCACAAAAAGAAACCTCTGCGGACACTGAATCAGCCCTGATCGGGCTGGTTTGGCATTTCTGCGGCACACCCCTGTCGTAAACTCACAGCCTCACTTCTCTCTACTTTCTGGAGAACCTCCATGTTGGGCTCATTCGTCGCTACTACTGGTGTGGCCGACTACGGCGCTTTTGTCGTCGCCATCATTGTCTTTTTGCTGATTCCCGGTCCGGGCAACCTGGCGTTGATCACCTCGACCAGCAAGGGTGGCATCGCGGGCGGCCTGGGTGCAACCTTTGGCGTGATTGCTGGCGACCAGGTTTTGCTCTGGGCGGCGGTCGCGGGGGTGTCGGCCATCATGGCGGCCTACCCGACGGCTTTTCATATCGTCCAGTGGGCGGGTGCCATTTACCTGGCCTGGCTGGGCATCAAGATGTTGATGGCCAAGCCCGGTGACGCGCCCTTGCTCAATATCAAGCCGCGCCACTACTTTCAGCAGGCGATGATGATCACCTTGCTGAACCCCAAGGCCATCGTGTTCTATATGGCTTTTTTCCCGCTGTTTGTCGACCCGGCCCTGCACCAGGGGCTGAAGACTTTTGCCGTGATGGCGGCCACGATTGCGGGCCTGACTTTCCTGTATGGCCTGACCTCGGTCATGATCACCTACCACCTGGCTGAGCGCATACGCGCCAACCCGAAAATCACGGCGGCCCTCAACAAGCTGGCCGGCGTTTTCCTGATCGGCTTCGGCCTCAAGCTCGCGGTCTCCAAATGAATAACAAAAATCACATGAATAACAAAATGCAATTTTTCGACGGGCCGCCCCTAGAAAAATTAGCCCCCTCGGGGGGCAGCGCCTTACACGCAGTGAAAAGCGTGGGGGCTCTTTGATGGCCAAAATATTCTGCATAGCCAACCAAAAGGGTGGGGTAGGGAAGACAACAACGACGGTGAACCTGGCCGCAGGCCTGGCCAAAGTCGGCCAGCGTGTGCTGATGATTGACCTGGATCCGCAGGGCAATGCCACCATGGGTTCAGGCGTCGACAAACGCAAGCTGGAAATGACGGTGTACGACGTGCTGCTGGAATCGGCCTCGGTGGCCGAGGCACGCGTGCACAGCGAGAAGTGCGGCTACGACGTGTTGGGCGCGAATCGCGAACTGGCCGGCGCAGAGGTCGAACTGGTCGATGTCGAGCGCCGCGAAAAGCGCCTCAAGCTGGCGCTGGCCGAGGTCGACAGCCAGTACGACTTCGTGCTGATCGACTGCCCGCCGTCGCTCAGCATGCTGACGCTCAACGGCCTGTGCTGCGCGCACGGCGTGATCGTGCCCATGCAGTGTGAATACTTTGCGCTCGAAGGCCTGACCGACCTGGTCAACACCATCAAGCAGGTGCACGCCAACCTCAACAAGGACCTGCAGATCATTGGGCTCTTGCGCGTGATGTTCGACCCGCGCATCACATTGCAGCAGCAGGTGAGCGACCAGCTCAAGGAACACTTTGCCGACAAGGTGTTCAACACCGTGATCCCGCGCAACGTGCGCCTGGCCGAAGCGCCCAGCTACGGCTTGCCGGGCGTCGTGTTTGACCCGGCCTCCAGGGGCGCGCAGGCTTTCGTCACGTTTGCCGAAGAAATGGTGGGGCGCATCAAGGCGATGTGAACCGCACAAGTGCTGTTCTGTAAGCAAAAATGCCTGCAGACCAATAAGCACGGGCGCAAGCAGCTATTAAAATCATAGCAAGCTGATTCTTCTTTTCATGAAACCCGACAACGTCCTCATTCTTCCCGGCTGGAAAAACAGCGGCCCCGGCCATTGGCAAACGCTGTGGGAGGAGGTCGACGGCTACACCCGCGTGGAGCAGCACAGCTGGATGCACCCACTGCGCGGCGACTGGACGGCGCGCCTGGAAGAGGTGCTGTTGTCCTGCGACGAACCTGCGGTGCTGGTGGCGCACAGCCTGGGCTGCATGCTGGTGGCGGCCTGGGCCAGCCACTCCAGGAACATTCACCGCGTCAAAGGTGCGCTGCTGGTGGCCCCGCCTGACGTCGACCGCGAAGACGTGCGTGAGCTGCTGCCCAGCTGGTCGCCAGTGCCGCTGAACAAACTGCCGTTTGAGAGCGCGCTGTTTGCCAGCATTGACGATCCTTTCTGCGCGATCCAGCGGGCGCGGCAATTCGCGGCCGCGTGGGGCTCTACCTTTGTGGACACCGGACCTTGCGGGCACCTGAATGCCGAGAGCGGCCTGGGCGGCTGGCCCGAAGCGTACCTGCGGCTGCTGCAGCTCAAGGACCTGACCTCGCCGGCCATTGAACCTTCACCCGGCATCACCCCTGGCCTATGACCTCATTTTTTTATCAACGCACGCGCGCGCGCTACCTGCAACTCGCCCTGATAGTGCTGGCGACAGGGGCGAGTGCCTCTCTGCATGCCGAGCCTGATGAAGAGTTGCTTGGAAAATCGCAAAATTATCCGCTGGGCAACGTGAACAACTGGCAGCTCAACCCTTTTCGCGTTGGCTCCTGGTCGGCGCTCGACAAAGTGCCCGGGGTGCGGATCCGCGTGGTCGGGCACCCGGCCGAGGCCAGCCCCTTGCCGCGCGCAGCCAGCCCGGCGGCGGTCAGCTACCGCTACAAGAACACGAACTACACGCTGGCCGACTACCTGGACCGCCAGCGCGCCACTGGCCTGCTGATCCTGAAAAACGGCGAGATCGTCGCCGAGCACTACCGCTACGGCCGTAAGGACGACGCGCGGTTTTTATCTTTTTCCATGGCCAAGAGCGTGACCTCGCTGCTGGTCGGCAAGGCACTCTCGCTCGGGTTGATTGCCTCGCTCGACGACCCCACCGAAAAATACGCAAGAGACCTTGCCGGCAGCCCCTATGGCGCCACTACGATTCGCCAGCTGCTTCGCATGAGTTCAGGGCTGACGTTTACCGAACGTTACGATGGCAAGGACGACATCGCGCGCCTGTCGCGCGCCTCGTTCGGGACGCCTGGTGCGGGCATGCCGCTGGATGTGCTCAAGTCCATCACCGACCGGCATTCACCCCCCGGCGAAAAGTTTGTCTACGCCGGCTCCGAGACCGACGTGCTGGGCCGCGTGGTGGTGGCCGCCACCGGCAGGAACATGTCCGAGCTCACCACGGAGTGGCTGTGGAAGCCCATGGGCGCCGAACATGATGCCTTCTGGCGTGTCTCCGCCGACGGGCAGGAGCAATCCTACGGAGCCTTCAACGCCACCCTGCGCGACTGGGCGCGGCTGGGCCAGTTGCTGGCCAATGACGGCCGTGCCATCGACAAGGCCACCGGCAAACCCGGCGCATTGCAGGTCTTGCCGCTGGACTACCTGCTGGACGCCACGGATCCGGCGCGCCAGCCGCCCGCGTTCAAGCCGCGCAAGGCCACGCCTTACTTTGGTTATGGCTACCAGTTCTGGCTCATGCCGCTGCGGGCACGCACTTTTGCCATGCAGGGCATCCACGGCCAGACGGTATATGTGCAGCCGTCCACCGGCATTGTGATGGTGCTCACCTCGGTGTGGGAACAGGCCGGCGGCAAACAGGATGCGCAACCTTATGAAGAGCGCGACGCCCTTTGGCGCGGCGTGCTGCAATCACTGGGCGGGGACCTCACGCCCGGCTCGCAATGACGAATTGAAAGAAAGAAAAAAACCATGGTCACCAAAAAACCCAAGGGCCTGGGCCGCGGGCTCGAAGCACTGCTCGGCCCCAAGGTCAGCGAGACAGCCACCGACGCGGAAAACGCCAGCAGCACGGCCAACAGCCCCGGCTTGCCGGCGTCGCTGCGCCTGTCCGACATGGTCCCGGGCCAGTACCAGCCGCGCACCCGCATGGATGAAGGCGCGCTCTATGAGCTGGCCGAGTCCATCAAGGTGCAGGGCATCATGCAGCCCATCCTGGTTCGCCGGCTGACCAGCGGCGCCAACGACGGCAAGTACGAAATCATCGCCGGCGAGCGGCGCTTTCGCGCGGCCAGGCTGGCCGGACTGGACGAGGTGCCGGTGCTGGTGCGCGACGTGCCCGACGAGTCGGCCGCCGCGATGTCGCTGATCGAAAACATCCAGCGCGAAGACCTGAACCCGCTCGAAGAGGCCCACGGCCTGCAGCGCCTGGTCAAGGAATTCGGCCTCACGCACGAGCTCGCCGCGCAGGCCGTCGGCCGCTCGCGCAGTGCTGCTTCCAACCTGCTGCGGCTTTTGAATTTGGCTGATCCGGTGCAAACGATGCTGATGGCGGGCGACCTGGACATGGGCCATGCGCGGGCCTTGCTGGGCCTGGACCGTGCCGCGCAGATCACCGCGGCCAACCAGATCTCGGCCAAAAAAATGTCGGTGCGCGAGGCCGAAAGCCTGGTCAAAAAACTCAGCGCCGAGTTTTCACTGAAGCCGCAAAAAGCCACCAAGGAAAAGTCCCGCGACACCCGCCGCGTGGAGGAAGAACTCGCCGATCTGCTGATGGCCAATGTGGAAGTGCGCATCAAAAAGCAGGTCAAGCGCAACGGCCGGCGCGAAGACATGGGCGAGGTGGCGATCCAGTTCTCATCGATGGACGAACTCAACGGCCTGATCGAACGCTTGCGCGGCAATAAATAGACTGTTTAGGTTATTTTTCGCCGATGAATCGGGTGGCGATAGTCAAAATGTGAACTAATTAACGACTTTTGTGACTCTTACAAGGCTTTCTCCAGAAAGCGGGTGACGGCTGGCGCCCACATGCTTATTGTTACTACATGTAATTATTTGTGTGTTTGCGTATGAATTACCTGGCGAATCGTTCTTTCCGTAGCGCTCACCTGGCCCGGTTCGGCGTCACCACCGTCACCACCGTCTCCGACATGACAGACTGGATCAAGCCAGGCTGGCGAGAAGGGTTTGCCGGCCTTGGCGCCTGCGCCACCCTTGCGGTGGTGATGGCCTTGGCGCCTCAGGCCGCAAAGGCGCAGCAAACCATTGAGCGCGTCAAGCTCACGGACAACGACCTCAGCTGCCAGCAGATGTACGCCGAGGCGCAGCAGATGGACACCACCATGGCCCTGGCGGGCCCGGGCCTGCCGGTTGTCAGCGCAGCGCCCGCGGCCACTGCCACGCCCGTTGCCGTCGTGCCCGGTGGCGCGCTCACGCTGGCGCAAATGCATGCGCCGACCGCCGCGCTGGCCACGCAGCAGGGGCTTTCGGCCCAGTACCAGCAACAAATCGCCAACAACATGGCGGCGGCCCAGCAAAACGGGCGCAATTCCGCTGCGCCATCGCCCGCGCAGCCCAGCGGCCTGGCCGGTGCGCTGGGCGCAGGGATGTTGGGCTCCTTGCTGGCACGCACCGGTGCCGCAGCTGCCGCCACCGCCACCGTACCGGCGCCAGTTCAGGCGGCTGGTGCTGGTCTGGGGGCCCAGGCCAGGGCGCGCAAGGATCACCTGACTGGCTTGTTCCTGTCCAGGGGCTGCAAGCTCTCGGAAATGCAGAAGTAGCCTCCAATTTTTTACCCCCGTTTCCCCCAACCTCCATCAACCTTACCTACTGCAGGACCGGTCATGAAACAACACTCCCTTGCCGCCGCGCTGGCGCTTTCCCTGGTGGCTGCCACCGCATCTGCGCAAACCATCGAGCGCGTAAAGATGACGGACAACGACCTCACGTGCCAGCAGATCTATGGCGAGATCGGACAGATGGACAGCGTGGTCACGCGCGCCGCCCAGTACACCGCGGCACCGGCCACTGCGGCTCCCACAGATGCAGGTAGTCAGGTTGCCGGAGCGGTGGTGCAAACTGCGCTGGCCACCGCAGCGGCCAATACGGCGGCGCAAAACGCCGGCGGCTTTGGCGGATTCGGCGGCGGCCTGGGCGGCATGTTTGGCGGCATCGTGCAGCAGCTGGCAGGCAATACGGCCCAACAGGCCGCCAACAGTGGCGTCGCCCAGCAGCAGGCCGCAACCGCGCAGCAACAGGCCATTGCCCTGCAGAGCCAGCAGGCGCAGGGCCGCAAGGAACATCTCACTGGCGTGTTCCTGGCCAAAGGCTGCAAGATGAGCGATATCCAGAAATAATTGAGCCCCCACGGTCGCTCACTTCGTGTAGCTTCCGAGGCCTTGCAGGCCGCGGCGTCGCGAGACGCTTCGCCTCTGTCGCCCGTCCAAGCCTGCGCAGGCAGGCTTGGAGCCGCGGGCTCCAGCCCCTCGGGGGCCGCCCGCCCTCCGGCCCGGCAAAGCCGAAAACTGACACACCCCTATCGGGCTCACTGCGTGTAGCCCTTTTCCCCTTGCAGGGGACTGTGCCTGCGGCCCGGCAAAGCCGGTTCCGCGGCTCATGCTGGCTCGAAGATTCAGGGCGTATTCAGTGGGGGTATTCACCAGTGGGGGCCGAGGGACCGGCTTCGCCGGCCCAAGGCGCCGCCCCCTCGAGGGGGGAACGGGCTACACGAAGTGAGCCCGGACGGGGGTGGTTATAGATCGCACAGCAAACGCGCGGTAGAGCTCGCTTCACAGCGAGAAAATCTTGCCCGGGTTCATGATGTTCTTCGGGTCGAGCGCGCGCTTGATGGTGCGCATCATGTTGACTGCGCCGTCACCGGCTTCGGTTACCAGAAAGTCCATCTTGTGCAGGCCCACGCCGTGCTCGCCGGTGCAGGTGCCTTCGAGCGCCAGCGCGCGGGTGACCAGCTTGTGGTTCAGCGCTTCGGCCACTTCGCGCTCCTTGGGAATCGTCGGGTCGATCAAATAGCCGAAGTGGAAGTTGCCGTCGCCGACATGGCCGACGAGGAAGTAGGGAATGCCGCTGGCATCGACTTCGGCCACCGACTCCAGCAGGCAATCGGCCAGGCGCGAAATCGGCACGCAGGTGTCGGTGGAAATCGCGCGGCAGCCGGGACGCGACTGGATGGCCGCGAAGTAGGCGTTGTGCCGTGCCGTCCACAGGCGCGTGCGCTCTTCCGGTGTGCTGGCCCATTCAAACGCGTTGCCGCCGTGGCCGCTGGCGAGCTCCTGCACCAGCTCGGCCTGCTCTTTCACGCTGGCGGGTGAGCCGTGAAACTCCATCAGCAGCATGGGCTCTTCGCGCAGCGTGAGCTTGGAGTGCGCATTCACCATGCGCACCGTGTTGTGGTCGATCAGCTCCACGCGCGCAATCGGAACACCCAGCTGGATGATTTCGATGGTGGTGCGCACGGCGGCTTCGATACTCGGAAAGGAGCACACTGCAGCGGAGATGGCTTCAGGCAGGGGGTACAGCCTGACGGTGACTTCGGTGATCACGCCCAGCGTGCCTTCGCTACCCACCATCAGGCGCGTGAGGTCGTAGCCCGCCGATGATTTCTTGGCGCGAGTGCCGGTGCGGATGACGCTGCCGTCTGCGGTGACGACCTCCAGTGCCAGCGCGTTCTCGCGCATGGTGCCGTAGCGCACCGCATTCGTGCCGCTGGCGCGCGTGGCGCTCATGCCGCCCAGGGTCGCATCGGCGCCCGGGTCGATGGGGAAGAAGAGGCCGGTGCTTTTGACCTCTTCATTGAGCTGCTTGCGCGTCACGCCCGCCTGCACGGTAACGGTCAGGTCTTCGGCATTGATGGACAGCACCTTGTTCATGCGGCTCACGTCGATGCTGATGCCGCCCTGCACGGCCAGCAGGTGGCCTTCCAGCGATGTGCCCACGCCGAAAGGAATCACCGGTACGTTGTGCCGGGCGGCCAGCTTCACCGCATCTGCCACGTCTTGCGTGCTTTCGGCAAACACCACGGCCGAAGGCGGCGGCGCGGCGAAGGAGGACTCATCGCGGCCATGCTGCTCGCGCACCACCAGGGCGGTGGAGCAGCGCTCGGCAAAGCGGGCTTTCAGCGCATCGATCAGCGCGGCAGGGGTTTCGCGCTGGCAGATTTCGGGAAGCAGGTGCGTGGGCAGGGGGGCGTTCATGGTGTCTCCGGGTCGGTGGCACAGTTTACGACGTGTCCGTCGTTCCTGCCAGCCATTGACCCGGTGAAAACCCCCTTGGTGACGGCGCGGCGCCGGTCAGGAACTTGCTGCCTTGATCAGCTCGCCCAGCGAGATAAAGGTGTCGTGGTTGGTGTCGATTTGCTCGAAGCGCTGTGCCACGGCGGGAAAGTGCTCGGCTTCCTGGCGGTCCAGCTTGCCGTCCTTGTTGGCGTCCGCACGGTTGAAAGCCGCTTCAATGTCTTTGCTGGTCACACGGTTTTGCGGCACGGCGCCGGCTGCGCCGCCCGTACCCGGGGATGAAGGCGCCACCTGCGCAGGAGGGCTGTTGGGGCTGGCGGGCGAGGGCGTTGCAGTTTGCGCCCGTGCGGCGCCGGCTGCACCCACGGCCAGTGCGGCCACCAGGAGCACGCTGCGCAACTCGAAGCCGGGAATAGAATGTTTTGTATGCTGTGTTGCTGTCGTGTGCATGGTCATGCGAAGAGTCTTTCAAGGAGTGAACAAGCAACCATTGCAACCCAGCCTGTCCGTTGCGGCCAGCAGTTTTGCAGGGTGTTTCCTCACTCACATGATGGCGTACGACGACACATTTTCTTGCCCGGCGTAACGCCTGGAGCTTCATGCACTTTCACCGCGCTTCACCGCGTCTCAGACCATGGCCAACAGACTCTCACAGATCGCAACGCGCACCGGCGATAACGGCACCACCGGCTTGGGCGACAACACGCGTGTGTCCAAGGACAGCCTGCGTGTGCATGCCATGGGCGATGTCGATGAACTGAATTCGCACATTGGCGTGTTGTTGTGCGAAGAGCTGCCGCCGGGCGTGCGCGAATTGCTGGTGGAGGTGCAGCACCAGCTCTTCAACCTGGGCGGCGAACTCTCCATTCCCGGCTTTGAACTGCTTAAGCCCGAAGCCGTGGCGCTGCTGGACGACGCGCTGGCCGAACACAATGCGAAGCTGCCGCGCCTGGCGGAATTTATCTTGCCGGCGGGCTCGCGTGCCGCGTCGCTTGCGCATGTGTGCCGCACGGTGGCGCGCCGTGCCGAACGATCGGTGGTCGCGCTGGGTGCGGCCGAACCGGTCAAGGAGTCGCCGCGCCACTACCTTAACCGCCTGAGCGATCTGCTCTTCGTTCTGTCGCGCGTACTCAACCGCATGAACGGCGGTGACGACGTGTACTGGAAGAGCGAACGCATGGCACAGGCCGCCGGTACGAAATAACAACAACGGCCTGCGCGGTGTTCTCCGCGTGAACTGCAGCCATGCCGGCCAGCCGGCGTCTGTAAACAGGTCCCGTTCGGGTGCGGTTGGAGCTGGCGGTTTTGCTATCAATAAGATAGCCATTGCGCGCGATCATCAAGCGTCGCAGCACTAAAACATCTTGATCTCAAGTTGCCGTCGGGTTCTGGCCAAAAAAATGGCGCTTCTAGACCCGCGTCAGCATGTGCGCCGGCAGCCAGCCGGAGAAGGCGGGCAGCAGCGCATTGATGCGCCGCGCTGCCTCCTCCTGATAGAACTGGCGGGCGACCAGCTGGAAGATCTCTCCCCGCAGCTGCCAAAGGTGCTGTGCGGTGTGCGCCTCGTCGATGCGCCAGTGCATGCGTTCGCACATGGGCCCTTCGCATCGTTGCAGCGTATCGTGGAGCTGATGGCGCAGCTGGTCCAGGTCCAGCGTCGATGGCTCCAGGGCACTTTCATGCGGCCGGCTGTGCAGCGACTTCATCCATGCCATGGCGGTCTTCTCATGTGGAGGGCCTCGATACAGCTGGGCGTCAGCGCACAAAGCGGCCCTCGAGGCTCACGATGGAGAGGTCCGCGAAGTCCAGGCCCGTGTGGTCGTCGGGGCTGAAGCTCACTTCCAGCCCGCCCAGGTCGAAGCGTTTCATGCCTTCCAGGGCCGCCTGCAGCGTCTCCCGCGTCGGGTTCTTGCCCGCGCGCCGCAGGCCCTCCACCAGCACCTTGGCAGCGGCATAGCCTTCCAGCATCGCCGGCGACAGCGCTATCCCCTTGGCTTTGGCCAGGTCGTTGGCTTCCTGCACCATCGTGTAGGCGTAGGAGCGCTCCGCCGGGTAGACCTGCGTGACGATGACGCCGCGTGAATACTCCCCCAGCGCCTTGATAAAGCCCGTCGATGCATTGTTGGACAAGGTGACCACGCGCACGGACGACTTGGTGGCGCGCAGGGCCCGCACCCCTTCCGCCACGGCGTTGCTCGAGCCGATCCAGAGCACGGCTTGTGCATCGCTTGCCAGAATGGGTGGAACAAGCTGGTTGTAGTCGGGCTTGCTGCGGTCCGCTTTCAGGATATTGGTGGGCTTCAGCTTCGCCTGCGTAAAGCCCTTGTTGGCCCCTTCCAGCCCGTCACGGCCAAAGGAGTCGTCCGCATGCACCACAGCGATACGCTGGATGCCCAGCGTGTGCAGGTGCTCGATGGCCTTCTCGGCCTCTCGCTGGTAGGTTGCGCGCACGTTGAAGACATAGCGGTTGACCGGCTGGTGCAGGATCATCGCGCCCGTGGAGGGGCCGACCAGCGGCATGTGGTTGGCTAGCAGTACGGGCAACACGGCTTCGGTGGGGGGCGTGCCGCGCGTCAGGAACAAGGCGACGGCGCCGCGCTCGGCCAGCTTTTGCGCGTTCTCGCCGGCGAGCTTGGGGTCGAACTTGTCGTCCAGTGACACCAGCTCCAGCTGCCGGCCCGCGATCCCGCCCCGCGCGTTCACCGCGTCCAGCCACAGTCGTGCGCCGTCGGTGTTTTCCTTGACGCCCGCGGCCACGGGACCCGTGAAACCGGCTGTCTGGCCGATCAAAATCTGTGCGTGTCCCGCGCCGCACAGGACGGCTGCCAGCAGCGCTGTGGCCCATCGACTTACAGTTTTTGTGTCCATTTGTTACCTTTCGTCTTCTTGTCGGCGAACGATACAAATGCGCATCTATAAGATCAAATACGATTCAAACCATCTCTTGAGACGAAAAAAATATGGAGCTGAACCCTGTCGTTATGAGCAGATTTGGCCTCTGGCGCGGCTTTCGGAGGGAAGGCCTCATCACAGCCCCTGAAAACACCGATAACCGTGGCCGTGAATGTGCGCCTGGCCAGGCAAAGTGCAGGGTGGATATCTGGCGCGGGAGAATTGTTGCTATTTGTAAATATGCAGCTTGTGCGTAGCCATCAAGGGTGGGTGCGCCATTACACCTATCACCCTTCGAATCGCCTCACCCCGGCCGCAGCATCGCCATCGTGATGCGCGAGACACAGGTCAGTTCGCCCGCGTCATTGGTGAGCTCGATTTGCCAAACCTGCGTACTGCGCCCTATGTGCACGGGCCGCGTGGTGCCGGTGACCCAGCCGCTGGTGACGCCCTTGAGGTGGTTGGCATTGATGTCCAGCCCGACAGCGCGGTGCCCTTCGGGTGCCGCATAGGCCGCGCCGCAAGAGCCCAGGGTCTCCGCCAGCACCACCGATACGCCGCCATGCAGCAAGCCATAGGGTTGCACCGTGCGGCGGTCCACCGGCACGCGGGCACGGATGAAGTCGTCACCCACCTCCAGGAATTCGATGCCCAGATGGGTGACCGCACTGTCGGCATTGTGGTGCGTGAGCAGTTCGACGGAGATGGGCTGTTTCCAGATGCGCATGAGGGTTCTCACAGGGCTGATACCCCCTCACTATAAGGTTGCGGCCTACAGCGCTTGGGCACCTTGTCGCGTAGGCTGCAGCGGCGGCCGGGCTTAAGCTGGCCGTATGAGACACACGGAATACATGAACCTGGATTACCGGGACCGGGGCTGCCCGGCTCCATCGGGCCGATGACACGTTCGCACAAATGGCTGGCAGGGCTGCTGGGTGTCGCACTGGCCCTCGGCTTGCTGTGGTTCGCCGCACTCCGGCTGTTGCCGAGTGACGAGGAACTCGCGCAGCGTGCTGCCACCGAGCTTGAGGCGCAATTGGGCGTCAAGGTCCGTGTCGGTGCATTGCACTGGCGTTTGCTGCCTTCGCCGGCGGTGGTGATTGAAGAGGCCAGCACGGAACAGCCCCAGCCGATCCTGATTAAAAAACTCACCGTCTATCCGGACCTCTTCGCCCTGTGGCAACGCCGCGTGAAAATTGACCGCGCCGATCTGGAAGGTGCCGTGGTGCCCCAGCTGTCGCTGCGCGGATTGGGGAAACAGCGTGAAAAAAAAGACGAGATGGCCGGCGATGAACTGCCGCTGGCGCGCTTTGTGTTTCACGACGTGACCTGGATCTCGCGCCGCGGCATCTCTGTGGTGTATGACGGCGAGGTTGATTTTGACCCCGGCTGGCGTCCGCGCAAGGCCGCGCTGAGGCGTCCCAATGTCGAGCCCACCACCCAGCTGAGCCTGACACGCCAGGGCCAGGAAGACCGCTGGGATACACGCATTCGGGTGGGCGGCGGCACGGCCGATGGGGAAGTCCGGCTCGAGTTTCGCGCCAACGGGCGCATGCATCTCGAAGGCACCCTGCAGCCCCGCGATATCGAAGTTGAAAGTGCATTGGCTGCTTTCAATCGCCGGTCTGTCGTTGCAGGTCGGGCCTCTGGCGAAACCACACTGTCGGCCAACGGCGACACGGTGGCCGAGCTGGCGCAGTCGTTGCACACCAAAACCCCCTTTACGGTGGGCAAGTCCATGCTGCTGCGCTTTGACCTGGAAAAGGCCGTGCGCACGGCCGGCAAGGAACACGCCGGCCAGACACCGCTGGACACCATCACGGGCCAGCTCGACACGCAGAACACGCCCGAGGGTATGGTGGTGACCTACACCGGCGTGAGGGCCAGCTCCGGTGCGCTCACCGCCTCGGGTGACGCCAAAATTGCCAACCGGCAGATCGCGGGCGAGTTTGCCATTGACCTGGTGGACGGCATAGTGGGCATCCCGCTGACGGTCAGCGGCCCGCTCGACAACGTCAAATTCTCCGTGTCGGGCGGCGCCATTGCGGGCGCCGTGGTGGGCACTGCGGTACTGCCGGGTGTTGGCACGGCCATTGGGGCCCGCATCGGCTCCACACTGGGCAAGATTTTCAGCCCGGGCCCGGCGCAGCCTGCCAGCGCGGCGCGCAGCGGCAAGGCACCCGCCGCACCGCCCAAATCGCGCTGAGGGTCCGATCCATCAACTGCGCCCGGCGGGTCCGGTTGCCGTCAATACCCACATCCGATGCTGAGCTTCTGGCCCTCTGAATTTGCCGCAGGTGGTTAAAATCCCGCTGAAGCAGCGCAAGCCAACACCATCATTTTTTGCGGATACCCACGTTTCAACGACCCGCATCAACCGACCATAAGGCCATCGATATGCCACAGCAGCAGTCTGCCGCTTCCACCACCGCATCGACTCCCCTGGAGCGCGCGCTCGGGCAAAACGAAGCCGTCAAGGACACCGTGGAGCAATCGGCCGCCGAGCTGCTGGTGATCAATACGGTGCTCAAGCAGGAACTCCCGCCGCATGTGCAAGCCGGCGAAGTGGCTCAGGCCCTGCAGAAAACCGACGCCCTCGAAACCCGCATCCAGGAATCCGCTGAAGACCTCGCGCAGGTCAATGAAACCCTGGAACAGGAAATCGGCGAGCGTGCCGACCTGGAACGCGAACTCGCCAGAACCAAGGCGGCCCTTGCCAGGGCTACTGGCCAGCCCCAGGCCAAGTAACTGGCTAAACCGGCCAGGCCGACGATAAGCCGGCCATGCCCCGGCAATTTCACAGCTGCCTGCGCTTTGTCATCAATTGGTAAGGGTTTACCCCTAGAATCATTTAATCCTAAATGATTTGCTTTGCCCTTCTGGCGCGCTGCTGTGCGCCGGTTGGCGAGCGGTTTTTACCCTGCAAGGTCACTCGGCCTTGTCTTTTGGCCTTCACGGCTACCCCACCTTTTGGAGATTTGCGATGCTTCGCCGCCGCTTCCTTTCGTTTGCCCCTCAAATGGCTGCCCTTGCCGCCGCCCCTGCCTTCATCCGCAACGCCTACGCCCAGGAAGGCCTGACGGCCAAGGCCATCACCATCGGCAGCACGGGCGCGACCAGCGGCCCGCTGGCCGGTGTGGGCGCCGAGTTGAAGCAGGGCGTCGATGCCGCCATGGGCGAGATCAACGCCAAGGGCGGCGTGAATGGCCGCATGCTGCAGTTCCAGATGATGGACGATGCCTATGTGCCGCAGCGCAGCGCCGACAACGTCAAGAAGATGATCGGTGACGGCAGCATTTTTGCGCTGATGTCCTGCGTCGGCACGCCCAACAACGCCGCCATCATGCCGGTGATTGAAGAGTCCAACCTGCCTTACGTCGGGCCGCGCTCGGGCGCCTCGTCGCTGCGCAAGCCCGGCATGCGCAACGTGTTCCACGTGCGCGCCAGCTTCACCGACGAAACCCAGCGTCTGGTGCAGCGGCTCGTGAGCATGGGCATGAAGGACCTTACCGTCGTTTATCTGGACAACGACTACGGCAAGGAAGTGCTGGCCGACGTCAATCGCGCACTCCAGGCGCAGGGCGCGAAGGCCGCTGCGCAGGTGGCGCTCGCCGTCGACGGCAAGAACCTCAACGACGTCGTCAGCCAGGTCGTCGCGGGCAAGCCCGGCGCCGTGCTGCTGGGGACCGCCGGCTCGGCTTCGGTCGGCGTGATTGCCGCGCTGAAGAAAGTTTCGCCCATGCTGCCCATCGCGGGCCTGAGTGTCACGCTGTCAGGCGAAGGCATCAAGGCGCTGGGCGCGGCCGGTTCCGGCCTGGCGCTGACCATGGTGTTCCCCGACCCGTATCGCGCCAGGCTCGAGGTGGTGCGTGAGTACCAGGCCGCCATGCGCGCCATCGGCCAGCAGGAGTTCTCGCTCGGCAGCCTGGAGAGTTACATCAACACCCACGTGATGGCCGCGGGTCTGGAGCGCGCCGGCCGCGACCTGACGCGCGCCAAGCTGCGCACCGCACTGGCCGGCCTGCAGAAGTTCGACCTCGGCGGTTTCAGTGTCGACTATGCCGCGCCGCCGTTCGCGGGTTCGAAATTTGTCGAACTGGGTGTTCTCGGCGCAGGTGGACGTTTCCTGGGCTGATGGACCATTGATCCTGGCTGGCAGCGCCTGTTGCCGCCAGCCAGAAAAAAGCCCCGGTTGTTGGGTCAACCGGGGCTCTTGGCATTAAAAGGAAGCTGAAGCCCAATCAGGACTTGCGCAAGCAGCTATCAAATAGATAGCGATTCGTTGATCAGGGTTTGCGGCTCAGCAAGGCGTACAACAGGATGGCGCCGAAGGTCGCGGTGCCGATGCCACCCAGTGCGAACTGGCCGAACTTCAGCGTGAAGTCACCGGTGCCGAGCACCAGCGTGATGGCGGCAACAATCAAATTGCGGTTGTCCGAAAAGTCCACCTTGTTGTCGACCCAGATCTTGGCGCCGGCCACGGCGATGAGGCCGAACACCACGATACTCACGCCGCCCATCACCGGCAGCGGAATCGCCTGGATCAGCGCGCCGAACTTGGGGCTGAAGCCCAGCACGACGGCGATCAGCGCCGCCACCACGAAGACGGCGGTGGAATAGATCTTGGTCGCCGCCATCACGCCGATGTTCTCGGCGTAAGTCGTCACGCCGGTGCCGCCCGCGCTGCCCGAGACGATGGTCGCCACGCCGTCGCCGATGAAGGCGCGGCCCATGTAGACATCGAGGTTCTTGCCCGTCATGGCCGTCACCGCCTTGATGTGGCCGAGGTTTTCCGCCACCAGGATGATGGCGACGGGCGCAATCAGCAGCATGGCATTGGCGCTGAACACCGGTGCTGTGAAGCCCGGCAGGCCGACCCAGGCGGCATTGGCAATGCCCGACAGGTCCATCGGCTTGCCCAGGCCCAGTCCGTTGGTCAGCACTGCATAAATCACGCTCGCCACGATCAGGCCGACCAGGATCAGCAGCCGCTGCACCATGCCGCGTGTCATCACGGCCACCAGGGCGACGCTCACAAACGTCACCACCTGCATCCATGAATCGAAATTACCGGCCGCCATATTCTTGATGGGAATGCTGGCCAGGTTCAGGCCGATTACCGCCACCACGGCGCCGGTGACCACAGGCGGCATGAAACGTTCTATCCAGCCGGTGCCGATGGACTGCACGATGAAGCCGATCAGCGTATACACCACGCCGCAGGCAATGATGCCGCCCAGGGCCACGCCCAGGTTGGCATTCGGCCCCTTGCCGGCGTAGGCCGTGGCGGCAATCACCACACCGATGAAGGCAAAACTCGAACCCAGGTAGCTGGGCACCTTGCCGCCGGTGATGACGAAGAAAATCAGCGTGCCGATGCCGCTCATCAGGATGGCGATGTTGGGGTCAAAGCCCATGAGGATGGGTGCCAGCACCGTGGCACCGAACATCGCGATCACGTGCTGCACGCCCATCACCGCGGTCTGCGGCCATGGCAGGCGTTCGTCGGGCCCGATGACGCCGCCCTGTTGCAATACCGCGCTGCTTTTTTCTGTCCAGTCCAGCATTCCCATCATGTCTCCTCGTTGTAAAAGTGAGGCAATGCTAGGGGGAATGCGCGCGCCGCACAAGGGCGGGCACGCTGGAGAGGTACCTGGCTCAGGCCAGGAAAGCGGCAACCTGGCGCAGCACCTCATCATCCTTGAGGATTTTGCGATGGCCCAGGCCTTCGGTGGCCACCAGGCGTGCGCCGGCGATCGCCTCGCTATAGGCCACGCCGTCGGCAAAGCGGTTGATGCTGTCCTGCCGGTCATGCACCACCAGCGTGGGCAGGGCGATGCGCGGGCCGACCATCGCCGGCTCGAACTGCGGCATCAAAATGCCTTCGCGCGCCTCGATGCGCCGCTGCATGGCCGCGCGCGTGGATTCGCGCAGGCCGAATACGTGGGCGAACAGCCGCGTGTATTCGAGCGGCGAGGCAGGCGGCGCCAGCAACACCAGCCGGCCGGCCGCCAGCCCGCGGCTGGCGGCATAAGCGCCGGCGTTCGCCGACAGCGAATGCGCCACCACCGCGCGCAGCGTATGGCCCTGTTGCTGCAGCCGTGCGGTCACGTACTCGAGCACGCGCGCAAACTGCGGCAGGTTGGTGACCGAGCCGCTGCTGCGGCCATGCGCCGGCATCTCAACAATCACGGGCCGCAAGCCTTGCGCGCTCAAGACCTCCGCCAGCGCCAGCATCTGCCCGGCGTGTCCGCCCCAGCCGTGCACCAACAGCACCACCGGGCCGGCAGGCGCGACGGGGCGGCTGTACATCGTCACGCTGGCGTCTTCAAAAGGCCATTGCTCAATGTGCCAGTCGGGGCTCCACTTTCTGCGGCGACTCACCCACTTGGGCGGCAGCGGTGTGCCGAACAGGCGGTAAGCCGCCCGCACAGCCAGCGCCGGCCAGAGCTGCTGCGAAGCGCCCAGCCCCCAGCGGAAAATGCGTGTCAGGGGGCTGGCGTTATAAAAGGCCGCGGTGGCCTGGAGCGATGTGCGTGTCATGGTCTGCTGTCTCCGCGGTTTTCAGTACCAGACCCAGTCTTCATTGCTGCGCGGCAGTGTGCGCAGCGAAGCCTGCACCGCCATCACGGCGCGAACGCCAAAATAAATGCCAAAGCCAATGATCAGGATCAACATGATTTCCTCATTTCTCCGCACAGTCGTGCGAAATTAAAACTTGCCAACACATCGAAAATGGCATGGCTGCCCTTTCCGCCCAGTTTGTCTCTTACTTTTTGGTGACTGTCTCGGTCTGGTAGCTCTTGATCAGGCGCTCCCAGGCTGCCTGGGCCCGTTCAGCCGCGCGTGCATCGCGTAGAAAACGGGCATCGTGAAACATCCCCATGGCAATGCTGCTGATTTCCATGACCAGCTGTTCCGCATCGGTGTCGGCCTTCAGTTGACCGGCCTCCATGGCCTGCAGCACGGTGCGCCGCAACGTGGCGCGCCAGCGGGTGACCTCGCTGAACAGCAGGTCGCGCAGCTCGCCTTCGCGGTCGTCCAGCTCAAAGGCGCCCGCCGTGTAAATACAGCCTGACTTGGCTTCCACATCGCGCGTGCGCACAATCCAGCGCTGCACGATGGCTTCCAGCCGCGGCAGGCCCTTGGGCTGCTGCATGGCGGGCACGAACACGTCGGCAATGAAGCGCCGGCCGAACTCTTCGATCACGGCCTTCTGCAAAGCCTCGCGCGAGCCGATGCGTGAAAACACGCCGCTCTTGGAAATACTGATGCGGTCGGCCACAGCCTGCAAGGTGATGGCTTCCAGACCTTCCGCCGCAGCCAGGTCAATGCCTGCGCCGATGATGGCGGCGCGGGTCATTTCGCTTTTCTGGGTTTTGGCGTCCATGCGGCGAATATTAGCACGATTGTGCGAAAGTGCAATCCCCTCACCGCGTCACGGGTTTCGGATCTTCCGCGCAGGGCTAGCAGGCGGCGACGCAATCGATCTCGATGTCAAAGTGCCCTGGCCATGCCGGCACGCAGATGAAAATCCGGGCCGGTGGATCCTGGGGAAAGTAGCGGGCGTAAATAGCATTGACCGTTGCAAATTTCTCGACCGATGTGCAATAGATGTTGCACTTCAGCACCTGGTCCAGCGACGAACCCGCTGTTTCCAGGCAGAGCTTCATCTGCTCCAGCACCAGCTCGGTCTGGCGTTCGAGGCTTGCATTGATGACCTCACCCGTGGCGGGATCAAACGGCGGAAGGCCAGAGACATAGACCGTATCGCCATGGCGCGTCATGACCGAAGTGGGCGCCTTCCACCGCTCGAGCCAGGTTGAAAGGGGCTCGACGCGAATAATCTCTTTGGCCATGCGTTGCTCCTGGGCAGGGTGTGCGGGGTGATGCGGGTACATCCACATTTGTACGCGGCTACGGCACTTCTTTGCTTCGCGCGGGAACGAAGCATTCACACCTGCGGCTAACGGCGACGCCTGATCGTTGGCGTCGGGCCTTTGGGCATCAGCCCCACCGCCGCCCGGGCCAGCGTATCGGCCTCCCGGTTGCGGTGGCGAGGTATCCACACCAGCCGCGCGCTCGCGAAGGAGTGCAGCACGGCGCGCACCTCTTCGAACAGCGGAGCCAGGCGCAGGAATGGCTCCGTGGCAGTTCCCGCCAGCTGCTGGACCACCACGCTGTTGTCGCAGTGAACAAGCAGCGCCGTTGCACCCTGCTGCCCGGCGTACTGCATGGCCGCCATCAGCGCACGCAACTCCGCTTCGTTGTTGCAGCCTCGGCCTTCCGCGGTGATAGACAGCGGATGCCGGCTGCCGTCCGGCCCGGTAACGACTGCACCCAGGCCCATACGGCCAGGGTTCGGCACGGCGCTGCCGTCGCAGTAGATGATCCAGGGGGCGCTATTCAATGAGCACTTCTTTCATGCGGAGTTAGCCAATATAGGCCATGGCGGGGATACCACCGGGTCGCATCCGCCTCGTCCTGGTTTATGGTTACGGCCATGTTCCAGATACGCAAGTACCAAAACTGGCTGCAGGCCACACGCGGCCTGTCATTCGACAACTATGACGCGCTGTGGCGCTGGTCGGTCACCGACCTCGACGCCTTCTGGCAAAGCATCTGGGATTACTTCGAACTGCAGTCGCCCACCGCGCACACGGCCGTGCTGGGCCGGCGCAGCATGCCGGGGGCTGAGTGGTTTCCCGGTGCGCAGGGCAACTACGCGCAGCAGGTGTTCCGCCACACGGCCGCGGCCGACGCGGCGGGCGTGCCTGCCATCGTCAGTCACGGTGAAGCCAGCCTGGCGAACGGCGAAGCAGCGCGGGAACTGGGTTGGGCCGAGATGCGCCGGCAGTCGGCGTCGCTGGCCTTGCACCTGAAGGCGCAGGGCGTACAGCCCGGCGACCGCGTGGCCGCCTACTTGCCCAACACGCCCGAGACCATGGTCGCCTTCCTCGCGACGGTCAGCATAGGCGCCGTGTGGAGCGTGTGCGCGCCCGACATGGGCACGCCCGCTGTGCTGGACCGTTTTCGCCAGATTGAGCCCAAGGTGCTGATTGCCTGTAACGGCGTGCACTACGGCGGAAAGGACATCGACCGCCGCAGCGTGGTGGCGGAGCTGGTTGCGGCGTTGCCCAGCGTCACGCACGTGATCCTTCACGAGGTGCTGCCCGGCAATTCAAATGCTATTGATTTGATAGCTGGTTGCGCATACCTGCAAAGCGCCACAGCCCGAAACGATGCACAAACAGCGGCCTTCGAGCCACTCTGGCTGCCGTTTGACCACCCATTGTGGATCGTCTATTCCAGCGGCACCACCGGCCTGCCCAAACCTATCGTCCACGGCCATGGTGGCGTGGCCTTGGTGGGGCTGGCGCTGCTGCGCCTGCACAACGACCTGGCACCCAGTTGTGCCGACCCGGTCAATCCGGAACGATTTCACTGGTACAGCTCCACCGGCTGGATCATGTGGAACGTGCAGGCCGCCAGCCTGCTTAACGGCACGACCTGTTGCATCTACGACGGCAACCCGGCGGGCACGAACAAGGACGCACCTGACTGGACCACACTGTGGCGCTTTGTCGCCAACACCCGCGCTACCTTCTTCGGAGCGGGCGCGGCCTTCTTTGCCAACTGCATGAAGGCGGGCATTGACCTCGCGCAGTGCGGAGACCTGAGCCGGCTGCGCACGCTGGGCACGACGGGATCACCGCTGAGTGAGGACACGCAGCGATGGGGAACCGCGCAGTTCGAGAAGCTACGTGATCGGGAAAACCGAAGACGCCTGACCGCCGGGCCGCCCCAAGGCCAGGCAGCCCCCTCGAGGGGCAGCGTATTACACGAAGTGAAAAGCGTGGGGGCACCGATCTGGTGGTGCAATATTTCCGGCGGGACTGATTTCGCCGGTGCGTTTATAGGCGGCAACCGCGAACTGCCCGTGGTTCCCGGCGAAATGCAATGCCGCATCCTCGGCTGCGCGGTCGAGGCCTGGAACGACAAGGGCGAGTCCGTTGTCGATGAAGTCGGTGAGCTGGTCTGCACGCAGCCGCTGCCGTCCATGCCGCTTTACTTCGTTGGCGACAAGGACAACCAACGCTACCTCGCGAGCTACTTCGACACCTACCCCGGCGTGTGGCGGCATGGCGACTGGCTCAAGGTTACGCCCTCGGGCAGCTGCATCATCTATGGCCGCAGCGATGCCACTATCAACCGCCACGGCCTGCGCATGGGCACCAGCGAGCTTTACAGCGCGATTGAGGCGCTGCCCGAAGTGCTGGACTCCATGGTGGTCGACCTTGAATACCTGGGCCGTGAAAGTTACATGCCGCTCTTCGTTGTACTGCGTCCCGGCCACGAGCTG
Organism: Polaromonas sp. P1_E12; assembly: GCF_056405975.1. Classification (NCBI taxonomy): domain Bacteria; kingdom Pseudomonadati; phylum Pseudomonadota; class Betaproteobacteria; order Burkholderiales; family Comamonadaceae; genus Polaromonas; species Polaromonas sp. P1_E12. The sequence goes on along the minus strand of NZ_JBFUBB010000004.1, from coordinate 194,326 downwards.
GATGACGCGATGAAAGCCAAACTCAACCAGGCCGTCAAGACCGCGCTGTCGCCGCGCTTTGTGCCCAACGACATCTTCGCCGTGCCGGAAATTCCGCGCACGCTCTCGGGCAAGAAGCAGGAATTGCCGATCAAGAAACTGCTGCTGGGCCAGCCGCTGGAGAAGGTGGTGAACCGCGACGCGATGGCCAACCCCGGTTGCCTGGACTGGTACGTGGCTTTCGCGCAAAAGCGTGCCGCAGGTGATCGGCGGGATTGAGCAGGCGGTTCACACCCGCGCGCGCAACCACTGCGCCAGGTCCGTCATGACCCGCAAACCGACAGGCGATACGGCAGTGAAATGGATACAGGCATGAATCGCCTCCGGGTAGTGCCGGTGCGCCACCTCCACCCCGGTCGAGGCCACGCGCAGTGCGAGGGCATGGCCTTCGTCACGCAACGGGTCGTGGCCCATGGTGGCCACCCAGGTGGCGGGAAGGTTCGCCAGGCCCCCTGAGTCCAGCAAGGCAAAGTCAGGATGCTTGTCCGCACCGGCCTGCTTGCCGAGATAGCTGGCCATAAACCACTGCATCACGCCCATGCTGAGAAATTTGCCTTCGTTCTCCGGGTAGGAGGCACTGGGCTGGCTGGGGTGTTGTGCCACCGGATAGATCAGGCCGAGCGCGCGAACGGCTTTTGCGTTCACGCGCCGTGATGCCACCAGTGCCAGCTGTGCACCGGCGCTGTCGCCGGCCACCGCGATACGGTTTGCGTCGCCGCCCAACGCAGAGGCATTTGCCAGTACCCAGCGCAAGGCGGCCTCGACGTCGTCAGGTGCGGCGGGGAAGGGGTGCTCCGGCGCCAGCCGGTAATCCACCGCCACGACCAGCATGCCGGTGTGGTGGCACAGCGTGCGGCAGACCTTGTCATGGGTCTCCAGGTCGCCGATTACAAAACCACCGCCATGCGCATACAGCAGCACAGGCCAGGGGCCGATGGTGTCGGGGCTGTACACGCGCAGGCGCACGGGGCCGCCCGGACCGGGAAAGCTGGTGTCATCCACTTTCCCGATGGCCGGGGCCGGCAAACCCAATGTGTCGGCCAGCTCGCGGTAAACCTGCCGTGCGATGGCAGGTGGCAGGCTTTCCAGCGGCGGATTGCCTTGCGCGGCGGCCTGGGCCAGAAAGCCGGCCAGGCCAGGGTCCATATCGGCCGTCTCCAGCACCGGCTTCACAACAGCATTCATTCGAGAGTCTCCTCATGGGTGGGTAACGTGTTCATCGCAACAATTTGCCGTCGCGGGCGCGCATGCCGATCTCGACATGGTCCGAGGCGTGGTGCCGCTCCCGGCCGAACGAGAGCCTGAAGCCGCCCAGGTCCAGTGCTCCAAGGCTTTCAATCGCCTCGCCGAGGCGCAGCCCGTCGGCGCGGGGCCCGGCGCGGCGCAGTGCCTCCGTGCAGACACGCAGATTCAGGTAGGACTCCAGGCCTTCGAAGGTCATAGCTTCGGGGCCGATGAAATCGTCTGCATCGCGCTCGAGCTCGCGCACGATGGGCAGGCGGGCCACCTCGGGATTCGGCACCACGCTGGTGTAGCCCACCAGCCGGTTGCGGAACAGCCGTGTCAGCTGCGTCAGCCCCGCCGTCGACAAAGTGGCGACGGTGGACGGCACGCTGTCATAGGCTGAGGCCGGAAGCCGCCCCAGCGCATCCAGCACCTCGTTGCCCAGGTTGAGGACCAGGGCCTGCGGCGCGGCCTTGGCCACGTCGCGGAATGCCGCTTCGATGGACGCCAGCCGCGCGTCGGCGGTGATGCGTGTGACCTGCCGGCCGTCGCGTTGCAAGGCTGCCACCAGCGCCTCGGTGCGCGCCGGTTCGGAACCGTCGGCCAGCACCGCCACCCGGGTGACGCCGATGGATGCCAGCTGGCGCACCAGTGCATCGGCCTCGCGCGCATCATCCGGTCGCAGGCTGAAAACATGGCGGACATCGGGGGAACGCAAAGCCGACGCGCCCGACATCGGGCCGACCAGCGGCACGCGAAGTTCGCGCGTGGCCTGGGCAGCCTCAAGGCAGGCCCGTTCACCGAGGCAATTGGCAATCAGCACCGCCTTGTGCTGGCCCACCAGGATGCGCAGGTTGGCCGCCACACGCCGTGGGTCACCGCCGTCATCCAGCGTCACCAGTTCAACGCGTCGCCCGGCAATTCCGCCCGACGCGTTGACGCGCTCCACATGCGCGCGGGCGCCGGCCAGCACGCGGTTGGCGACCGGAAAGCCCGCACCGGTGAGCGGCAGAGACTGGCCGACGACCAGGGTGTCGGGCGCGGCATGGCTTGCCGCGGCCGCGCCCAGCAGCATCGCCGTGCCAAGAAGCCTGCGCGTGCGGCGGGTCAGTGTGTCGCTACGCCGGCTCATACCGGCACTCGTGCATTGACCGGCATGGGCAGGGCCACCGCCGGCCGCAGCAGGAAGTAGCCCAGCGCGGGCAGCAGGACCAGCGCCCCCACCATGTTCCACACAAACATGAAGGCCAACAAAATGCCCATGTCGGCCTGGAACTTGATGGGCGAAAAAGCCCAGGTGCCAACGGCTAGCGCCAGCGTGATGCCGGTGAGCAGGACCACGCGGCCGGTGAACTGCAGCGCGTGGTGGTAGGCCTCGGACAGGCTGGCGCCTTCCCGCATGCGGGCCAGCGTGATGCTGAGCACATAGAGGGCATAGTCCACGCCGATGCCCACGCCCAGCGCAATCACCGGCAGCGTGGCAACTTTCACCCCCATGCCCAAGCCCACCATCAGCGCCTCGCAAAGGATCGAGGTCAGCACCAGCGGCAGTACCGCCACCACCACCGCACGCCAGGAGCGAAAGGTGACCCAGCACAAAATCACCACCGCTGCATACACCCACAGCAGCATCTCGCGCATGGCCTTGCCCACCACGATATTGGTCGCCGCATCAATGCCGGCGCTGCCCGCGGCCAGCTTGAAGGTGACGTCCTGCGTGTTGTTGATCGCAGCGAAGCGGTCCACATCGGCCACCACGCGCGCCAGGGTTTCGGCCTTGTGGTCCTTCAGGTAGACGTACAGCGCGAGGAATGAGCAGCTCTGGTTAAAGAGTTCGCGCGGCGCGCGCGTCTGCACCCCGCCCAGGGCGCCTTCATTGGGGAGCAGCTCAAACCACTTGAAGTTGCCTTCGTTGTAGCCCACCATGGCCAGCTTGGACAGCGCGGCCATCGAGTTGGTGGACTCCACCCCGGGCAATTGTTCAAGCTGCCAGGCCAGGGCGTCCACCTTGGCCAGCGTGCCGTAGGCCGTGCATTTATCCGCGGGTGTGGTCACCATCACAGTCAGGATGTCGGCGCTGGCCGCGTAGTGGGCGATCTGGTAGGCGTTGTCCTGGTTGTAGCGCGAGCCGGGCCGCAGCTCGGACGCGCCGGGGTCGAGGTCGCCGATTTTCAAGTGCAGGCTGATGGCATAGCCGCCTGCGGCCATGAGCGCCGCAACGACCACTGCTGCCGTGGCCCAGCGCTTTTGCGTGAAATGGTCCAGCAAGGCCCATAGCCATGAACGTTGCGCCCCCTGTGATGCTTCCTGGCGCAGGCTGCGCGCCGCCGCAGCAGGGGCCACACCCGCATAAGACAACAGGATGGGCAGCAGCACGAGGTTGGTGAAGATCAGAACCGCCACGCCGATGCTGGCAATCAGGGCCAGGTCCTGGATGACCTTGATCTGGATGATGACCAGCACCGCGAAGCCCACAGCATCGCAGAGCAGGGCGGTCAGGCCTGCGACGAACAGGCGCCGGAAGGTATAGCGGGCCGCCACCACACGGTGCGTGCCGCGGCCTATGTCCTGCATGATGCCATTCATCTTTTGTGCGCCGTGGCTCATGCCGATGGCAAACACCAGGAAGGGCACCAGAACCGAATAGGGGTCAAGCTCATAGCCCAGCAATGCCAGCAAGCCGAACTGCCAGACTACCGCCACCACCGAACACGCCACCACCAGCGCGGTGCTGCGGGCGCAGCGGGTGTAGGCAAAAAGAACCGCGGTGGTGATGGCAAGTGCCAGCAGGAAGAATAGCAACACCTGATGCAGGCCCTCGATCAGGTCACCAGCCACCTTGGCGAAACCGGTGACGCGGATCTGCAGCGCATCGCTGCCGTGCTTGGCGCGCAGGACTTCGATCTGGCGTGACAAATCGCCATAGTCCAGTGCCTTGCCGGTGTCCGGGTTGCGGTCCAGCAAGGGAACAAACACGATGCTGGACTTGAAGTCGCCCGCCACCAGCTGGCCGATTTCCCCCGAGCGCTCGACGTTGGCGCGCAGCCCGGCCAGGCTGGCAGGCGAGCCGTCGTAGGCATCGGGGATCACCGGCCCGCCGTCCAGGCCTTCTTCGGTCACGGCCACCCAGCGGGTGTTGGATGTCCACAGCGACTTCATGAAAGGCCGGTCCACGCCGGGCAGCAGGAAGATTTCGTCGTTGATCTTCTGCAGCGCATCGAGGTAGGCCTTGTCGAAGATCGTGCCCTGCCGGGCCTCCACCACCAGCCGCAGCGCATTGGCCTGGCCGCCGAGATCGGCCTTGTGGGCCAGGTAGTTGACGATGTAGGGGTGGCCCGTCGGAATGGTTTTTTCAAAACTGGCGTTGAGCTGCAGCTTGGTGGCCTGCCAGCCCAGCACGAGGGTCAGCAGCAGGCACACCGCCATGACCCAGGGCCGGTGATTGAAAAAAGCGCGCTCAAGCAGCGTGCCCGAACGCGTGTCAAAGTCTTCAAGCCGCGCGACGACGGGCTGGGTATCTGAAGAGGAAGCGGAGGAGGAGGAATCGGCGTGCATAAAGTTTCGCTGTTGGCGGCGTATGTCTCTTCGTTGTTTTCAGTTAGCCGGCAGTGCGGGCAAGTGCCGCATGCCACGCAGGCTTGCCAGCACCAGGCTGCCGTCGGCCGCCAGGGCAACGCCGGAAACCGGAACCGGCTCGCGTGCCGGGATGCGCCGCAGGCCGGGCCCGCCTGCGGTGCCCATCAGGGCGTCGCCCGCCTGGCTCATCAGCACAAAACCGCCGTCCGGCAAAGCCATGCCGGCTCCCACCGCCATGGGCACGCCGGTGTCGAGCTTGTCCCAGTGCACGCCCTCGTCTGTCGAGCGATAGGCTGAGCCGCGCAGGCCGTAGGCCACCAGCGCGCCGCCTCGGGTGCGCAGCAGGCCGAAAAAGCTGCCCTTGTACGGTGACTGCAACGCGGTAAAGCTGGCCCCGCCGTCACTTGAGCGCAGCAGCAAGCCCTGCTCACCGGCGATCACCAGCGTGCGGCCGTGGGCGCGCACGCCGTACAGATGCAGGGCTTTCGGGTTGGGCAGCCGCGGCCCCCACGCGGTCCATGTCTTGCCGCCGTCTTCGGTAGCAAAAATCAGGTTGTAAGCACCGACGGCAAAGCCGCGCCGGGCATCCACAAATTCCAGGTCAAAAAATGGTTTGTCTGCACCTTCTTCAACCAGATGCTCTGCCTGCGCCATGGCCTGGCTGTCGCCACTGCGCTGCGCAGCCTGCTTCACCAGCTCGGCCGCCTGGATGCCATCGAGCTGCTTTTCCCAGGTGGCCCCGCCGTCGACGCTGCGCAAAATCACGCCCAGGTGTCCTGCGGCCCAGCCGGTGCGTTCATCGGCGAAACACACGGCCGTCAAGGTGGCTTGCACAGGCACCTGCGCCTGTCGCCAGGTGGCGCCATGGTCATCCGACAGCAACACCGTGCCGCGCTCTCCCACCGCCACGAGCCGGGTGCCGGCCCGTGTCACGGCCAATGTGGCCGCGCCTGACGCCTTGGGCGTGACCAGCGCCGGCTGTGACAACACGGCGGGCCCGTTGGCAGCCCACGCGGGGAGTGCAGCGGAGGCCACCCAGCCGAGCAGCCCCATCAGGGCTGCCCGCCGCGCAGCGCGAGGCTGGGCACTTCCGGTCATCAGCGAGCGCCTTCGCTGGCGAGCGATTCAGCGCTGAAGAAGGAGCGCGGAATCGGCGGCTGCACTTCGTACTGCTTGGGCAGCTCGTTGGAAGCCATGTTCAGGTAATAGGCGCCGGTCTGCATGTCATAGCCGCCCCACAGCACGACGTTGGTCACGGCCGGAATGTCCGGTGCCGTCAGCATCAGTGCGTAGTTGGTGCGCCAGAGCTGGCCTTTGGCGTCCCAGCCGTCGAACAGCGCGATCTGCCAGGAGTCTTCGTCGATGTAGTACTTGCGCTTGGGCACCACGTGGCGCTTGCCGGCAGCCAGTGTGGCTTCCACTTCCCATACCCGGTGCAGCTCCCAGCGTACCTGCGCAGGGTTCAGCGTGTTGGGCGTCACCAGGTCTTCGATCTTGGCCGAGGCGGCGCGGTTGTTGTTATAGGGAATGTAGATTTCCTTCTTGCCCACCAGCTTGAATTCGTGCTTGTCGATCGGGCCAAACAGCGTGAAGGCCTCGTCGAACAGACCGATGCCGGAGGTCACCGAGTCGGGTGTGTCGTAGGCCACGGAAGGCGCTTTGCGCACGCGGCGCTGGCCCACCAGGTACTGCCACAGGCCGCGCGGCGCGGCATCCGAAACACCGTCGAGCGCGAGAATGGCTTCGCCCGCCTTGGAGCCCGGCGCGTTGACCACCAGCTTGCCGTACTGGTAATAGCCGTCGAACTTCTCGGCGGTGCCGTCCTTGTCGTAGAAGGCCTGGCGTATGGTTTGCGTGCCGCCGGAGGCCATGGTGCGCTTGCCATCGGACGTCACCACCCACACGCGCATCGGCATGGAAAAGTTGCCGCCGCGCCAGGCTGTGCGCTGGTTCCACATGGCTTCATAGCCGTCTTTGGGAATCGGAAATGGTGTGCCGCCAAAAGCGCCTTCCATGCCGTAGCCACCTTCAATGGTCTTGGCCCGGGTGGCGTTCCTGAAGGTGTTGTCGTACACCGACTGCGGCGCCGCCGCGGTGCGGTGCGTGGGGTACACGTCGACGCGGAAGTCGGGGTACTTCTTCATCAGGGCCTGCACGCCGTCGGTCAGCTTGTCGGCGTGCTGCGCCATGTTTTTGGCGTTGATCGACAGGATGGGTTTTTCGTTGGGGTAGAGGTCGGGCCGCGCGTCGCCGTTCTTGTAGCCCGGGGTGGCCTTGGCGAGGCCCCCTTCCCACGGCGGAATGGTGCCTTCCTTGTTGCCGGCTTTCTCGGCGCCCATGGGCGTCAGCGAGGATTTGAGTTTGGCGGCCTCTTCGGCGGTGACAGCGGCCTGGGCGGACATGGCGCCGGCCAGCAGGGCGGCCACGAGCAATGAAAGTTTTGCGGTCTGCATCATGATGGTTGTCTCTGTAATGTTTTTCAGAAAGTGCGGGAAGCGGTGAAGGAAACGTAGTTGCGGTCTTTCAGTGTTTGCCCATAAGACAGCATGCGGGTGGGGGTTCTGGGGTCCGTGACGGTCAGGGTGTTTTCCTTGCCGAAGAAGGCGGTGTAGTTCAGGGCGAAGTTCCAGACGTTCTGGTATTTGCCCTTGATGCCTATGCTCACGTCGCCCGCTTGGCTGGCCCCGCCAGCAAAGTTGATAACGGCTGCGGAACGGCCGCCGAAGTTGTAGCCCAGGCCCAGCGGGATGGACAGGTCCAGGCCCGGCAGCACCTGGAAGTACTGCGGCTCAAAGATCATGCGGAACGCCGCGGCGTTCCGCGTTGCGTTCGGGTCCAGCCCGCCAAAGCCAACGGCGCTGGGGTTTTTTGTCACGCTCATGAGCCGGTTCCAGGCCAGTTCGGCCACCAGGGCGCCGCCGTCCCACAGGCTGGACTTGTTGAGTACGTAAATGCCCGACAGATTCAGGTGCGCCGTCTTGCCGGTTGCATAGCACGGGTTGGAGGGCGAGCCGTCGCAGTTGACTGGTGGCATGAAGGGTGCGCCGCCCAGCACGGCGGGATCGCTGGCCAATGGCGCGTCGGTGCGCACCGAGCCCTCCAACGCCCAGTTGAGCTGTCCTATCGACGAAGTGACGCTGGCACCAAAAGTCTTGATGCCCTTGGCGTAGACGTTGTGCACATTGCCGTTGATCAGGTCGAACACCGGAACGGCCGGGGTCTTGTCGTTGTAGCGTGCCGCGTACACGCCGAACTCATAGTTGCCGCCGGCCGGCGCCCAACGCAACTGGGCGCCGAACTGGCCGCTGTCGCCCGGCTTCTGGTCGCGGCTGGTGTCGGTGGGCAGCACCGGCCCGCCGAGATAGACACGGCCGCCGCCTATGTAGTCCTGGTTCGAAAAATAGCTGCCGACCCCGGGAATCTTGCTGGGCCGCCACTTGAGCTGGTAGTAGCCGCCCAGCGTCACGCCATCGGCCACCTGCAGCGTGCCGGAAATCTGCTCCACCGGCAGAAGTACTTCCTTGAATTGCCAGTTCGGCACCGAGACGATTTTTGCGATGTCCACCGGGCCTTGCGCGTTGGCAATGCCGTTCTGGCCGAAGAACACGCTCTCGCCATACTGCAGCGCGTGCTTGCCGACGCGGATCGAGGCTGGCATGCTGCCGATGGATCCCTTGCCCCAGACGAAGGCGTCGAGGAATTCGTCTCCACGGCCATGCTGCTCCCGGGTTGCCGGGACGAACTGGTTGGCGGCCTGGCCGGCGAAGTTGCTGACGCCGGCCGTGCCGTCATTGGCATTGGCGCGAAGGTACTGCGAGTCGTACCAGGCGGAGTGACTGATGCGCAGGCCCCAGTTGCTGCGGCTGTAGTCAAATTCGGTCAACAGGTCGGCGCGGTTGGAGATCAGGCCCTTCTTGAAGTTGAGGTCGCCGTCGTTTTCATTGGTCACACCGCCATCGCCGCGGGCGGCCGGCGAGGTGAGCAGTGCGGACGGGTCCTTCAGCCGCCAGGCCAGGCTGTACTTGGGTGTGAAGTCCAGCCGGATTTTGGTGTCGGGGTCGCCGTTGTCCAATTCCAGGGCGTGGACCGGCAGTGCGCAAGCCAGGCCGCAGGCCAAGGCCAGCGTGGCTGGCCTGAAGGGGGTGAATACCTTGTTCATCGAATGTCTCCTCGTTATGTGTCGTTGTTACGTGAATGGGGGATGGGTGCCCTCGCACCCGTGGCGTGTCAGCGTTAGATGTAGTTAGATATAGGTAGAGGCCAGGCCGCCATCAACGGGAATGTTGGCGCCGCTGACCCAGCGCGCGGCGTCGCTGCATAACCAGGCGATGACGGGTGCGATTTCGTCGGCAAAGCCAGGGCGCAGCATGCGATGCGCATCGGCTTGAACGCGCTCCTGGCCCAGCATTGCCACGAAGTCGCCCAGGATGGGTGTGAACACCGGGCCGGGCGCCACGCAGTTCATGCGCACGCCTTTGCCCAGGAACCACTCCTGCGACTGCGTGGCGTTCCAGACGATCAGGGCTTCCTTGAAGTACTGGTAGCAGGTCGCCTGCGGCACCGGGTGGCCGCGCAGCCATGCGGCGCCGGCTTCAAATCCTTTGGCTGCCGCCAGCTCCTTGTGCAGGGCCAGCCGCTGCGGCCATTCGGCGCCCAGGATGGACGCCACGTTGACGATGCTGCCGCCGCGCGGCATGCGCGCCAGCACCTTTTCCGTCAGATGCCGCAGGCCCAGGTAGTTCACGCGGGCCACCAGCTCGCCGTCAGCCGTGCCGGGTACGCCGGCGATGTTGCACAGCGCGTCAACCTGCGCCGGCAACTGGGCCACGGCGGCATCGATGGCCGCGGCGGTGCCGAGGTCGGCCTTGATGAAGCCGCCCAGCGTCAGGCTGGGATCGTTGCGGTCCATGCCGATGACCGTGGCGCCCTGGAAGCGCGCCAGCCTGGCCACCTCGGCGCCGATGCCGGACGAGGTGCCGGTGATGACAATGGTTTTGCCTTGCAGGCTCATAAAGCCTCCCGGGTATGCGGATTCATGAAGGTCTCCTTGATGTGGTGAGCCAAAAAAATCGAAAAAGCCGAAAAGTCGAAGCGTTCCGTTAGAACGGGAACATGGGCGCGGTGTCCTTGACGGTCATCCACTGCCACTGCGTGTATTCCTCCCAGTCGGACGGGCCGCCCACGCTGGTGCCGTTGCCCGCGATGCCGGGGCCGCCGAAAGGGTTGACGCAGTCGTCGTTGACGGTCTGGTCGTTGATGTGAACCATGCCGGCCTTGAGCTGCTGCCCCACGGCCATGGCGCGGCCCACGGAGCGGGAGATGACGGCGCAGGCCAGGCTGCCGCTGTTGTTGTTGGCCAGCGCGACCGCTTCCTCGTCACTGCCGAAAGTGACGATGTTGGCCACCGGGCCGAAGGTCTCTTCATCGAACACGCGCATGCCGGGCTTGACGCCGGACAGCACCGTCGGCTTGTAGAACAGGCCGTCGTAGCTTCCGCCGGCTTCCAGCTTCGCGCCGGCCTTGATGCTGTCCTGCACGATGGCATGCACGCGATCGCGCTGGCGCGCATCGATCAGCGGCCCGAGCGCAACCTGGCCTGTGGCGCCGTCGCCGACCGGCAGGTGCGTGGCCTTGGCGACCAGGCGCTGCAGCAGCGGGGCCGCGATGCTCTGGTGAACGAGGATGCGGTTGGCGGCCATACAGATCTGGCCCTGGTGCAGGTAGGCGGCCCAGGCGGCGTTGCTCGCGGCGATGTCCAGGTCGGCGTCGTCCAGGATGATCAGCGAGTTCGCGCCGCCGAGTTCCAGCGACACTTTCTTCAGGTGCTTGCCCGCGAGCTCGCCGATGCGCCGGCCCACCGCGGGCGAGCCGGTGAAGGCGATCATGGGCACCAGCGGGTCGGTGACCAAAGCTTCGCCGGCTTCGGCGTCGCCGGGCAGCACATGCAGCAAATCCCTGGGCAGGCCGGCCTCCGCAAAAATGCGCGCGATCATCAGGCCGCCGGTCACCGGCGTGCGGGTGTCGGGCTTGATCACCACGGCGTTGCCCGCGGCCAGCGCCGGGGCCACCGCGCGCAGCGTCAGGATCAGCGGAAAGTTGAAGGGCGAGATGACACCCACCACGCCGTGCGGCACGCGGCGGGCGATGCTGGTGCGCCCCGGTACGCTGGGCAGCACATGGCCCTGGGGCTGCAGCGGCATGGCGGCGGCCAGGTGGCAGATGGTGATGGCTTCGCGAATCTCATGCTGCCCCTTGGGCAGGATGCCGCCCGTCTCACGCGTGGCATACAGAGCGAGTTCATCAAAGTGCTGCTGGAACAGCGCGCCGGCGCGGCGGAAGACGTCGGCCCTCTCGCGCGGGGGCAGGGCGGCCCAGGGCTTTTGCACGTTGGCCGCCGCCCGCGTGGCCGCGGCCACGTCCGCCGCATTGGCGATGCCCACCGTGCACATCACTTTCCCGGTCGCCGGCTCGACCACGTCGCGCTTCCCGCCGCCTAGCGGCGCTTGCGTCAGCGCGGAAAAATCCAGAAATGCCATCGCGTCGGATACACCCATTTGCTTTTGTCCTTACGGTTGTTTGATCAGCTCGCCACATCGGCGCGTCGTGCTCCTGTATCGCAATGCATGTACCAGCGCCGCGCGAAAGAGTCCGCTTGCTGCGCTGCACCCAAAGTTTTTTCACTGGGAAACCCGGGACATACCCTAGGTATGTTTGCTGCGGTGCAGCACATGGAAATCACCCATACTTTTCTGATCAAATGGTTATAAAGTTGAATCAAATTTCACCAATTGATCAAATTGAGGAGCAAGCCATGCGCGTATCCGATCGCATTTCCCTGGCCGAGGTGGCCCGGGCCACCGGTGTCGCGCTGGGCAGCTTCGACAGCGCGTCGGTGGCCAAAGCCATGGGCGGGTTTGCCAGCACGCACATCGGCGGTGACACGCACCCGACGATCGCTGACATCAGCGAATGCCTGTTCTTCTCGCCGGGCGACGGGCGCATCTGGCTGCAGGACCAGCGCATGGTGCTGCTGCACACCGAGGCGCTGGGCTCCATGCGCCGCGAAATGATTGACAGCCTGGGCATCGAAAAAGCCCGCGGCCTGTTCACCCGCGCCGGTTATGTCAGCGGCGCCCGCGATGCCCAGCTGGTGCGCAAGCACTGGCCCGACGCCGACCCGCCGGCTGCAGCCATGGCCGGCACGCGCCTGCACGCGCTGGAGGGCGTGGTGAAGGTCGAACTGGTCAGCGTGACCTACGACCCGGACACCAGCGGCTATGAAGGCGAATTCATCTGGCACAACTCCAGCGAAGACGATGAACACATCGCCGCCTACGGCATAGGCGGCTCCCCGGCCTGCTGGATGCAGGTGGGTTACGCCACGGGCTATGTCAGCACGCTGTTCGGCCGCCTCATCGTTTTCCGGGAAACCATGTGCCGGTCCATGGGCCAGGCGCAATGCCGCGTGGTCGGCAAGTCCGCCGACAAGTGGGACAACATCGAAGAAGACATGCGCTACCTGAACGCCAGGGAGTTTGTCGACACCGCGGCCTATGCGCGCAGCGAAGCGGGCCCGGCCGACCTGGCGACCGGCGACGTGCCGGCCGGCGACGCGATGGTGGGGGCCTCATCGGCCTTTAACGCGGCCTGCCATCAATTGAGCCGGGTGGCGCGCACGACAGCCACCGTGCTGTTCACGGGCGAGTCGGGCGTGGGCAAAGAAAAGTTTGCCAGCATGCTGCACAGGATCAGCCCGCGCAAAGAGCTGCCGTTTATCGCGGTGAACTGCGCGGCCATCCCGGAAACCCTGATCGAGTCCGAGCTGTTCGGGGTGGAGCGCGGCGCCTACACCGGGGCCAGCCATTCGCGGCCAGGCCGCTTTGAGCGGGCCAGCGGCGGCACCCTGTTCCTGGACGAAATCGGCATGCTGAGTTTTGTGGCCCAGGGCAAGCTGCTACGCGCCCTGCAGGAGGGCGAGGTCGAACGCGTGGGCGGCACGCGCGGCATCGCGGTCGACGTGCGCGTGGTGGCCGCCACCAATGAAGACTTGCGCCAGGCCGTGCGTGAAGGCCGATTCCGCGAAGACCTGTTCTTCCGGCTCAATGTGTTCCCCATCCACCTGCCGCCGCTGCGCGAGCGGCGCGACGACATTCCCCTGCTGATGAACCATTTTCTGAACCACTACCGGCGCAAACACGGTTGCAACACCGGCGGCTTCACGCAGGCCTCGGTGCGCACGCTGCTGAACTACGACTTCCCCGGCAACATCCGCGAACTGCAAAACCTGATCGAGCGCGCCGTGATCATGGCCGATGCCGACGGCTTGATCGACGTGCACCACCTGTTCACCGGCGGCGAGACCTTGAGCACCGAGGTCATGACCTTGCGGATGCAGGGCAGTTCAGGCACCTTGAACTTCGAGGGGGCGCCGGCCGGCGCGCATCCCGTGCCGGCAGGGACCGCCGCTTCGCAGCGGTCCCTGGAGCAAACCGAGCGCGACATGCTGGAACGCGCCATCTCGGCCTGCCAGGGCAATCTCTCAGCGGCGGCGCGGCGGCTCAACACCACGCGGGCGAAGCTGGCTTACCGCGCCAGAAAACACAGCCTGATTTGAACCGCGTGCGGCGCCGTGGATCAAGCTGCCGGCGCCAGCGCCCCCAGGTAGGCCCTGACCTTCTCGTCGCGCGCCAGCGTGTCGAAGTCAGGCGCTTCGCTGACCGCACCTTTTTGTACAAAGATGAAACGCTCGCAGCATTGCCGCAGGATGTCGACGTGGTAGGGCTCGTTGGGATGCAGGCATAAAAACACCAGGCGGCCGTTGGCCCTGAGTTTGGCGAAGAAGTCCAGCATGAAGCCGATGTAGCCGTCCTGCGTATTGAACTGCGGCTCGTCGAACAGATGCACCAGCGGCGAGTCGTTCTGTGCGTGTTCCAACATGAAGTCGGGTTTGGTTTTCTGGAAAGACCGCACCTGGTAGGACTGGTGGTAGTGAATGGCGAGGCGATCCCGCTCGCGCGTGCGTACCTGGTGGATGTCCTGGCCGTTGACCAGCACACGGCCCGCGCTCGGCAGGTTGCTGCCGGTGATCAACTCGAACAGCGTGGTCTTGCCCGAGCCGTTAGGGCCCATGACACCGACCACGCAGGGCTTGTGCACTTCGAAATCGGCGGTCAATGAAAAGGTCGTGGTCTTGCGGAAGACGCCGCGCTGGTATTGCTTGGCGACGTTCTCGACGCGTAGCAGTGGATGGAGTGGATGGCTCATGCGGGTCAGACTCCCAAAAGTTGCCGGCACAAGGCGGCATCGTTGCGCAATTCGGCCGCAGGGCCCTCGTGGACGATCACGCCCTGGTTCATCACATAGGCGCGGTCGGCCACCTGCAGCGCGCTCTGCACGTTTTGCTCGACCACCAGCACCGCAATGCCCTCGGCCTTGAGCCGGCTGATGGTTTTCATCACGTCCTGCACCACCTTGGGCGCCAGGCCCTGGCTGGGTTCGTCGAAGAGCACCAGGCCGGGCGAGCCCAGCAGCGCACGCGAGATTGCGACCATCTGCATTTCGCCGCCCGAGAGGTTTTCGCACTCGCGGTGCATCAGGTATTCGAGCGCGCTGAAGATTTCAAAACACTCCTTCTCCTGCCAGGGGCGAAAGCGCGTGGTCTTGCGGGCGATAGCCAGATTGCGCGCTACCGTCAGCGTCGGGAAGATGCGGCGGTCATCCGGCACCCAGCCCATGCCGGCCTTGGCGATCTCGTGCGTGGGCATACGGGTGATGTCGCACGCGTCGAAGGCAATGCTGCCCTTGCGTGGCGGCGTGAGGCCGAGCACGGAGCGAAGCAGCGTGGTCTTGCCTGCGCCGTTGGGGCCCAGCAGTGCCACCACTTCGCCGGCGCCGACTTTCAGCGACACGTCGAACAGCACCTGCGTTTCGCCGTAGTAGGTGTCTATGCGGTTCACCGCCAGCATGTCGGCCTGCGGCGACACGGTTTTGATGACGGACTTCAGGACCGCGCTCATGCCAGCGCCCCCAGGTTGGACCGGCGCACCCATTCGTTTTCACGCAACTGGTCAGGTGTGCCCTGGCTGATGACCTGGCCCCAGTGGATAACGGAGATCTGGTCGGCGAGCTTGAAAAGGAAATTCATGTCGTGTTCGATGATCACAATCGTGAGCTGACGCTTGAGTTCTTTCACCAGCTCCATCAGGCGCGCCGTGCCTTCGGCGCCCAGGCCGGCGGTGGGTTCGTCGAGGAAGAGCATGCGTGGCTCGGCTGCGAGTGCCACACCGATCTCCAGCGCGCGGCGCTCGCCGTAAGACAGGCTGCTGGCCAGCACGTGCTCCTTGCCCTTGAGGCCGACGCGCTCGAGGATGGCCGCGGCCAGTTGTTGCGCCGTGCTGTCGGCGCCCAGATCGCGCCAGGGGTTGAAGCCCTGTCTGCGCACGTGCGGCGTGGCCACCAGCACGTTGTCAAGCGCGGTGTAGCTGTCGAAGAGGTTCATGATCTGAAAGGAGCGCGACACGCCCTTGCGGGCAATCTCCCGCGGCGAGAGGCCGGTGATGTCCTCGCCGGCAAAGGTCACACGGCCGCGGTCGGGCTTGTAGCGGCCGGTCAGCACATTGAAGCAGGTGGTTTTGCCCGCGCCGTTGGGGCCCATGATGCCATTGAGCTCACCTTCCCTGAAGCTGAGGGTGATATCTTGCAGCACCACCTGGGCACCAAAGCGTTTGGACAGGCCGCTGGCCTCGAAGAGCTTCACAGTGCACCTCCGGCGGGGGTTGTCACGGGTTTGGCCACCACAGTGCGCCGCGGCCGTGCCTTCCAGGCCTGCCACGCGCCGGCAATGCCTTCGGGCTTGAACAGCACCATCGCCATGAAGACGAGGCCATACCAGAGCAGCCAGGTCTCGGTGTAGGCGCCCAACAGGTCACGCGCCAGAATAAAGAAAGTGGCGCCGATGATGGGGCCCCAAAAGCTTACGAGGCCGCCGCCTATCAGCACCATCATCACGACGAATCCCGAGTTGTGCAGGCTCATGACGTTGGGGTAGGCCGACTGCTGCGCCATGGCGAACAGCGCACCGGCCAGGCCCGCCACCGCGGTGGAGATCGTGAAGGCCAGCCACTTGTAAAGCCACACGTTGTAGCCCACAAAGGCGGCGCGGGTCTCGTTCTGCTTGATGGCACTGAAGATGCGACCCAATGGCGAATGGATCAGCCGCCACAGCGCCAGCAGCACCAACCCGAACAGCACGAGGCAAAAGAAGAAGAGGGCGTTGTTGCCGGAGAGATTGAAAGACACAAAACCAAAATCGGCCGGCAGGCGCTTGATGTTCAGCAGCCCGTCTTCACCGCCCGTGACGGTATGCCATTTGTTGGCGATGAACCAGAACACCTGCCCGAATGCGATGGTGAGCAATGCGTAATAAATGCCGCGCCTGTGCGAGATGAACAGCGCCACCAGCGCGCCGAGCGTCGCTGTGACCAGCACCGCGCCGGCCAGGTCGAACCACAGGTTGGGCCAGACCTTGAGTTGCAGCAGGCCGAAGGCGTAGGCGCCCGTGCCAAAGAACGCGCCGTGCCCGAAGGAGGGCAGTCCGGTGAAACCCAGGAGCAGGTTGTAGCCCATCGCAAACAACACCCAGATCATGATTTCCAGCGCCAGGTACTGGTAGAGCCCGACGTGGCCCACCCATAGCGGGGTGGACAGTAGCACCAACAGGGTGATGAGCATGGGTAAAGGAATGAGCGGCGCGCGACCGGAAGCGAGTTGCATGGGGACCTTGTCTCTTCGATGGTTCTGGGTGAAGGAATAAAGCGCTGGAAATCAATGCTGAAAGAAAAGTTGAAGAAGGGCTGGACAGAACAGAATGTACGTTCTATTATTTAAATACGCAAGAACATTTATTCTAAATTGACGCGATGCAGCCAACCGGCTCATCGCCTTCCCCGAGGCGGCAAACGACATATGGACTCTGCAACGACTTACGAAGAACTCAAGGCGCTGATTGGCCGGGCTTATCCGGACATGTCCAAGCAGCTGCAGCGCATCGCGCGCTTCGCCCTTGAGCAACCCAACGACCTGGCACTGGGCACCGTGGCGACGGTGGCCGAAGCGACCGAGGTGCAGCCTTCGGCCATGATCCGCTTTGCCAATGCGTTGGGCTTTGGCGGTTTTTCCGAAATGCAGCAGGTGTTTCGCGGCCACCTGCTGGAGCGTTCCGACAGCTATCGCGAACGCATTGACCAGATGCGCCGCAAGCAGCTCAACGGCGAGCGCGCGCCGGCCGGTGTGTTGCACCAGCTGGTGAGCGAGTCGGTGGCCGAGCTTGGCCATCTGGAAGAAAGCATCGCCCAGGCTGACCTGAAGGCCGCTGTCAAACTCATGGCGTCGGCACCGCGCATCCATGTGCTGGCCCAGCGCCGCGCCTTTCCGGTGGCGGGCTACCTGGCTTATGCGCTGAGCCAGTTGGAACTGCGTACCCATTTGCTCGATGGCACGGGCGGCATGCTGCGCGAAAGCCTGCGCTCCATCGCGCCCGGCGACGTGCTGATCGCCGCGAGCTTTCGCAACTATTCCCCTGAAGTCATCGCGGCTGCTTCTGAGGCCGCCAAGCTGGGCGCGGTGGTGATCGCCATCACCGACGGCCCGCTCTCGCCGCTCAAGGCGCATGCCAGGGTTTGCCTGGAACTGGCTGACGATTCGTCGAAACCCTTCCGCTCGCTGGTCGCGCCGCTGTGCCTGGCGCAGGCGCTGGTGGTCAGCACGGGTCATCAGCTGGCCGAGCAGGGCGCAGCGAAGGCTAAAACCAAAGGCGGCGGCAAAGCTGCGGCGAAACCCGCGCGCAAGGGGGCCGTATGAGCCGCCCGCTGGACCTGATCTGCGTGGGCCGCGCCGCCGTGGATTTGTACGGTGAGCAAATCGGCGGTCGTCTTGAAGACATGCAGAGCTTCACCAAGTATCTGGGCGGCTCGCCGGCCAACGCCGCGGTGGGCGTCGCGCGTCTGGGCCTGAAGCCCGCGATGCTGACCCGTGTGGGTGACGAACACAACGGCCGCTTTGTCCGCGAAACCCTGGCGGCCGAGGGCGTGGACGTGAGCCATGTAGCCACCGACGCCAAGCGACTGACAGCGCTGGTATTCCTGGGAATTCAGGACCGCGACACCTTTCCGCTGGTGTTCTACCGCGACAACTGCGCCGACATGGCGATCAGCCCGGACGACTTTGACGCGGCCTTCATCGCTTCGGCCAAGGCGCTGCTGATTTCGGGCACGCACCTGTCACAGCCGCAAACGTATGAAAGCTGCCTCCGGGCGATGACGATGGCAAAAGCCGCAGGCACTCGCGTGGTGCTCGACATCGATTACCGCCCCGTGCTGTGGGGCCTGACCAGCCCGGGTATGGGCGAGCAACGCTTTGTACCTTCCGGTGAAGTCAGCGCGCATTTGCAAACCGTCGTCGGCCACTGCGACCTCATAGTGGGTACCGAAGAAGAAGTTCATATCGCCGGCGGCAGCACCGACACGCTCGCTGCGTTACGCCGCTTGCGCGACCTGACGGCCGCAACGCTGGTCGTCAAGCGCGGGCCCATGGGTTGTGTCGTGTTCGACGGCGCGATTCCCGACTCGCTGGAAAAGGGATTGCAAGGCCCCGGTTTTCCGGTGGACGTATACAACGTGCTCGGCGCCGGCGACGCTTTCATGTCGGGTTTCCTGCGCGGCTGGATTCCGGGCGAACCGCTCGCGCGTTGCTGTGCTTATGCAAATGCCTGTGGCGCACTCGTGGTGTCACGTCACGGGTGTGCCCCTGCCATGGCCAGCTGGGAAGAACTGCAGTTCTTTCTGGTGCATGGCTCGCCTACCCGGCGCCTGCGCGAAGACGCGCAACTTGAACGCCTGCACCGCGTCAGCACGCGTACGCGTCGCTGGGAGGAGCTGGTCATCCTCGCGTTCGACCACCGCATGCAGCTGGAAGATATCGCAGCGCGCCATGGAGCGGGCAACGAACGCATTCCCCTCTTCAAATCCCTGATCGCTGAAGGTGCGCGGCTCGGAGCGGGTGCGCGCGGTGGCGTGGGCGTGATCGTGGACGGCCGCTTCGGCGAAGAGGTGCTTCCCACGGTGACCGGCAAGGGCTGGTGGGTCGCAAGGCCGGTTGAACTGCCGGGCTCGCGCCCGCTGCAGTTCGAGGCCGGTGCAGGCCTGGGCGCCGCCATGCGGACCTGGCCCGGCGAGCACGTCGCCAAGTGCCTGGTGTATTACCACCCGCAGGACACGCCGGCCCTGCGTGAAAGCCAGCTCGCCAGACTGGCCGACCTGCAGCGCGCCAGCGTGGACAGCTTTCACGAATTTCTCATCGAAGTCATTCCGCCCAAAGACATGCCAACGGATGACGACACCGTGCCGCTGGCGCTGGAGCAGATTTACCAGGCCGGCATTTTCCCCGACTGGTGGAAGCTGCCGCCCGCCGCCAACACGGCTGCCTGGCAAAAGATCGCTGCGGTCATTCACCAGCATGACCCGCATTGCCGTGGCGTGCTGATGCTGGGCCTGGAAGCCAGCGAGGAAAAACTCGACCAGAGCTTTCGCATCGCGGCACCGCACGCCGTCTGCCGCGGCTTCGCGGTGGGGCGTTCGATCTTTGCCGATGCTGCGAACGGCTGGTTCTCCGGCGCCATGGACGATGCGGCAGTGGTCAAGGACATTGCCGAGCGTTATGCGCGGCTGATAACGCTGTGGGACCAGGCCAGAACAGGCCAGGGGACCGCTGTTTCAGCAGGCGCCGCTGAAGTCGTGAACTGAGCCGCCAAACACAACACACAACACACAACACACAACACACAACGAGAAAGAAGACGGAGACAAACATGACACCAAAAATCGGATTTATCGGCATCGGCATGATGGGCCACGGCATGGCCAAGAACCTGCTGGCCAAAGGCTTCGGCCTGACTTTCAAGATCAACCGCAACCGCGACAACCTGGCCGACCTGATAGCCGCCGGAGCCAGGGAGGCCAAGACCAACGCCGAGTGCGCGCAGGCCAGCGACATCGTCTTCGTCTGCGTCACGGGCTCGCCTCAGGTCGAAGACATCGTTTACGGCAAGGATGGCCTGCTGGACAGCGGCCGTAAAGGCCTCATCGTGGTTGACACCTCCACGGCCGAGCCTGCCTCCAGCACCCGTATCCGCAACGACCTTGCGGCCAAAGGCATCAAGCTGGTCGATGCGCCGCTGGCCCGCACGCCCAAGGAAGCCGAGGAAGGCCGGCTCAACACCATGGTGGGCGCGGAGCCCGAAGACTTCGCAACACTGGAGCCCGTGCTCAAGGCTTTTTGCGAAAACATCTTTCATGTCGGCCCGCCCGGCCACGGCCACGTGCTCAAGCTGGTCAACAACATGATGGCCATGAGCTTTGCGGCCTCGATTGCCGAGGCCTTTGCGGTGGCGGCCAAAAGCGGGCTGGACCTCAACCGCCTCTATGACGTGATCTCGGCCGGCGGCGTGAACTGCGGCATCTTTCAGATGATGGCAACGAAAACGCTCAAGGAAGGCGACGTCACCGGCTTCAAGTTCGGCATCGCCAATGCGCAAAAAGATTTGCGCTATTACACCCACCTGGCCGAGATGCTGCCCGTCACCAGCTTCATGGGTGAAGCCACGCACCAAAGCCTGATCCAGGCCAGCAACGCCGGTTACGGCGACAAGCTGATCGCCTCCCTTTTCGAAGCACAGGAAAAACTCAACGACGTCAAGATCGTTCCCCGTTAAGCCAACCCGTTTGACCCATTTACACGCAGGAGACAAAACCATGAGCGACATCAAGAACAACCACGCAACACCTGAATCCCAATCCGACAGCAAGGCCACCTCGCGCCGCGCGCTGCTCAAGCACTCAAGCCTGGCGCTTGTGGGCGCGGGTCTGTACGGCGCGGCGCCCTTCATGGGGCCGTGGAAGCACAACCACGCCTGGGCGCAGACCGGCCAGAAGAAGCCGCTGACCATTGGCCTGACCATGGACGCTTCGGGCCTGTACGCAGCCTCGGGCGCCGAAGAGCGCCTGGGCGCCATGATGGCCATCAAGGAATTTAACGACAAGGGCGGTGTGCTGGGCCGACGCATTGAGGCCATCCATATCGATACGGAAACGACGCCGGCCACCGGCTCGCGCGTGGCCGAACGCATGATCACGCGCAATGAGGCTTCCTTCCTGATCGGTGCAGTGCACTCAGGCGTCTCCAATGCCATCTCGCAGGTTGCGCAGAAATACGGCACGGTATTTTTTAACACCAATTCCAGCAGCCCGACCGAAGCCGGCAAGGACTGCCACCGCACCAAGTTCGTCTGGGACGGCAACGGCACCAACTTTTCCAACGCCATCGTCAAGAACGCCATCAAGGCCAGCGGCAAGAACTGGGTGCTGCTGACCAACGACTATGTGTGGGGCCACACCACCTCCAAGGCGACACGCGCGATCGTGGAAGCCAACGGCGGGCGCATCGTTGAGGAACTGCTGGTGCCGCAAAACACCCGCGACTTCTCGTCCTACCTGCTCAAGCTGCAGCAGCTCAAGCCCAATGTGGTGGCCACGGCGGTGGGCGGCGACGACATCAAGGCGCTGCGCCAGCAGGTGGTGCAGCTCAAGATGAACCAGTCCATGGCGTGGATCAACAACCAGCAGGACTGGCCAGATGTCTACGGTCTGGGCCCCGAGGCCATCTTCGGCGTCTTCGGCACCACCTGGTACTGGCGCCTCGGCCTGCCCGGCGTGAAAGAATTCGTTGCGGCCTACCAGAAGCAGTTCCCGGGCATGGCGATTCGCGTGCCGGGCAATGTGTATCACAACGGTTATATGGCCACGCGCGAACTTCTGCGATGCGTGGAAGAGGCCGGCACCACCAACAACATTGCCGTGATCAAAAAACTCGAAGGCCGCAAGATGAGCGCGGCCGACCGCCTGCAGCACTACGACGCGTGGATGGATCCCGTCACCCACCAGTGCCAGCAGACGATTTACATGGCGACCTACAACGACCAGCCCACCGAGAAAGACGACATCTTCAAGATCCTCACACAGGCCGATCCCAAGGACGTAGCGGACAAGGATGCCAGCGGCGCCTGCAAGCTTGAGAGCTACGACTCGACACCTAGCTACGAAGTCTGATTGACTTCAAGCTCCAAAGACCGCAATGGACTTCTTGCTTCAGCTTATTCCGCACCTCGTCAACGGCATCTCGCTGGGCTTGTTGTTCGCGCTCATCGCGCTGGGCTTCATGCTCATCGTGGGGGTGATGGAAACCATCAACCTGGCGCACGGCTCGCTGTTTGCGCTGGGCATGTACTTCGCGCTTTTCCTGATCGCACCGCAGCTGGGCATGTTTCCGAATCTGCAGGCCTGGTACATGAGTTTGCCGCTTGGAACGCGTTACCTGGCGGCACTCATTCTTGCGCCCATCCTGGTGGGTATTTTCGGCATGTTGCTGGAGCTGTGCATGCGGCGCACCTATGGCCGCGACCCGCTCTACGGCCTGCTGCTGACCTTCGGCGCGGCGCTGGTGATTGAAGAGGTTATCCGCCTGGTGTGGGGCTCGTCGGAAAAGCAGTTGATGCTGCCCGAGGGCATCTCCGGCGCCTTCCTGATGGGTGACCTGGTTTATTCCAAGTACCGCTTCTTTGCCAGCGGATTCGCCATCCTCATGATCGTGCTGCTCTGGACGTTCTTGCAGAAGACGCCCTACGGCGCCATCATCAAGGCCGGCGCGCACGACAGCGAAATGGTGCGAGCGCTGGGCATCAACCTCTCGCGCCTGCGCCTCTTCGTGTTTGGCCTGGGCGTGGCGCTGGCGGCGATCGCCGGGGTGGTCATGGCGCCCATCTGGGGCATACGCCCGCATGTGGGGGTGGACGCCGTAGTGCCGGCGTTTCTGATCATTGTGCTGGGCGGTGTCGGTTCGCTCTGGGGTGCAGTGATTGCCGGGCTGATGGTCGGCATGGTCGTCGGGCTCACGGGTTCGTATGCGTCCGAGTGGTCGCTGATGTCCATGTACCTGTTGTTCATTGCCGTGGTGACGTTTCGTTCGCGCGGCCTCTTCGGCAAGAAAAGCGTCCTGGATCAGTGAGACCCCCTGTCTCGTCTCACTTCGTGTAGCCGGAACCCCCCAAGGGGCAACACCAGCGGCCCGGCGAAGCCGGTTCCGCGGTGTTCTGGCACAGAAAGTTCTTTAATGTATGAAGGTTAATTGATGAAACCGCTTCAAGAAAAAGTCGCGCTGGTCACCGGCGCGGCCGGCACCATGGGCCTGGCCGTTGTCAAGGCCTTGCTCGAAGACGGCTGCAAGGTCGCGATGGTCGATGTGAGCCAGGAGCGCAACCGCGCGCTGGCCGATGAGCTGGGTTCGCGTGCCTTGTCCTTCTCGTTTGACATCAGCGATGCGGCCGCCGTGAGCGACGGCCATGCACTCATCGTCAAGGCCTTCGGGCCCGTCGACATCCTGGTCAACAACGCGGGCATCCTGTCCAACAACAAGGTCGAAGCCACCGAAGCGGGTGAATGGCGGCGCGTGATGGGCGCCAACCTCGACGGCGCGTTCTACCTCGCGCAGCAGGTGGTGCCGGCGATGAAGGCGCGGCGTTTCGGCCGCATCATCAACACCAGTTCCCTGGCGGCCAAGACCGGCGGCCTGACGGCGGGCACGGCGTACTCGGTGTCCAAGGGCGCGATGAGTTCGCTGACCTTTTCACTGGCACGCGAACTCGCGCCCTTCGGCGTCACAGCCAACGCCGTCGCGCCGGCTTACGTCAAGACGCCCATGATCACCGAACAGCTCAATGAAGAGCAGCGCCAGAAGCTGCTCAAGGACATCCCGGTCGGCCGCTTTTGCGAGCCCGAGGAGTTCGCCCACGTGGTGCGCTTCCTGGCCTCGCCGCTGTCGGGCTTTATCACCGGCGAGATCATCGACCTCAATGGTGGCCTCTTGATGGACTGAGGAAAACCCTTTCGCCGCCCGCGCGCTTTGCGCCCACAATTTCGCCATCCATGAGCAGCATCACACCTTCCGTCGATTTCAGCGCCGCACTGACAGGCTTGTTCGACCTGCGCGGCAAAACCGCTTATGTGCCCGGCGGCTACGGCGGCATTGGCGAGGCGATTGCGTGGGGCCTGGCCATGGCCGGGGCGCGCGTCGCGGTGTCGGGCCGTGACGAGGCCAAGGCGCAGGCCGTGGCCTCGGCCCTACGGGGGGCAGGGCACGAGGCCATCGGCCTGGCCATGGATGCACATTCGGTGCCGCAGATGCAGGCTTCCGTCGACGTGGTGGCCGCGCGGTGGGGCGGCCTCGACATCCTGGTGAACTGCGTGGGCATGCAACGCGAGCAGCCCTTGCTCGAGGTCACCGAAGAAGCCTTTGACGAGGTGCTGCAGGTCAACCTCAAGGCCGCGATGTTCCTGGCGCAGGGCGCGGCCAAACACCAGATTGCAGGCGGCAAGGGCGGCGCGCAGGTGCACCTGCTCTCGGTGCGCGCGCAGCTTGGCTTGCGCGGCCGCGGTTATTCGGCCTACAGCAGCAGCAAGGGCGGCCTGGTCATGCTGATACGCCAGCACGCCAGCGAACTCGCGCCGCACGGCATCACCGTCAACGGCATTGCGCCCACGGTGGTGCAGACCGAAATGGCGCGCCACTGGCTGGAAAATCCCGAGACGCGGGAACAGGTGCTGGCGCGCATTCCGCTGGGCCGTGTTGCCGACCCGCAGGACGTGGCCGGTGCGGCGGTGTTTTTCGCGGCGCCTGCATCGCGCTTTGTCACTGGGCAAGTGCTTTATCTCGACGGCGGTATTACCGCTTCGCAATAAGCCCTGACAAGCTACAGCCTTACTTCGCCAATCCAAGTGCCTTGGCCGCATTCACCATGGATGGATCTTTTGCCCAATCTGGGTTGGCCCGGATATGGCGCTTGAGCAATTCCGCCGCTTCTTCGTTGCGTTTCAAAATGCCCAATGAGAAAACGGCTTCTTTAATACCGCCTATTTTTGCAATACGGGCGGGATCAATCCCAAGTGCTTTGTAAACCGTAGTCACGCATTCTTCATGACGATCAAGCTGATGAAGTGCCGAGGCCATAGCCAGCAAAGACAGAGCACTATGGTCAATAGAATTCCACTTCTGTGATCGCGCCAGAGCCATAGCCCAGTTGTGATTTTTGAAATCTATCTCACCCAAAAATCCCAGTATCGGTACATACGTCGGATTCTTCTTCGCTATGTCCTCCGCCATCTTGTAAGCCGTCTCTACATTGCCTCTGCGCAAAGTAGTCTCCGCCAATACCTGGTGCAAATTGGCTTGGTAAGGACTGCCCTTCTGTATGCCTTGTTTTGCTATGCGGTCTGCACTGGCGAGATCTCCGGCATCCATGTAAAGAATGGCAAGTCTTGGGTCGTAAAAACCTTGGCCAATACAGGACTTGCCTTGATCTTCCAATGCCTTGGCGCGCCCAAGACGGCTACCCAGCCCAGGGCTCTCATCCCAGCGAATAGAAAGTGCATCGCAAGTAGGCGCGTCCGTGGCGGTTTGGCCCATGGCAACGGAACACCACATAGATATGGCGGTACAGAAGAGGCCCGACCAAAGCCAAAATCTATCGGTATTACCAACGAGAGATCGTGTGTATTTTTCAGTTTCGCGTTTCAATTTCTCATCCCCCCTCTGCAAGCGCTTTCCCCGGCCGAAGCGCATAGCCATAGATTGGCACATGACCCTGCTTCAGAACTCAGCGCTGGCCCGCCAAAGCCGCGACGGCATGTTGCACGCCGCCGCTGCCGATGGAAATGCCCTGCACCCGCATGGCGGCTTCCACGCCGGCCAGGCAACCGAGGATCATCGCCGGGTTCATGTCGCCCAGGTGGCCTATGCGAAACGTGCGCCCCGCCAGCGGCCCCAGGCCGCCCGCGATGGCGACCTGGAACTGCTCGCGCGCGACT
This sequence comes from Polaromonas sp. P1_E12, assembly GCF_056405975.1. Taxonomy (NCBI): domain Bacteria; kingdom Pseudomonadati; phylum Pseudomonadota; class Betaproteobacteria; order Burkholderiales; family Comamonadaceae; genus Polaromonas; species Polaromonas sp. P1_E12. The sequence goes on along the minus strand of NZ_JBFUBB010000004.1, from coordinate 168,518 downwards.
GAGCGCAAGGCCTCGGGGTCAATGCCGGCGGCCACGGACACGGTGGTGACGGAGACCGAGCGCGCGGCCGGTTCGCGCACAAACAGGCTGAGTGCGCCGCCTTCGCTCCAGGCCTCGACGGCGGCATGCACGGCGCCGGCGATCATCTGGTGGCGGGCGATGACGTGCTCAACACCCTCGTGAAAAATCAAGCCCAGCGCGGCCTCCAGGCCGAAGAGCAGGCTTTGCGGCGGCGTGCCGCAGAACTTGCGGTAGCTCAGCGGGCTTTGCCGCCGCGCCCAGTCCCAGTAGAAGCGTGGCGAGGGGTTGGCTGCGGCCACCTTCATCGCGGCGCTGTCCGCCGCCACAAAGGCCAGGCCGGGCGGCACCATCAGGCCTTTTTGCGAGGCGCCCAGCACGACGTTGGCGCGCAGCGCGTCCATGGCAAAAGGCGCGGCGCCCAGCGAGGCCACCACGTCCACCACCAGCAGCGCGGGATGGGCCGCGGCGTCCAGCGCCTGACGGATTCGGGTGAGGTCGCTGGTCATGCCGCTGGCGGTGTCGGTGTGGACTACAAACACGGCCACGATGGCGTGCGCGGTGTCGGCGCGCAGCACGGCTTCCATCGCCGGCACGTCAATCGGGTAGCCTTCGCGCCACGGCGTGCGCAGCACTTTTGCGCCCATGGCCTCGGCCTGCACGGCCCAGGACTCGGAGAAATGCCCGGTGCCGGCGATCAGCACCTGCTGCCCAGGCGCGAGCAGGTTGGCGATCACGGCTTCCCAGGCGCCGTGGCCGTTGCAGGCATACATGAAGACGTCGGCGGCGGTTTGCAGCAGTGCCTTGAGCCCGGTCTCGCAGGCCTTGATCACACGATCGAGCCGCGGGTCGGCCAGATCCATGGGCTGCCTTCGCATCGCATCCATCACCTCGTCGGGCACCCGTGTGGGCCCGGGTGAGTGGAGGAATCGATGGCCGGGGATGCGTGGGTGGGACGTCATGTCGAAAAATTATGCGCCTGACGGCTTGCGGTTGACGAGCACGATGCCGGCCGCCACGGTGGCCAGCGCCACCAGCAGGCCGGTGGTGACGCTTTCTTTCAGCCACAGCGCGCCGAACAGCAGCGCGAACAGCGGCGTGAAAAACACAAACACCGAAATTTTGGTGGCCGGGTAGCGCCCCAGCATCCACATCCAGGCCAGATAGCTGGCGAAGGCGCCTATCACGGTCTGCAGCAGCAGGGAGGTGATGGCGAAGGGGCTGAAATGCCACGACCATTGCTCGCCCAGGTAGAGCGACAGGAAGGGGAACGCGGCGGCGCTGACGGCCAGCTGGTAGAACAGCAGCTTTTCAGCGGAGATGCTGACGAGTTTGGTGGCGCGTATCACCACGGTGGTCAGGCCCCACAGCATGCCGGCGGCCAGCGCCAGGAGGTCGCCGCGCGCCGTCGAGGCATGGCCTCCGGTAAAGCCTTCGCGCAGCGCGAACACCACGGCGGCAAACGCGCACAGCAAGCCCAGCCACTGCAGGCCGCGCAGCCGTTCGGACTTGACCCACAGCGGTACCAGCGCCGCAACCCAGAAGGGCGAGGTGTACAAGAACACCGTGAGGCGCGAGGCGCTGGTGTATTGCAGGCCCACATAGATGCAGGTGAACTCCGCGCCGAACAGGGCGCCGGCCAGCAGGCCGGCTTTCAGCGAGCCGTCGCGGCTGAACAGCGGGATCTTGCGCCACAGGCACCAAAGCCACAGCAGCACGGTGGCGCCCACCAGGCGCAGCGAGGCCTGGAACATGGGCGGAATCTCGCTGATTGTGGCCTTGATCAAGACCTGTTGCAGGCCCCAGAACAGGCAGCAGCCCAGCAAGAGGGACATGGCGAGGGCGTCGAGATGGGTCTTGCGTACAGTCATTGGGAGTGATGGTAGCGGGACTGGGCGCAGGCTGCAGGCGATACCATCGCTTCATTTCCTGAACGAGGTGCTGCCGTGGACCATAAATGGCTGGAAGACTTCATCGCGCTGGCACGTGAGCGCAGCTTTTCGCGTGCGGCAGAGCTTCGCCATGTGACGCAGCCGCAGTTTTCGCGCCGCATACGCGCGCTGGAGCTGTGGGTGGGCGCGGACCTGATCAATCGCGCGGTGATGCCTCTTGCGCTGACGGCCGCTGGTGAAGAGCTGCTGCCGGTGGCGCGCCGCGCGGCGGCGAGCCTTAACGATGCGCGCTCCCGCATCCGCCATGCACGGGGCGGGCTGGACTGGGTCACGTTGGCAACAGGCCGCACGCTTTCACGCAGCGCCGTGCCTGACTGGCTCGCGCGCGCCAAGCGCGGGGCCGGGGAGTTTCGCTTGCGCATTCTCACAGGCTCCATCCATGAAGGGGCCACGGCCCTGGAACAGGGGGCTGCTGATTTCTTGCTGTCGTTCACGCATCCGCGGCTGCCGCTGTTGCTGGACGAACAGACGTTCGAAGGACTCGCGCTGGGCACGGACGAACTTGTGGCCGTCAGCGCACCGCGTGCCGATGGCCAGCCGCAGCACGCCCTGCCCGGTACGGCCCGCAAGCCGGTGCCGGTGCTGGGCTATGCGCCCACGCTCGCCCTCGGCCAGATCCTTCAGGACGGGCTCAACCGCAATGCGCGCGAGCTGCATCTGCATACCGTGACCGAGTCTGACTTTGCCGAGTCGCTGCATGAGCAGGCCTTGCAGGGCGTGGGCCTGGCCTGGCTGCCGCGCGGACTGGTCGAAGGCGACCTGCGCAGCGGAAGGCTGGTCGAGGCGGACGGCAAGGGCGTGACGGTCCGGTTTGAGATCCGCCTGTACCGGCCGCGCAGCCCGCGCAATGAATTGGTGCAGCGCATCTGGTCCGCCAGCACGCCGGCTGCTTCCTGAATCCAGGTCGCATGCGCCCATGCGTGATACGCATGGGCCGCGCAGGGGCGGCTCCTAGACTGGCGCCATCAACAAGGAGCGCGCCATGCCAGGAATGTTTACCCTCAATCGCCGCGGCGTGAGCCGCACACTTTGCCTTGCCGCCGCAGGGCTGTTGGGTTTGCCGGCTGCCTGGGGCCAGGCCTGGCCTGCCGGCAAGCCCATTTCGCTGGTGGTGGGCTACCCTGCCGGCGGAAGCGTGGACCTGGTGGCGCGCATCATCGCCGAACCGCTGGCCAAGCGCCTGGGCACACCCGTGGTGATCGAGAATATCGGCGGCGCCGGTGGAACCATAGGCGCCCAAAAAGTGGTCAGTGCCGCGCCCGACGGCTATACGCTACTGCTGGGTTCGGGCAGCGAAATCTCGATTGCCAAACTGTTCAACGCTGCGGTCAAGTACAACGGTGAAACCGACTTGAGCCCGGTCGGGCTGATAGGCGTCACGCCCATGGTCTTTGTGACCAACACCAAGACCGGCGTCAAAACCATGGAGGAAGCGATTGCCAAATCCAAACGCGAACGCAACCAGCTGAGCTTTGCCTCTTCGGGCATAGGCACGCCGCTGCATGTGTCGGGAGAGCTGATCAACCTGATGGCTGGCACCACCTTCCGCCATGTGCCGTATCGCGGCGCAGGACAGCAGCTGCAGGACTTGCTGGGCGGCAATATCGAGTTCAGTGTCTCTGTGCTTTCCTCCGCGCTGCCACACATCGAGTCCGGCAAGATGATCCCCTTGGGCGTCACCACGCCGACGCGTTCGCGGGCTGCACCACAAATCCCTGCACTCGGCGAGAACCCCAAGCTCAAGGGTTACGACATGAACGTCTGGTTCGGCCTCTTCGGGCCCGCCAAGCTGCCGGCGCCCATGGTGGCGCGCCTGAACAAGGAGCTCAACGAAATCCTGCGCGAAGAAGCCGTTTGGCAAAAGCTCCAGAAAGCCGGCATCTCCAATGACGGCGGCACGCCACAGGCGCTCACGGCCTTTATCCGGGCTGAAACCCAGCGCGTGCGCAACGTGGTCAACAAGGCAGTGGCGACCGGCGCTACCTCGTAAGTCGTAAGCGGGAATTCACCCAAACCCATGCGGTGCCGTTGAAGCTGAAGCCGCGGGGGCCGGGCCGGGACAACGGCGGCAGGCCCACAGAAGACCCTGGCTCGCCATGATCTGTATTTGTTAATCGCGAAGCGTGCTGGCCAGGCCCCTCCGGAGCACTGGCGGGGCTCTGCACGCCGAGCAATATTTTTAGCCCGACACGGAGGGAATTGTCATGCACTTATCTGTCATATCAATGTTGCGCGGGCTCGCCTGCGGTCTGCTATTGCCGCTTGCTGTTTCGGCTTCGGCGCTGGCCCAGGAAGTGAAGAAACCTAACGTGGTGCTCATCGCCACCGGCGGCACGATTGCCGGCGTCGGAGCATCGAGCACCAACATCGGCGCCTATCAGGCCGCTGTGGTTGCTGTCGACAAGATCATGGCCGCCGTGCCGGAAATCCAGACTATTGCCAACGTCAAGGGCGAGCAGATCTTTCAGGTCGGCTCACACAACCTCACCAACGACCGCCTGCTCCAACTGGCCCGGCGGGTGTCTGAACTCCTTCGGTCGGACGAGGTTGATGGCATCGTGATCACCCATGGCACCGATACCCTGGAAGAGACCTCGTACTTTCTCAACCTCACCGTCAAAAGCAGCAAGCCGGTCGTGATGCTCGGGTCCATGCGGCCCGGCACGGCGCTCAGCGCAGATGGGCCGCTTAACCTCTACAACGCGGTGGCGGTCGCCGGGAGTAAAGAAGCGGTGGGAAAAGGGACTTTGGTGGTCATGAATGACGAGATTCACAGCGCTCGCGATGTCACTAAAACCAATGCCACCCGGGTTGACACCTTTAAATCTCCCTACGGTCCGCTCGGTCTCGTGATCGAAGGTCAGGCCAGGTTCTACCGTGCGCTGATTCGCCCTCATACGGTGCAGAGTGAATTCGACATTGACAAGATACAGACTCTGCCGCAGGTCGACATTGCTTATGGCTATCAGAACATGAACCGTGCGGCATACGACGCGTTGGTCGCATCCGGGGCCAAGGGCATCATTCATGCGGGTGTCGGCGCGGGAAGCGTTCCTGAGTACATAGCTGGCCCGCTTAACGAGATTCGCGCCAAGGGGGTGTTTGTCGTTCGGGCAACCCGCACCGGCAGCGGTGTAGTGATTCGGAACAATTCGGTGAAGGATGACGTCAATGACTGGCTCGTTGTTGACGACCAGAATCCCCAGAAGGCCCGAATTCTTCTGGCCTTGGCCTTGACGAAGACAAGGGACACCAAAGAGTTGCAGAAAATCTTCTGGCGGTACTGACACATGAAACGATCAGGAAGCGATCAAGCGAAGTCTGGCGAAGTGATCAGGAAAGCCCATGCGGTGCAGCTTCAGCCGCCCGGGTTGTCATTCTGGGCGGCCTCTTCCACAGGGGTGGCGCATGTGCAGGAGCGCACTTCAACCGAAGCCGGCCCGGAAGTGCTGGTGACGGCGCTGGTGCATGGCAACGAATATTCGGGCGCCTGGGCGCTGGACGCGTTCCTTCTCAGCGGGCTGCAACCGCGGCGGGGGCGCATCACCGCCGTGTTCTGCAACACCGAGGCCTTCATGCGGTTTGACACCCGTAAGCCCGACGCCTCCCGTTTTGTTGACGAGGATTTCAACCGCGTGTGGTCCGCTGATCTTCTGGATGGCCCCCGGCGCAGTACCGAGCTGCTGCGCGCGCGCGAAATCCGGCCGTTTGTGGACCGGGCCACCCATCTGCTGGATCTGCATTCCATGCATGAGCCCGGTGGCGCTTTGCTGGTGACGGGCATGCTGCCGCGCAATATTGCTTTTGCGCAAAGCCTGGGTACCTCGGGCCAGGTGGTCGTTGATGCCGGTCACGCCGATGGTGTCCGTATGCGGGACTACGGCCCGCTTGGCGACGAAAACGGCGACCGCATTGCCCTGCTGCTGGAGGCCGGCCAGCACTGGGAACTGGCGTCGCTGCAGGCGGCGCGCAACGTGCTCATGCGGTTTCTGGTGTGTGCGGGTGTGATTGACCGCGGCGATGTGCCGCCTGGCTGGTTGCTGCCCGATGCGCCGCCGCCGCCGCCCGTGACGGTGACGCATCGCGTGGTTGCGCGATCAATGGACTTTGCCTTTGTGCAGGACTTTTGCGGCGGCGAAACCATACGCCATGCCGGCACGCCGATTGCGCATGATGCGGGCGAACCGGTGGTGACACCCTACGACGACTGTGTGCTGGTCATGCCGTCGGTGCGGCAGTTGCGGCCCGGTGTGACGACCGTGCGGCTGGGCCGGCTGGGCTGAACACGGCCTGCGCAGGTGCGGTTTACAGCGGATGCTCGGTATAAAACTTGCCGCCGTGAAACAGCAACGGCGCGGCTCCCGCGCGGTGGGTGCAGCGCTCCACTTCGCCCACGAAGATCACGTGGTCCCCTTCTTCGTACCGGCTGCGGTTGAAGCACTCGAAAGTGGCGGCTGCGCCTGTCAGCAACGGCGCGCCGCCGACACCCTCCGTAAACAGCACGCCTTTCCAGCGGTCTTCGCGCCGGCTGGCAAAGCGCTCGGCCAGCTCTTTCTGGTCAGCCGCGAGGATGCTGATGGCGTAGTGTGATCCGGTGCTGAGCGCGGCCATCGATCCGGCCGCCTGCGCCAGGCTCCAGAGCACCAGCGGCGGCTGCAGCGATACCGAGTTGAAGGAGTTGGCGGTCAGCCCGACCAAGGCGCCTTGCGGCGTCCGTGCGGTGACGATGGTGACCCCGGTGGCAAACATGGCCAGCGAAGCCCGGAACTCCCGCTGGGAGAAGCTGGGGCTGCTCGCTTTGCGGGGGATGGCAGGGGTCAGCATAGAAGGGTAATTTAACCGAAGCGGTACAGGCGTACCCGCGTCAGGGTTTAGGCCGCATCTTGCGAGGGACTGGCGGCCCGGCAGTTAAACTGGGTGCCATGCCATTTTTTCGTTCTGCAGCCTGTTTTTTTGCTATCTATTTAATAGCTGCTGGCGCTCGTGCAGATTCACCTTGCGCCGATTACTCTTCCAAACTCCCGAATGTGAAGCGTGAGCTGTGTGAGGCGGCACAACTGCAAGCTTCGGGGACGCGTTCGGTTGACGGCCGGGTGCTCTGGGTGCGTGACGTCAAGCCCGAGCAGCCCGGCTTGCGTGTGCTGGTCGTCGGTGCGATTCACGGCGACGAGTTGTCCTCAGGGGCCGTGGCGCTGCACTGGATCAGGCTGGCTTCCCAGCCGCCGCTGGACTCGCCCCAGGCGATCCACTGGCGGTTCGTTCCTGTCCTCAATCCGGACGGCGTGCTTTCCAGGCCGCCTCGCCGTACCAACGCACATGGTGTGGATTTGAACCGCAACTTTCCCACCCCCAATTGGGAGCGCGACGCGAAGGTTTACTGGGAAAAGCGCACCGGCAAGGACCCGCGCCGCTGGCCTGGGCCCAAGCCGCTGTCCGAGCCCGAGTCGCGGTTTTTGCATGAGCAGATGCAAAGCTTCAAACCCAACCTGATCGTCAGCATTCATGCGCCTTACGGCGTGCTCGACTTTGACGGCCCCTCCGTACCGCCCTCCAGGCTGGGGCGCCTGTACCTTGACCAGGTGGGCATCTTTCCCGGCTCACTGGGCAACTATGGCGGTGTGCACAAGGGCGTGCCGGTGGTCACCATCGAACTGCCCAATTCCACCCGCACGCCGCTGGATGCCGAGATGCGCCAGATGTGGCTGGACCTGCTGCGCTGGATGAGTGAGCGGGCCGTGGGGCAGGGCGCGGAACACGCGCCGCGCGTGCCTTAGAACCCGTTTGGGCCGCGAACAGCTTCCTAGCGCAGCATGCTCGACATGGCCGACAGGCTGTTGACCATGCGCACCGCGGTCTCCACCGTGGGCGCGTCAAAGCCGACTTCATCCCCGTCCAGCCGCTGCAGCGCCGGCCACTGGCAAAACAGGTCCGCCAGCGCCGGCGACTGGGTCTGGATGCGTACAGCGACAGGGCCTTTCAGCACATAAGGGCGGGCTGAGCCGTATTGCGCCAAGGCCGTGGCAACGCCAACGCGGATGGCGCTGCAGGCCTGGGCCGGGGAAAGGCTGATGCCGCTGGTCTGGCCGGTTGCCCGCTTGGTTTGCACGAAGGTGGCGTGCGGAAACAATGGGCGGTGTTCTTCGATGAACACATCGTCGCCGCTGGCCATCACCACCGGCACGCCGTACTCGCCGGCCAGCGCGCCGTAAATTCCGGCTTCGCCCAGTTCAAGGCCGTTGAAGTACACGCGTGCAAAGGCAAAGCTGTTGATGGTGTGCGCCAGAATGCCGCGGCCTTGCGCGCGCGAGTGGTAGCCGATCATGCAGACGGCGTTCACGCCGTCCTCGACGCCGGCCATCATGCTCAGGTAGCGCGGCTTGCCCATGACGGCCTGGGCGCGTGCGTCCAGCAGGTCGGGCGGCATGTTGCGAAAACTTCCGTGTGAATCGTTGACCAGCACCTCGGTGGCGCCTGCATCGAAGGCGCCGGCGATGGCGGCGTTGGCCTCGTGCGTCATCAGCAGGCGGGCGCGTTCGTACTCGGGGTTGCCGGCGCGCACCTGTTCGTGGTGAAAAACGCCGGCAACGCCTTCGATGTCGGTGGAGATCAGGACTTTCATGGGGGATCCGCTGAAGGTGGAAATGAAAATGAGGATGAAGCGGGCCAGCCGGGCAGCAGGTCGGCCAGCGCGCTCCGGTGGTGGCCGTTGCGGCCGGTCACGGCGCGGGCCTGCCACAGGGCATGGATGATGGCCTGCTCGGTGCTGTCGGCAACGGCCTGAAACAGCGGGTCAATCAGGCCGTCATGCAGCATCGCCACGCCCGGCATGGGCCTGGCGGTTTGCTGCGGCACGGTGTAGGCAGTGGAAAACGCCAGGGCGATGTCGCCGCTGCCGTGGCCGAACACCGAGCCGGTGCGGGCCAGCCCGGCGCCGGCGCGCAACGCCAGCCGGCGCAGCTGGCGCGCGTCAAGCGGTGCGTCGGTAGCAATCAGCAGGATGATGGAGCCTTTTTCGGGCTCTGCCGCTTGCGCCCGATGTGCCACCAGCCGGGCGCCAAGGGTCTGGCCCGCCAGAATCAGTTGCGGCAGCTGGCCGTAGTTGGCCAGCACCAGCGCGCCGACGGTGTGCTCGCCGCCCCCAAGGGCCGCTACGCGGCGCGAAGCCGTGCCTATGCCGCCCTTGAGACCGAAGCTCGACATGCCGCGACCGGCGCCGACCGAACCTTCCTCCACCTCCACACCTGCCTGTTCGCAGGCCTGCAGGTAGTGCTGTCCGGTGACAGCCATGCGCTGGATGTCGTTGAGAAAGCCGTCGTTGCATTCAAACACCAGCGGGTTGACCGTTGGCAGGCTGCGCCCCGTTTCGGGGTTGGCAGCAACGCACTGGTGGATCTGCGCCGTGGCCACGGCGGCGGCCGAAAAGGTATTGGTGAGCGCAATCGGCGTTTCCAGCACGCCGAGCTCCTCGACCTGCATCAGGCCCACGCTCTTGCCGAAACCGTTGAGCACGACAGCCGCTGCCGGGACCCGGTCACGGAACAGGTCGCCTGCATGGGGGCGTACCACCGTCACACCCGTTTGCACCTCGTTCGCGTCCAGCGTGCAATGGCCCACGGTGACGCCGGCTACATCGGTGATGGCGTTGCGCTGCCCGTGCGGCAGGCTGCCGATGTGGGGCAGCAGATGGCGGGGTGTCACGACGCGGCCTTGCCCCGGTTACTGGCGGTCAAGTTTGGGGTCCAGCGCATCGCGCAGGCCGTCGCCCAGCAGGTTGAAGGCCAGCACGGTCAGGAAAATGGCCAGGCTGGGAAACAGCGCGATATGCGGCGCATTGAGCATGTCGGCGCGCGCCTCATTGAGCATGGCGCCCCATTCCGGCGTGGGCGGCTGCGCGCCCAGGCCCAGGAAAGACAGGCTGGCCGCCGTGATGATGGAGGTGCCGATGCGCATGGTGAGGTACACCACTACCGAAGACACCGTGCCCGGCAGCAGATGGCGCAGCATGATGACCGAGTCGGGCGCGCCTATGGAGCGCACCGCCTCGATGTAGGTCTGGTGCTTGAGCGAGAGCACATTGCCGCGCACCAGGCGCGCAAACGCCGGCACGCTGAACACAGCCACAGCCATGATCACGTTGATCATGCCGTTGCCCAGGATCGCGACGATCCCGATGGCCAGCAAGATGCCGGGAAAGGCAAACAGCACGTCGGACATGCGCATGACGATGCGGTCCCACCAGCCTTCGTAGTAACCGGCCAGCAAGCCCAGCAGCGTGCCGATCACGGCGCCTACGGCCACCGAGACCAGGCCCGCGGCCAGGGAGATGCGCGCGCCCATCAGGATGCGGCTGAAGATGTCGCGCCCCAGCGCATCCACGCCGAACCAGTGCTTGGCTGATGGCGGCGTGTTCAGCGCGTCGTAGTCGAAGAAGTTCTCCGCATCAAAAGGCGTCAGCCAGGGTGCGAACACGGCTACCAGCACCAGCAGCAGCACGAAACCGCCGGCCACCAGGGCAACGCGCTGGTTCTTGAATTTCCGCCAGAACTCGGAGGCAGGCGTGCGCACGGCAAGGGCGGCCATGGGTACGCCGGTTTCTGCGCCGGGTTGCTCCATGGCGAGAGGTGCGCTTTCCGGAGGCAGAGGTTCACTTGCGATGGCAGCGTGTGGGTGTTCGGTGGTAGTCACTTGAAGCGGATGGTCGGGTTGATGATGGCGTAGAGCAGGTCCACCACCAGGTTGATCAGGATGAATTCGAGCGAGAACAACAGCACCAGCGCCTGGATCACGGGGTAGTCCCGCATCTCTACCGCGTCCACCAACAGCCGGCCCATGCCGGGCCAGTTGAACACGACCTCGACGACGATGGAACCGCCCAGCAGGAAACCGAACTGCAGGCCCATCATGGTGACCACCGGGATCAGCGCATTGCGCAGCGCGTGCTTGACCACCACCACGGTTTCGGACAGGCCCTTGGCGCGTGCCGTGCGCACATAGTCTTCCTTGAGGATGTCGATGAAGGAACTGCGCGTGAAGCGCGCCATCACGGCCGCCACACCCGCGCCCAGCGTGAGGGACGGCAGGATGTAGTGCCGCCACGAGTCGGCCCCGACGGTGGGCAGCCAGCCCAGCTGCACCGAAAAGAGTTGCATGAGCAACATGCCCAGCGCGAACGACGGAAACGAGATGCCCGAGACCGCCAGCGACATGCCCAGCCGGTCGGGCCAGCGGTTGCGCCACACGGCCGATACCATGCCCAGCACCAACCCCAGCAGCACCGACCAGCTCATGGCCGCAATGGTGAGCCAGAAGGTGGGTGCGAAACGCTCGGAGATCTCGGTGGCCACGGGCCGCTTGGTGCGGATGGACAGACCGAAGTCACCCTGCAGCGCGTGGCTGAAAAAGCGCACAAACTGCTGCGGCATCGGCAGGTCCAGCCCCAGGTCGCGCCTTACCAGCTCCACGGTTTCGGGGCCGGCATCGGGTCCGGCGGCCAGGCGTGCCGGGTCGCCGGGCAGCAGGTGCACGAACAGGAACACCAGCACGGCCACGATCAGCAGCGTCGGCAGCAGGCCCAGCAGGCGCTTGAGGAGATAGAGGGTCATGCAGGAGCGGGTTTCTTCAGATTGCTGTTGCTGCGGCCGGGGTTACTTCAGTTCCACGTCGTCGAAGTTGAAGCTGCCGTCCGGAATCACATAAAAGCCGGCCAGGTTGCGCGCACGCACTGACAGCAGTTTCTCCGTCACCAGGAAGGCCCAGGGTGCGTCTTTCCAGATGCGCTGCTGGGCGTCGGTGTACAGCTTCGCCTTTTCAGCGCCGCTGGTGGTGACCAGCGCCCTGGCGATGTCGGCGTCTACTTCAGGGTTCTTGTAGTAGGCGGTGTTGAACATCTTGGGCGGCAGGGACTCGGAGGCCAGCAGTGGGCGCAGTGCCCAATCGGCTTCGCCGGTGGATGACGACCAGCCCACGTAGTACATGCGCACCGGAGCCGTTGCGGGGTCCTGCGCGCTCTCCACGCGCTCCACGCGCTGACCGGCTTCCAGCGCCTGCACCTGTACCTTGACGCCGACCTGGGCCAGCTGCTGCTGCACGAACTGGATCACCTTCTGCGCGGTGGTGTAGTTGTAGGCTGACCACAGGGTGCTTTCGAAACCGTTGGGGTAGCCGGCTTCCTTCAGCAGCTCGCGCGCCTTGGCCGGGTTGTAAGGCCAGGGGCCCAGCTTGGCGGCGTATTCCACACCGTGGGGTACCACGCCTTCGGCGGGAATCGCATAGCCCGAGAACACCACCTTGACCAGCGCCTCCTTGTTGATGGCGTAGTTGATGGCTTCACGCACCTTCGGGTTGTCGAAAGGCTTTTGCTGCGTGTTCATCGAGAGGTAGCGATGGATGATGGACGGCGCGCTCGTCACCTCCAGGCTCGGCTTCTTCGACAGGCTTTCCACCGTTTCGGGCGGCATCGGGAAGGCGAAGTGCGCTTCGTTGGTCTGCATCATGGCCGCACGCGTGTTGTTGTCGACCACAGGGCGCCAGGTGATGCTGTCCACCTTGGGGTAGCCCTTTTTCCAGTAGCCTTCCCACTTGGCAACTTTCAGGTAGTCGGTGGCCTTCCATTCGACGAACTTGAAGGGGCCTGTGCCCACGGGGTTCTGCGCAATGCCCTTGCTGCCGTACTTGGCCAATGCCGCGGGCGAAATGATCACGCCTGAGGGGTGGGCCAGCGTATTGATGAAGGGCGAGAACGGCTCCCTGAGGGTAAAGCGCGCGGTGGTGGAGTCCACGGCCTCGACCTTGGCAATGTTCTTGTAGAGGTTGTAGCGTTTGAGCTTGTTGTCGGGATTGGTCACGCGTTCGAAAGTGACTTTCACGGCCTCTGCATTGAAAGGCGTGCCGTCATGAAACTTGATGCCGGACTTGAGCTTGAAGGTGTAGACCAGCCCGTCCTTGCTCACCGTGTGGCTGTCGGCCAGCACCGGCACCATCTTCATGTCCTTGTCGAAGCCGTAGAGGCCCTGATAGAAAGATTTGGCCACGGCCTGCGACAGCGTGTCGTTGGAGTCATACGGATCGGTGCTCGTGAAATTGGACTGGACGGCCACGACCACGTCTTTGGCGGCATGGGCCGGCGCGGCGGCAAGACCTGCCAGGCCGATCAGACCGGCCAGCGCGGCAGTGAGGGTGGAAAGACGCTTGTTCATGAAAAACTCCTTGAAAGGAAACGAGGGGTAAGCAAGAGGGACGAGAAGACAAAACGGAGAGGCGGCGGTGCAACGGGTGGGGTCAATAGGGGCCTCCCACCGAATGCCGAGCCACGAAATGCCCCGGCGCCACCTGGTGCAGCGGCGCCACTTGCGGCGCGTCGCCCACGGCGCGTATGGGGCTGGGAATCTCGTCGGCCATGAGTTCGCGCACGGCGCTGCGGCGGGCCGGGTCGGCAACCGGCACGGCGGCCAGCAGGCGCCGGGTGTAGGCGTGTTGCGGGTTCTCGAAAACGGCGCGGCGCGGGCCGATTTCCACGATCTGGCCCAGGTACATCACGGCCACGCGGTGGCTGATACGCTCGACCACCGCCATGTCGTGCGAGATGAACAGGAAGGCGACGCCGAATTCCTGCTGCAGGTCCAGCATCAGGTTGATGATCTGCGCGCGGATCGACACGTCCAGCGCCGACACCGCTTCGTCGGCGATCACCACCTTGGGGTTGAGCGCCAGTGCCCGCGCAATCGCCACGCGCTGGCGTTGCCCGCCGGAGAATTCGTGCGGATAGCGATGGGCCGCTTCGGCCGGCAAGCCCACCTTGCCCAGCAGCCAGCGCACGCGTTCCTGCGCCTCCTGGGGTGATGCGAGCTTGTGTATCAGCATGGGTTCCATGACCGAATAGCCGACCGTCAGCCGGGGGTCAAGCGATGCAAAGGGGTCCTGGAACACGAACTGGATATCACGGCGCAGCGCCTGCAGGGCCCGGCCCTTGAGCGCCGAGATGTCGCGCCCCGCGACCTCAACCTGCCCGCTGTTGAATTCCAGCAACCGCGCCAGCGAGCGGCCCGTGGTGGACTTTCCGCAACCTGATTCGCCCACCAGCGACAGCGTTTCACCGGCCTTGAGTTCGAAGCTGAGCTGCTCCACTGCATATACCTGCCGGCGCACGCGCCCGAGCAGGCCGCCCGCCAGCGGAAAACGCGTGACCAGGTCCTGCACCTTGAGGACAGGCGGCAAGTCATGGCGCACGGTGCTTGCGGCGCTGAAGGGTTGGCCGCCTTCGTCATCTTTGCGCTGCGGCGCACCCGGCACCGCAAAGCGCGCCGGCAGGTCCTGCCCGTGCATAGCGCCCAGCCGGGGCACCGCTGCCAGCAGGGCCTGGGTGTAGGGTTGTTGCGGCCTGGCAAAGAGGCCGGCGCAGTCGCCTTCTTCGACCTTGTCGCCGCGGTACATCACGAGCAGGCGGTCGGCAATTTCGGCCACCACGCCCATGTCGTGGGTGATGAAGATCACCGCCATCGCCAGCTCACGCTGCAGCTGCTGGATCAGCGCGAGGATCTGCGCCTGGATGGTCACGTCCAGCGCCGTGGTGGGTTCGTCGGCGATCAGCAGCGTGGGCTTGCAGGCCAGCGCCATCGCAATCACCACGCGCTGGCGCATGCCGCCCGACAGCTGGTGCGGATGGCGTCCCAGCACGTTTTTGGCTTCCGGAATGCGAACCAGGTCAAGCATGCGCAGCGCTTCGGCCAGCGCTGCCTTGCGTGAAAGCCCCTGGTGCAGGCGTATCGATTCGGCGATCTGCTCGCCCACCGTGAACACCGGGTTGAGCGAGGTCATGGGCTCCTGGAACACCATGGCGAGGTCGGCGCCGCGCAGGCTGCGCATCTGCGATTGCGAGGCCTGCGCCAGGTCAAGGCGCTCGCCGTTGCGGCGCGTCAGCCACATGCTGCCGTTGCCCAGGCGGCCACCGCCTTGCTCCACCAGGCGCATGAGGGCTAGCGATGACACCGATTTGCCGGAGCCTGATTCACCCACGATGGCGAGCGTTTCCCCGGCGTCGACGTGAAAGCTGAGGCGCCGCACCGCATGCACGGTGCGCTGTTCGCTGGCAAAGCTCACGCTGAGGTCATTGACCTCGATCACGCGCTGGCGGCCGGCAGTGGGCGTGCCCTGTGCGCAGGGCACCGTACCGGCGCGCGTCATGTCATCCAGGAGTCCGGGCAAAGCAGTCATGCGGCGCTTTCGTCGGCTTCGCCTGCGTAAATGGCGCTCACCGGCGCTTCGCCCACGCGGGCCCAGCCGCGGTACATGCCTTCGGTGTTGAAGGGAAGGCTCAGGTTGCCCTGTGCATCGACGGCAATCAGGCCACCCCGCCCGCCTAGGGCCGGCAGCACGTTCATGACCACCTCCCGGGCTGCCGCATCCAGCGGCATGCCGGCATAAGCCATGCGCGCGCAGATGTCATAGGCCGCTGCGGCGCGTATGAACATTTCGCCCGAGCCGGTGCAGGAAATGGCGGCCGTGCGGTTGTCGGCATAGGTGCCGGCACCTATCAGGGGCGTGTCGCCCACCCGGCCGGCGCGTTTGTTGGTCATGCCGCCGGTGGAGGTGGCGGCGGCCAGGTTGCCAAGCGCATCCAGGGCCACGGCGCCCACAGTGCCGAATTTGCGGCCTTCGTCCAGGGGCGCAGCGCCGGCTGCGGGCGAGCGGAACACCAGCGCCGCACCGTCGTGATCCAGCACCGCTTTATCGGTGGCGAGCGCGCGCCGCAGCTGCTCGCGGCGTGCATCGGTAGAAAAATAATCGGGTGAAACCATCTCCAGCCCCTGCTCTTCGGCAAAGGCTTCGGCGCCGGCCGCAACCAGCAGCACATGCTCGCTGCACTCCATCACGGCACGCGCTGCGCGCACCGGTCGGCGTACACGGCCAACGCAGGCCACCGCACCGGCGCGCAAGGTAGCGCCGTCCATCACCGCAGCGTCCAGTTCATGGGTCTCGTCGTGGGTGAAGACAGCGCCATGCCCGGCATTGAAGAGCGGGCAGTCTTCGAGGAGCTCCACCGCGAGGCTGACCGCATCCAGTGCGCCGCCGCCGCCGGCCAGCAATTGCTGCGCGGGCCGCAGGATGCCCTGCAGGGCGGCGTGATAAGCCGCGTTTTGCTCTGCACTGATGTGGCTGCGGCTCATCGTGCCGGCGCCGCCGTGGATGGCAATAAGGGGAAGAGGCCTGGACAGTGTCACTTGGAAGCCTTTGGCAATTTCGGTGGGGTGCGGGCCTTGCGGAGGGCGGGCGCTGCAGCATCGGCATCAGGGCGCAGCCGTTCGGCATGGTTGCCGTGCAGCCAGGGCAGCACCGACTCGGCCAGTTGCGTTGCCGCCTTGAGCGAGCCTTTGGCGCTGTGGGCGACCGCGCTGCACAAAGCTTCGATCAAGGCCAGGACGGTGGCTTCGGAGTTCGCAAAATACTGGCTCTCGGTATGGGCGTACAGCGCGACGGTGGCCAGCGGCGCCAGCGGCGACGTTACGCGGTCCGTCAGCGCCAGCACCGGCACACCGGCATCGCGTGCGCGGCGCGCCAGCAAGATGGTGTCGCCGAAATAGCGCGGGTAGGCAATGGCGATCAGCAGGTCCTCGGGCTTGAGGCGCGCCAGCACGCGCGCGCCGTAGGACGAGCTCTCGATGCTGGCCAGGAGCTGGACGTTGTCGCAGTAAGGGTCCAGCGAGCGCTGCAGCAGCCCGCCCAGCCAGCTGCTGCTGCCAAAGCCGGCAATGTAAATGCGCCGTGCCTTCAGGATCGCCGCCACCGCCTGCTCGCAGCTCTGGGCATCCAGCGACTGCCGTGTCAGGTCGATGTTGTGCAGGCTTTGCGCCAGGGCGGATGAAAACACGTCGGCCACCGTGGCGGAATGCTCCAGCTTGTTGCGCAGCTTCTCCACCGGGGCCAGCGTGGCTTCGAAGCCCAGCACCAGCGCGGCGCGGAACTGCGGATAGCCGTCAAATTCCAGCGCCCGGGCGAACCGGTTGGCGGTGGCCACCGAAACCCCCAGCGTGGCGGCCAGCTCGTCGATGGGCATGGTGGCCGCTTGCAAAGGGTGGGCCAGCACATAGTCGGCCATTTGCCGGTGCGAGCGGGTCAGCGTTGGCAACAAACGCCCAATACGCTGTGCCATTGAAGGGTTGCCAGGGAATGTCGCCATCAGGATTGGAAGTAAAACTGGATGTATATAAATTTACAAAACAATTCATGATAACGAAATTTTTGATCATTTCAAATCAAATTCAGGCACTGTGATGCGTTGTAGGGGGGCGATGAGGGCCGTGTCGTGGCGCGGGGTTTCAGGCTTCGGCGCCGGAAGGCTGATGCGGTTCAGTACGTCATTGTTTAAGTCAATAGGGCTTGCGGCGCCCATGGGTCATGCGCAAGCAGCTATTAAAACAATAGCACTAAAGGGTGACTGTGAGTTGGGAAGCAGCGATGCGCCCGGGTGAGGGCCGCCACCGGGAGGGCCATCTGGGCTTGCGCTAGGACTTGAGCTTCTTGTAGGCGCGGCCCATTTCAGGGCCCTTGCTGGTGTCTTTCAACCCCCGCCGCAGATCGCGCCCTGCTTGTTCGACTTCGGCACTGGATTGCCCGCCCGTCATGTCAACGGACTGGTCGCGCTCGTGAGGCAGTCCCAGGCTGGCCTCGACGGAGGTGTCTTTGGGCGAACCCGCCTGCTCAGGACGTGAGCTCTGGACGCGCGGAGTTTTCGCCGGCATGCCCTTGCCCGAGACGGGTTGCTCCAGGGTGTTTTGCCGTGCGGCAGCGGATTTGGAAGATGTCATGGCACCTACTGTCGGCCCCGCCCCCCGGCAGGGCTGTCAGCCCGAAAAGGCAGCGTTTGTAGGAAACGGCCACCTTGCCTGCGCGAAGCCCGCGCGGCTCAAGCGGCCAGGAACGTCGCGGCTTGTGCCGTGGCGGCGGCATCGGCTTTGACGGCGTCGGGTGGCCCGCCTTTGCCCCACAGTTCGCCGCCGTAGTTCATGGCCATGAACTGCGCGCAGAGCCTGATTGAGTCCACCATGGGCTGCGCTTTGGCGCGGTCGCCGCTGGTGGTAATCAGCCACAAGGTTTTTTTCGCCATCTCGTCCTTGAAGGGCAGGCCGGGCACGCGCATCCAGGCGCTCCAGTGGTCGAGGTAAATCTTCAGCGGCGCCGGAATGCTGTACCAGTACACCGGGGCCACAAACACAATGTCGGTGGCGTCCATCGTGGCGTCCAGCAGCATCTTCATGTCGCCTTCCGGCATGGCGTACTGACCCGTGGTGTGGCGCTGATCGACAAACAGCGGCATCCGCATGCGGGACAGGTGATGCCAGGCCTGGGGCGTGCCGGCCGGCAGTGCGGCGGCGGCTTGCTGCGCCAGCCACTCGGTGTTGCCCAACGCACCGGGCTCGCGTGTGGAGGTGGCAAGAAAAAGAAATCGGGGGTTCGGATTCATGGCGGCCATGGTACTGGCTGATGCAGGCCTTTGCTTGTACAGGGTCTGGGTACCGCGTGCCAGAATAAAGCGATAAAACGCAGCCTCACTGGAGCCTTCCTCGCCATGATCCATATTCGCGACATCGACCACATCGTCCTTCGGGTCACAGATCTGCAGGGCATGCTGCGCTTTTACCAGCAGGTGCTGGGCTGCAGCCTGGAACGCCGGCAGGACGAAATCGGCCTGGTGCAACTGCGTGCCGGGCGTTCGCTGGTGGATCTGGTGCCGGTGGATGGCACGCTGGGCCGGGCCGGCGGCGCGGCTCCAGGCAAGGAGGGCCGCAACGTCGACCATGTGTGCTTTCGTGTCGAGCCCTTCGACGCGGAGGCCATTCGCCGCCACCTGGCGGCCCACGGCGTTGAGGCAGGCAAGGTGGAGTCGCGCTATGGCGCCGAGGGCGAAGGGCCTTCGATTTATCTCAACGACCCCGAAGGCAACACTGTGGAACTCAAGGGGCCGGCATGGCCCGAGGGCGCCAACCCTAAAACTGCCGCCAGCCCTGCCACGCCGTGAAGCATGCGCCGGCGATCAGCACGGCACCCACGGCGCGCGCCATGGCAACACTGGCGCCCGGCCGCTGCGCCAGCCATCGCCGGGTACCCGCGGCAGCCAGCGCCAGCGAACCGTATACGCCGCTTTGGGTAATGGCGATGATCAATCCAAGCGCCACAGCCTGAACCCAGAGCGAGCCGTATTCCAGCCGCAAAAACTGCGGAAAGATGGCCAGCATGAAAAGGTAGGCTTTCGGGTTGAGCAGGCAGGTGAGTGCGGCTTGCCGGAAGGTGCGCCACGGGGACGGCGGCTCGATGTCGGGCAAAGCGCCGAAAACAGACGTGCTGCGCATCAGTGACCACCCGATCCAGGCGATATACAGGCTGCCCGCCACCAGCATGACATTGACCATGCCCGGAACCAGTTGCAGCAGAATGCCCAGCCCCAGCGCGCCTGCCACGACGTGGCAAATACCGCCCGCCACAATGCCCGCGACGGCGAAGAGGCCGGCCCTGCGCCCGCCGGTCAATGAGCTGGCCATGACGAACGCCATGTCCATGCCGGGCAGGATGATGATGCCCAGCACCATGAGGAAAAACAGCCAGAGGTGTGCGAAGTGGTCCATCAATGAGCCTGTTTGTTTCTAGCGGTGTACCGCGTGGTAAGCGGGGCGTGACAGGCTCATCACCCAATTGGTTTCCCAGTGGCGGCCGCCGTCTTCCGAAAAGGCCTGTTCCCAGCGGGCGTGGGTAGGTGTGATGCCGGACCAGGTGAAGCGAACCCGCACGGGCCGGCCTTCATGGCTGTCGTTTCCCTCAAACCGGCCTACGCCGTCGGCAAACGAACCGGTCACCGGCGGCTGCAGCAGGCCGTTGTTGTGGCTGACCCAGTAAATGCTCCACAACCGCGTTTGCGGATTGAAAAACCGCAAGGCCATGCCGATGGTTTCCTTGTTTTCGGTGACAAGGTCGTTCATGTTGCCGAGCCCGCCCAGCAGCAGCGCGCCGTCCTGCACGGCTTCGAAACTTTCCCAGTCGGTACAGCCCTCCAGTCGCCGGCGCAGACGCTTGTTGCTGACCAGCCAGCGCCCGGTGATGAAATTGAAATCGTGGCGCCCGTCGGCGAGCTCGGCAAGGTCCGGTGTATGAGTCAGGGTGGTGGTCATGGCTTGAAGTGCTTGTGGCACCGCAGTGGATATGTGAAAACCAGTCTAAAAAGGTAATAGGGCTGTTTCGGCCCTAATTAAGCGGTAGACTTTTCACCATGTATTCCCCCACCACGCGCGTGCTCACCGTCCTGGAACTGCTGCAGTCCCACGGCCGGCTGAGCGGTGCCGAGCTGGCGCGGCGGCTGCAGGTGGATGGCCGTACCCTGCGCCGCTACATCGCCAAGCTGGAAGACCTGGGCATCCCGGTGGTGGCTGAGCGTGGCCGCTACGGGTGCTACGGCCTGATCGCCGGCTTCAAGCTGCCGCCGATGATGTTCACCGACGACGAAGCGCTGGCCCTGTCGCTGGGCCTGCTCGCCGCGCGCGGCCTGGGGCTGGCTGAGGCAGCGCCTGCCGCGGAAAGCGCGCAGGCCAAGCTGGAACGCGTGATGCCGTACCAGCTGAAAAACCGCGTCCGTGCGCTTGGTGAAACCGTGACGCTGGACATGCGCCATGCGGTGGCCCCCGGCGACAACACGGCGTTGCTGGCCTTGAGCACCGCAGCGCATGGCTGGCAGCGTGTGCACATGGCGTACCGTTCAGCCGACGACGATGTCACCGAGCGAGACTTTGACGCCTACGGCCTGGCATTTCGCCGCGGCCGCTGGTACGTGGTGGGCTGGTGCCATCTGCGCGGGGCGCTGCGCTCATTCCGCCTGGACCGTGTGCAGGAAGTCCGGCCGCTCAATGTGGTGTTTACGCCGCCGGCAGATTTCAATGCCGCGCAGCATCTCGTCCTGGGGCTGGCCACCATGCCGCGCACAAACACCGTGCGCCTGTTGCTGCACACCGATTTGCAGACGGCGCAAATGGAACTCCCCGACAGCATTGGCGTGTTCCAGCCCAGTGACGAAGGCGTGCTGCTGCACAGCCAGACCGACCACATCCCGTGGTTCGCCAGACAGCTTTCGCGGTTGCCATTTGCTTTCGAAATCCAGGAGCCACCTGCGCTGCGCACCGCGCTGCGCGACCACGCACAACGCACGCTGGACCAGCATGCGGCCTGAACAGGCAGGTGCGGATCAGGCGGTTTCAGGTTCCAGGCTGCCGCGCGCTCGGGCCAGCCCATAAAAACCGAAATCCATGGCCGGAACCTCCCCGCAGATCAGCTCGGCCATGGCCTTGCCCGACCCGGCGCCGTGCGTCCAGCCCAGTGTGCCATGTCCGGCATTCACCCACAGGCGGCCGACTTTGGTCTTGCCGATGTAGGGAATGTTGGTGGGCGTGGCGGGACGCAGGCCGGTCCAGAAATTCGGCGTACCGCCCTGTTCTTCAAGGCGGGTGTCGCACACGCCCGGCAGCACTTCTTCGATGCGGTCGGCCAGCATTTTGCAGCGCGCCCTGGCCAGCGGTGTGTCCAGCGAAAGGTCGTAGCCGCCGACTTCGATGGTGCCGGCCACGCGCAAGTGATCGCCGAGGCGGCTCATGGCGCATTTGACCTCGTCGTCAATGGTGCTGACGAAGGGCGCAAGTTCCGGCTTGAGCAGCTTGAAGGTGGCGCTGTAGCCTTTGCCCGGATAGATCGGCAGGTCAACGCCCACCGAGCGCAACAGCGGCGCCGTGTACGAACCGCAAGCCACCACGATCTCGTCGGCCTTGAGTTTCATGACGGGACTCTCACTGCTGCCCGGCACGGTGCGTGCCCGGACGGCGACCGACTGGACCGCTCCACCGGACTTTTCCAGTCCTTCGATGTTGTGTTCGTAGAGAAAGCGTACGCCCTTGTCGGCGCAGCGCTGTGCCAGCGCCTGGGTGAAGACGCGCGCGTCGCCGCTTTCGTCGCTGGCGGTATAAGTGCCTCCCACGATGCGGTGCGCAAATGCCTTGAAGGCCGGCTCTATGCCCAGCAACTCGGCCGTGCTCACCACGCGGCGCGCCACGCCGTACTTCTGCATCAGCGCCGCCGCTTCACCGGCGGTATCGAACGACTTCTGGTCGGTGTAGTAGTGCGCGATGCCGCGCTCCAGCCGGTTGTATTCAATGCCGGTGGCCCTGACCACCTCCTTGAGCGCGATATGGCTGTAAGCGCCGAGGGCCACCAGCTGCTGCACGTTGCGCTCAAACGCGGCGTCGTTGCATTGCGACAGAAACTGCAGGCCCCAGCGCCATTGCTGCCAGCCATCGCCGAAGGGCAATTGCGGCCGGAACAGCAGGGGCGCATCGTTGCGAAACATCCATTTCAGGGCCTTCAGGGGGGCGTCCTTGTTGGCCCAGGGTTCGCAATAGCTGACCGAAATCTGTGCGGCATTGCCAAAACTGGTTTCCAGGGCGGCTCCGGGCTGCCGGTCCACCACAGTTACCTCATGGCCGCGCTCCAGCAGGTGCCAGGCAGTGCTGACGCCGATGATTCCCGCTCCCAAAACCACTACTTTCATACAAGCCCCTTTACAGCTTTCAAGTGTGAAGGATGTTGCTTTCAATTAATAGAAAAATTAAACTATCAGTGAAAACATCAGAACAACTAATACAAAGGAGGCTCTGCATGAGCACTTTTGATCCGGATGCGCTCGAATGCCTGGCAGCCATCGTGGAAGAGGGCGGCTTTGAGCGGGCGGCCCAGCGCCTGTCGATCACGCAGTCGGCGGTGTCGCAGCGCCTGCGTGCACTGGAGGCCCAGGTCGGCACCGTGCTGATCGTGCGCAGCAGGCCGCTCAAACCTACTTCAGCCGGCCAGCTGCTGCTGAAACACACCAAGATGCTGCGCCTGTTGCGTGCCGACCTTGAGCGCGACCTGAAAGAGCTGGCGCCCAGCTCGCTTGGTGGTGCGCGTGAGGAAGAGCGCATTTCCATCGCCATCAATGCCGACAGCATTGCCACTTGGGCCCTGCCGGCGCTGACCGACCTGGCGCAGCAGGGCCTGCCCATGGAGATCATCCATGACGACCAGAACTTCACCCACGAGTGGCTGCGTGAAGGCCAGGTGCTGGGCTGCGTCACCACGCTCAAGCAGGCGCTGCGCGGCTGCAAGGTGGAACCGCTGGGCGCGATGCAGTACATCGCGGTGGCCACGCCGGAGTTTGCGCAAAGGCGGCTTGGCCTGGGCGGGAAGCAGGATGCAGCCGCCCTGACGCAGTACAACTTTCGCGATGTCCCTTTTATCGCGTTCAACCGCAAAGACGAACTGCCGGTCGATTTCGTCGGCAAAGCTTTCGGGCTCAAGCGCGTCACCCTCAACCAGCTCTTTGTGCCGTCATCGGAAGGCATGGTCAGGGCGGTGCTGGCGGGCTGGGGCGTCAGCGTGGTGCCGCGCCTGCTGGCGCAAGGACTGATTGATACAGGCCAGCTCGTCAACGTGGCGTCCAGCTACACCTTGCCCATCCAGCTCTACTGGCATTGCTGGAACCTCGAGTCTGAAGTGCTGGACGCGCTCACCGCCGCACTCAAGCAGTCTGCAGCGCAGTCGTTGGTACTCTGATCACACGAGCGGTGCAGTGCGTGATGGCCGCGCATGACTGGCCGACGGGGACATCAGGGCGGCCGTACGGTGTCGCTGTTTCACTCGCTGACAAAGACAGGCAGGGGAGTAATCCCATTTACAAAAGGCAGCGGCTTCCGCACACTGTGACCTGATGCGCGCTTGGCGCTGCATTGCAGTGAAAGGCACGAGGTAACGAATGCTGGGATGGCTGGGGCTGCGTACCCGTCTGGTTTTGCTGGTGCTGCTCGCGCTGCTCCCGCTGTTCGGCTTGCTCGCGTATTACGCCGAACAAGGTCACCGGACTGCGCTGGAACATGCGCAGGTTGACCTGCAGGCCCAGGTCGCGCTGCTCGCCACACACCAGCAGCGCACGGTGGACAAGGTCCATGAGCTTCTCAACGGCCTGGCCAGTGCGCCTCATATCAAAAGCCGCGAGCCCGGACTGTGCGGGCAACAGCTTAAAAATATCCATCGGGAGCACCCCGAGTTCACCCATGTGGGCGTTGCTGCGCCGGACGGCCGGCTGGTCTGCAGTTCACTGGGCCTTCCTGCCGGCAGTATCCAGGAAGATGACAGGCCATTCTTTCTGCAAATCATGGCCGGCCAGCGTTTTGCCATTGGGACTTACGGCATTGGCCGCAGCAGTGGCCTGCCGGGCCTGATCTTCGCCATACCGGTCCACACCGATTCCGGCGCCATGGGCGGCGTGGCCTTTGCCTCCCTGGGCCTGAAGGCGCTCGCAGAACCCTTGACCACCGCGTCCATGATGCCGGGTGCAAGGCTGACGGTGCTTGACCGGGATGGCGTGGTTCTGGCTGTTTCCCCGCAGGCGCCTTCCTGGCTGGGCCGGCAGCACCCGGATTCCGCCGTACGCCAGGGAGTGCAAACCCGCCACTTGGGCGTACTGCATGCGCCTGATGCGCAGGGAAGCCAGCGGGTCTACGCTTTTGCGCCGGTTCCCGTCGAAGGCCGCGATGGGCTATTTGTGGCGGTCAGTGTCCCGCAGGAAATCATCGGCGCGGAAAGCCGCGACAACCTGCTTTCGGAGCTGGCGGCCTTGCTCGCCGTGGCCGTGGCAAGCGCAGCCTGTGCGTGGTGGATGGGCAACCGCCTGATCGTCAACCCGGCCAAGGCGATTCTGAAAGAAGCTAATGAGGTTGCAGAGGGCAATCTCGGGGCGCGTGTCAGGCTGGGTCCGTTGTACCAAGGGGAGCTTGGCGATATCGGGCAGACTTTCAATCGCATGGCCGGCTCGCTTCAGGCGCGGCAGGAAGAGCTTGATGCCGCGCTCAGCCGTGTGGACAAGGAGCGCTCCCTGCTCGACCTCATTCTCAACAGCATGAGTGAGGGTGTAATCGCAGCGGACACCGAAGGCCGCTTCCTGGTGTTCAACGCGACGGCCCGCAAGCTCTTCAATGCGGCTACACCGGGCCCTGGCATGCGGGTCGAGGAATGGCGGCGCAGCCATGAGCTACTGATGCTTGACGGCAAAACCCACTTGCCGGAAGCTGAACGGCCGCTGACACGCGCTGCCCGCGGCGTCAGTACCGACAACTGGGACCTGCTATTTCGCAGGCCCGGCGCCGAAGACCGGGTGCTCCGCATGAGCACCCGGCCCTTACGCGGTGACGACGGCACGCTGGTGGGTGGCGTCGCGGTGTTCAACGACATCACCAAAGCCAAGGCCGCCGAAGAATTCGCGAAGGCACAGGAACAGGTGCTGGCACTGATTGCCGGGAGCGCGCCCCTGCAGCGCTCGCTCGAAGCCGTGGTGCAATTAATTGAGACGAGTTCCCCGGACAGCCTGTGCTCGATCCTGCTGCTGGATGGCCAGCACCTGCGCCTGGGTGCAGCGCCCAGCCTGCCGGACAGCTACAACCAGGCCATTGAAGGCCTGCCGGTTGGTGAAGGGGTGGGCGCCTGCGGTACCGCGGCGTTTCGCAACGAGATGGTCGTGGTGGAAGACACCCAGCTGGATCCGTTGATGAAAGACTATCGCGAACTCCTGGCCACGCACAACCTGCGCGCCTGTTGGTCGCATCCCGTGGTGTCTACCACTGGCGAGCCGCTGGCGACGTTTGCCATCTACCACCGCTATCCGTGTGCCCCCCAGGCGCACGACCTGGAGCTGATCGCCACCGCGGCGCGGCTGGCCGGCATTGCGCTGGTACGTGCCCGCGCCGAGGCGGCGCTGGTCAGCAGCGAAGCGCGCTTTCGTGAGCTTGCAGAAAACATCAACGACGTTTTTTACAACGTGGATCCCCGCTCGGGCCAGCTTCTCTATATCAGCCCCGGCTATGAGAAAGTGTGGGGGCGCAGCCGCGAGAGCCTGTATGCCAACCCCCTGTCATATGCCGACGCGGCGCTGCCGGAGGATCAGCCTTTGCTGAAGCTCGCCAGGAAGCGCAACCGAACCGGCGAATCCTCCGACATCGAATACCGCATCCTGTCCACGGACGGCAAGCTCCGGTGGATACACGACCACTCCTATCCGGTGCTCGATGCGTCGGGCGTGCTCGAACGTGTGGTGGGCACCGCGCGCGACATTACCGACCGCAAGCTTGCCGACCTGGCGCTCGCAAACACCAACCGGGCCCTGCAGATGCTGAGCCAGTCCAGCATCGCCATCAACCGGATCGAAGACGAGGAGGCCCTGTTGGCCGAAGTCTGCCGTGTCGCCGTCGACGTGGGCAGCTACCGCATGGCATGGGTCGGGTATGCGCAGAACGACGAAGCGCGCACCATACAGCCCATGGTGCACGCCGGTAACGAGGGTGGCTACCTGACGGTGATCCGCTTGACCTGGCGCGATGACCAGGTCACGGGCCAGGGCCCCGCGGGCCAGGCCATTCGCACGGGGCTGCCCCAGCAAAGTGGCGACATCGGTCAGGCTGAAAATCACTTCTACTGGCATGCCGACGCGATGAAGCGAGGCTACCGGAGCGCGGTCTGCCTGCCCTTGCGCGAAGGGGGCCGCAGTTTTGGTGTGCTGTGCCTTTATTCGGCCGAAGCGCAGCACTTCACCCCTGAAGAAATCAAGCTCCTGCAGGAGCTTGCCGACAACCTGGCATTCGGCATCGTCAGCTTGAGAGAACGGCTGGAGCGCCAGCGCAGCCAGGAGGCGGCGCGCCAGGCCGCAGTCAAACTGCGCGAACAGGCCTCGCTGCTGGACAGGGCCCAGGATGCCATCATGGTCCGCAACCTGGACCGGACCATACGTTTCTGGAACAAGAGTGCCGAACGCCTTTACGGCTGGACGGCCGAAGAAGTGCTGGGAAAATCGATGGAAGAGTTCATGTACGAGGATCCCCAGGTGCTTGTGGACGCCATGGCCCGCACGCTGGCCAATGAAGGGGACTGGACCGGTGAACTGGAGCAGCACGCCAGAGATGGTTCAACGGTGGCCATCGAAGCACGCTGGACGGTGGTGCGCGACGAAGAAGGCAAGGTCAACGGGGTGCTCGGCATCAACACCGATATCCGAGAACGCCGGCGTGCGCGTGAAGAAATTTTGCGGCTCAACGCCAGCCTGGAAGAGCGCGTGCAGCAGCGCACCGCGCAGCTCGAATTTGCCAACAAACAACTGGAAGCGTTTTCCTATTCCGTGTCCCATGACCTGCGCAGCCCGCTGAGTGCCATCGACGGATTCAGCGACCTGTTGCAGCGTGCCATGAACAAGTCCGACAGCACACCGCTGTCGGAGCGCAGCCGGCATTACCTGGCGCGCATACGGGCCGGGGTGGGGCAAATGGGGGAGTTGATCGATGCGATGTTGACGCTGGCACAGGTGTCGCGCTCAAGCCTGCGCTGGGAGCCGGTCGACCTCAGCGCGCTGGTCCAGGGCATCCTTGATGGCTACCGTGAACGCGAGCCCGAAAGGCCGGTGGATCTCCATGTTGAAGCGGGTTTGACGGGGCAGGGTGACCCGCGCCTGCTCATGCAGTTGCTGGACAACCTGCTGGGCAACGCCTGGAAATTCAGCGCCAACCAGGAGCGCACCGAAATCACCTTCGGCCATGAGATCGGGGAAGACGGAGAGACGGTTTATTTTGTCCAGGACAAGGGCGCCGGCTTTGACATGGCCTATGCGGAGAAGCTGTTTGGCGCGTTCCAGCGCCTGCATTCGCTGTCGGAGTTCGCCGGCACCGGCATTGGGCTGGCCACGGTGCACCGCATCGTGGCACGGCATGGCGGGAAGGTCTGGGCCCAGTCAGCACTGGGGCAGGGCGCCACGTTCTATTTCACGTTGGGTGAGAGGACGCTATAACACCCCCGTCCAGACTCACTTCGTGTAGTCTGTTCCCCCCTCAAGGGGGCGGCGCCTGGGGCCGGCGAAGCCGGACCCTCGGCCCCCATTGGTGAAATACCTCCATCACTGGCCGTATTCACCGAATCTTCAAGCCAGCATGAGCCGCGGAACCGGCTTTGCCGGGCCGCAGGCGGGCGGCCCCCTCGGGGGGCAGGGAGCTACACGAAGTGAGCGACCGTGGGGGCTAGTCTAGAAACTCTGCGAGCGCAGAGTTTCGCGCAGCGTCTGCGCTTTATCTGCGTCGAACTGACCTTCAACCCGCGCCAGCACTTCACCCTGGCGGTTGACCACCACGGCGTAGACCTGGTCCGTGCCGTTGAGGCCGGCCGCGCGCACAAAACTGGCCCGGTCGGTGAACACCGGCACCAGCCTGGCGCGCTCGGTGTCGGCCGTGTAGTGCTTGAGCAACCTGTTTTCGACGGCGCTGCGCCCCGTCGGTGTGCCGGGGTCATTGACGATCGGCATGCGCATCCACGCGATGGACGAGTCGTTACGCAGGTTCAGCCCCTGGATCCAGCTCTCGGCCTGGACGTGCTGGCCGCGCTGGAAGGTGATCAGTGCAAGGGTGCGGTCAGAGGGCAAGCCATCCGGTACGTTGACCGGCTGGCGCAGCAGTGTTTGCGCCATGAAGGCCGGCATGTGCCCCATCACGCTGGCCTCATTGGGCGACGCGAACGCAAACGCAAACGCAAGGCCGACGGCAACCAGCCAGGCGCCAAGATAGGACACGTTGCTTTTCATGGTGCTCTCCCCAATGCGGGTGCGGTACAGGAAGTCCTGCATGAACCCTTCATGCAAGATACATGCAAGCCGAACAGTGCGCAAACCAACAATTGGAACAAAGTGTTATCACCTTCGTGCTGACCCTTGGGTTCCGCGTTGCCGGTCGTGGTTGGGTTACGCGATGCGCAGGAAGTTCAAAAAAATGCCGCCGCCGTGTGCGCTGCGGCGCTACGACTTTAGTCACCAGCGGCACGTCGGCACCAC
The DNA here is from genome assembly GCF_056405975.1 of Polaromonas sp. P1_E12. Taxonomy (NCBI): domain Bacteria; kingdom Pseudomonadati; phylum Pseudomonadota; class Betaproteobacteria; order Burkholderiales; family Comamonadaceae; genus Polaromonas; species Polaromonas sp. P1_E12. The sequence goes on along the minus strand of NZ_JBFUBB010000004.1, from coordinate 139,637 downwards.
GCACATAAGAGGACGACTGAGTGCTTGAGTGCTATTGGCCGACGCGGATCAGCAAGTCGGGTAAAAACCCGTCCTGTTCATGCTTGCGTGCATAACCCAGCGGGTTCGCCACTACGCGGCAGCCGCGGCTGATGTAATTAATTACGCAATGCAGATGCCCATGCAGCCACAGGTCGGCCAGCGGCAGCAGGTCATCCAGCGCATTACAAAAGCCCGCTGTACCCGGCACCAGGCCATAGCGCGGGTCGGCGCTCAGCAAGCTGGGGGCGAAATGCGTCACGGCCACGGTAGGCCCTTCAAAGGGTACGGCCAGTGCCTGCCGCAACCAGGCCTGGCTTTTGAGGCCCTCTTCGCGCACATCGGCCGCCAGCAGTGGCTGGCCATCGCGAAAGGAATGGTTTTTTTGGAGGTAAAAGTTGGCGGCGCGGAATGCTTTTTCGCGAGCTTTCAATTGCTCGCCCGGCGTAATGTCCGATGCCTGGGCCTGGCCTGCGCTCAGGGCGTCAAAGTCGGTCCACAGCGTGCTGCCCACAAAACGCACACCCTGCAGCACCACGGTTTCACGCTCAAGCCAGACCATGCCCAGGCGCTCGCAGGTTTCGCGCAGCCGCACATGGGTTTCATCAAAGTCCAGGCCGTCGTATTCGTGGTTGCCCGGGACAAACAGCACCGGCGTCGGCCAGCCGGCGCCGCCGCGCTCTGCCGGCAACGGTGAAAACCGCGCCAGGCCAAAGTCGCCGATATTCAATTCGTCCAGCAACGAGCCCTTCTGGTAGGAGCCGATGTCGCCCGCCAGCACCAGCAGGTCGGCACCGGGCACGGGCTGCGCTGTGAAGTGGGGATTGGATTCAAGGTGCAGATCGGAAAGGAGCTGGATGTTCACCCGCCCATTGTGCGGGAAGATGTTTCGATCTCTTCCTTGCTGGAGTTTTAGCTTGCGCGGCCTTGCGCCCATGCGCTAGATTGCGCATGGCATCAGCAGATGAACCGGAGCCGCTTGTGAAGCAGATCGAAAACGCAGCCGTCGCGCAGACCTTCGCGGCCTACCCACCGGCGCTGCGGCGCAAGCTGCTGGCCCTGCGCACGCTGATCCTGGACACGGCATCGGCCACACCCGGCGTGGGCGAGCTGGAGGAAACCCTCAAGTGGGGCGAGCCGGCCTACCTCACGTCAGTCAGCAAAAGCGGCAGCACCGTCCGCCTGGGGCCGGTCAAGTCCAGCCCGTCGCAGTACGCCCTGTACTTCAATTGCAACACCACGCTGGTGGACACCTTCCGCACCTTGTTTCCGGGCGAGCTGCGTTATGAGGGCAACCGGGCCATCGTGCTCGATGCGGCCGATCCACTGCCGCGGGATGCCTTGTCGTTCTGCATTCAGGCGGCGCTGACCTACCACCGGAAAAAAGGCCCCTGAAACGGCAAAACCGCCGGCGCCGGGCGGGGTGCGTCAGGCCAGCGGCGCCAGCAGGCGCACGGTGAATGTCGTGCCCTGTCCGGGCCGGCTGGTGACTTCAATCTGCCCCTGGTGCAGGTCAACGCATTCCTTCACGATGTGCAGGCCGATGCCGGTGCCGGAAATATTGCCGACATTGGTGCCGCGGTGAAAGCTGCCGAAAAGCCGCGGCAGGTCGGCTTCCGGGATGCCGATGCCGTGGTCGGTGATGCGCAGGTGAATCTGGTCGCCCACGCCGCGAACGGCAAACTGCACCGGCGTGTCCGGGTCCGAATATTTCAGTGCATTGCCCAGCAGGTTGACCACGATGTGCCGCAGCAACTGCTGGTCCGCCGTGCGCGGCGCGTCCAGGCCGTCGCAGGTCAGCGACACGCGCGCGGCCTGCGGGTTGCCGCGCTCAAGCTCACCCATCACCTGAACCAGCCAGTCGGGCACTGCCAGCGGTGCGGCTTCGAACTGGAACTTGCCCAGCTCCAGGCGGCTGGTCAGCAGCACCTGCTCGACCATGCTGTTCATGCGGGCCACCGCCGTCTTGATTTGCCCCAGAAGCTCCCGGCGTTCGCTGGCCGGAAAGCTGGCCCCGTAGGCGTCCAGCAGCTCCACGGACGACAGGATGGCGGCCAGCGGTGTGCGGAACTCGTGCGATGTCACGGCGACAAACCGTGACTTCAGCTCCGACAGCTCGCGCTCGTGCGCCAGCGCCTTGCGCATGTCTTCCTCTGCCTGGCGCTTGCGCGTGACATCGGTCAGGAAGTTGAGCGTGGCGGGCGCGCCCTGCCATTCAAACATCACCGCGCTGATCTCCAGCCAGCGTATGGCGCTGCGGCTGTGTTGCACGCGAAACTGGTAGTAGTTCTCCACCGGCTCGCCGCGCAGGCGCTTCATGTGGTTGCTCAGCACCTTCTCGCGGTCGTCGGGGTGGATGAATTCGATGAAGGGCCGGGACTTGGCGGTTTCCTCGTCCAGCGAGGTCAGCTCCAGCGCCTTGGGGTTGGCATACAGGATGCGCCCGGCCGCCGTGACAAGAATGCCCTCGCTGACGTTTTCCACCACCGCGCGGTACTTGGCCTCGGAGTCGTTGCGCCGGCCGATCTCCACACGCAGCTGCTTGGAGGTGTCGAGCTGCCAGGTGATGTTGTTGGCCAGGTGGATGACGCGCAGCAACTGCCCCGAAGGGCTGTGCATGGGCAGTGCGCGCTGGCTCAGCCGGGCGTTGCCGCCCTGCGGCCGTATGACCCTGTACTCTTCGCTGCGCTTGAGGGGGCTGGTCTGCAGGCTCAGCACCCGCTCGCGGTCTATCGGGTCCACATGCTCCAGCCATTGCCAGGGCCGGTCTGCCAGGGTGTCGGCCGACAGGCCCCAGAACGCCTCGAACGCCGGGTTGGTATAGGTGATGCGGCCAGTTTGCGGGTCCCAGGACCAGAGCATGGCGTCAATATTTGAGGCGATCTGCCGCAGCAGCGCCAGCGCCCCGTCCGGCGATGAAGCAGGGGTCTCAGCCGTGGGCAGGGAAGAGGAGGGATTTGGGGGATGGGCCACAGCCCAAGCATAGCCGCCGGCTCCGTGAAATTTTTCCCGGAAATCACGTAGAAATCACCCGCATGTGTCGCCGCGGGGCATCACATGCATTTTTTGCATGGGTTTGGGCCTCGGTTAGGCTTGAAACCCTAGGGAAAACCCTTATTCTTCATTCACCGCAACTTTTTCACCCCATGAAGGTGACCCTGACATGTACAGCCTGATTTCCCAGATCGCCCGTTTCCTGCCCGCCGCAACCCGCGTGGCCCCTGTAAACGGTGTGGCCCACAACCTGATGGAACGCGCCGAAGCACGCGCCGGCCGCAATCCGCTGCAGGCCCAGGAACTGCGCAGCGCCGCCTACGCTTACCTCAGCGTGGTTCGCTGAGCCCCCACGCTTCCCCACTTCGAGCCTGCGGCGCGCTGCCCCTTTTCTCTCGTACGGGGCTGCCCGCCTTGCGGCTGGCAAAGCCAGACCGCGGCTTCAGCTGGTAAAGACGGGGTCTTGCTCGGGGCGGATGCGGTCAGAGCTTAACCCCTGCTCCTTTGACGGCGGGCGACAGTACGGCTACCTGCTCCTTGACGAAGCCGGTGAACGCCGCCGGGCTCATGGGCTGGGTGGTGATGCCCAGCTCCAGCATCTTCTTTTTGATCTCTGCCGTTGCCAGTATTTCGTTGCAGGCGCTGCTCAGCCGTGCCACGACGTCGGCCGGCATGTGCGCCGGGCCGCTCAGGCCAAAGAAGTTGTCCAGCACCAGCTTGCGGTAGCCAAACTCCACCACGCTGGGCACATCCGGCACCAGCGGTGAGCGGCTGGCCGACGTCACGGCCAGCGGCACCAGCTGCCCGCTTTTGAAGTAAGGCACAAACGCCGTCAGCACGTCGATCCCCACGGGGATCACGCCCGCGATCAGGTCTGTCGTCATGGGCGCACCGCCGCGGTACGGGATGTGCACCAGGTTCACGCCCATGGACTTTTTCATCAGCTCGCCGTAGATGTGGCCGATCGAAGCCGGGCCGCCCGAGCCGAAGTCGAGCCGGCCCGCCTTGCGGGCCTGCGCTTCCACATCGGTAATCGTCTTGATGGGCGCGTGCGGGTTGGCCATCACCACGCAGGGGGCGTTGCCGATCAGCGCGATGTGGGTGAAGCCTTCCACCGGGTCATAGGGCTGCTTTTCCAGCGCGAACGGGCCGATGGAAACCGGTGTCGAGTTGCTCAGCATCAGCGTGTAGCCGTCCGCCGGCGCCTGCGCCACCACCAGGCCTCCCACGCTGCCGCCCGCGCCCGGCCGGTTGTCGACCACCACCGCCTGCCCCAGCTTTTTGCCCAGCTGCTCCGCCATCACCCGCGCGACGATGTCGCTGGCGCCGCCGGCCGGAAAGGTCACCACGATCTTGATCGGCTTGTCCGGCCAGGCAGCCAGGGCCGGCAGCGCCATGGACGCGGCGCCGCTGGCGAGGATCTTCAGCGCGGTGCGGCGCGCAAGTGGGTGGGAGGGCGTTGGGGTGTGTGGGTGGTCTGGCATGCGCGGCTCCTGCGTACAGTTTGTGTGCAAAAGTGTGTGCAAAAACCATGCCCCTCGCCGCGAGCCGCTTGAACGGGGTTGCCCGTGGGCGTTCGGCGTCGGCGAGATGCTACTGAATTAATAGCGGCTAGCGCCTGTTCTCATTGGGTTACAGCCCGATTGAGTGGGTAAAAAGCGACTCAGGGGGCTCTTTATCCTCCAGCCTGCCCCTGGGGTGCCGCAAAAGCCTTGGCGACGCCGGAAACCCCGAGAAAACCACTGATTTCAAGTGCCAAAGATGGCTAAAGCCCAATACAAACGGGCGCAAGCCACTATCTATTTGATAGCGAATGGCATGGCAATCTGCCGCCGGCTTCAGTCGCCTCGATAGGGTGCGTGCGTGATCCTGCTGCCGGCCCGCGGCTACCGCCACAGCTCCCCGTTAAAGGAGACGCTTTTGACCATGTGTTCCTCCAGGTAGGCTTCCTTGTAGGCGGAACGCACGGTTTTCCAGGTTTCGCTGGTTGCCGGGAGTTCCGTGCGTGCCGAGATGACGGCGCGAAACGGAATGTGGCCGACGCCGGTGAAGGTAGCCTCGGAACGCAGCACCACATTGCAGTTAATGGTCTCTCCCGGCCCGATCAAGCCGCCAGGGCAGATGTCAGCCTGCACATCGCTGGCTTTCAGTGCCAGCTTTGTGTTGGGAAGAGGGTTGAGGGTCAGGGCGATGCGCGGCGGGGTCACGCGGACGGCGCGGCGGCTTGCGTTGGTCAGGCTAAAACCGAAGGAGACGCTGCGGTCCAGCCAGGTGACCTTTTGCTGGAACTTGACCTGCAGGTTAGGCGTCAGGGAGTCCACCAGTTCATCGACCACCTTGACGCGCTCCAGCCGCTTGCGTTCCGCGGCCTGGGCGTCGGGCACCGGTTTCTGCACCGGCTCCGCAACCGGTTCCGCTGCGGCCTTGGGCTGCTGGATCTCGGCCTTCATCTGCTCCATGTTGGCGCGCAATGCCTCGGTCTGGGCCTTGGCTTCGGCGAGCTTTTGTTCAAGCTGCTGCTGGTTCTTCTGGTTCGCGGCCATCAGCTGCTGCATCAGCAGCTGGGCTTCCTTCTGTGCCTTGGCCGCAGGCCGGTCTACCAGGGTGTAACGCGCTGCGCTGCCGGCCACCACAATCGCCAGGCCGATGATCAGCAAAAAAACGATGGTGTCGTATCGGTGGGCGCCGGCGTCCTTGCCGGGTTTCGGTTTGGGTTGGCGCGGCGGGAGAGGCGGCAGGGATGGCGGGATGGGGGGCATGCTTTTGTAAGCCATGAGGTATGACGCGGGTGTGGCTGGATTAAATGTGTTGTGAATCAGGTCGGTCAGGGGGCAACATGCCTTGAGATGCCCGGCTCACCATTTGCCGCGCACCCCCATCAGCAGGGCCAGGTTGCGCTGGCGTGCGTTCTGTTCGGTCTGGAGGTCGGCGAAGAGGTTGAAGTTGTCGTGGATGCGGCCCGAAACGCCCACGCCCAGGACCACCGTGTTGGCATTGAGGGCCACGCCCGCGATCTGGAACTGGTAGGGCGTGCCGGCGCCCTGCAGCTGCGCCGTCATCGGGGTGTTGTATTTGCCAAACTCATGTGCCCACACCACCCGCGGTTCGATCCGCAGCCGGCCCACGTCAAAGCCGGCTTTCAGCCCCAACATCGATTTGGTCGAGTACACGGTTTGCGCGGCAACCTGCAGGTTGAGCGCACCGGCGCCCTGCTCGGCGAAACCGTTGGTCTGGTTGCGACTGAAGGCCAGCGCGGCCATCGGTTGCAGCGTCCAGCCGGTCATGTCCAGGTCGTAGGTCAACTCGCCGTAGGCCGTGGCGGTGCTGCTGTCGAAATTCGACGAGGCCAGGCGGGCGATCGGCCCGACCACGATGCCGCGGTCCATGTGGTTGCCGTGAAACGCCACGCTGGTCACGCCATTCAGGCGCCAGGCCCCGTCGGTGTAGCCGGCGTACATCGCCAGCGCCGCGCTGCGAGCCCTGCCCTGGTCACCTGAATCAAAACTGACCCTTGATGTGCCGATGGTCACGGCGCCGCCCAGCATCAAGCCTGGCGACACTTCGGCGTCGTAACCCGCGCTCAGGCCGGTGCTGTTCAGGCGGCTGGCCATGGCATTGCCGTCGCTGTCGGTGATTTGGTGGCTGCCGTAACCGCGCAGCCAGAAACCGCAGCCGTCTTCGATGGCCGGGAAAAGCGCCCTCAGGGCTTCGCGGCCCGCAACGTCGTCGCTGCCGCAGACTGAGCCCAGGCTGCTTCGGCCCACGCGTGCCTGCAGCTGTTCGCCGAATGCGGCGGCAAAGCTGGGGCCGGCACGGCGCAAGGCGACCAGGTTGGCACCGCCTATGGCATCGAAGGCGGCGAGGGCCTGCGGCACTGAAAGGCTGTTGAGGGCGCTGAGCACCGTGCTCATGTCGCCGCTCGCGCTGCCGGAGGCATTTTGCAGCGCATTCGAGGCTGACTGCTGGTTGGGCGTCATGCCGGGCAGGGTGTTGTAGCCGGTGCTGTTGCGCGCCAGGGTCAGGTACACATTGTTGGGGTCGTAGGTGAGCGACGGCGTCAGAAACGCCAGGTTGGTCGTGAGCCCGCTAAAGACGCCGGTGCGCCCGCCTGTGGCATTGAGGATGGTGTACTGCGTGGTCGGCGAGTAGGTGCCGGCGCTGGCCAGCACGTTGACCGTGCCGCCGTTGATGGTCAGCGTGCCGGTGGCGTTGGTGCGGTCGTTGCTGCCGGCTGCATCGACCTCCACGCTGTAATTGGAGCCCGCATTGAAAGTCAGATTGCCGACGACGGTGAGCGTGCCGATGGAATTGCCGGGCGCCAGCGTGCCGCCCGACTGGATGGTGGTGTTGCGCACGGAACCGGTGCCGCCCAGCGTGCCGCCGTTCTGCACCTGCACGGCAGAGTTGGTCAGGCTGCCGTTGACCGACAGCGTGCCGCCGCTGACGACGGTAGTCCCGCTGTAAGTGTGGGTGCCGGAAAAGGTGACATTGCCGGTGCCGCTTTTGACCACGTTGCCGGTGCCGCTGATGACGCCGCCAAACGTTCCGTTGCCTGCTTGCAAGAACTCCAGGTTGGCGTTGGTGGTAATCAAGCCCTGCAGGTTGGCGGTAGTACCGCGCAAGGTGCCGCCATTGATGGTGGTGCCGCCGGTGTAGGTGTTGGTGCCAGAAAGAATCACCGTGCCGCTGCCTTCCTTGACCAGTGCGCCGCCGCCGCTGACGGACCCTGCATAGGTGCCATTGGTGGTCTGGTCGAAGGTCAGCACGCCGTCGTTGCTGATGGCTCCCTGCAGGCTGGTGGTGCTGCCGGTCAGGCGGGCATTGGTTCTGATGAAAGTGCCGCCGGTGTAGCTGTTGGCGCCCGTCAGTATGGTGGAGGAGCCCCCGGGGTGGCGGAACACTTCTACCCATCCGGCGCCGCTGATCGCCGCGGAGAAGGTGTAGGGCGTGGCGTCGTTTTGGTTGAACTTGATGCTGGAGCTGGCATTGCCGAAAACCACGGCGTCAGCATTCAGGGTGCCGCTGGGCCCGATGTTGCCGATGACCAGCGTCCCGGTGCCCACATTGCCCAGGTGCAGGGTGCGGGTGCCGCCCACCGTCACGGTGGCGCCGGTGCGGATGCCCAGGAGCCCGTCTCCATTGTTGCCAACAATGAACTGGTCGCCCGGAGCCAGGCTGAGGGGGGACACGTTCAGGCTGGCGCCGGCGCCGTCCATGAGGATCTGCCCTCCGGTCACCGTGTCGCCCACGCTCAGCCGCGTGGCCGTGACGCTCCCATTAATCAGCATTGATCCCGCGTTACCCGGCGTCGGCGTGGTGCCCAGCAGGAGCGTGCCAGCGGCCAGGGTGCGGCCCGCATGGACGACCACCTGGCCGTTTTCCTCCACTTGCAGCGTGCCCACCTGGGCGGCTGGTCCACTAATAATGTCCACCTGCTGGTTCGTCGGGACCCTTGCCAAGCTGGCGGCTGTAGGCGTGCCGCCACTCCAGTTGGCCGCGTCGTTCCAGTCCTGAGTGCCTGCGGCCGAGAAATCGTTGGTGACCTGGGCATGGCCGGCATGCGGTGCCATGGCCAGGCCGGCGAATGCCAGCGCCAGGCCAAGCGGCTTGAGGGGAAAGTGCGGGCGGGAATTCATGCGGGGCCGGTTTTGGGGTGAGGGTTCAAGCCGTGCCGGTCAACGCAACCCAAAGACGATTGCCCCGCCAGAGGACATCGCGATTTCGGCTGCATGCGCAAGTAACGATTTAGCTAACATTTTTTAACGTATGCCTCGCAGTAACGACGCCCTCCGGGAAGAGCTCTGTACGGGTGTGATGTCCATGTTTTGACTTTGCTTCACGTTACATTTTTTTGCAAGTAGGTCGTTTGAAGACTTATGACGCGCAGAACACCAAATGAGAGAACTAAAGAATTAATTTGTTCTGGCGGCGCCAGTCAGGAGCGGCCAGAGGCTGGCTTGTAGCCAGAAAAAAGCGGCGCAACACGCTGAAAATCGCGCCGTAGGGCACCGGATCCGGGTCATTCAGTGCGCTGTTTTGGTGTCTGCGTTGCGTGCTGGCCACACCGCAGCCGGGAACTGCAGTGGTTTGATCCGCTTGCCACGGCTGCTATCAAATAGCTAGCGACTTGCGCTCGTCTTTGTTGGCTAAAACACCAATTTGATGGGAAAAAAAGTGTGCTGGGGAAGCGCGCCGCAGTAGCGATGGCTCCCGGCGACGATTTCCGCGCCCAAAACTGCCTGGTTTGGCATCAAAAATGACCCTCGCCCAATACTGACTTGCGCGAGCAGCTATGATTTTTATAGCGCTGTGTAGACGTCTCTTCGGATAGCCAGGCTGGCCAGTCCTTTGGGTGGGTCAGGGGCTTCAGGCCAAAAACGCCCTGTCGGCCGCACGCACCAGCACCTGCCGCAACCACGCATGCGCGCTGCGTTGTTGCGAACGCCGGTGCCACAGGGTATCCACGTGCACCGGTGACACGTCAAACGGCAGGGGGCGCAGCACCAGCTGGTCGGCAATGCCCGTCACCCCGACGAAATGCCGCGGCAGCACGGTGAGCAGGTTGGAGTTGGCCACCACCCGCCCCGCAGTGAAGAACTGGTTGACCGTCAGCACCACATGCCGCTCCCGGCCCAGCGAGGCAAGGGCTTCGTCGACGAAACCATAGGGCCGGCCCGAAAAGCTCACCAGCATGTGGCGCGCCGCACAGAACTTGCTCAGTGTGAAGGGGCCGGTAGCCAGCGGGTGGTCTTTGCGCATGACGCAGACGTATTCGCCGTCATACAGCCGCTGGTGCAAAAAGGGCAGGGGCTCGCCACTTTGCGCGCCGGCCGTCAGGTCGGCCAGCACCGAGGGAAAGTAGCCGACCGCCAGGTCGCACAGCTCCTCGTCCAGCAGGCGCCGCGGGTCGCGTGTGGTCAGTGGAATCACGCGGATCGACACGCCTGGGGCTTCCTGGTCCAGTGTCTCCACCAGGCCGGGAATCAATTCGGCCGCGGTGGCGTCGGCCATGGCCAGCACGAAGATGGTGGTGGCTTCGCCGGGCACGAATTCGTTGGGCACCAGCGACTCCTGCAATTGCTGCAGGGCCTCGCGCACGGCCGGCCAGATCGCCACGGCGCGCGGGGTGGGCGCCATGCCCTGGCCGCTGCGCTGTACGAGCTCGTCGCCCAGGGTCTCACGCAGCCGGCGCAAGGCATTGCTAACAGCCGGCTGCGTCAGCGACAGGTTGCGCGCCGCCCGGGTCAGGCTGCGCTCGGCCATCACTTCGTCAAACACGCGAAGCAGGTTGAGGTCCAGGGTCCGGAAATTGAGCGGGGTCACGGCTTGGGGCGGGTGTTGAAGGGCGAAAAGAGGGTGAAAAGAGGGTGGAAAAGCTCAAATTATCACCAATGTGAATGAATCACATCATAAAGATAAAGTTGAATAACATCAGTGATAACCCTAATATCCTCCTACCCGCTGCAATTTTGGTTCAGCGGAGTTAACCCAAAGGGAGTTCACCATGACCAGCTTCGTCAATATCAAATATTCCACACAGCACCCAGGCGTTGTCCGCGCTGAGTCGGCCTTTGGTGCCGTACGCCAGCTGGGCGGTGCTTTCTCCGGCACCCGCGGCCTGGCCACTCTGCTCTTGTCCGCTGTTGCGGCCGCCGTGATGGTGGTGGCTTACCAGGTGATGGACAGCGTCGCCGAAGGTCACCTGCTGGTCATGTGGATCGGCATCTGGGCTGTCGCCTTTGCTGTCCTGGCGATTTTCGCCGGCGCTGCGCGCAATGCAGCCGTCAGCCTCAAGGTCGGCCTGGACGCCTGGTCGCGTAGCCTGGCCGAAGCCCGCGCCGACCAGCGCCTGTGGCAAGCCGCCAAGAACGATCCCCGCGTGATGGCCGACCTGCAAGTTGCAATGGCCCGTCAGCAAGCCGCCGTTGAAGAGGCTGTTGCTGCCCCCGCAGCCGTGGTGTCCGCTCCGGCCGGCCTGACACAGCGCGCCCTCCGTCTGGGCGGTGCAGAACTGAAGGCTTTCCTGCGCAGCCAGGCCGACACGAAAGTTGCCGCTGCCGAAGCTGTGGTTGATGAGGCATCTGCTCCAGCCGGACTGTCACAGCGCGCCCGCCGTCTCGGTGGTGCGGAACTGCGGGCTTACCACCGCAGCTACATCTAAGCGCCAGGCGCCTCTACGCCGCGCCGCTCTTTGCAGCGGCCCACAAAAAAAGCCACCGGATCGGTGGCTTTTTTTTGCCTTGGCGCAGTCATTGCACCAGGAATGAGGCGTACCGCAGGTTGTGCGAAACGCCCCGCGCGTGGTGTGCCGGTCAGGCGGCCAGGCGGCGCTCGATCGCGGCTTTGGTCTCCTCCAGCTCTTTCGGCAGGTGATGTTCGAGTTGCTTGAACAGTTCGGCGTGCAGTTCCAGCTCCTTGAGCCAGGCGGCCTTGTCGATGCTGGTCACGGTCTTGAACTGCTCGGCGCTGAAGTCCAGGCCGGTCCAGTTCATGTCTTCATAGCGGGGGCTGACGCCGGTGATGTGCTCGACGCCCTGGCCCTTGCCTTCGATGCGGTCGATCATCCACTTCAGCACGCGCATGTTTTCGCCGTAGCCGGGCCAGACAAACTTGCCGTCTTCGCCTTTGCGGAACCAGTTGGCCGTGAAGATTTTCGGCAGCTTCGCGCCCGAGGCTTCGAGTTCCTGGCCCACGTTGAGCCAATGCTGGAAGTAGTCGGCCATGTTGTAGCCGGCAAAAGCGATCATCGCGAACGGGTCGCGGCGCACCACGCCAACCTGGCCGGTGATGGCGGCCGTGGTTTCGGAGCCCATGGTGGCGGCCATGTACACGCCTTCCACCCAGTTGCGGCCTTCGGTGATCAGCGGCACGGTGTTCGAACGGCGGCCGCCAAAGATGAAGGCGTCAATCGGCACGCCGGCAGGGTCGTTCCAGGCCGGGTCCAGCGCCGGGTTGTTGGTGGCGGCCACGGTAAAGCGTGAATTGGGGTGGGCGGCCTTGGCGCCGGTTTCCTTGGCGATTTGTGGCGTCCAGTCCTTGCCTTGCCAGTCGATCAGGTGCGCCGGCAATGCCTTGCCGGGGGCGTCCTGCTCCATGCCTTCCCACCAGACGTCGCCGTCGTCGGTCAGGCCGACGTTGGTGAAGATCACGTTTTTGTCCAGGCTGCGCAGGCAGTTGGGGTTGGTCAGCATGTTGGTGCCCGGTGCCACGCCGAAGTAGCCGGCTTCCGGGTTGATGGCGTAAAGGCGACCGTCCGCACCCGGCTTGATCCAGGCGATGTCGTCGCCGATGGTGGTGACCTTCCAGCCTTCAAAGCCTGCCGGCGGCACCAGCATCGAGAAATTGGTCTTGCCGCAGGCCGAAGGGAAGGCCGCCGCGACGTGGTACTTCTTGCCTTCGGGCGAGGTCACGCCCAGGATCAGCATATGTTCGGCCAGCCAGCCAGGGTTGCCGGAGCCGTCTTGCGAAGCCGCGCGGCCCATGTTGGAGGCGATGCGCAGCGCAAAACACTTCTTGCCCAGCAAGGCGTTGCCGCCATAGCCGGAGCCGTAAGACCAGATCTCGCGCGTTTCGGGGTAATGCACGATGTACTTGGTTTTGTTGCAAGGCCATTTCACATCTTGCTGGCCTTCGGCCAGCGGCGCACCCACGGTGTGCACGCAGGGGACGAATTCGCCGTCGAGGCCGAGCACGTCAAACACGGCTTTGCCCATGCGCGTCATGATCTTCATGTTGACGGCCACGTAAGGGCTGTCGGACAGTTCAATGCCGATGTGCGCGATGGGCGAGCCAAGCGGGCCCATGCTGAAAGGCACCACGTACATGGTGCGGCCCTTCATGCAGCCATCAAACAGGGGCTGCAGTGTGGTGCGCATTTCAGCGGGGGCCATCCAGTTGTTGGTCGGGCCGGCGTCTTCCTTTTTGGCCGAGCAAATGAAGGTACGGTCTTCCACGCGCGCCACGTCGGTCGGGTCGGAGCAGGCCAGGAAGCTGTTCGGGCGCTTGGCTTCGTTAAGCTTTTTGAAGGTGCCGGCGCCGACCAGTTGCTGGCACAGGCGCTGGTATTCGGCGTCGCTGCCGTCGCACCAATAAATGTTGTCGGGCTTGCACAAGGCCACCATGTCGGCAACCCAGGCAATCAGTTTGGCATTCTTGACGTAGGGGGGCGTGTTGAGGTTAAGCCCTTGCATCGCGGGGTGGTTCATCGAAAAAACTCCAAAGTTAAAAAGCGTTATTTCGGGAAACGTCGCGCGGCAACCTGGATGGTTGCGACACGGAGACGTTTATCGAAATAAGGCTTGGAAGCTTCCCTTTGCACAACAAACAGGTCCCGGTCGGCGGGCGGTGCGCAAGCTTCAAAAGTGCTGCGGCGCAATGACAAAAAGCGGCAGCGTGAGGCTGCTTTTCATCTTCCACGGATCGGCCAGTCCAATTCATTTTAAGAAGATCAGCGCGAGTTACCTGTAAGTTACAGGCAAAAGTTATGCATAACCGGCATGAGGTTATGCATAGACTGCGCCGGGGTTCCGGCAGTCATGACATCGGGGTGAAGAATGCCTGGACGGCCGTTTCGGCCCGCAGTTTCAGGCCGGTTCCTCGGTGAACAGGCTGAAGGGGCCGGGAAGTGGGCCGGGAAGAGAGTGGAGAAGAGGGCGCGGAGCCCCGGAAACAAAAAAGTCCGCAAGATGCGGACTTTCGGGGTGAGAGCGGGGGCTTTCAGGCCATGTAGATGGCGATAAACGCCAGCAGGAACATCAGCACGCCGCCCACCACGGGCAGAACAATGGGGATCAACGGAACGATCGCGTCGACGGCATCCTGCTCCTGGGCGGGAGTGGCGCTGTCGTGGGCTGCATTGGTGGTGTGGCTGGCTGGACTGGACATGGGGTTGATTCCTGAAATGCTTGAGAGTCTTGGCAGATTTTACCTGCATGAAGATGGTTACATGAAGATGCGGGCGACAAAGATGCCCGGCGCCTGGCTTGCGGTACCCTTTGCCATGCTTATTTGTGGAAGGAATACATGAAATCCCCAGCCCATTTCGCGCCTCAGCGGCGGTTCCGTTTTTTTTCAGCCGGTGCTGTTTTGTCCGCCGTGGCCCTGTTGTCGGCATGTGCTTCCGGCGGTCCCAACAGCGCCTCGGCAAAGCCCGTGCTCTATCCCAACGCCACCCTTAACCGGGTAGGTGACGCGCAAGGCCAGGCGGAGGCCAGCGCCTGCATGTCACGGGCCTCGGCCGCCGGGCTCAGCCCGTCGCAAAGCACCAACGAAGTCGGCCGGCGTGCCGGTGAAGGCGCAGCCGTCGGGGGTGTGGCTTCGGCGGTGGGTGCGCTGATCACCGGGCGCGGCGGCGAAGGCGTACTGCGTTCCGGCGCCGCGGGCGCCGCCGTGGGCGGCTCTGCGGGTGCGGTGTCAGGCGCGTTTCACAACGACAAACCCAACAGCACCTACCGCAGCTTTGTGCAGCGTTGCTTGAGTGAAAAGGGTTTTGAGGTGATTGGCTGGAATTGACGGGTCCCTCGCAGCGCTCAGTGCTGCTCTGACGCCTCGAAGCCGGCCGCATTCAGCGCCGCCAGCACTTGCTGGATATGGTCGCGCCCGCGTGTCTGGATCACCAGCTCGATCTCCACGTTCTGGACCGAGAGCATGGTGAAGGCGCGCTGGTGATGCACCTCGTCGATATTGGCCCCGGCGTCGGCCACAGTGGCGGTGATCTTTGCCAATGAGCCGGGAATGTCACGCACACTGACCTTGATGCGGGCCAGGCGCCCGGCGCGCACCATGCCGCGCTCAATGATGGCTGCCAGCAGCAGCGGATCGATGTTGCCGCCGCACAGCACCAGGCCGATCTTTTTACCTGCAAAACGCTCCGGGTACTTCAGCAGCGCTGCCAGCCCGGCCGCGCCGGCGCCTTCAACCAGGGTTTTCTCGATCTCGAGCAGCATGACCATGGCCTGCTCGATATCGCCCTCGTCTACCAGCACCAGGTCGTCAACCAGCTTCGCGATGATGGCCTGCGGGATGACGCCCGGCGTCCCCACCGCAATGCCCTCGGCGATGGTGCTGGTGCCCTGGGGGTGCCGGGTGCCCTTGATCGCATTGACCATGCCCGGGAAACGCGAGGTCTGCACACCGATGATTTCAATGCCGGGCTTGATCGCCTTGGCCGCCGTGGCCATGCCGGCAATCAGGCCGCCACCGCCGACGGCGATAACCAGCGTTTCGAGGTCGGGTTGCGCGTGCAGCATCTCCAGCACCACCGTACCCTGGCCCGCGACGATGGCTTCGTCGTCGTAAGGGTGCACGAAGACCAGGCCCTCCCGCTCAGCCAGCGTCAGCGCGTGGGTGCGTGATTCGTCCAGCGTATCGCCGTGCAGCACCACTTCGGCGCCAAAACCCCGGGTGCGTTCGATTTTGACGCCCGGCGTGAAGCGCGGCATCACGATCACGGCCCGTATGCCCAGGCGCTGTGCGTGGTACGCGACGCCCTGGGCGTGGTTACCCGCACTCATCGCGATCACGCCGCGGCGCCGTTCATCGGCTGAGAGCTGGGCCAACTTGTTACAGGCGCCGCGCTCCTTGAAGGACGCCGTGTACTGCAGGTTCTCGAACTTCAGGTAAATCTGCGCGCCCGTCAACTGGGAAAGCGTCCTGGACTCCACGCAGGGCGTATCGAGCAGGTGGCCCTGCAGGCGCTGGGCGGCTGTTTCTATATCTTTGAGACTGAGCATGGGAATTCCTCTGCGGGGCTATGGTGGGATTGTGCGGGATCATCTTTGCGCATCTTCGCAGGAGTTTCTGTGGTGCATTTCACACGTGGGGGTACAAGTAGCGTCTTCCATGATGCTTCAAGCTGCGTTATGGTGGAGTCTCATTGAACCAGGTCGCATCTGCGGTGCTCATAGCCAGTGAGGCGACGGTCTCGAAGCAGGGTATCTCACAGGCATGTCTACCAACCGTGTAGTTGCAAAGGGAGGTTTGTCCATGAGCAAGCGTTCCGTTAGCGAGCAGCAGTGGCTGCTGTCCCCCGGGCTGAAAGAAGCGCCGGTGCTGGACCTGATGTGCTCGCATTTCGTGCTGACGCTGGCGGCAAGGCAAGGCGCGAAGTTCAATGTGCGCCGCGACCTCAACAGCCTGCTCTCGCTTTCGGGCCGGCATCTCGTGTGGCCCCTGCCAGCGGTGCAGCGGTTGCGCGAGTTTCTTGGCCGCCGCTGCAAGGACAACGAGTTCTGGCGCGGCCATGAAAGCCTGACCGACACCGAGTTCATGGCGCGCCACGGCGCCTGGCGCGGCCCTTATGAAGAAGGCACGCTGTTCTTCTACCTAGACGAGCATGCGAAGGACCAGCCCAAGGACCTGCTCTCCGTGCTGGCCGCCACCGGCGAATGGCTGACCCAGGCGCTCAAGAAACAATCCACGCTGGTCGAGAAAAACATCGACGCGCTGGCCAACCTGTTGCAGCTCAACCGGGCCGAGCGTGCGCTGTTGCTCTACGGCACCCTGGCGCGCTACCAGCGCGACCTGCGCTCCCTGCTGGTGGAGTTCAAGGTCAACAATGCCCCCGAAGCGTATGCCGCCATCGCCGACGTGGCCGGCGTGAAGGCGCCCGAGGTTGCCGAAGCGCTGCGCGCCGGCTCGCGCCTGGAGCGCATCGGCATGGTTGAAAACCTGATTTCCGAGCACAACATCACCGACCTTGCCGACCTGATGAAGGTGAGTGAAAAACTGCCGCCCGTGCTGATGCGCGAATACCGCGACCAGAATGAGCTGATGGCGGTCTTCACACGGCCGGCCGCGCACAGCAGCCTGGGCCTGGCGGACTTCGCTTTTGTGCACGACGATGCCCAGGTGCTGGTGTCGCTGTTGCGCAATGCGGTGGCCGGCAAGGAGCAAGGCGTGAATGTGCTGCTTTACGGCCCGCCCGGCACCGGCAAGACCGAACTGGCCAAGGTGGTGGCGCAGGCCGCCGGCCTGGACCTGTTCGAAGTCGAATATGCCGACCGTGACGGCAACTCGCTCAGTGGCCGCGACCGCTACCGTTCGCTGCAAATCGCCCAGGTCTTCCTGAAGGGCAGCACGCACTCCGCCTTGCTGTTTGACGAAGTCGAAGATGTGTTTCCCCCGATTTCCAGCGAAGCCGCGCAGCTGATGGCACGCTCCGAACAATTGCCCGTACCTGCCAGCGGGTCGGTCAGCGGCAAGGCCTGGGTCAATCAGATCCTTGAATCCAACACCGTGCCCACCCTGTGGGTCACCAACCGCATCGAGCAGATCGACCCTGCTTTTCGCCGGCGCTTTGCCTACCACCTGGAACTCAGGTCGCCGCCGCCGGGTGCTCGTGAAGGCCTGGTGCGCAAAACACTGGAAGGTGTTCATGTCAGCGATGCCTTTGTGGCCAAGCTGACGGCCCGCAAGGGCCTGACGCCCGCGCAAATACGCACGGCTGTCCGGTTTGCCCGGCTGGCCAGCGCGCCTGAAGACGCGGTAGACGCACAGGTGGACGCAGAAGGCATGCAGGCCATCCTGTCGGGCGGCAGGCCGCTGTTGATGGAGTCGCTGATCGAGCGCCAGCTCAAGAATGCCGATGTGGCGCTGGGCAACAGGGCGGAAACTTCCGGCCGGCGCAACGCGACCACCTATGACCTTTCCATGCTCAATGTCGAATCCCGGTTCGAGGTACCGCGTATCGTCGAGGCACTGAAAAGCCGAAGCCACGGCAGCCTGTGCTTTTACGGCCCGCCGGGCACGGGAAAGACGGCATTGGCCGAACACATCGCCAAAGCACTGGATTTGCCGCTCATCATCAAGCAGGCCAGCGACCTGATGAGCAAGTATGTCGGTGAAACCGAGCAGAATATGGCAGCGATGTTCCGCGAAGCCGAAGCGGAAAAAGCCGTATTGCTGCTGGATGAAGCGGACAGCTTCCTGCAGGACAGGCGCGGCGCCCAGCGGACCTACGAGGTGACCGAGGTCAACGAGATGCTGCAGGGCATGGAGCGCCATGCGGGCATCTTCATCTGCACCACCAACCTGCTTGAAAGCCTGGACCAGGCGGCGCTACGGCGTTTTACCTTCAAAATCAAATTCATGCCGCTGACTCATGCCCAGCGTGAGCAGATGTTTGTCACCGAAGCACTCGCAGGCGACGCCGACCGGCTGACGGCGCCGCTGCGGGAGAGGCTCGGCAAACTGGTGCAGCTGTGCCCGGGTGATTTCGCGGCCGTGAAGCGGCAGGTGGATATTCTCGCGGCAGAGTTTTCCAGCGAGGAATTTTTGGCCCAGCTGGAGGCAGAGCACCGCATCAAGCCCGAGGTACGCGAAGGGCGGGCCATGGGGTTCATGCAATAGGAACAGGCGCTATTACAGACGCTCCGTCAGGGCCGGATTGCTATCAAAAGAATAGCTGCTTGCGCCCGTCACTATTGGTCTGAGGCCTGATTTTTATACGCAAGCCAGGTTGGCTTCGTTTTTACGCCGCACATCCTCGCTGACCTTCAGCTGCGCCTGCCGCACGATACGGCCGCCTTCAATCCACAGCAATTGCCCGGGCTGCAGCTGCTGCCAGTTTTCATTGAGCGTCAGCGGTTGGGTAGCGACGACACACAACCGGTCTTCCTGGACATTGGTTTGGGCAAAGTCGATGCTCAGGTCGGCGTCAACGAGCTTGGCGTGTGAAAACGGCCATTCCCGCACCAGGTAATACAGCCGTGTGGAGCAGTGCGCGAACAGGGCTTGCCCGTTGGAGAGCAGGTAGTTGAATACGCCATACTCGCCCGTGCCTTCGCTCATGCTGCAGAGGGTTTCAAACACCGTGTCCAGCGAGCAGGGTTCGCGCGGGCTGATGGCCTTGAGTTTTTCCATCAGGGCGCAAAAAGCGCGTTCGCTGTCGGTGGTGCCGACGGACTGGTAGTTGCCGCCCAGGGCGGGAAAGTAATTGATCAGGTCGCCGTTGTGGGCAAACAGCCAGTGGCGGCCCCAGAGCTCACGTGTGAACGGATGGCAGTTCTCCAGGCGCTGCGGATCGCCCTGCGTCGCCTTGCGGATATGGGACACGACATTGCAGGACTTGATGGCATAGCTCTTGAGCAGCTCGGCCACGGGTGAGGTGGCGGCTGGCTGGCTGTCCATAAAAATGCGGCAGGCCTTGTCTTCAAAAAAGCCGATGCCGAAGCCGTCGCCATGATGGTCCGTCAGACCGCCGCGTGCGGCAAAACCCGTGAATGAAAAGCGAAGGTCTGCGGGTTTGGCGGCATTCATTCCGAGGAGTTGGCACATTCCTCTAGTGTCCCAGAATCTTGGAGAGGAAATCCTTCGCCCGGTCGGTCTGCGGGTGGTTGAAGAAGTCCGTGGGCGTGTTCTGTTCAACAATCTGGCCCTGGTCCATGAAGATCACGCGGTCGGCTGCCGCCTTGGCAAAGCCCATTTCATGCGTCACGCAAAGCATGGTCATTCCCTGCTCAGCCAGTGAGATCATCACGTCCAGCACTTCCTTGATCATTTCAGGATCGAGCGCGGATGTCGGCTCGTCAAACAGCATGATTTTCGGCGTGAGGCACAGCGCACGCGCAATGGCTACCCGCTGCTGCTGGCCGCCTGACAGCTGCAGGGGATACTTTTGTGCCTGCTCCGCGATGCGCACGCGTTCGAGCTGATGCATGGCCCGCTCGGTCGCTTCCTTTTTGGACAGGCCCGCGACCCAGGTGGGCGACAGGGTCAGGTTTTCAAGCACGGTCAGGTGCGGAAACAGGTTGAACTGCTGGAACACCATGCCGACCTGCCGGCGCACGGCATCAATGGCCTTGATGTCGTCGCCGAGGACGGAGCCGGCCACGGTGAGCTTGCCTTCCTGGTAGTCCTCCAGGGCATTGATGCAGCGGATCATCGTGGATTTGCCCGAACCGGACGGCCCGCAGATCACCAGGCGCTCGCCCTGCTGCACGTCCAGCTGCAAGTCGCGCAGCACATGGAAATTGTTGCCATACCATTTGTTGACTTTGTCAAAGCGGATGATGGGGTCGCTCATGGGGATCCTTGGTTTTTGTCAGCGGGCCTTGCCCACAGCCAGCCGCCGCTCTATCCAGAGGCTGTAGCGGGACATGGCGAAGCAGCAGGTAAAGTAAATCGCGGCGATAAAGAGGTAAGCCTCAATCTTGAACGGCCGCCAGTTCGGATCGGACCCGACAGCCAGCGACAGGGCCCCGGTGAGTTCATACAGCGACACGATGGTCACGAGGGAGGTGTCCTTGAACAGCGAAATGAAGTTGTTCATGATGCTGGGCACCACAGCGCCGAGGGCTTGCGGCAAAACGATCTTGATCTGCGTCTGCCAGTAGCCCAGGCCCAGGCTGGCGGCTGCTTCGGTCTGGCCTTTCGAGAGGGACTGCAAACCACCCCGGACAATCTCCGCCATATAGGCCGCGGCAAACAGCGTGATGCCGACGATCACCCGGATCAGCACGTCGGGCGATTTGCCGATGGGCATGAACAGCGGAAACATGAAGCTGGCCATGAACAGCACGGAGATCAGCGGCACGCCACGAATCAGCTCAACGTAAATGACGCACAGGGTCTTGATGGCGGGCATGTTGGAGCGCCGCCCCAGCGCCACCGCCACCGCAATCGGGAAGGCAATCGTCATGGAGATCACCGTCAGCATGACGGTCAGCGGCAGGCCGCCCCACTGGTCAGTGGACACTTTGGATAGCCCGAACATGCCGCCGCTCATGAGCGTGAAGAACGCCGTCAGGACCACGACCCAGATCAATCCCAGCCAGGGTTTCCAGAACCAGCGGCTGCAGCTTGCGACCACCAGGCCCAGCAGCAAAAAGGTTGCCAGCTCCGGCCGCCAGTGCTCCGTCAGGGGGTAGCGGCCCAACAGGATGATGCGGGCTTTTTCGTTGATCACGCCCCAGCATGCGCCTATGCCGCGTGCGGCCTGGCAGGCATCCGCGTCGGCCGCGGTCACGGCATTGAACACCGCCCAGCGAAGGGCCGACGAGGCGGCCCACAGCAACAGGGCGATGACCCCGACTGACACCAGCGCATTGCCGACGCTGGAAAACAGGTTGTTGCGCAGCCAGGGGCCCGGGCCCTCCATCTTGATGGGGGCCGGGCGCGGCGCGACGGGAACAAAGGTCTGGTTCATGTCAGCGTTCCTTGATGGCGGCGCGGCTGTTGAACCAGTTCATCAGCGCAGAGGTGGCCAGCGATGTGGTGAGGTAGATCAGCATGATGATGGCAATGCATTCGACGGCGCGGCCGGTCTGGTTGAGCGAGGTGTTGGCAATCGACACCAGGTCGGGGTAGCCCACGGCAACGGCCAGTGACGAATTTTTGGTGAGGTTCAGGTACTGGTTGGTCAGCGGCGGGATGATGACCCTCAGCGCCTGGGGCAGCACCACCAGGCGCATGGAGTGGCCGCGCGAGAGTCCCAGCGATGCGCTGGCCTCGTGCTGGCCCAGCGAGACCGAGGCAATTCCGGCGCGGACCACCTCCGCCACAAAGGCCGAGGTGTAGAGCACCAGCCCGAGCAGCACCGCCAGGTATTCAGGCGACAGCGCGCCACCGCCCTCCACCTGGGTTTCCGTCAGTTTCGGCAGGTTCCATTCGGAAGGTGCACCACCGGCCAGCCAGCCCAGCAGCGCACCGGCCGCGACCAGTCCCAGCACCACCCACAACACGGGGCGCGCATGGCCGGTCTGGTCAAAGTGGTGGCGTGCCTGGCGCGCATAAACAAACCCCGCCACACCACCGGCCGCCATGCCGACGAGGGCCAGCGTCTGCCCGAGATGCCACACCGGAAAGGGGTAAGACAGGCCGTTCTTGCTGATATACACCAGGCTGCCGATATGCAGGGCCTGGTCAATGGCCGGCAGGTATTCCGTGAACAGCAGGTACCACATCAACAGCTGCAGCAGCACCGGAATGTTGCGGAACATCTCGATATAGCCATAGCACAGGCCGCGGATCAGGGCGTTTCGCGAAAAGCGTCCCACGCCCAGCAGGGTTCCCAGCACGGACGTGAGCACAATGCCCACCACGGCCACGCGCAGCGTGTTCACCAGCCCCACGAGGAAGGCTTTCCAGTAGGGATCAATCGAGTCGTAATTCAGCCAGCCTTCTCCGATGTCGAAACCGGCGGGCTGAAACAGAAAATCAAAGCCGCTCTGGATGCCGCGCGTCTTCATGTTGCTCATGGTGTTGCTCACGAGCAGCCACACGAGGAAGACGATCAGGCTGACGGCCAGGATCTGGTAGACAACGGCGCGCGCCTGCTTGCTGCGCCAGGAAAAAACTCTGCGCCGCAGCGCCGGCGCCGGCCGCGCGGGAATCAGGGAGTGCTCGGACATAAGGCGGTTACCCAAGTAAAACGGGCCGCTCGTCAACGGATGGTTGCGAGCGGCCCGTTGCGTTCAGCGCATCGGAAGGAGTCGTTCAGCGCACCGGCATGGCGTACATCTGGCCGCCTTTATTCCATTGATTGTTTTGGCCGCGCGGCAGTGCCAGGGGCGTTTTGGGGCCGACGTTACGGTCGAAGATTTCACCGTAGTTGCCGACGGCCTTGACGGCGCGAACCAGCCATTCCTTGTCCAGGCCCAGCAGCTTGCCGGTGTCTTCGCCACTACCGGTCAGGCGCATGACCACCGGGTCTTTGCTTTCCTTGGTCATGGCATCGACATTGGCCTGGGTCACGCCATATTCTTCCGCTTCGATCATGCCGTAGATCACCCATTTGACAATGGCGAACCATTCATCGTCACCGCGGCGCACCATGGGGCCCAGCGGCTCCTTGGAGATCAGCTCCGGCAGGATCAGGTGGTCGGCCGGGACTTTGGCCTCCTTGTTGCGCACCGAGGCCAGGCCGGATGCATCCGTGGTGTAGGCCTGGCAACGGCCGGAGAAGTAGGCGGCGTTGACGGCTTCCTGCTTTTCAAACACGACGGGTTTCATATTGAGGTTGTTGGCCTTGGAGAAGTCCGTCAGGTTTTTTTCCGTGGTGGTTCCGGACTGTACGCAGACGGTGGCGTTTTTCAGCTGCTTGGCGCTTTTGATCTTGCTTTTTACCGGGACCATGAAGCCCTGGCCGTCGTAGTAGGTGACGGCGGTCATGTGCAGGCCGAGCGAAGCATCTCGCGTCAGCGAGAACGTGGTGTTGCGCGACAGGACATCAACCTCGCCGGACTGCAGGGCGGTAAAGCGCTGCTGGGCGTTCAGCGGAACCCACTTGATCTTGCTGGCGTCGCCCAGCACGCTGGCGGCGACTGCTTTGCAGACATCCACGTCGAGCCCGGTCCAGGCGCCGTTGCTGTCGGCAGAGGAAAACCCCGCCAGCCCGACGTTCACGCCGCAGATGACCTGGCCCCGTGCCTTGATGGCGTCCAGTGTCTTGCCGGCATGGGCAGGTGCCATGGCCGCAACAGTGAGGCCGGCCGCTGCAAGGGCAACAAGTCCATGTTTCTTTACGAGTTTGATCACGAGGATTCTCCAGTCAATAAGTAGGTCGACATCAGCACGAACCATGCCAATGGCGGATGCTAGCCCAACTATGGCGGGTACCTCTAAGGGCAAGCCCTTACTAGGCAAAGGCTAACCACGGCGAAAGATGCATAACCTTATGCGGGAATACGGCTGACAGGGAACCCCAATCATCCCCGGCACAATGGCCTTCTGACAGCTTGCTTGCGCCGGTGGTACCGCAGCCAGGCAAGTTCCGGGTGAGTCCATTGGTACGAATCTTGCGCCGCATTTCCGCAAGGGCTGAATTTTCTGCTCCGGCTTTTGTCGGGTTCTGATGGACTTGCCGCGGACCTCATCCCCCAAACCCGAGCGGCCCCGTTGGAGCCTGCGGCCGGGGGAGGGGTTTCACGTCTTGATGCATGTTACGAAAGCTCAATAACAATGGCTTTTCTTGAAGACTTGCGGGTGGCGCAGGAAGGCGTCTTGTCCCTGGGCTTCTGGGCATTGCAGGTGTACCGGTTGGGGCACCTGCGCTACCGGTTTCAGTCCAGGTTGGTGCGTTATCCGCTGGGTGCCGTGCACTTGGTGCTGGCCAAACTGGCTGAAATGTTTTGCGGCGTCACGATTGGCGTCTCGGCCCAAATTGGGCGGCGCCTGGTGATTGAGCATTCCGGTGCGATTGTGGTGCATGGCCGGGCCGTGATCGGGGACGACTGCATCATCCGCCAGGGCGTCACCATCGGCAACCAGCGTATCGACAGGCCGCTCGAGGCGCCGCACATCGGCAACCGCGTCAATATCGGCGCCGGCGCGAAGATCCTGGGGGCTGTACGGATCGGGGACGACGTCGACATTGGCGCCAATGCCGTGGTGATCACCGACGTCCCCGCCGGAGCCCTTGCCGTGGGTGTGCCGGCCCGCATTATTTTGAGGAGCCGTGACGATGCTTCCTGAAGCCAGCGAAACGCCTTGCACGGTCAGCATCGTCATCAAGGCCCTGAATGAAGAAAAGCGCATCGTGGCCGCGGTGGAAAGTGCACTGGCGGCCGTCCGGATGGTCGGTGGCGAGGTCGTGCTGGCCGATTCCTGTTCCAGCGACCGCACCGTGGCGCTGGCGTCTGCCTATCCCATCCGTATCGTGCAGCTGGCACGTGCCAATGAGCGCTGCTGCGGCATCGGCCCGCAGCTGGGTTACCAGCATTCGGCAGGCGAATTTGTGTACATCCTGGATGGCGACATGGAAATGCTGCCCGGGTTTTTGCCGCAGGCGCTGGCCTTCATGCAGGCCCACCCCGACGTGGCCGGCGTGGGAGGGCAGGTCGTTGAAATGAACACCAGCAGCCTGGAATACGTGGCGCGCGTGGAGCGCGGTTTGGGTCATATGCAGGCGGGCATGGTGGACCGGCTGGACATGGGCGGCCTGTATCGCAGAGCTGCGGTGGAGCAGGCCGGGTATTTTTCAGACCGCAACCTGCACAGTTATGAAGAGTTTGATCTGGCCATGCGCCTGCATGCCCGGGGCTGGAAGCTGTGGCGCCTGGGCACCGATTCCGTGCGGCACCATGGCCACGATGCGCCTCCCTATCAATTGCTGGTGCGCCGCTGGCGCAGCCGCTACATCTGCGGCCTGGGCGAAGTGCTGCGCGCGGCCTGGGGTGAGTCGCACCTGGGGCTGGTGCTAACGCGGGTGCGCGAGTTGCGGCTGTATGTCGCCGTGCTTGCGTGGTGGGCAGTGTTGCTTGCCGTTCTGGTGGTTCCCATGCCGTGGACAGCGCGCATCGGAGCCTTCTCCGGCATTGCAGCAGCACCCGTCCTGTTGATGGCATGGCGAAAACGCAGCGCCACCAAAGCCGTGTTCTCGGTCGTGTCGTGGTGCTTTAACGCCGCTGGCCTGGTACGCGGGTTGTTGACACCGCAGCGCCCTGCGCGGGCTGCCATAGACAGCGTCGAAATCCGCAATACGTCTGGCGCAACTTAAGCGGCCGGGCTGCCGGCACCGCACGGGAATCGGCCATCGGAAGCGAGGGCCTAATCCGCCCCGGCGCAGACGCGCAGCACTTCGGCCCCGTAGGCCTCGAGTTTTTTGACGCCGATACCACTGATGCCTTCGAGATCGGCAATGCCTTGCGGCGCGCGTTCCGCAATGGCTCGCAAGGTTGCATCATGAAAGATCACGAAGGCCGGCAGGTTGTGTTCGCGGGCGACTTCGGCGCGCCAGGCTTTCAGGCGGGCCAGGCGCTCCAGTGCACCGGCATTGAGCGAGGCTTCGGCCATGCCTTTGGCGGAGGTTTTGGTGCCTTTTTTGGAACTGCCTTTGCGCCGTTCACCGGCGCCGGCCGACTGCTCGCGCAGCATCACGCTGACTTCGCCTTTGAGCACCTGGCGTGCATCAGGCAACAGCTGCAACGTGTTGAACGCATCGGGGTCGACCCGCACCATGCCCTTGGCGATCAATTGGCGTAACACGCCACGCCACTGCACTTCGGACAGGTCGGCGCCAATGCCGAAGGTGCTGAGCTTGTCGTGGCCGTACTGCAATACTTTTTCGGTCGCCTTGCCGCGCAGGATGTCCATCAGGTGGCCTGCACCAAAGCTGATGCCGCTGGCCTGCTGCACGCGGTAAATGCAACTGAGCATCTTGCGTGCGGCTTCGGTCGCGTCCCATACCACCGGCGGCTGCAGGCAGTTGTCGCAGTTACCGCAAGGCTGACTGTCTTCGCCGAAGTAATGCAGCAGGCTGACACGCCGGCAACGCGTGTCTTCAGCCAGCGTCAACAAGGCATCCAGCTTGCCGCGCATGACCTGCTTGAACTCTTCGCTGGCGGCTTCGCTGGTGTCTATCATGCGGCGCTGGTTCACCACGTCCTGCAGGCCGTACGTCATCCAGGCGTTGGCGGGGAGGCCGTCGCGGCCGGCACGGCCTGTTTCCTGGTAATAGCCTTCGATGTTTTTCGGCATGTCCAGGTGCGCGACAAAACGCACGTCAGGTTTGTCGATGCCCATGCCGAAGGCAATCGTTGCGACCATCACTGTGCCTTCCTCGCGCAGGAAGCGGTCTTGCCGCTGCTGGCGCAGGGCACTGTCCAGGCCCGCGTGGTAGGCCATGGCCTTGAGGCCGGCATCCTGCAGGGCTTCGGCAATTTCCTCCACGCGTTTGCGTGACTGGCAATACACAATGCCGGCTTCTCCGGCGTGTTCGCTTTCAATGAATCGCAGCAGCTGGCGTGTGGCGTCGGTTTTTTCGACGATGGTGTAGCGGATGTTCGGCCGGTCAAAGCTGCTGACGAATGCGCGTGCGTCTTCCAGCTTGAGCCGCTCGATCATGTCCTGCCGTGTCAGCGCATCCGCGGTCGCCGTCAGCGCGATACGCGGCACGTTCGGGAAGGTTTCGTGCAGCAGGCTCAATGACCGGTATTCGGGCCGGAAGTCGTGGCCCCACTGACTCACGCAATGCGCTTCGTCAATCGCAAACAGGCTGAGCAGGCCGCGTTCATGCAGCGAGCCGAGCAGTCCCTTCATGCGCGGGGTGTTGATGCGCTCGGGTGCGGCATAAAGCAGCGTCAGCTCGTTGCGCAGCAATTGCTTTTCAAGCTGGCTGCTTTCTTCAAAGCTTTGTGTCGAGTTTAAAAATGCGGCGGACACGCCGGCCTCATGCAGGGCGCCCACCTGGTCATGCATCAGCGCAATCAGCGGCGAGATCACCACCGTGACCCCGTGGCCGGCGTTTTGCCGCACGATGGCCGGGATCTGGTAGCACAGTGATTTGCCTCCGCCGGTGGGCATCAGTACCAGGGCATCGCCGCCGCGAACTACATGGTCCACGATGGCCTCCTGCGGGCCGCGGAAGCTGTCGTAGCCAAAAACCCGGCTGAGCACGTCCAGGGGTGTCGGCAAAGGCGCAGAAATGGGCAGTGAAGACAAGGTGTTAAGCCGGAAAGTCGGTGTGGTGAAAATGAGTGCTATGAAAATAGGAGCTGCTTGCGCAAGATCCATAAGGGCTGGAGGCCTGTTTGACACATAAATAGCGGGGAAAACCGGCTACATCTGCTCCCAGGGCAGGCCGTCAAAGCGCCAGCCGGAAAGGGTGGAGCGCTGGAACTGTTCGTCGAGCTCACCTTCAAAGCCGTGCACCACATGCTGCACATCAGAAAAGCCGGCTGCTTCCAGGGCCTTGCCGGCGTCCAGCGTGCGCTTGCCGGAGCGGCAGATCAGCAGCACCGGCTGCGCCTTGCCGGCAGCTTCGCGCGCCACGGCGTCGGCGAACTTTTGCGGGTCTGGCTGCAGGTCGGGGTATTCGTACCACGGCACGTTGACCACGCCTGGGGGGCGGCCGACGTACAACGACTCGATCTCCATGCGCACGTCCACAAACAGCGCGTCAGGGTGTGCCTGCAGCCAGGTCCAGGCTTCTTTGGGTTGAAAGTTTTTCATAGTCGGGGCTGATAGTCTAAGCCCCCACGGTCGCTCACTTCGTGTGGCTCCCTGCCCCCGAGGGGGCCGCCCGCCTGTGGCCCGGCAAAGCCGGTTCCACGGCTTATGCTGGCTTGGAGCCTTATCGAACGCAGAATGCCCGGCTGAAAACAGGGGCGCTATCCGCGGGTCCGCTGGAAATGACGCAGCGCCTTAAAATCGGGCCATGAAGCCAATCATCTACACCCGCGGCCAACAACTGCCGGCCATCCTGGAACAGCGTATCGCCATCCTCGACGGTGCGATGGGCACCATGATCCAGCGCTTCAAGCTCAACGAGGCCCAGTACCGCGGCGAACGCTTCAAGGACTTCCACAAGGACGTGAAGGGCAACAACGAGTTGTTGAGCCTGACGCGCCCCGACGTGATCCAGGACATCCATGAGGGCTACCTGGCTGCGGGCGCCGACATGATTGAAACCAATACCTTCGGCGCGACTACCGTGGCGCAGGCCGACTACGACATGGCCGACCTGGCCGTCGAGATGAATTACGAGTCGGCCCGCATCGCCCGTGCCGCGTGCGACAAGTTTTCAACACCCGACAAGCCGCGTTTTGTCGTCGGCGCCCTCGGCCCCACGCCGAAGACGGCCAGCATCAGCCCCGACGTGAACGATCCGGGCGCGCGCAACACCAGCTTCGAGGAGTTGCGCAAGGCCTATTACGAACAGACGGAGGCGCTGGTCAAGGGCGGCAGCGACGTGCTGCTGGTCGAGACCATCTTCGACACGCTCAATGCCAAGGCGGCGCTGTTTGCCATCGATGAGTACTTCGACAACTCCGGCGAGCGCCTGCCCCTGATCATCAGCGGCACCGTGACCGACGCTTCGGGCCGCATCCTGAGCGGGCAAACCGTGACGGCCTTCTGGCACAGTGTGCGCCATGCCGCACCACTGGCAGTCGGCCTCAACTGCGCACTGGGCGCCACCCTGATGCGCCCCTACATCCAGGAGCTGGCCCGCGTGGCCGGCGACACCTTCATCAGCTGCTACCCCAATGCCGGCCTGCCCAACCCCATGAGCGATACCGGCTTTGACGAAACGCCCGACGTGACGTCCCGCCTGCTGCGCGAGTTTGCCGAGGAAGGCCTTGTCAACATCGTGGGCGGCTGCTGCGGCACCACGCCGGATCACATAGGTGCCATCGCCCATGCGGTTGCGCCGGTTGCCAGCCGCTCCTTGCAGCGCGGTGCCTTCTACAAAGAGGCCGCCTGAGGCCAGCGCTGCCCCGCATCACTTCCGGGTGATGCCCGTCGGGTGGCCGAAAAAGCCGGTTCTCTGATGCGTGTGTACTTAATAAGTATACATATGAGATGACGTGCCCGGCGATGTCCCGAAAAGTCATATTTCGCGGCTATAGTCAGGCCCCTTTGCCGAACCCTGTTTTCATTCTCCGGCGCTGCGCCCTGCAGCGTTGATGGTTCGGCAAAACAACGCAACACAACACAACCAAGGAAATCATGAAGGTGGGTTTATTCATCAAGGCCGCAGCGGCATTCACGTTGGCGATGACGGCTTTCGCAGGCCATGCACAACTGTCGCCCCAAAAACCGGTGACGATCGTCGTGCCCTATCCAGCCGGCGGCCCGCTGGACAACGCTGCGCGCATCCTGGCCGAGAAGCTGCGTCCCCTGCTCAAAACCGAAGTCACGGTTGACAACCGGCCGGGGTCCGGCGGAAACGTGGGTGCGGCCCTCGTCGCCAAGGCACCTGCAGACGGCCATACGCTGGTGATGGGGGCGGTGGCCACCCATGCCATCAACCCATGGCTCTACCCAAACATGCCCTACGACGCATTGAAGGACTTCACGCCCATCACGTTGGTGGCGCGGGTGCCGAACGTGCTGGTCATGAATGCCGAGACGGCCAGGCGGCTGAAAATCAAGGACACCAAGGACCTGATTGCCTACGCACGCAAGAATCCCGGCCGGCTGAACTATGCCTCCGGCGGCAATGGAAGCGCCGGCCACCTCGCGGGCGAGCTGTTTAAAAGCCTGGCCAAGATCAGCGTGGTGCACCTGCCTTCCAGCGGCTCGGCCCAGGCGCAGGCTGGCCTGCTGTCCGGCCAGACCGACCTGATGTTCGACAACCTGGCCTCTGCCAGCGCCAACATCAAGTCGGGCAAGCTGGTCGCTTTTGGCGTGACCACCATCAACCGCTCCAGCAGCTTCACGGAAATTCCGACCATCAATGACGTGTTGCCCGGCTTTCACATCAGCACCTGGTTCGGCATCTTTGGCCCGGCCAACCTCCCCAAAGCCACGGCAGACCAGCTGCAGAGGGCATTCGCCGACGCGCTCAACACGCCCGATACCGCAGAAAAGTTTGCACGCATGAGCGCGACCCCCAGCCCCATGAGCTCTGCCGACTTTGCCTACATGGTGATGAAAGAGCACGCCGATTATGGACGCCTGATCAAGGTCGCCAAAATCAAGCTCGACTAAATCGAAAGGGCGGAAAGGGCGGCTAGCCTGGCGCCTTCCCCGCTTTTCTGCCAGACGGAAATCAGCCCGGCATCAGCCGGTCGATTTCCTGCTGCATGGCTTGTACCAGCTGGCTGTACATCTTGAGTTTTTCGCTGGTGTCGCGCAGCCGTTCGGCGATGCGCAGCGAAACGGCAAACATCAGTTTGGCCGCAGTCACCGGTTGCTCTTCCCCCATTTTTTCAAGCGCTGCGCGCGACAGCACGGCGCAGCTCACGTCGCTGCTGGCAGTGCATGACGCCAGCCGCGCCTGGCCGTCGACCAGGCCCATTTCGCCGATCAGGCTGCCGGGGCCCAGCACCGTGATGGTGACCGGCGTGCGGCGGCTGACCACAATGCTTTCGACAGTGACTTCGCCTTCGAGCAGCAGCACCATATAACCGGTATCGCTCTTGTCGCCTTCGCGGATGAAGGTCGTTCCCTCGGAAATCCTGCGCGGCGTCATGTAGCTGACGACAGTGAAAGCCTCTTCGGGCGTGAGCTGCATCAGGGCGGTTGGTGCAATCAGCAGCCTGGCGGCAAGCTCGGCCGTGCTGGAGCCCTCAATGGCCCGCATGCGGTCTTTGGGACGCATGGACTCGGGCGCATCGGGCGTTCCCCGCTGTTTTCTGCCGAACAGGTTTTCAAACATGGTGGCTCCGGCTATCCCCTGGACTTTTGTTGGTATCTCTTGCCATTGGTGCAAGGATATGGCGCGGGCGGCGTTCAGCCCTTAAAATGATGGTAACCCAAGGAGCGTTGCAGCGAACACAAGCGTTCGTCAGGCTTGGGTTACAGGCGGCGGCTTCCGGCGGCCCCTGCGGCAACGACGCTCACCTTTGCCTCAAGGTGAGTCCGTGTCTGAAACTGAATCTTTGCCCAATGTTCCCCCCATGAAGCTGTCCGGCCTGGAGCCGGTCGCCATCGGCGCGGGCACGCTGTTTGTCAATATTGGCGAACGCACCAACGTCACCGGCTCCAAGGCCTTCGCCCGCATGATCCTCAACGGTGAATACGAGCAGGCGCTGGCCGTGGCCCGCCAGCAGGTCGAAAACGGCGCCCAGATCATCGATATCAACATGGACGAGGCCATGCTGGACAGCCAGGCCGCCATGGTGCGCTTCCTGAACCTGATCGCCAGTGAGCCCGACATCGCGCGTGTGCCCATCATGATCGACAGCTCCAAGTGGAGCGTCATCGAAGCCGGCCTGCGCTGCATCCAGGGCAAGGGAATCGTCAACTCGATCTCGATGAAAGAGGGTCTGGAGCCCTTCAGGCAGCAGGCCAAGCTGCTCAAGCGCTACGGCGCGGCAGCGGTGGTGATGGCTTTTGATGAAAAAGGCCAGGCCGACACCTATGAGCGCAAAGTCGAAATCTGCGAGCGCGCCTACCGCGTGCTGGTCGACGAGCTGGACTTTCCGCCCGAAGACATCATCTTCGACCCGAACATTTTCGCGATCGCCACCGGCATCGAAGAGCACAACAACTACGCGGTCGATTTCATCAACGCCACGCGCTGGATCAAGCAGAACCTGCCGGGCGCCAAGGTCTCTGGCGGCGTGTCCAACGTGTCCTTCAGCTTTCGCGGCAACGACCCGGTGCGTGAAGCCATCCACACCGTGTTCCTGTACCACGCGATCCAGGCGGGCATGGACATGGGCATCGTCAACGCCGGCATGGTCGGCGTGTACGACGACCTGGACCCTGTGCTGCGCGAGCGCGTCGAAGACGTGGTGCTCAACCGCACACCGGTCTACAAGCCGGGCGAGCCTGAGCTCACGCCCAGCGAACGCCTGATTGAAGTGGCCGAGACTGCCAGGAGCGGCGCCAAGGACGACAGCAAGAAGAATGAATGGCGTGCCCTGCCGGTGCGCCAGCGCCTGTCGCATGCGCTGGTCCACGGCATGAACGAGCACATCGTGACTGACACCGAAGAGGTCTACCAGGAGATCCTTGCGGAGGGCGGCCGGCCGCTGCACGTCATCGAAGGCCCGCTGATGGACGGCATGAACATCGTCGGTGACCTGTTCGGCCAGGGCAAGATGTTTTTGCCCCAGGTCGTCAAAAGCGCCCGTGTGATGAAGCAGGCCGTGGCGCACCTGCTGCCCTACATCGAAGCCGAAAAGCTGCTGCTCGAAGCCGCCGGCGGTGACGTCAAGACCAAAGGCAAGATCATCATCGCCACGGTCAAGGGTGATGTGCACGACATTGGCAAGAACATCGTGACGGTGGTCTTGCAGTGCAACAACTTTGAAGTCGTCAACATGGGCGTGATGGTGCCCTGCCATGAAATATTGGCGCGCGCCAAGGTTGAAGGCGCCGACATCGTCGGGCTGTCGGGTCTCATCACCCCCAGCCTGGAAGAAATGCAGTATGTGGCCGCCGAGATGCAAAAGGACGATCATTTCCGCATCAAGAAGATTCCGCTGCTGATAGGCGGCGCCACCACCAGCCGCGTGCACACGGCCGTCAAGATCTCCCCGCACTACGAAGGCCCGGTGGTGTATGTGCCCGATGCGTCACGAAGCGTGAGCGTGGCGCAAAGCCTGCTGTCCGACCAGGCCGCCAGATACATCGAAGAGCTGTATACCGACTACGACAAGGTGCGCACCCAGCACGCCAACAAAAAGCAGGTACCGATGTGGCCGCTGGCCAAGGCCCGCGCCAATCCCACGTCAATGGACTGGGCCCACTACACACCGCCCGTGCCCAAGTTCATTGGCCGCCGCGTGTTCAAGAACTTCGACCTGTCGGAGCTGGCCCAGTACATCGACTGGGGTCCTTTCTTCCAGACCTGGGACCTGGCCGGAGCCTTCCCGGCCATTTTGAAAGACGAGGTGGTGGGCACCGAGGCTGTGCGCGTGTACGCCGACGCGCAGCGCATGCTCAAGCGCCTGATCGAAGGCCGCTGGCTCACCGCCAACGGCGTGATGGCGCTGTACCCCGCCAACAGCGTGGGCGACGACATCGAGATCTACACCGACGAGTCGCGCAGCGAAGTGGCCATGACCTGGTACGGCCTGCGCCAGCAAACCGAAAAAACCGCAATTGACGGCGTGATGCGCCCCAGCCGTTGCCTGGCTGATTTTGTCGCACCCAAGGTACTTGCTCCTGAATTGATAGCTGCTCGCGCTGAATATGCGGGCGCTGCGGGCAAAAACATCTCAAAAATTCCGGACTACATCGGTCTTTTTGCCGTCACGGCAGGCATTGGCGCCGAGAAAAAGGAAAAGTACTTCCTGGATGACCACGACGATTATTCGTCCATCATGCTCAAGGCGCTGGCTGACCGCCTGGCCGAAGCGTTTGCCGAAAGCCTGCACCAGCGCGTACGCAAGGATTTGTGGGGCTATGTGCCGGCCGAGTCACTGGACAGCGAAGCCTTGATCGCCGAAAAATACCAGGGCATACGCCCGGCGCCAGGTTATCCGGCCTGCCCGGACCACAGCGTCAAGAAAGAAATGTTCGAGTTGCTCAAGGCCGAAGAGGTCGGCATGGCGCTGACCGAAAGCCTGGCCATGACACCGGCGGCCAGTGTGAGCGGCTTTTATCTGAGCCACCCGCAAAGCGCCTACTTCAACGTCGGCAAGATCGGCGACGACCAGCTGCAGGACCTGGCCAAGCGGCGCGGCCTGAAGGCCGGCGAGTTGCAGCGCCTGCTGGCACCGAATCTCTGAAAAGCCGTTCACGGTGCGGTGCAAACCGTGAACAGTTTTCAGGGCTGCCGTTGCAATTCGCGTTTACGGCGACTTTGCCGGAAAATAACCTGCGTTTACATAAATACACAGCCGCCTGCCAAAGCGTGTTTACCTTCGCGGCATGGGAAACGTTGAACAACCATAGATGAACTCCCGCCACGGGACCGATTGATTTCACCAGAGGGAATTGCCATGAACACATCCACCGAAACTCTTCAGCCGGGCCAGCAGGCCCCGTCGGCCAGCAAGCCCTTGTGGGCCGCCGTCGGCATACTGGGAGTGGCCGTTCTGGCCATGGGCGGCACCATGATTTACCAGATGCGCAACCCGGTCACGGCGACGCCGGTGGCACTCGCAGCACCGCAAGCCGCGCCGCTAGTGGCGCCGCCCATGGCCGCGGCCAGCAATGCGGCGGACGACATGGCTGAAAAGCCGGTTGCCGCACCCGCCAAGCCCGCGCCCGTGCCGACCAAGAAAGTGGTCAAGCCGACACCAAAACCGGCACCCGCCCCGAGTTATGCGGGCATTTCGCCCGCGCCGGCCCCTTACCCTGCACCGGTCGCCGTAGCGCCGGCGCCTGTGTGCCATGTGTGCGGCGCGGTGGAATCGGTGACGCCGGTTGAGCGCTCCACCAAGCCGGCCGGCCCTGGCGTAGGTGCTGTGGCGGGTGGCGTGCTGGGCGCCGTGCTCGGTAACCAGGTCGGCCATGGCGGTGGGCGTACGGCAGCCACCATCCTGGGTGCGGTGGGTGGCGGTTTCGCCGGCAACGCCATCGAAGGGCATGTTCGCAAGGAAACGGTTTACCAGGTCGGCGTGCGCATGGAAGACGGTTCTCACCGCCTGGTAGAAGTTGCCCAAGCTCCCAGTGTTGGCAGCCGCGTGACGGTGGAAGGGGCGACCTTGCGGACCCAGGACGGCGCCAGTTACGGCCCCAAACCGCCGCCGGCCCCCGTGGTCACGCAGCAGCAGTCTCCCGGCTACAGCAACCGCTGATCTAGTCAGAGACCGGAAGGCGCAAGCTTTAGTGCGCCTGCTTGTGTGGGCGCTTGCCCCGTTGAGTCTCCCTTCTGATGCCGCGCGGGATTCCTTCGCGCGGCACGCTCCCTTTTATGCTTCGACGGTGCGATGCTTGGCGCTATGATGGCCCCGCCATCACAAGGAGGATCGCATGCGTCGTTTTTTTGTGGCCGTGCTGGTACTTGCCGGAAGTCTGCACGCCTTTGCGGCAGGACCCAAACCCGGACTGAACAACCTGGAATTTGCCGGTGCGCACGACCAGAACACGCCCGTACTGCTGAGCGCTGCCTCACGCCCCGTGCCTTTTCGCGGCGCTGATGGGCGTGTGCACATCGACTACGAGCTGCAGGTCACCAATGCGCGGGCCGCGCCGGTCAAGCTGGTATCGCTGGAGGTATTGGATGCCGCTTCCGGCAAGGTGTTGACCACCGTCGCCGGGGCGGATGTTGCGGGCAGTTTTTCGTTGCTGGACGGCGCGGGCGGTGACAGCATCGGCGCGGCACAGGCCGGTTTGTTCTGGATTGACGTAGTGCTGGAGGCCGGCCAGGCTCTCCCCAAAGCCCTGTCGCATCGCGTGGTGACCTCCGCACCTGAAGTCAGGCTCACGGCCGCCGTCAAACCTGCGAGTGAAGGCCTTGTCCAGACGTCGCAAACCGGTGGCACCGTGTCTGTCAGCACTCGGCCCGCGCCGTTGATCGGCCCTCCGCTTGAGGGCTCCGGCTGGGTTGCGTTCAATGGCTGCTGCAGGGAGGTTCCGCACCGGCGTGCCGGCATCCCGGTGAACGGCGTTCTCTACGTCAGCCAGCGGTTTGCAATCGACTGGATCAAGATAGACGCGAACTCGCAGCAAAGCAACGGCGACAGCAACAAGAACGAAAACTGGCCGACCTATGGGCAAAAAGCGATTGCCGTAGCGGATGCCAAAGTGGTTTCCGTGCTCGACGGGCTGCCTGAGCGGGTGCCTAACGCCTTGCCGCCCGACACGACCATGCAAAACGTGACGGGCAACCATGTGATCCTGGACCTGGGACGTGGCTACTACGCGTTTTATGCACATCTGCAGCCGGGCTCGCTGAAGGTGGGTGTCGGCGACCGCGTCAAGCGCGGCCAGGTGCTGGCGCTGCTGGGAAATTCCGGCAACACCACTGCACCGCACCTGCATTTCCATGTGTCGGACGGCATCGGCCCCTTGTCATCGCAAGGGGTGCCCTACGTGATCGACGCGTTTACGGCCAGGGGGGTTGCTACGGACGTGACCGATCAGGGCAAAGTGGTGTGGACGGCATTGCCGCAGCAGCAGGCCATTCAGCGCGCCACCCTGCCCATGAATGGCTACGTGGTTGATTTCCCCTCTTTGAAGTGAAGCTTGGGCGCTGCGAGCTACGCATTCCCTTGACGCGTGGCACGGCCCCGGCGGCCACCGTACCAACATGTTCAGACTTGCACTAACCCTTTTTGGCGGCGATGCGCTCGTGAAGCGCTGGAAGATCTTTCTGGTGGCGGGCCTGCTCGCGGTGTTGCTGGGTGTCGTGGTGCTGATAGACCTGGTCGATGGTGTGACCGACATGGCCGGCTGGGTGTTCGGCGCCGTGTTGCTGTTGCAAGGGCTGGTGGAACTGGTGATAGGCACCACACACACACGTGCGCGGCGGCGCTTTGAAATGTTGCGCGGCGCGGCCATGGTGGTGTTTGCCTGTCTGCTGCTGGACTTCCCCTGGGACAATTCGATTGCTGCAGCCGTTCTTTTCGCCGCCGCATTTACCTTCAATGGACTGGTCCGCATTGCGTCAAGTCTTTTGATCCGGTATCCGAACTGGCGCATCTCCAACATCATCGGTTGGGGTTATCTGGTCATGGCGATATTGCTGGTGACCGACTGGCCCCTGCCTTCCGCGATGAACGTGTCTTTTTGCACCGGCCTTGCACTGATGGCGGGCGGCTACGTCGTGATGCGCGGCGCCTGGCGCCTGCAACGCTTGCCGCCGGGGTCACGGCTTGCGGCCATCGAGCTCTATAAAAGGAAAAGGGAGATGGGTGCCAGTACGCCGCTATCCCCCCCGCACGCAGGTGCCAGCATGTCCGGCGAACAGATGGTGATTCACATCTGGACCGCCGTGGATCAAAGCGAAGAACGCATCCGGCTTCCGCTGGTCGACCGGTACATCGCGGCCCTCTCCCGCAAGGGCAGCGTTACTACCGGCCATGTCGCGCTGGAGTGCGGGCCGCAGCTGTATATCAGCCACCATCCACGCGTGCGCCTGACCATCACGCAGCGCAACATTGTCGACCAGGTGCGCGCCACACAAAGCAACGACCATCCAGGCATGTGGCTTCCTTCTTATGAGCAGGAAGCCGGTGCGACGCGCCCTTCAACCTTTCGCATCCGCTTTCGCCTGTTTAACCGCGGCCACCTGCAGTCATTCTGGGAAGCGTACCGTCAGGACGACACCTATAACCTGACGCATCGCAACTGCTCGGTGGTCGTGACCGAGGCTATCGACGCCGCGATGGAAGGTGTATTTGCCGACAAACCTTTCTGGCGAACCCTGCTGCGCCTGGCCTTTCACCCAGACATGTGGCTGGCCGGAAGCGTTCGGGTGCGTGCCGAATCGATCGCGTGGACACCCGGGTTGGCGCTGGATTATGCCGGCGCGATCCGGCGCATCACCCACCCGCATCAGGACTTGAGGGTGCACCTTGCGCGCTGGTGGAAGACGCGCCGGCCCCAACGTCAGCGCGCAAAAAAAATCCCTTGAAAGCTCAGCGAGAAGGTTGACCTGCGCTGTGTGAAGGTCGGACTCCCGAAGTCCGGATTTAGTGGCCGTTCCAGGGTCCGGCGACACCCATCCAAAAGGAAAAAGCATCAGGGCTGACGAACCTCAAAGGCGCAGCCCTTGCTGCAGGCAACCTGTCTGCGTTCGACAGCCGGTGCATGTACGGCGCGTGTCGCACTGGTGCTATTGGCCATTCCCGCTTGCGGGAGCTGCATGGGCCGTAGATACCGCCCTCTGTCCGTTGTGAGGGATTCCGTTCACAAAGCCGCAGTCATGCCTGGCTCAACAGCGGTTTCTTCGGGTATTTCCGCCTGCTGCCAAAAATGTCCACTTGGTTTGCATCGGCACAACGAAAAATTACATAAGGAAACATATACAACTAATAGGGTTGTTAAAAAGTTCCACTTCTGTCACATCAGACTAACAAAGTAGTAAATTTAGTATTAGAAAAATCGCAACATAGTTAATCTTCGTACTGTTTGTTACCAGTATGTTGTCTGACATGAGACATGCCGAGTGAACGCTGTACGTCCTCTGCCAGCGTTGACTCGGTGCTCCTGCGGACTGCCTACCGGCACGGTTCCCAAGCATTCAAAGAGTCGAACTGCCTATGTTGTCCTCGAAATTTCTGGCGAAAGCCTCTGCCGGCTCCTTGCTTCGTGCTGCGGCTCTCGGATTGGCCATTGGATTGATGCCCGTTGCGGCCCAAGCCTTGACGGCTTCGGTGACCGCGATCATTCCGGCGCAAGGGATGTATCCCGGCGAGACGGCAACCTTGCGGATTACCTTGTCCAACAGCGATCCGGTGCCCGCCACCAACGTGGACTTCAGCAACAGCCTGCCTGGCCTTCTGCCCAACGGCCTCAGCGTTGCGTCTGCGGCCATAAATGGTTGCGGTGGGGCTTTGACCGCCAACCCGGGAACTCAGGCGCTTGCCCTGGCTGGCGGTACCATACCTGCCGCCGCCGGCGGGATTGACGGCCAGTGTGTCATCGATATTCCGGTGACGGTCGGCACCTCGACCGGCAACGCAACCTCCTATGCGTATCAAATCCTCAATGGCGCGGTCACCAGTACCGGCGGAAGCAACGTTGGAGACGTGTCGCAGACCTTTACGGTGCGGGCGCTGCAGCAACCGCAAATTTCGAAGGCATTCACCAGCTCGACGCTGGTACTGGGAGGCGCTTCGACACCTCTGACCATCACGCTGGTCAACCCGAACCCGGTGGCAATTTCCGGGTTCAGCATCACCGATAACTTTCCCCAGCTCGGTGGCAGCGCCATCATGAAGGTCGCGGCAACGCCCGGCGCGAATGCAACCTGCACCAGCGGTCCGGTACCGGCCTTCAATCCCGCACCGGCAGCGGGCGCAACCAGTGTGACCGGCACCGGAGATCTGCCGGCAAACGGGAGTTGCACCTTCGTTGTGAATGTGGAGGCGAACCAGACCAACGGCCAGTTCTCGACCGGTGCCCAGAACAACATCATCAACCGGAGCACCGACTTCACCAATGTGCTTGGACTGCCCGCCCAGGCCAATGCGCAGGCCAGCGTGACGGTCCGGTCTCCG
This sequence comes from Polaromonas sp. P1_E12, assembly GCF_056405975.1. NCBI lineage: Bacteria > Pseudomonadati > Pseudomonadota > Betaproteobacteria > Burkholderiales > Comamonadaceae > Polaromonas > Polaromonas sp. P1_E12. The sequence goes on along the minus strand of NZ_JBFUBB010000004.1, from coordinate 100,179 downwards.
CTCGGTGTGTCCAAGGGCTTTACGCCCAGCACCTCCCTTTCAAGCGGTGCCACGGGCTTTCTTACCCTCACCTTGAGCAATAGCGGCAATACGCCACTGACTGTCACCACCTTTGATGACACGCCGATCGACGGGATTGGTGGCGTCGACCCGACAAAAGGGTTAAACGTCACATCGGCGGTGACCAGCTGTGCGGGCGGCGCCGCTGCCGCGATCAACAGCAACAAAGGCGTCAGGCTGACCGGCGGGACCATTCCCGCCAATGGCAGCTGCACGGTGACAGTGAACTTCACCGCAGCTGTTCAGGTGAACGGCGTGCCGGTGACCTACACCAACAGCATCCCCCAAGGCGCCGTGGATGTGGGCGATCCCGCCATCAAGAGCCAGGCGGTATCGGCCACCATCCTGGTTGCCGACGACCTCCGTGTTCTCAAATCGGTACAACCCACGACACCTGTGGCGCCGGGCAACCCGATCCAGTACCAGATCACCGTGCAAAACTTCGGCGCTGGTGCGATCAATACCGTATCGGTGACGGACAACTTCACCAACGGCCAGACATTCCTCACCGGCACGATCAACGGCTTGAATTACACGCCGACTGTCAGCGCGGGCTGCGGCAACGTCAACTCTGCGAGCGCACTGGGCAGCAATGCGCCGGTCTTTACCATTGACACCGTCCCGGCCCGCACCAGTGTCAGCGTACCGGGTGCCTGCACCATCACCATGTGGGCCATGGCGTCCACTGTTGCGGTGGCCACCTCGAACAACGTCATCGCTGCCGGTGGGGTTTGCTACAACGGCGGCGCCACTTGCAACGGGGGTGCTTCCAACTCCACCAGCGTAGGCACCAACCCGCCCGTGCTCGCTGCAACGAAGGCGTTTGCCCAGTCCTCTCCCGGCGCCAGCACGTTTGCCGAGGGAACCATTGTCCGCATGACCATCACGCTGACGAACAAGTCGGCGAACCCACTGACCAACGTTGCGGTCTCGGATACTCTGCAATTGGCAACCAGCGGTGGGGGGCAGCTTCGCATCGCCAATCCGGCCAACGCGGCAAGCACCTGCGGCGCCCCCGCCATCACGGCGGTTGCCGGTTCCACTTCGATCGGCATCACTGGCGGCACCGTTCCGGCTCGCGCCAACAACGGCACGGGTGCGGACGGCAGCTGTAACTTGCAGGTGGATGTCGTAGGGCCGGCCGGCGTTTATAACAACACCGCGACGGTCGACGGCACCGAAACCTACGGGAACGGCACGACACACACACTGGGTACGGTATCAACCAACACCCCCCAGCTGACCTACACCTCCGCGCTGACCGCGAACAAGAGCTTCAATCCACCCAGCGTGTCCTCGGGCGGCAAATCAACGGTCACGGTTCAGCTCCTGAATTCGAGCGCGCTTGCACTGACAAACGTCAGTGTGACCGACCCACTCCCGGCGGGCATGGTGCTGGCCACCCCGCCCAATGCGCAGACGACCTGCGCGGGAAGCACATCCATCACGGCTGTTGCAGGGGCAGGCAGCGCAACCCTGACCGGTGCCAATGTGGCGGGCGGCGGAAATTGCGCCTTCCTGTTTGATGTGGTGGCAACAGGTGCCGCGAACTGGGTCAACAGCATCCCTCCCAACGGCATCCTCGCGGACGGCGGCGTGCGTAATGTCACCGCCGTTGTCGGCACGCTGCTTTTCAATGCCCCCACCGGCCTGGCCGTCAGCAAAACGACTTCCATCAGTTCCCTGGCCTTCCCCGGCCAGGTGAGCCGGCTGACGATCAACCTATCCAACGGGTCCCAGGCGGTTACCAACCTGGACATCACCGACTACTTCACGGTCGGCGGTGTTGCAGGCGGCACCAACAATGGGTGGGTGGTGACACCTACCCCGGCAACCGCAACGACGTGCCCGGGCGGGGTTGTGACCGCTGCGGCGGGCGCGCGATCGGTCCGTCTGTCAGGGGCAAACCTGGCGGTAAACGCGACCTGCCAGATATCGGTCAACGTGACGTCTGCCGTAACCGGTGGCAACACGAACACCATTCCGCCCGGTGCCATCATCACCGACCAGAACCTGACCAATGCCAACCCGGCAACGACCAGCCTGGCGATCAGCACGAACATTGGCATCGTCAAGCAGTTCACGCCCAACGTGGTGGCGCCGGGTACCCGGTCCCGCTTGCGCATCACTTTCTATAACCCGCTTTCACAGCCCGTCAGCGACCTGGCGGTCACCGACACCTTGCCGGCCGGCGTGACTGTTCCCAGTGGCGCGAATCCGACGACGACATGTCAGGGTGCGACGGTCTCTTCGACGGCCAACACGGTGCAACTTTCGGGCGGCATCATCGTCGCCGCGGCCGGAAATGTGCCAGCAACCTGCCAGGTGGAAATCGACGTCTTTGTGGCGGCGCAAGGCGACTATGTCAACACCATTCCAGCCAACGCACTGACGGCAAGCGCGGGCGGCAATGCCCTGGCGAACACCCAGCCTACGAGCGATACGCTGCGCGCGAAGTCACCGGTAGTGGTGCACAAGGCCTTCAGCGCCCGCACACTGGATGCAGGCAATCCTGTCGGGTTCACAACCGGGTCCGACACCAAGGCGCCTGGCGCGGTGTCGGTGATGACGATTCGTTTCGACAATCCCAACAACACACAGCTCAACGGCATGACCTTGACGGACGCATTGCCCGCCGGACTTGTCGTCGCGCCTACGCCAGCTGCGGCCACGACCTGTGCAGGCGGCACTGTTGTTGCCGCAGCGTCCGCCACCAGCGTTCGCCTGACCGGGGCCACACTCGCAGCCAATGGGTTCTGTACCGTCACGGTGAATGTTCTGAGCAACATTTCGGGCGTGTACACCAACACCATCCCGACCGGGAGCATTACTACCACCGAGGGCGTCACCAACCAGGAGCCCACCAGCGCACAGCTCATTACCTCCACCCCGCCGACCGTCGGCAAGCAGTTCACCCCTGCGGTGATCCCACCGAGCGGCGTATCGCGCCTGAGCATCGTCATCGGCAACACGAACGCCGCAGCAATGACCTTGAGCGCGGATTTTGACGACGTCCTGCCGACGGCACCCGGCCAGATCCGTTTGACGGCAGCTCCGGGCATGACGACCTCCTGCGGTGGAACTGTCGTGGCTGCCGCCAACGCCACCAGCGTGAGGCTCAATAGCGGCGGCACGGTCCCCGCAGGTGGCTGTACGATTGATGTCAATGTGACGGGGCTGACGGCTGGCGTACACACCAACAACATTCCCGCCGGTGCCCTGCAAACGAATCTGGGCAACAACCAGGCGCCTGCCAATGCGACGTTGACGATCAGCACCCTTGGCTACATCTCCGGCAAGGTTTTCAGAGACAACAACGTCACGCCCAACGGCACCTTTCAGAACGGCACCGACACGGGGATCGCCGGGGTCGGCATTGAACTGCGCAGCGGCGCAAACTGCAGTGGCGCACTGCTGACGACAGGAACCACCGATGCGCTCGGCAACTACCTGTTCTCCTCACTGGCAGCCGGCAGCTACTCCGTTTGCCAGCCAGCGCAGCCCGCGGCAACCACCAACGGCATCACGACCGCCGGCCCCATCAGTGGCATCAATGGCAGCACGGGTTCAGCCGGTGCGGCATCCAACCCCACGGCTACCACCAGCCAGATCACCAACGTGGTTCTCAATGGTGACGGCGCAGCCGCCGAAATTTCGGGCTCCGCCAACAACAACTTTGCCGAAGTCGTTCCTTCGACCATTTCAGGCAAAGTGTTCAAGGACCTGAACAACAACGGCGCACAGGACGGCGCAGACGATCCGCTCGCAGGCGTCACCATCGAGCTCAGGGACGCAGGCAATGCACTGATCGCGACCACGGTCACCGACGCGACGGGCAACTATTCGTTCGGCAATCTTTTGCCTGGAACTTACAGCGTGGTGGAGCCCGCACAACCCGCCGGCACCTCCAACGGCATTACCACCGCGGGTGCTGTTCCGAATGGCGGAACACCCGGAACGGCGACCACACCGGCCGTCACACCGAGCCGGATCAGCAGCATCGTGCTGCCGCCCAATACGGTTTCGAGCGGCAACAACTTCGCCGAGGTGTCCAATGGCGGCACGATTTCCGGCAAGGTCTTCCTGGACTATGACAACAGCGGCCTGATGAATGGAAGCGATCACGGCATCGGCGGACAGACGATCAATCTGACGGGCACCGACATCAATGGGCTCGCTGTCTCCAGGTCAACAGTCACGCTGGCCGACGGAACCTATAGCTTCACCGGGTTGGCCCAGGGTACCTATACCGTGACACAGCCGTTGCCCCAGGCGACGGGCACGACCAATGGCCAGACCATTGCCGGTAGCACGGGTGGAACGGCGACCTTGCCAGCCAATCCGGTGTCCTCGATCTCGAACATTCCGCTCGCCACCGCTAACGCCGTGTCGGCTGACAACAATTTCGCTGAAATCCCGGGCAATGCGCCTGATCTTGCGATCGCCAAAACGCACGCGCCGGTCAGCTTCGCCCAGGGATCCAGCACGGGCTTCTACACCATCACCGTCTCCAACGTCGGTGCAGCGGCGACGTCCGCCACCGTGACGGTGGTCGACACCTTGCCCGTGGGTATGACTGTAGCTGCCGTCAATGGCGGCGCAACGTGGTCTTGCTCCAACACCGCCACAACCGTCACCTGCAACACCAACAGCGTGATCGCATCCGGGGCGACGGCGCCCGTTATCACGGTGCGTGTTGCGGTGGCTGCCGGTTTGTCCGGACAGGTCCTGGTGAACACGGCGGTGGTTTCCGGCGGCAATGAGCCCAGCGGCTTTTCCGGCAACAACACGGCAACCGACCCCACGGCGATCTCCGATGTGGCGGCGGTACAGGGCAGCGTGTGGCGCGACCTCAACCATGACCGCATCAAGGACCCAGGTGAACCATTGGTCCCGGGCTGGATCGTCGAGCTGACACTCGGCGGCGTGGTGGTGGGTACCACCACCTCCGACGCAAACGGCGCTTACAGCTTTCCCAGCGTGGCGCCGGGCTCGGGTTACCAGATCCGCTTTCGGGAGCCCACAAGCGGGCGCATCTATGGACGCCCAGTGCCCAATGAGACCGGATTGCCCTATACGAATGGACAGGTGAATTCGACCTCCAACCCGGCCGGTGCGAACAATACCGACGGAACGTTAAGAGGCCTTACGCTAACCGCTGGCACCACGACCTTGGCCCAGAGCCTGCCGCTGGATCCGAGCGGGGTGATTTATGACGCGGTCAGCCGTCAGCCTGTACCCAACGCCATCGTCACACTCTCGGCCCCAGGCCTCACCGCAGCCGACGTGATTGGCGGCAGCCTGACGCAGACCACCGGTGCTGATGGTTCTTACCAGTTCCTGTTGCTGGGCGGCGCTCCGGCAGGCGCGACCTTGTACACGCTGACGGTGACGTCGCCACCGGGTTACCTGCCCGGTCCGTCGGCGATTATTCCAGCCTGTACCGCGACCCTGGGCGTGGGCCTGGCGCCTCCGAGCCCGGATCCGGCATTGGTGCAGAACAGCAACTTCGCACCCACAGCGGGCGTGCCGCTGCACAACCCCGCAGCTTGCCCCAACAACACCCTGGCCCTTGCGGGCGGTGCGGCCACGACCCAGTACTTCTACACGTTCACCTTCGCCGCAGTTCCAGGCTCTGCCAACGTGTTGAACAACCATATCCCGCTGGACCCGGTGTTGGGTGGCGCGATTGTGATGACAAAGAGCACACCGCTGGTCAACGTGGTCCGTGGCGACCTGGTGCCGTACAACATCACGGCGACCAACACACTGAATGCGGTGCTCGGCAACATCAACATCGTGGATGTGATTCCGGCGGGCTTCAGGTATCGCACCGGCTCGGCATCGCTCAATGGCGTGGCACTTGAGCCCACGGTGAGCGGACGCAACCTCACCTGGGCCGGCCACACGTTTACCGCAGGTGAGCGCAAAACACTGCGCATGCTGCTGGTGGTCGGCAGCGGTGTGTCGGAAGGTACTTACGTTAATCAGGTCGCAGCCCGCAATGCGCTGGTCAACGCCCAGGTGTCCAACACGGCCACAGCGACGGTGCGTGTGGTCCCCGATCCCACCTTCGATTGCTCCGACATCATCGGCAAGGTCTTTGACGACAAGAACGCCAATGGTTACCAGGACGAGGGGGAGCCGGGCATCGCGAATGTCCGCATTGCAACTGCGCGCGGGTTGCTGGTTACCAGCGACCATGATGGACGCTTCCACGTGGCTTGCGCGGCAATCCCGAACGCTGATCGCGGTTCCAACTTCGTGATGAAGGTGGACGAAAGAACCCTGCCTTCGGGCTATCGGTTGACAACCGAAAACCCGCGTGATGTCCGGGTGACACGCGGCAAGATGGTGAAGCTCAATTTCGGCGCGACGGTCCATCGTGTGGTCCGGCTCGAACTCTCCGGCGCTGCATTCCTGAACGACGGCACGGAGTTGCAGCCTGCGTATCTCGCGGTGCTGGAAAAGCTGCCTTCGCAACTGGCGACACGTCCATCCATCCTGCGCATTGCCTATCACCGAGGCGCCGAGGCGGCAGGGCTTGCGGAAAAACGCGTGTCGGCGATCAGTGACCGGATACAGACCTTGTGGAAGGAAAGGCGAAAGAAGGAGCGCGCGGAAACAGACAGTGAACCCCTCCATCCCTTGATGATTGAGACCGAGCTGGAGTCGGCGAAATGAATTTCCGTACACACACCATTGCAGTAGCCGTCAGCGTCCTTTGTGCAGGGTCTTCTGTATGGGCCGCTACCGAAGTCAGCGGCAAGCGAATTGACAATGGCCGCATCGACCTGTTCTCGACGCCTCCGCCTTCGGAGGTGCAGCCAGCCATCAGCTACCCGTTGCCTTCGGGCGTTACGCGGGAAGAGGCGGCAGGCATGCGCAGCCGCGCCGCACAGGTGCCGCAGAGCGTCGCCTCCGTCAACAAGGCGCTGGAAGAAGCCAGCGGCCTGAGCCTTTTTGTATCGGGCAAGGCCGAGTTGCTGCCCGCCGCCAAAGCGTCCATCGAAGCGCTGGCCGCCGAGATACGCGCCAGGGGGGCATCGTCTCCAGGCATGCGCATTGCTGTTGTCGGGCACACGGACAACCAGCGTCTGGCGCCTGAAACCAGGCGGATCTTCAGGGATAACCAGGGGCTCTCTGAGGCCCGTGCTTTGGCGGTTGCAGCCTATCTCAAGCAGCAGCTGAACAATCCCGCCATCACTTATTCGATCGAAGGTGCAGGCGAGAACAAACCGTTGGCATCGAACGCAACGTCTGAAGGGATGGCCCGCAATCGCCGCGTCGAGCTGCGCGTGTGGTTCGATGCCGCAGCGCCGGCGGGCGTTCCTGTTCCGCTGGCGGCCGCCAAGCCCTGCACGCCACAGGCCGTGGGGCAGTCCACTGTGCCGTTTCGCATCACGATTGATGGCGAGCCGATCAATACCTCCGAGATTCCCAATGAGGCAGATGGCCAGCGGTGCGCCGACGTCGCGCTCGAGAAGGCTGACATCCAGGTGCGTTATGACAGCCTGGCCATTGCGCCGGTGATGAATGCCTGGGCCACACCCAATGCAGCGGTCAAGGGCGAGGTGGCGGAGTTTCGGGCCTGGTCAAACTACATTCCCTGGATCAAAAAGGCCGAACTGCGGCTTTTCCGTGCAGGGCAGAAGACACAGGAGCATCCTTTTGAGGTCGTGCCCATCACATGGTCAGGCGCGCTCAACTGGACCGTTCCGGCCAACACAGCCGGCGACCAGGTGTTCTACCTCCTGCGTGTTTATGACGCCCAGGGGCGTTTCGACGAGACCAGTCTGAAATCCCTGAACCTTCTGGCGCGCGCCATGCCGGTCAATGAAGATGCGGAGAAGCTCGAGCGCGAGCGGCTGACGGGGTATGGCGAAAACAGCCTGGCTTTGCGCAATATTCCGGTCACCGGGGGCACGGTCACGGTCAACGGTACCAATCTCAAGCCGGGCCAACGTATCGAAGCGCTGGGGCTGGAGCTGCCGATCGATGCGCAGGGCAAGTTCGCCATGAAACAAATCATGCCGGCAGGTCCGCAGTCTGTAGAGGTGACGCTGAAAGAGTCGGACGGGCGCGCAAGCACCTTTCGCCGCAACCTCAACATCGCCGCGGATGACTGGTTTTACCTGGCACTAGGGGATTTGACGGTCGGGAAAAACAACGTCTCCGGGCCTGCGAAACTGGTGACAGGTGACATGAGTCACTACGAAGACAAGGTGTATGTCGATGGCCGCGCCGCTTTTTACCTCAAGGGGAAAATCAAGGGCGAATGGCTGCTGACGGCTTCGGCCGATACCCGGGAAGGTCCTATCGAGGACCTGTTTTCCAACTTCTCCAGCAAGGATCCCAAATACCTTCTGCGCAGTATTGACCCCAACCTCTATTACCCCGTCTACGGCGATGACAGCACAACGGTGGATGATGCGCCGACGCAGGGCAAGTTTTTTGTCAAACTGCAAAAAGGCGACTCGCACGTCATGTGGGGTAACTTCCAGACCTCGTGGAGCGGAACGGAGCTGATGCAATACTCACGCGGCCTATATGGCGCACAGGTACGCTACCGCTCTGAAGATGCCACGGCCTATGGCGAAAAACAGACCCAGATTGATGCTTTTGCCGCCGATCCGGGAACGCTGGCTTCGCGCGAGGAGTTTCGCGGCACGGGAGGCTCGCTGTACTACCTGCGCCACCTCGACATCACACAGGGCTCGGAGCGCGTCTGGATCGAGGTCCGCGACAAGGACTCCGGCATGGTGATCGAGCGCCGCGAGCTCGCACCTACGCAGGATTACGAGATCAACTACCTTCAAGGCCGTATTCTGTTGCAGTCGCCCTTGTCCGCGACTGGCGCCGGCGCCGGCCTGATCATGGCGTCTGCGGTAGGCGGCCAGCCGGTCTACCTCGTGACGACATACGAGTTTGCGCCCGGCGTCACGGCCATCAACAACCTGTCGACCGGCATTCGCGCGAGCCAATGGCTGAACGACCATGTGCAGCTGGGCGCCAGCAGCTACCACCAGGGCGAAACAGGATCCAGCCAGACGCTCAAGGGAATCGACGGGACGCTGCGCTACAAGCCTGGCACCTGGCTGAAGTTTGAGGCGGCACGCTCAAAGGGGCCGGGCAATGGGGCCCAAACCTCTCTGGATGGCGGCTTTGGATTTAACACGCTGAGCAACGGCGGCATCCAGTCGGCCGGTGCAGAACGTCTGGAAGGCTCGGTGGATCTCGCCGAAGTCACCGACAGCATGAAGGGGAAGATCACCTCTTATGTCCAGAACCGTGACCGCGGTTATTCGGCCCCAGGGCAGATTGGCATAGGCGGCGAGGCGGTCCGGCAGGCCGGTGCCGCTGCCGATGTGGAGCTTTCTCCGGGCACGCGCGTGCTGGTCAAGGCAGACAAGCGCGACGGCGATCTGCAGAATAACCAGAACGCCGAGCTTGCGGTGCGGCAGACGCTGAACAGCGAATGGGAAGTCGCTGTCGGGGTCCGTGCGGACGATCGTTCCAATGTCACGCCGAATGCCAGTCCGTTGCTTTCCCAGACCGGATCGCGCACGGATGCGCAGGTGAGGGCGGATTACCGGCCTGATCGTGCGGGTGGAAAACCCGGCGAAAAAGAAAACTGGGAAGCTTACGGTTACGTTCAGGGGACGCTGGAGCGTGACGATACGCGCGACCCCAACAACCGCGTCGGCCTGGGTGGCGCACTGCAAGTCAGCGAACGCGTGAAGCTCAGCGGCGAAGCATCCGGCGGCAGCATGGGCGCCGGCGGCAAGCTGGGCGCCGACTACCGCATCTCCGACCGGAGCAATGCCTATCTGGCGTACACGATGGAAACAGAAAGCCCGGATGTCGCGTGGCGCGGCCGCCAAGGGACGCTGGTCTCTGGTGCAAGCACCCGCGTGTCCGATCAATTGCGGGTGTTCGGCGAGGGCCGTGCAGTCAATGGGGCCGGCCCGCAAAGCTTGACGCAAGCCTTTGGCATGGACTGGTCGCCCAATGACCGCTGGAACTGGGGCGCCAAGGTCGAGTTCGGAACCGTGTCCGACCCATTGGCTGGTGACCTCAGGCGCCGTGCGCTCGGTGGCTCTGTCGGCTACAAAAAGGACAGCCTGAAATACGGCGGTAATCTTGAGTGGCGCAACGACCGGAGCAATGTGTCCGGCGAACGTACCACCTGGCTGATGCGCAACACGGTGGGCATGCAGGTGGACCCTGCCTGGCGCGTGCTGGGCAAGCTCAATGTCTCGCGTTCAAGCAACAGCCAGGGGGCCTTTGTCGACGGTAACTACCATGAGTTTGTGCTGGGCAGCGCCTACCGGCCGGTTGACAACGACCGCTGGAACACCCTGTTCAAGTACACCAACCTGCACAACGTGCCGACCGCGGGCCAGCTGACCCCTTCGGGCCAGGCGGCCGACTACGCGCAGCGCAGCCAGGTGTTTTCCGTCGACACGATTTACGACGTGAAGCCGTGGCTTTCCGTCGGCGCCAAATACGCGTTCCGCATCGGCGAGCTGAAAATGCCGGTTGCCGGCGGGGAGTGGTTCTCCAGCCGTGCTGATCTTCTGATCTTCCGGGCGGATCTTCACCTGGTCAAGGAGTGGGACGCCCTGATTGAATGGCGCAACCTGCGCGCCACGGAGGCGCAGGATGCAAAAGCCGGCATGCTCCTCGGTGTCTATCGCCACCTTGGCAAGGGGGTGAAGGTTGGGGTGGGATACAACTTCACCAAGTATTCCGATGACCTGACCGACCTGTCTTACCGCAGCCGGGGCTGGTTCCTGAATGTGCTTGCCACCTATTGAACGTTTGAAATTAACAGGCCTTCGCGCGGTTGTGCGGCGGCGGTCAATGGGCTGCCTTGAGCGCCCGGCGGTACTGCACGGCTTCCGCGACGTGGACGACCTGGACGGCCTGTGCGCCTGCGAGGTCGGCAATCGTCCTGGCCACTTTCAGGCAGCGATGAATGCTGCGGCCTGACCACCCTAACCGCGCTGCTGCTGTGTTCAGGAATTTCGCGGCCGCGTCATCGAGCTGGCATTGCGCATCAATGGCCTGGCCTTCCAGTGCCTGGTTGGTGGTGCCCTGCCGGGCAATAGCACGATCACGTGCCGTGGCAACCCGGGCCCTGATAACGGCGGTGGCCTCGCCCGGCGCCGCGTTGACCAGTTCATCGGCTGCGAGCGCACCCACCTCAACATGCAGGTCGATGCGGTCCAGCAGCGGGCCGCTGAGCTTGCCCTGGTAACGCGACACCTGTTCGGGCGAACAACGGCAAGCCCGCAAGCTCGAGCCGAGGTAACCGCAGGGGCAAGGGTTCATCGCTGCAACCAGCTGAAAGCGCGCCGGGAACTCGGCGCGCTGGGCGGCTCGCGAAATGGTGATGGTGCCGGACTCCAGCGGTTCACGCAGGGCTTCCAGGGCTGCCCGCGGAAACTCCGGAAGTTCATCCAGAAACAGGATGCCGCGGTGCGCCAGGGAAATTTCACCAGGCCGCGGCGGGGAACCACCACCGACAAGCGCAACGGCGCTGGCCGTGTGGTGCGGCGCGCAGGTGGGGCGTATCGCCCATTTGTCCAGCGTGAACCGGCCGCCCAGTGACGCCACCGCTGCGCTTTCCAGCGCTTCTTCGGTGGTCATGGCCGGCAGAAGGCCCGCAAAGCGCTGTGCCAGCATGGATTTTCCGGAGCCTGGGGCGCCCATCATCAGTACGCTGTGTCCGCCGGTCGCGGCAATTTCCAGGGCGCGTCGGGCCGCCGCCTGGCCTTTGACGTCGGCCAGATCAGGATACGGGGACTGCCCCGAAGGCACGATCGGCTTGACGCGAGACCAGCCTTCCCCTGCTTCGATCGGGGTGTCGCCCGGCAAAAATTGCCTCACCACATCGAGTAAATGGTGCGCCTGAAAGATTTCGGCGCCGGGGACCAACGCTGCTTCCTGGGCGCTGGCCTCCGGTAGCACCAGCTTCGGCAGCTTCTCGGCGGCCAGCCGTTCCGGGCGCGCCAGGGCGAGGCTCATGGCAAGCGCTCCCCGAATGGGCCGCAAGTCGCCGCCCAGCGACAACTCGCCGGCGAACTCATAGCCTTCCAGTTTGCGGGCGTCGATCTGGCCGCTGGCCGCCAGGATGCCGAGCGCGATGGGCAGGTCGAACCGGCCGGAATCCTTGGGAAGGTCGGCGGGTGCCAGATTGACCGTAATGCGTTTATTGGCGGGAAATTCCAGTCCGGCGTTCTGGATGGCCGAGCGCACGCGTTCACGCGCTTCCTTGACTTCCGTTTCCGCAAGCCCGACCAGCGTAAAGCTGGGCAAGCCGTTGGCAAGATGCACCTCCACCTGCACCGGCCTTGCTTCCAGGCCCAACAAGGCGCGGCTATGCACTAAAGACAAGCTCATTCGAAACTCCCTCCCTCAGAGGCGGCATCACAACTGAACCCGAGGCCATCCCGGGTTGCAGGCGCACCAGACCTTCACGTAAGACGAGTATCGCCTAGCGAGAGAAGCCACCCGCCGGTTCACCAGAAAGGTGTGCCCCACTGCATCCGATAGCGGCACTCACTTTCGTCCCGCGCATTTGCCTGGTTGTGTCAGTGCCGGGATCCGCCGTGGCATTCTTGCCGCCGATCTCCTGGTGCTGACCATCCCAGAAACGAACGTTGCAGAAGACCGCCGTGCACTAAAGACAGGCTTGGTGATGCTTTTTTGGTTTTATGCTCCAAAATTGTGCGCTTGAATGCCCTTTATTGGTGCATCGTATTCGGCGCAATTCGCGGAGGTTCGCTCGAAGTTCAGGGGCAGGCCGGTCATCCATGCAAAGCGTCTTTGGCACGTTACCTGCTAAGAAGTCCACGCAAGTTGCCAACCTTTGGAGCTTCTACGGAGACTCCATCAGCAATGACTCGTACAAAAGCCTTAATCCGGCTGAGGTGGTGCTTGACGATGCTGCTTCCCTATTCATCCCTGGAGGAAACCTGAAAATGAAACTCGTAACGGCCATCATTAAACCGTTCAAGCTGGACGAAGTGCGTGAAGCGCTTTCCGGCATTGGCGTGCAAGGCATTACTGTGACTGAAGTCAAAGGCTTCGGCCGCCAGAAAGGCCATACCGAGCTGTACCGCGGCGCCGAGTATGTCGTCGATTTTCTGCCCAAGGTCAAGATCGAAGCAGCAGTCTCCGACGAGCTGGTGGATCGCGTGATTGAAGCGGTTGAGGGCGCCGCCCGCACCGGCAAGATCGGCGACGGCAAGGTTTTTGTTTACAACCTCGAGCAGGTCGTGCGCATCCGTACCGGTGAAACCGGCAAGGAAGCGCTGTAAGGCTTACCCCAAAAAACGAAGAGAACATAGACATGAAAAAACTACTTGCCTCCCTTGTACTGGGACTGAGCCTGCTGACGACCGGCGCCGTGATGGCGCAGGCCCCGGCAGCTGCACCCGCCGCTTCCGCCGCAGAAGCCAAGCCGGCTGAAGCTGCTGCTTCCGCCGCCGCGCCTGCTGCAGCGACAGCACCCGCCGCTGCAGCAGCAGCCTCTGCACCGGCTGCCGCTGCGCCCGTTCCCAACAAAGGCGACACCGCCTGGATGATGGTTTCCACGCTGCTGGTCATCATGATGACCGTGCCCGGCCTGGCGCTGTTCTACGGCGGTCTGGTCCGCAGCAAGAACATGCTGTCGGTCCTGATGCAGGTCATGGTGACGTTCTCGATGATCGTCGTGCTGTGGTTTATCTATGGCTACAGTCTGGCCTTCACCGAAGGCAACGCCTTCTTCGGCGGCTTCGACCGGCTCTTCATGAAGGGCATCTGGGACAACGTTGCGGGCACCTTTGCCAATGGCGCCACCTTCAGCAAGGGTGTCGTGATCCCCGAGATCGTGTTCGCCGCCTTCCAGGCTACATTTGCCGGCATCACCTGCGCGCTGATCGTCGGCGCCTTTGCCGAACGCATCAAGTTCTCCGCAGTGCTGCTGTTCATGGCAATCTGGTTCACCTTCAGCTACGCACCTATCGCCCACATGGTCTGGTTCTGGATGGGCCCTGACGCCTACACCGGCAAGGAAGTCGCCGACGCCATGAGCGCCAAGGGCGGTTATATCTGGCAAATGGGCGCCCTGGATTTTGCGGGCGGTACTGTGGTGCACATCAACGCCGCTGTCGCCGGCCTGGTCGGCGCCTTCTGCATCGGCAAGCGTATCGGCTACGGCAAGGAAGCCATGGCCCCTCACAGCCTCACGCTAACCATGGTCGGTGCCGCATTGCTGTGGGTGGGCTGGTTCGGCTTCAACGCCGGCTCCGCCCTGGAAGCCAACGGCTTCGCCGCCCTGGCCTTCATCAATACGCTGGGTGCTACCGCTGCCGCTGTGCTGGCATGGTGCGTCGGTGAGGCGCTGATGCGCGGCAAGGCCTCGATGCTGGGCGCAGCGTCCGGCGCCGTCGCCGGCCTGGTGGCCATCACGCCCGCAGCCGGCAACGTCGGCATCGGCGGCGGCCTGATCATCGGCCTGATCGCCGGCTTCGCCTGCCTCTGGGGTGTGAACGGCCTGAAGAAACTGCTGGGCGCCGATGATTCGCTCGACGTGTTCGGCGTGCATGGCGTGGGCGGTATTCTGGGCGCGCTGCTTACCGGCGTTTTCAACTCGCCAGCTTTGGGTGGCCCAAGCTTCGTGGGTGACTGGGTGACCGCCACGGCCGTGACGCCTGACGCTTACACCATCGCCGGCCAGGTCTGGATTCAGGCCAAGGCCGTGCTGATCACCATCGTCTGGTCCGGTGTGGTTTCCTTCATCGCCTTCAAGGTGGTTGACCTCACGATCGGCCTGCGCGTCAGCGAAGAAGACGAACGCGAAGGCCTGGACATCACCTCGCATGGTGAGACCGCCTACAACCGTTAATTCATAGTCAGACGAATTCGGGCTGCCCCAGGGCAGCCCCCTGATTGAGTATCTCCTTTGGATGTTCAGCCCGCTGGCGCAAGCCGGTGGGCTGTTTTTTTTGGCGCGTGCCTTGTGGGCGTTGCATGATCGCCGGGATTGGGTTGCGGGGGCGTTTCCGGCTGTGGCCCTGCCGGTGCTAACCTTGGGTGCCTATCCACTTTTCAGCCTTTCAAGGAACGCCGCATGACATGGCAAACCGTTGTTGCACAACCCAGTGAACTGGGTGAATCGCCGTTCTGGCATCCCGACGAGCAAATGCTGTATTGGGTTGACATTCCAGGCCGGCAGATTCACCGCTGCAACGTCTTTATGGGGACGGTACAAAGCTGGCCCATGCCGTCGGAGCCCGGCAGCATTGCGCCGGCCCGTACACAGGGGCAAGGCAGTGGCCTGGTGATCGCATTGCGCGACGGCATTTACCGCGCCCGCGAGTGGGGCGCCGAACTCCAGCAACTCATGCGGGCCGGCCATGACACTGCCACGACGCGGTTCAACGACGGCAAGGCCGATCCGCGCGGCCGCTTCTGGGCCGGCACGATGTACGAACCACGGGACAAGTCCGTGGCCGAGCTTTTTTCCATCGACTGCCGCAACAGCCTTGTGCCTGCGGTAGAACGCAAGGCAGGCGGCGCCATCATCGCCAATGGCCTGGCGTGGTCGCCGGACGCCGCAACCGTGTACTGGACGGACACCCCCACGCACACCACACATGCCTGGGACTGGGATGCCGACAGCAACGCCATGGCAAACCGCCGCGTTTTCCACCAATGGCCCGGCAAACCCGCCGGCTGGCAGTTCGGCATGCCCGGTTACGGCGGGCGGCCCGACGGCGCTGCGGTGGATATCCAGGGCAACTACTGGGTGGCCATGTTTGAAGGTGCGCGCCTTCTCAAGCTGTCGCCGGCAGGAGAGTTGCTGGCTGAAATTCCCGTGCCGGCGCAATGCCCGACCATGCCGTGCTTTGGCGGCGACGACCTGCAAACGCTTTACATCACCACGGCACGCTACAACCGGCCGGCTGCCGAGCTGCAGGCCTATCCCGAGTCGGGCTGCGTGTTTTCGATGCGGGTGGATGTGCCCGGCTTGCCGGTGAATTTTTTCGAGGATTGAGCTTCGCCTCTGAAAAAACCGAACAGGCGGCATGCAAAAAGATCAACTCCCCAGGCGCGATACCCACGTACCATCCCAGCCATGCCTTCAGATACCGATGATGTGATGGAGTCCCTGCGCGGGCGAATACGCACTGCCGCTGCCGCCGGTACGCCGCTGCGTATTCGGGGTGGCGGCACCAAGGACTTCTACGGCCAATCCCTGGAAGGTGACATCCTCGACATGACGCCATACGCGGGTGTGATCAGCTACGAACCCAGTGAACTGGTCGTGACTGCGCGCGCCGGCACGCCGCTGGCTGAACTCGAAACCTTGCTGGCGGCCCAGGGCCAGTGCCTGCCCTTCGAGCCGCCGCGTTTTGACGATTCTGGGGCAAAAGCCACCGTGGGCGGCATGGTCGCCAGCGGCCTGAGCGGGCCGGCACGCGCCAGCGTGGGCGCGGTGCGTGATTACATGCTGGGCCTCAAGCTCATCAACGGGCGTGGCGAACTGCTCACGTTTGGCGGGCAGGTCATGAAAAATGTGGCGGGTTATGACGTCTCACGGCTCATGGCGGGTGCCCTGGGTACCTTGGGCGTGCTCACTGAAGTGAGCCTCAAGGTGCTGCCGGTGGCGCCTGCCGAGGCCACCCTGCGTTTTGAATGCAGCCAGGCGCAGGCGCTTGACTGGCTGAACGCCTGGGGCGGTCGGCCCTTACCGCTCAACGCGAGCTGCTGGTCGGAAGAAGCCGACATCGGTACGCTCTATCTGCGATTGCGCGGCGCTGTCGCCGCCGTCGAAGCCGCCTGCAAGGTGCTGGGCGGCGAGAAACAAGGCAGCGCCGAAGCTGCCGGCTATTGGCAGGACTGTCGCAACCAGCAGCACCCGTGGTTCCGGGCACGCCAGGCCGACCAGGACTTGTGGCGGCTGTCCTTGCCGCAAACGGCCCATGTTCCGGATTTGCCCGACTCGCCGCTGGTGGAATGGCATGGCGCCCAGCGATGGGTACGGGCAGGCGCCGGGCAGGCAGAGGCACTGCGCGCGGCCGCTGCTCAGGCCGGCGGGCATGCTACTCTTTTTATAGCCGTCAGCGCAATGCCAGCGGGAGCTACAGCCCGATTTGATGCGTCAAAGCCGCCGCTGGACCGGATCCACCGGGACCTCAAGCGCGAGTTCGATCCCGCCGGAATCCTTAACCGCGGCCGCATGGCGGCGGGCTGGTAGTTCATGCGTCGCCTGCGCCATCTCACCGGGCAGCACCGCACGCCCACCATCAACCGCCTGCTCGGCGGCGTGCTTGCGTTCAATGCCGGAGCTGTCAACGCGGGGGGCTTCCTGCTGGTCAGCATGTACACCTCGCACATGACGGGGTTTGTCTCCATCGTGGCCGACAACCTCATCCTCGGGAACCTGACGCTGGTGCTCGGTGCGGTGGGCGCCTTGCTGGCCTTCACCCTGGGTGCGGCCGTGACGGCCGTGCTGGTCAATTGGGCGCGCCACCGGCACCTTCGCAGTGAGTTCGCCCTGCCGCTGTTGCTCGAGTCAGTTCTTTTGCTGGTCTTCGGCCTGCTTGGCGCAACGCTGAACCGGCAGACGCCGTTCGCCGTGCCCCTGACCGTGCTGGTGCTGGCCTTCACCATGGGCCTGCAAAACGCGCTGGTCAGCAAAATCTCGTCCTCCCAGATCCGCACCACGCATATGACCGGTGTCATCACTGACCTCGGCATCGAGCTCGGCAAGATGTTTTACTGGAACCGTACCGCCAGCTCCATGGAGTCCCGTGTGCGCGCCAACCGTATCAAGGTGCGGCTCTTCGGCACCTTGCTGGCCATGTTCATTGCCGGCGGCCTGGTCGGTGCGGCCGGCTTCAAATACGTCGGTTTCATCTGGGTCGTGCCGCTGGCCCTCATGCTGTTGACCTTGTCCTTGCCGCCGCTGTATGCGGATTTCCGGCGCGCTGCCCGGCGCAAGGCCCTCGCTCTGGCCCTGAAAGAAGGGTCCTGAAAGAAGGGTCCTGACACCATGCAAACCCACCTCGCCCCTGAGTTCAAAAACACCGCTGACGGCCTGGAGGCTGAAGCCATCTTGCGCAAATGTGTGCATTGCGGCTTTTGCACGGCCACCTGCCCCACCTACCAATTACTTGGCGACGAGCTTGACGGCCCGCGTGGACGCATCTACCTCATCAAGCAAGTGCTGGAGGGTGAAGCGCCCACGCGCAAGACCCAGCTGCACCTGGACCGGTGCCTCACCTGCCGCAACTGCGAAAGCACCTGCCCCAGCGGGGTGGAATACGGCCACCTCGTGGATATCGGCCGCAAGCTGGTTGACGAGCGCGTGCCGCGCCCGGCCGGTGAGCGTGTCGTGCGCTGGGCTCTCAAGGAAGGCCTTCCGTCGCCGCTTTTTGCGCCCGCCATGAAGGCCGGGCAAGCCGTCCGCGGCCTCTTGCCCGCATCGCTCAAAAACAAGGTGCCGGCCAGGCAGGCCGCCGGCCCATGGCCCGCGCGCCAGCACGCCCGCAAGATGCTCATGCTCGAAGGCTGCGTGCAGCCCGCCATGATGCCCAACATCAATGCCGCCACGGCGCGCGTGCTCGACGCGGCCGGCATACAAACGGTGGTGGCGCAAAAAGCCGGATGCTGCGGCGCCGTCAAATTCCACCTGAACGACCAGGAGGGCGGCAAGGAAGAAATGCGGCGCAACATCGACGCCTGGTGGCCGCATGTGGAAGGCACAGGGGTAGAGGCCATCGTCATGAACGCCTCGGGCTGCGGCGTCACCGTCAAGGAATACGGCCACCTCCTCAGGGACGATCCCGCCTACGCGGCCAAAGCCGCATGCATCAGCGGGCTGACACGCGACCTCAGCGAGCTCATGCCGGAGCTGGTCGGTGAGCTGCAGGGCAAGGTCAGGGCGCAAGCCGGCACGCTGGCGTTTCATCCGCCCTGCACGCTGCAGCACGGCCAGCAGCTGCGCGGCGGTGTCGAGACGCTAATGGGCGCACTCGGCTTTAACGTCAAGCTGGCGGCCGGTGAGTCGCACCTGTGCTGCGGTTCGGCAGGCACCTACTCCGTGCTGCAGCCTGATATCGCGTATCAACTGCGCGATCGCAAGCTCGGCAACCTGCAAGCCACTGCACCCGAAACCATCATCTCAGCCAATATCGGCTGTATTACGCACCTGCAAAGCGGCACGGCAACGCCGGTGCGGCACTGGGTCGAAGTGCTCGACGCTGCGCTGAAGTCCTGAAGGGGAGCGAACACCAGCCAGCCGGGGCCGCGGAACCGGCTTAGCCGGGCCGCAGGCGCAGCGCCCCCTCGGGGGGCAGCGCATTACACGCAGCCGAAGGCGAAGTGAAAAGCGTGGGGGCCAACACCCTCCTGACACCACGTTGTCAGTAGCCCCTCGGCACCATCAAGGCTTCTTCAACACAAGGAGCCTCCCATGAAAAACGCCATCACCTGGTTTGAAATCCCCAGCACCCAACTCGACAAAGCCCAGGCCTTTTACGAAGCCGTGCTCGAGTGCAAGATGCGCCGCGAGCCCATGGGCCCGTCCGAAGGCGCGGTGTTTCCCTATGAGACGAAGGAGGGCGTGGGTGGCGCGATCCTGGCCGGCCCCACAGCGCCTGCTCCGGCGTCCGGCGGCACCTTGATTTACCTCGATGCTTCGCCTTCGCTGGATGCCGCACTGGCGCGCGCCGTCAAGGCCGGCGGCAAGGTCGCCTTGCCGCGCCAGGCGCTGCCGCCCGGTCTGGGGTTTTTTGCGCACATCACCGACCTGGACGGCAACCGCGTCGGCCTGCACGCCGCGGCTTGAGCGTGATGAGCCGCAAGAACTGGATAGCCGTCGCCGGTGCCGAACATGCGCGGCGCGGCTGCGCAGATCCGCACAACGGCTACATGCAGGTGTGCCATGGCAAATGCGCTCCGCTTAAACGGGTGCTGGCTGGGGATCGCGTGGCTTATTACTCGCCCGCACTGACCATGGGCGGCAAAGACAAATTCCAGCGCTTTGTTTCCATCGGCGTGGTGCGGGCCGGCGAGCCGTATGCCTTCGACATGGGCGGCGGCTTTGTACCCTTCCGCCGCGACGTGACCTATGCGGCCGCGCGGGAGGTGTCCATATTGCCCTGGCTGGACGAGTTCGAGTTTGTGGAAAGCCGCCAGCACTGGGGCTACAAGTTTCGCTTCGGCCTGTTCGAGGTCAGCGACCACGACATGCGGCTGGTCGCGCGGGCCATGCGCGCGGACCTCGCGGCGCTGGACTTTGAGGCGGCTGGTACAGCAGCTGCGCCTATGCGCCCCATGGCACTGTTCCCGGACCTGTAGTTACCAGGTCAGCTCGCGATAGAACACCGTGGTGCCCACCAGGCCGCCGCGCGGCAACAGCGCATAGCCGGGAATCACGCCCACGCGCTGCCAGCCCAGGCGTTGGTACAGGCGCTCGCCGTTATCGCCGGTCACGGTGTCCAGCACCAGCAAGGTCTTGCCGCAGTCGCGCGCCATGCTTTCGGCGGCGCGCATCAAGGCCTCGCCGAGGCCCTGGCGCCGGCAGCGGCGGTGCACCAGCATCTTGGCCAGGTCGGCGCGGTGCGGCTGGTTCTCGGGCTGGGCCAGCACCAGCTGCACCGTGCCGCAGATACCCTGTGCATCCTCGGCGACCAGCAGCGCACGTTCGCCCGCGGCAACGCCTTGCGCTACATCGCGCCAGAAGCCCGCGGCACGTTCGCGTGACAGCGGGTGCATAAAACTCACCGAGGCATCGCCTTCGACGCAGTCGATCAGCACATCGACCAGTCCGGCAATCTGTTCGTCATTGACGGCAGGCAGGCGCCGCAGCGACCAGGGTGTAGTGTTCATCATGGTGTTCAAGCCGCTTCGGTGGCGATCACCACCGCATAGCGCGCGGGCTTTCGCGTGGGATTGTGGAACATGGTGGGCCGGTCCAGCTGCATGGCCAGGCAGTCGCCCTCGCGCAGCGCGTGGCGCTCGTCGCCTATGGTGATGTCGATGGCACCTTCGAGCACCCATACCTGCTGGTGCACACGCGCATCGCGTACGCCGGTTTCAAACGCCACGCGCCCGCCCGGCGGGAAATGCACTTCGACGATCTGCATGGGCTGCGGCACGCCGGGCGGCGAGATGTTGCGCCGCAGGTAGCCCGAAGCCGGGTCCTGCCACTGCAGTTGCTCAGCGTGGCGCGCCACCGGGCTGGCGGGCGCCTGGGCGGCGGGCGCATCGAACAGTGAGGCCAGCATCACGCCCAGACCGGTGGCCAGACGCTCCAGCACCACGGCGGTAGGGCTGCTTTCGCCGCGCTCTATCAGCGAAATCATGGAGCGGCTCACACCGCTTTTGGCTGCCAGCGCGTCAAGCGACAGGCTTTTGGCGGCGCGCAGCTCGCGTACGCGCTCGGCGATGCGCTGGTTCAGGCCGGAGGGGGCTTCTGTCATGATGGAATTTATTTTCCATCATATTGGAGGTCATGTCCAGTGCCTATGACGCTTGCCGCTCTGCGCCAGCTGCCGTTTTGCTAGCCCGCGCCGGATTTGCACGGAATGGCGAAGTCCACGTGGTAATGCTCGTCGTGGCGAACCCAGGGCTTGCCTTTCATGAAGTTCAGGTTCTGCTTCAGGTAGAGGCCGCGCGGCGTGGCGAACAGCCGGGGCAAAAACGGTGCGTCAAAGATGACCAGGGCAATGCCGACGCCGTGCGCCTTCGAGGCCAGGTGCAACTGGTACAGGTGCTCGGCGGTCGCGGGGAAGTCGATGACGTACTCGCCGTACCGGGCGTCGGCATTGAACTCAAGGTCATAGCCGAAGCGGTTGCCGATGCTGCTTGGTAGCGGCACGGACTTTCCCTGCGCGTCGCGGACCGGCACAAAGAAGTCCACGGACAGGCCGTTCTGATGCGTACGGTGCGGCCGGAAACGCCCGCCGGAAGGCCAGCCCGTTTCGCCATAGACATAGGTGGTCGATGGGCTGGTGGCGTGGAGCGCCGCGTAGGACGCGGTGATGACGTCCGCGACCTTGGTATGCACATGCGTGCGGCCTGCCGTGGCGGCCATCGCGCTGTACACCGAGAAGTTGGGGCCGCTGGTCGGCAGCTTGACGCTGCCTTCGATGCGGCCCTTGCTGACCGTGCCGAAGCATTGGCTGTCGGCGGCAAGGGCTCGGACGGACAGGGTCGCCAGCATTGCGGCGATCAGGCAAGTGAGCTTATGCATGGAAGATCGGTTACCAGGCCCCGCGACCATACGAAACAGCAAGCGCTCCAAGAGTAAGTGAGCCGGCCACAAGGCCTCCCAGCGCCAGCCACTCAGCGGTGTTGAAATCCTTGAACGGAGGATCGAATGGGTTCAGGGCCTGCCACCATTTCTTCCCGAGCCGCCTGCGGTTCAGATAGAGCAGTAAATTTCCGCCGCCGACCCAGAGCACCGCTATGAGCGAGAGCAGGATCAGTTGACCGGGTGGCATGCTTGCCAGGACATCCTCAGCCGTCGGGATCGCGGATGGCGGTGCTGAGGCTTCCGGTATGAGACCGGAAGCCTTGGCCAGGAGGAAGGTCAACAGCATAGGCGCCACAAAGAGCGCCATGTTCTTCCAATAGACCGACTGCGTCTGGGCTCGCACCATGCGGAACCATGCGATGGGCGCTATCACCAGGGTCGCCACGATTGCGACGCAAGCGAGAATTAGAAGAAGCAGTGGCATGGTGATCACGGTTTGCACTATAGCCGGGTGGGCGCTCCCCTATCATCTGCAAACCATGCGCCGCGCCGATCGCCTTTTCCATCTCGTCCAGCTGATTCGCGGCCGCCGCCTGAGCACCGCGGAATTCCTCGCCAAGCGGCTCGAGGTTTCCGAGCGCACGATTTACCGCGACGTGGCGGACCTGCAGCACCAGGGTGTGCCGATCGAGGGCGAGGCCGGCGTGGGTTACCGGCTGGGCGCGGGTTTTGATTTGCCGCCGCTGATGTTCACGCAAAAGGAAGCCAATGCGCTGGCTGCGTCGGTGCGCCTGGCGCAGGCCTGGCTGGACCCGGCCATGGCGGGTGATGCGGAGGCCGCTTGGGGCAAGATTTTTTCGGTGCTGCCGCCCGCGGCGCGCACGGCGGCCGAAGGCGTGCCGCTGTATGCGGTGGTGATCAATCCCGATGAGGCCACGCAGCGCCGCCTGCAGCTTTTGCGTGAGGCGATTCATGCGCACTGCAAGGTGGGCTTGCGCTACCTCGATGCGGCCGGGCGTGAAAGCCGGCGCGTGCTCTGGCCGCTGGGCTGTTTTTACTGGGGCAGCGTCTGGACGCTGGGCGCCTGGTGCGAAGCGCGGCAGGACTTCCGCAACTTTCGCGTGGACCGCATGGCCGCGATCGACGTGCTGGACGAACGCATGGGCCATGAGGCCGGCCGTACGCTGGCGGATTATTTGCGCGCTGTCAAAGCCGGCCCCAAACCCCCTTGATGCGGGGCGCTGGCGGCTCAGGCCGCTAGCGCAGCCTCGATGTCCTTGGCCAGGTCTGCGGGCTTGTCACTGGGCGCATAACGTCGTATGACTTTCCCGTCCTTGCCGACCAGGAACTTGGTGAAGTTCCATTTGATGGACTTGATGCCCATCAGGCCGGGCGCCTCGGCCGACAGCCACTGGTACAGCGGGTGGGCGGCGGGGCCATTGACGTCGATCTTGGACATCATAGGGAAACTCACGCCGTAGTTGACCTGGCAGAACTCGGCGATCTGGTCGTCGCTGCCGGGGTCTTGGGAGAGAAACTGGTTACTGGGAAAGCCCAGCACCGCCAGGCCTTTGCCTGCATATTGTTTGTACAGCTCTTCCAGACCCGCGAACTGCGGAGTAAAACCGCATTTGCTGGCCGTGTTGACGATCAGCATGACTTTGCCTTTGAAGGCGCCCAGTGCAACATCCTTGCCCGTGATGTCTTTGGCCTGGAAGTCGTAAACCGTTTTTTCTGCGCCCATGGTGTGTCTCCTTGTGAATCGCTATCGGAAAGCGTGAGGCTTGTTCCTTAGTGCGATTTTGCGCCATTCGAAGACGACGGTGCTGTCGCCGCCAGTACAGCAGCCAGCACGATCAGGCTGCCACCCAGCAGCACGCGAGGAGTCAGTTCGGCAGCGCCCATCGCAGCCGACGAGAGGCTCGCAAAGAGGATCTCGGTCAACATCACGATGGCGGTGGTGCCTGCCGCCAGCCGCGCCGCGCCGTACTGCAGGCCGGCGTTGCTGGCCATGAAGGCCAGCGCCAGCCCCAGCACCACCGGGACGCCGGCCAGCGCCAGCGCCGGTGCGGGCACCAGGGCCTGCGACATACCCATCAGCGCCGCTGCCGCCGCCATCAGGCCGCTGCCGCCAAACATGGCCAGCATGCGCGATTCGCTGGGGGTGTGGTTGTATTTGCGCAGCACGGCGTTGGTCACTGCAAAACTGAAGCCGCCCATGATGGCCAGCCAGTCGGCGCCACCTTGGGGTACGGGCCAGGGCGAGTCGGGCGATTTGAGCACGATCAGCACGCCCGTCATGGCCAGCAAGAGGCGCAGCAGCGAGGCGGCCGAGGGCTTTTCACCTAGCATGACCCAGGCCACCAGCACCGACCACGCGGGCATCAGGTAAAACAGCAGCACCACGCGCACCACATCGCCCACGGTCACGGCCCAGTTGAAGCCGACGTTGGTCAGGCCCGAAGCCGCCGCCAGGAACCACAGCTGCGGGTGGGCCACAAAGCCGCGCCAGGCGGCGGGGCGCAGGGTGAGCAGGCCGGTAACCACCACTGCATAGACGAGCGCCGTGGTCCACAGCGGGTGCAGGCCATGGCCCTGCAGCTCGCGCAGCGGCCACCAGGACACGCCCCAGACGAGGGCGTTCAGTGTGAGGGCGAGAACGGCTTTGGAGGTGCCCTTCGCAGCGGCACCGTGTGTCGCATCAGACTGCACAGTGTTAACAGTTCCTAGTGCGAGTTATCGCTGCGGGCGATGTTCAGCAGGTGGTCGACCTGCTCTTTGTGCTTGATGCAGTTGTTTTTGTGCCACCGCTGGATCACCCACATGAAGCCGGCCACCACCACACCAAAGGCGGTAATGGCACCAAAGGCCGACAGGCCCAAGCCGGTAGAGAGGCTGTAGAAAGCCCCCAGGCTCAGGATGCAGGCCTGTTCGTTGAAGTTCTGCACGGCGATCGAGCGGCCCGCGCCCATCAGGTTGTGGCCGCGGTGCTGCAGCAGCGCGTTCATGGGCACGACCAGGAAGCCGCCCAGGCCACCCAGCAGGATCAGGAAAGGCGCGGCCACCCAGACATTGCCGATGAAGTTCATCAAGATGACCAGAAGGCCCATGGCAATACCCAGCGGCATCACGCTGGTGGCCTGGTCCAGCCGCATGCGCATGGAGGCCAGTACGGCACCGACGGCGGTGCCGATGGCGACCACGCCGACCAGGGAAGAGGCTTGTGTCGTGCTGTAGCCCAGGGCGGCCGCGCTCCAGGCCAGCACGATGTAGCGCAAATTACCCGACACCCCCCAAAACAGGGTGGTGGTGGCCAGGGAAATCTGCCCAAGCTTGTCGCGCCACAAGGCTGAGTTGCAGTTCCAGAAATCGGGCAGCAGCTCAAGCTTGTTGCGCGGCATGGGCCGCATCTCCACGCCGGTGTCGGGGATACGGGTGTTGAACCAGGCCGCGATGATGTAGAGCAGGATCAGCACGGCAATCGCGGCTTCAGGGGCGGTGTCGATGCCGGTAGTAAAAATGGGAAAGTCAAACGAAAGCAATAGCGACGACACCGAATGACCCACCAGCTGGCCGCCCAGCAAAACACCCAGGATGATGGACGAAATCGTCAAGCCTTCAATCCAGCCGTTGGCCTTGACCAGCTGCGAAGCCGGCAGGAGTTCGGTGAGGATGCCGTATTTGGCGGGCGAATAAGCCGCCGCCCCGAGTCCGACGATGGCATAGGCCAGCAGCGGGTGGGAGCCAAACAGCATCATCAGGCAGCCGATCACCTTGATGGCGTTGCTGACGAACATGACGTTGCCCTTGGGGCGCGCATCGGCAAAAGCGCCTACAAAAGGCGCCAACACCACGTAAAAGAGCGCAAACATGGGCACCAGCGCCGCCGGCTGCCATTTGGGCGCGCCGCTGGTTTTCAGCAGCTCCACGGCGGCCACAAACAGCGCGTTATCAGCCAGCGAGCTGAAAAACTGGGCCGCCATGATGGTGTAGAAACCGCGCTTCATTAAACTGTTGTGGTCACTGCATCAATGCATCAGCGGATCTGATGCGGCAAGATATGGGTGAATGTCTCCAGACGATTCCGGTTTATAGCATGGGGGGCGGTGTCAGAATGCAAAAGACCTCATCCAGAGGCCTTTCGTCCCGACGGGCCCGCCAGCCTGCCACGCTCCCGGAAAACAATTTACTGCGCCATGCCACGTCCCATTCTTGCCACCATTCACACCGCCGGGCTTGCCCACAACCTTGCCCGCGCGCGCGCTGCCGCGCCCGATGCGCGGGTCTGGGCCGTCGTCAAGGCCAATGCCTATGGTCACGGCATCGAACGTGTTTTTGATGCGCTGCGCAGTGCCGACGGATTTGCGCTGCTGGACCTGGCTGAAGCGCAGCGCCTGCGCGCGCTGGACTGGCGCGGCCCCATCCTGTTGCTGGAAGGCTGCTTCGAGGCGCGGGATCTCGAGTTGTGCTCCCGCCTGGGCTTGTGGCATGCCATTCACTGCAACGAGCAGATCGACATGCTGGCTGCCCACAAGACGCAGCTGCCGCACCGTGTCTTCCTCAAGATGAATTCGGGCATGAATCGGCTGGGTTTCGCGCCCGAACGCTACCGTGCGGCGTGGACGCGCCTGAATGCATTGCCCCAGGTCGAAGAGATCACGCTGATGACGCATTTTTCCGATGCGGACGGCCCTAAAGGCATCGCCGCGGCGCTGAAGGCCTTTGACGCCGTCACGCACGACCTGCCGGGTGAACGCACTCTCAGCAACAGCGCCGCCACCTTGCGGCACGGCGATGTGCTGGCCGGGCGCTCCGACTGGGTGCGGCCCGGTATCCTGGTTTACGGCAGCGCGCCCGACTTCCCTGAGCACAGCGCGGCCGACTGGGATTTGCAGCCCACCATCACGCTGTCATCGAAAATCATCGGCATCCAGGAGCTCAAAGCCGGCGATACCGTGGGTTACGGCTCCTGTTTCACGGCCGACGGCCCGCTGCGCATCGGCGTGGTGGCCTGCGGTTACGCAGACGGCTACCCGCGCCACTGCAGCACAGGTACGCCGATGCTGGTGAATGGCGTGCGCACCCGCATGGTGGGGCGCGTCAGCATGGACATGATCACGGTGGACCTCACTCCCGTGCCCGGCGCGGGCATCGGCACCGAGGTGACGCTGTGGGGCCGCGCCTCCAGCGGCGCGGTGCTGCCGATCGACGAAGTGGCGCACGCCGGCGGCACCGTCGGTTATGAGCTCATGTGCGCGGTGGCACAGCGTGTGCCGGCGGTGGCGGACTGAATCCGCTGTGACTGCAAACTTGTTCAGGAAAAAAGAACCATGGAAACATCAGAACTTGAATATGCCGGCTTCTGGATACGCGTCTGGGCATCGCTGATTGATACCGTATTGTTCTGTGTGCTGATCTTCCCGCTACTGACGGTCATTTACGGCACCGCTTACTGGAACAGCACAAAGCTGGTTCAGGGACCGGCGGATTTCCTGATCTCATGGGTTATTCCGGCTGTAGTGGTCGTGGGCTTCTGGATCGTTCGGCAGGCGACACCCGGGAAAATGGCGATTGCTGCCCGCATCGTGGACGCCAGGACCGGCCTCAAGGCCACGCCAGGCCAGTTCGTCATCCGCTACATCGGTTACGTGCTGTCCACCATTCCCTTTTGCCTGGGTTTTTTCTGGGTGGCTTTCGACGCCCGCAAGCAGGGCTGGCACGACAAGCTCGCCGGCACGGTTGTCGTGCGCAACAAGGCCGGCACTACCCAGCCTGTCGCGTTCAACGACTGATACCCGCTCTCTCCGGCATCAACCCTGCCTGCCATCATCAAGAGGTGTCCATGCCAGTGGCTTCATCCATCACCGTTCGTCCCATAGCGCCGCAGGATTTCGAGGCCTGGTTGCCCCTTTGGCTGGGCTACAACAAGTTCTACGGCCGATCCGGTGAGACGGCGCTGGCTGACGACATCACCGCCATGACCTGGTCGCGCTTTTTTGATGCGTATGAGCCTGTCCACGCCCTGGTGGCGGAGTCTGACGGCGAACTTGTGGGCCTCACGCATTACCTGTATCACCGCAGCACTACCCGCATTGCGCCGGTCTGTTATTTGCAGGATCTGTTCACCGCCGAAGCCGTGCGCGGCCAAGGCGTTGGCAAGGCGCTGATTGAAGCCGTGTACGAGAAGGCCCAAGCCGCCGGTTCTACCCGCGTTTATTGGCAAACCCACAAAACCAACACCACGGCCATGAGGCTGTATGACCAGGTGGCGGAAAACTCCGGCTTTGTCGTATACGCCAAGGCGCTTTAGGCGCCGTCGAACCGCGGCTCACTGCGGCGTGATTTTGGCGCCTGTGAGTTTTTCCTGCGCCGTCACAAGGGCGGTGACAAATTTCTTGCCCTGGCCCAGCGCGCTGGCGGTGGCCAGGCTTTGGTGCACGGCCTCGCCCACGAGAGAAGGAACATTCACCATCTCGGCCAGGTGGGTGTAGTAGCGCAGGTCCTTGCGGGCGTTGTCCAGCTCAAACTTCAGGCCGTTGAAGTCACCGTTCAGTGTCTTGGCCATGGCCTGGAAGAGGCCCGAGTTCACCGCGCCGGCCGAAATCACTTCCACCAGCTTTTGCGGCTGAATACCCGCCAGCGCGCCCACGGCAAAGGCCTCGGCGGTAGCCGTGCAAATCGCCTGGCCGATGAAGTTGTTGAGCAGCTTGATGATGTGGCCGGCACTGGGGCCGCCCACGTGAAAAATGTTTTCGCAATAGGCCGCCAGCACCGGTTGAATTTTGTCGAACACGGCCTGCTCGGCGCCCACCATGGTGTTGAGCTTGCCGAGCTCGGCTTCGACTGGTGTGCGCGCCAGCGGTGCGTCTACCAGCGTCGCGCCACGTTCGGCGCAGAGGGCGGCCAGGCGGCGTGTGGATTCGGGTTCGCTGGTGGAGGTATCGATCACGATCAACCCTGCGCGCGCCTTTGACAGTACGCCATGGGCCCCGAGCAGGGTCTCCTCGACCTGCGGCGATCCCGTCACGCAAATGATCACCGCGTCGCACGCGCCCAGCTCGGCGGGGCTTGCGGCCTGCTTCGCGCCGGCGGCCAGCAGGTCGGCCACGCGTTCCGTATTGCGGTGCACGGTCAGGCTGACGTTGAATCCCTTGGCCTGCAGGTTGCGTGCAATACCGTGTCCCATGAGGCCCGATGCGCCGATAACGCCGATGTGTTTCATGCTGTCTCCTGAAAAGTGGTTGAGAAAAATCCGGAAAATCTTTGGGTCAATAAAGACCCTTGACGCGCGCCTGCAACCGGGCCAGCCCGAGCAAAGCGTCGGTATAGGGTGTGGGCACCGCCGTCAGTTGCCCCAGTTCGCGCACGGCCGTCACCAGTGCGTCCAGCTCGACCGGTTTGCCGGCTTCCACATCCTGCAGCATGGATGTCTTGAAGGCACCCAGCTTGCGCGTGACGACATGGCGCTCTGCAGGGGTCTGGTTGATCGGGATGCCGATGCGCGCGCCGATTTCCTTGGCCTCAAGCATCACGCTGTGGGTAAAACCGGTCACCAGTTCGTCGTCAAGAACAAGGTCCATGGTTGCACCGGTCAGCGCGCTGATTGGGTTGGCGGTCATGTTGCCCCAGAGCTTGAACCAGATGTCTTTCTGGATCTGCTCCGACACCGGCGCTTCAAAGCCGGCTTTTTCAAGCAGGGCCGCAAGCTGCTGCACCCGGGCGGTTTTCTCGCCGGAGGGCTCGCCGATGATGAGCTTGTTGCCGAAGTGGTGGTGCACCTGTCCGGGCTCATCCAGCGAGCAGCTGGCATGCACCACGCAGCCGACGATGTGCTTTGCCGGAATGGCCTGCGCCAGTTCGCCGCCGGGGTCCACTGAAGTCAACTGGGTGCCTTCAAGCGTCCCGCCGAAGCCTTGCAAGAACCACCAGGGCACGCCATTCATGGCGGTCAGGACCATCGTTTCCGGGCCAATCAGCGGCGCGATCCGGCGCACCACCTCGGGCAGAGAAGGCGCTTTGACGGCCAGCACCACCAGGTCCTGCACGCCGAGGTCGGCCGGCGCGGCGCTGGAGGACACAGCTTGCGACGTGATCTTGCCGCCCTGGTTCAGCCGCAGACCGTGCAGCTGCAGGGCATCGAGCGTGGCGCCGCGCGCCACCACGCTGACGCGGCAACCTGCGTGAGCGAGCCCGTGGCCTATCCAGCCGCCAATGGCGCCAGCGCCATAAATACATACCTTCATCGTTTCATGTCTCCATTTCCTAATCCCAAAAGCGAAAGGCCAGCAGGGGCCGCAGGCGCAGCGCCCCCTCGGGGGGCAGCGCATTACACGCAGCCGAAGGCGAAGTGAAAAGCGTGGGGGCTCAACCCTCTGGTGTGAAACCCACCGCCTTGACCAGCGGGCCCCACAACTCGGTATCGGCCTTGAGCATGGCGGCCAGCTGTGCGGGCGAGGTCGGGGCCGCTTCCAGGTACGACACCGCGAGGCCGTCGATCACGTCCTGCGAGGCCAGCGCGGAGCGGATGCCGGCATTCAGCCGCTGCACCACATCCTGCGGCGCTTTGGCGGGCAGGAAGAAGCCGAACCATTCGGTGAACGCCATGTCCTTGAAGCCTTGCTCCAGCAGCGTCGGCGTGTTGGGGGTAAAGCGGCTGCGTTTGGGGCCGCTGGTCGACAGCAGGCGGCACTTGCCCGACGCGACATGCTGGGTGAACTCGCCGGTCGGCCCCGACACGGCGGCAATCTGGCCGCCCACCATGTCCAGCACGGCGGGCTGGGTGCCGCGAAAAGCCACGTGGCGCAAGTCCACGTTGCCGGCACGGCCCAGCAGCGCGCCGATGAAGTGCGGCGATGAGCCGGCGGCCGGTGAGCCGAAGTTGGCCTGGCCTGGGTTGGCCTTGCACCAGGCAAGAAAATCCGGCACGTTTTTGACGCTGGCCGGCACCATGGGGCCGACGGCGAAGCCGTAGTCGAAGATCGCGCCGGCAGATACCGGGGTCAGGTCGGCTACCGGGTCGTACGGTAGCTTCTTGTAGGTGTGCGGGTAGATGCCCAGCATGGACATGGGCGTCAGCAAAACGGTGGCGCCGTCGGGCGCGGCAGATTTGACGAACTGCACGGCGATTTGCCCGCCCGCGCCGGTCTTGTTCTCCACCACGGCGCTTTTGGCATAACCGGGGTGCAGCTTGTCGGCGACGCGCCGCGACACGATGTCGGCGGTGCCGCCGGGCGCAAAGCCGACGATGACTTTGGTGCTGTCAATGGCCTGGGCCCAGGCGCGCTGGCCGATGCTTGTGAGCAGTGCTGCAGCGCTGGATGACTGGATGAGCTGGCGGCGCGAAATGTTCATGGTGTGACCTCGTGGAATGGGTGGGGGCTGCTGTGGCGCCGCTGGCGGGCGCGAAAAAGCCATTGTTGTGCAAGATGCGATTTTGTGCAGGATCAGGCGGTATCCAGATGCGCGGCGAGGTTGTTGCGCTTGCCTTCATACACGGGGGCGCCTTCGTCGATTTGCAATGTCATGCCCACGGCGTGCTGCGCGAACACCCCATCCAGGTGTGCGCTGGCGCTGGCCAGCAGGGCGTCGCCGGCCCGCTTTTTCATGGCTTCGCTGCGGCCGGGGGTGATCAGGAGGTTCAGGTAGATAAAGGCGCGGTCGGGCTGGCCGTCCGCCACCGCAAAGTGCGGCGCCGGCCAGGCCATGACCCGCGTACCGGCCACCGGGAAAAGCGGCGCCACGCCGTCTTCGCCGCGCAGGGCCACCAGTGTGGCGGCCAGCGTGTGGCACATGGCGTTCATGTCGGTGAGGTTATCCAGGTTGGCGGTGTATTGAATGTTCAGGTGAGGCATGGCGGAGGTTGGTGGGGGTTGGCAGGTTGCGCGGATGAACAGGACCCGCCATCATTACCAAAACGCAAAGGCTGGTTATTTATACAGTAATATCGTGCATGGCCAAAGACAAAACGATTTACACCTGCACCGAATGCGGTGGCACCAGCCCCAAATGGCTGGGCAAATGCCCGCACTGCAACGCCTGGAACACGCTGATCGAGTCGGCCGCGGAAAACAGTGCGCCGGTCAAGAACCGCTACAGCAGCCAGTTCCAGTCACTGGCCAAGGCCTCCGACGTGACCGCCCTGGCCGACATCGAAGCCACCGACATGGAGCGCACGCCCACCGGGCACGAAGAGCTGGACCGCGTGCTGGGCGGCGGCATCGTCGAGGGCGGCGTGGTGCTGATTGGCGGCGACCCTGGCATCGGCAAGTCCACCTTGCTGCTGCAGGCGCTGGATTCGCTGCAACGCGCCGGGCTCAACACACTTTACGTGACCGGCGAGGAAAGCGGCGCGCAGGTCGCGCTGCGTTCACGCCGGCTGGGGCTGGACGGCTCGCAGGTCAAGGTGCTGGCGGAAATCCAGCTAGAAAAAATCCTCGCCACGCTGGAGGCCACGCAGCCGGCCATTGCCGTGATCGACTCCATCCAGACGGTGTATTCCGACCAGCTCACGTCGGCGCCGGGTTCGGTGGCGCAGGTGCGTGAATGCGCGGCGCACCTGACGCGTGCCGCCAAGTCCAGCGGCGTGTGCATCGTGCTGGTTGGCCATGTGACCAAAGAGGGCGCACTCGCCGGCCCGCGTGTGCTCGAGCACATGGTGGACACCGTGCTGTACTTTGAAGGCGACACGCATTCAAGCTTTCGCCTCGTGCGCGCCATCAAGAACCGTTTCGGTGCGGTCAACGAGATCGGTGTGTTCGCCATGACGGAAAAAGGCCTCAAGGGTGTGGCCAATCCGAGCGCGATCTTTTTGAGCCAGCACAGCGAGCCCGTGCCCGGCAGCTGCGTGCTGGTCACGCTGGAAGGCACGCGCCCCATGCTGGTTGAAATCCAGGCGCTGGTCGACAACGGCGGGCCCAGCCCGCGGCGCCTTTCGGTGGGTCTGGACCGCGACCGCCTGGCCATGCTGCTGGCGGTGCTGCATCGCCATGCCGGTGTTGCCTGCATGGACCAGGACGTGTTCGTCAACGCCGTGGGCGGCGTGCGCATCAGCGAGCCGGCGGCCGACCTGGCCGTGATGCTGGCCATCACCTCCAGTTTGCGCGGTAAACCGTTGCCCAAGGGTTTCATTGCCTTTGGTGAGGTCGGGCTGGCCGGAGAAGTGCGCCCGGCCCCGCGCGGCCAGGAGCGCCTGAAGGAAGCGGCCAAGCTGGGCTTTAGCGTTGCCGTGGTGCCCAAGGCCAATGCGCCCAAGAAACCGATTGAAGGCCTCACCATCCACGCCGTCGAGCGCGTGGAAGAGGCCATGGAAGTGGTGCGCAGCCTGAGCTGAGGCATTGCACAATCAGGGCCATGAAACTCGCCGTCATCTCCGACATTCACGGCAACCTGCTTGCGCTTGAGGCCGTGCTGGCGGACATTGCCGGGCAGGGTGTTGACCAGACCGTGAACCTGGGCGACATCCTGAGCGGCCCGTTGCAACCCGCGGAAACGGCCGACCTGCTGATGGCCCGCAACTTCACCACCATTCGCGGCAACCACGAGCGGCAGGTGCTGGAATTGCTGGACCAGGGCCAGCATCTCGACCCACTCGGCACCGACGGCTATACCGCGGGCCAGCTGACGTCGGCGCAGGTGGCGTGGATCAGGTCGCTGCCCGCGCGCCTGGAGCTGGCGGGCGGTGACGTGCTGCTGTGCCACGGAACGCCCGGCAGCGATTTGATCTACTGGATGGAAACCACGGTGTCCGGTTTTCCTGACGCGCATCCGACGGGTATCCGGCCTGCCACTGCCGAAGAAGTTTTCCTGCGGCTTGGCGACGAGAGCCCCCAGACGCATTCGCTGGTTCTTTGCGGTCACACCCATGTGCCGCGCATGGTCCAGTGTGGCAACCTGCTTGTCGTCAATCCCGGCAGCGTCGGCCTGCAGGCCTATGACGACGACCATCCTCACCCGCATGTGGTGGAAAACGGTGCGCCGCACGCGCGCTACGCGCTCGTGGAAAAAACCGCCCAGGGCTGGCGGGCGGACCTCCGCGCAGTGCCCTATGACCACATGGCGGCATCCAAAGCGGCATTTAGCCGAGGCCGTCCTGACTGGGCGTATGCGCTGGCGACCGGTTGGGCACAACGCGGCAGTTAACAAGCGCTATTAAAAACATAGCTGCTGGCGCAATATCTGATTGGGTAGCAGCCGCTTTTGGCTTAAAAAGAGCTCTCCACGCTGCCTGGAGGCCGCTTTCGGCGGTTTTTTCATGCCGCTACGCACTCCCCGCAGCGTTGGCGTCCCCGGTGGCTGCGAAAATACGGCCATGAACTTCCAGAAAATCATTGTTCCCGTGGCCGGCATCGCCGGGGTCTTGCTGGCGTACCGCTTTTACGGCTGGGCCGGTGTAGCCGCCGCTGCCAGCGCCCTCGTGATGTGGGTGCTGCTGCATTTCACCCGCATGATGCAGGTTTTGAAGCGTGCAGCCAACCGGCCCATCGGTTATGTCGACAGCGCGGTCATGCTCAACGCCAAGCTCCGGCCCGGCATGACATTGCTACATGTGGTAGCGATGACGCGGGCGCTGGGCCTGCTGCAGTCGGCCAAGGACGAACAGCCCGAAATCTTCCGCTGGACAGACGGTTCCGAGTCGCATGTCACCTGCACCTTTGTGGGCGGCAAACTGTCGCACCATGAACTCTTCCGCCCCGTGCCCGCGGATTCGCCTGAGGCCGGGGGCACAGCGCCGCCCGCACCGTAAAATCAGACTTTCGGGTTTTGCCCGGCCTGGCACCGCATTCCCGGCTGCTGCTGCCGGCGGCGCGCCGATACAGCACAACCATTCCACGACATTCACCACAGGATCAGCACCATGTCCCCAGTTATTCCTTCCATGGCAGACCGCGACGGCAAAATCTGGATGGACGGCCAGATGGTCGACTGGCGCGACGCCAAGATCCACGTGCTGAGCCACACCCTGCATTACGGCTGCGGCGCGTTTGAAGGCGTGCGGGCCTACAACGCCCAGGGTGGCACGGCGATTTTCCGACTGGAAGAGCACACCGAGCGCCTCTTCAACAGCGCCAAGATCTTGCGTATGAAGATTCCCTTTACCCAGGCCGAAGTCAACGAAGCCACGAAAGCCGTCGTGCGCGAGAACAAGCTGGAGTCCTGCTACATCCGCCCGCTGACCTGGATCGGCTCGCAAAAACTCGGCGTCAGCCCCAAGGGCAACCAGATTCACCTGATGGTCGCGGCCTGGGCCTGGGGCGCCTACCTTGGCGAAGAAGGCATGAAGCGCGGCATCCGTGTGAAGACCTCCAGCTACACCCGCCACCATGTCAACATCACCATGACGCAGGCCAAGGCGGTGAGCAACTACACCAACTCCATCCTCGCCAACATGGAAGCGCTGGATGACGGCTACGACGAAGCGCTGCTGCTCGACGCCTCAGGTTTTGTCAGCGAAGGCGCGGGTGAAAACATTTTTGTGATCAAGGGCGGCGTGGTCTACACGCCCGACCTGTCTGCAGGCGCGCTCAACGGCATCACACGCAACACCATCCTGCACATCTGCAAGGACCTGGGCCTGGAGCTCGTGCAAAAACGCATCACGCGCGACGAGGTGTATATCTCCGACGAGGCCTTCTTCACCGGCACGGCCGCCGAAGTCACGCCGATTCGCGAACTCGACCGCATTGAAATCGGCGCCGGCTCGCGCGGCCCCATCACCGAAAAAATCCAGAGCGCGTTCTTTGACATCGTCAACGGCCGCAATCCTAAATATGCCCACTGGCTGGCTAAGGTCTGAGTGCCCCCTGAATAAGAAAGCCGAACATGAACACCCCCACGACGACTCTCCATTCATCCTCTGTCGAACTGCTGGCCTCCGACCTGAACGCCCAGGGCGGCGTCTACTGCCCCAGCCCCAAGGCCGACATGAAAATCTGGAATAGCCACCCGAAGGTTTACCTGGACGTGGCCCGAACCGGCCAGGCCAAGTGCCCGTATTGCGGCACGGTTTACGCGCTGAAAGCCGGCGAGCACTTCGGCGGACATCACTAATCGCGGTCGCCTTTCATTCTGATGGGCAGCTTCAAACATCACAGCTATTTTGTAAAAGAGAAACACGTTCAAGGTGTTCTCTTTCCGCACGCCTGCCTGGACTGCCGAAAGACATTCAAAAAACCGCGGAGTGTGACCGCCCGCTTATGCCCAGAATGTGGCGGCCAGCTCGTCGTTTTGAGCCGCAAATTCTCGGCACCTAAATCCCGCGATACCCGGCAGTGGGAAAAAGTAAGATTCCTGGTAATCAACGGATTTCTTTTTCAGCCCGTTCGGGAAGGCAACGAAACTGTCCGTTATCCAAAGACATTGGACGAGGCGAGAGAATTTGTCGCCAAGTATCGCAAGCAGGCCATCCCGTGCGCTCGCAAAGATTTTGATGTTGCCATCCTTCGCAATGAGCCATAAATCCGACGACAGATCTGGCTCACAGGGTGCAATTCACTCGCTTGTGATCGCACCTCAGTGGATTGGTGACGCCGTCATGACCGAGCCGCTCATGCGCCGCTTGCATGCGCGCGGCGAACGTCTCACGGTAGGTGCCTTGTCCTGGGTGGCGCCGGTTTACCGGGCGATGCCGCAGGTGGCCGATGTCATTGAATTTCCCTTTGCACACGGCGGCTTGCAGTTCCGCGAACGTCGCGCGCTTGCCAGGCGCATCGAGGGACGTTTCGACAAAGCTTATGTCCTGCCCAATTCGCTGAAAAGCGCACTGCTGCCTTTTCTGGCCAGCATCCCGGAACGCATCGGTTATTTCGGTGAAGCGCGAGTGGGCCTGCTCACGCACCGGCTCAAGAATCCGAAGAACAAGCCGCCCATGGTGGCGTTTTATTCAGCGTTGAGCGGTGGGGCGGACCTCGACAAAGACCGGCCGCAACTGCAGATGGCACCCGCTGAAATTGAGCAGGCGCTGGCTGAACTGGGCCTGCAACGCGGCGGCTATTACGTGTTTGCGCCCGGCGCCGAATACGGTCCTGCCAAGCGCTGGCCCGCCCGTCACTTTTCAGAACTCGCCGCGCGGCTGGCTTTGCCGGTAGTGTTGCTGGGCTCCGGCAAGGAGGCGGCGCTCTGCGAAGAAATCGCCGCGCCCGTGAACGCGGCGCAGCCCGGCAAATGCCTGAACTTCGCGGGCAAGACCTCATTGGTGCAGGCGCTGTGCCTGATCGCCGCAAGCCAGAGCACGATCAGCAATGACTCGGGACTGATGCACGTGGCTGCGGCCTTCGGTGTGCCGCAAGTGGCGATTTTCGGCTCGTCCAGCCCCCTGCATACGCCGCCGCTAAGCGACAAGGCCACCGTGCTGTGGCTCAAAGCTGATGCCGCCTACCAGCCGCCGCTGGACTGCGCACCCTGCTTCGAGCGCGAATGCCCGCTGGGCCATACGCGCTGCCTGAACGATATGGGCGCCGAGCGGGTGCTGGCGGCGCTGCCACCGGTTCCCCGGGTGGGAAATTAGGCCGGTCAGGCGGGGAAGGCCGCCAGCGGCGAAAAACCCGGTTTGCCCTGGGTCGGCGTACGCGCCACGTTCATCACCCAGCACACCATCACAAAATAGCCGGCGAGGCTGACCAGCTCGACCACACCCTGTTCGCCGAAAGTTTTCACTGCCGCGGCGTAGGTGGCGTCGCAGCAGCCGTGCTGGCGCAGCACTTCGAACGTGAGGTCCAGCGCGACGGCCTCATCGGCGGCCAGTTCGTGCGGCTGCCTGCCTTCGGCGATCGCGTCCACAGTGGCCTGGCTCACGCCCGCAGCCACCGCCAGCGGCGCATGCATCAGCCATTCAAACTGGTTGGCGGTATGGCGGGCCGCCACGCAGGTAACGAGTTCGCGGATGCGCGCGTCCAGCGCGCTTTCAAAGCGCAGGTAAGCCCCCACGTCGCCGATGCGGCCCATGAGCTGCGGGCTGCGCAGCAGGGGAATGAACGGGCCAAACACGGCCTTGCGCGGGCCGGCGATCAGTGTGTCTGCAGCGGCCTGCTGCGCGGGTGACATGGCCTCCCGCGGCATCAGCGGCATCCGGTCTTCGGCAAGCTGGAAGAAGCCCTGGGGGACGGCGGGAGCTGGGGGTGTGGTGGCAAGGCTCATGGGGTTCCTGTGGGTGGCTGAATCCCTGAGCGTATCAAAGGGCGCGCCGCCATGTCTTCAGGCAAAAAAAAGCCACCGCGAGGTGGCTTTTGCAAACTTCTTCCGTGAGGAAGATGTCGTTGGGAATCATTGAAATGTTTCACCGACGTTTTGGTTTTTAGTCCCTTTTAGTTCCCCTTTTCCCCTATCCATTGTTGTGACAGCAACGGGAAGAAATGTCGGCGATTACACGCTGTCTGACCATTCTCCAAATAGAGGAGACCGCGCGGTTTAGTGTTGCTGGAGGCCGTACTTCGTGATTTATTTCACGTTTATGGGTGGGCGACCGGCAATTCAACAACAAAAGTCGCGCCGCCGCCAGGCCGGGCTTCGCAACGAACGCTGCCGCCATGGCGCTGGCTGATCGACTTCACCAGGGCCAGGCCGAGCCCCACGCCGCCTTCGCGTTCACTGGCGCCGGGCAACCGGTAAAAAGGTTCGAAAATGCGCTCCCGCTGCTCGGCGGGCACGCCCGGGCCGCGGTCATGCACCTTGATCACGGCCCGCTGTTTTGCGCCGGCCCGGGCCTGTGCCAGCTCGAGGTTAATCTCGCCGGTGCTATAGCGCCGCGCGTTTTCCAGCAGGTTGCGAATCAGCCGGCGCAAGAGGCGTGGAGAGCCCTGTACTGTCAGGCTGTGGCTATCGGCATCAATGCCAAGGCCGGCGCCGCTGGAATCCTGGCTCAGCTCTGCGCTCAACTCCGCATTGACGCGCGAGCATTCTTCGGCCGCCAGGCCCGTGAGGTCCAGGGTTTCAAAAGGCTCCGCGTCGGCCTGCTTGGCGTCGAGGCGGCTGGCCAGCAATATCTCGTCGATCAGCTGGTCGAGTTCGGAGATGCTGCGGGAAATTTCCCTGCGCTGCGGTGATGCGGCGTCGGTGCCCATGAGTTCCAGCCCCATGCGGATACGCGCCAGTGGTGAGCGCAATTCGTGTGACGCGTTGGCCAGCAGCGATTTGTGCGACTCCATCAGGGTTTCGATGCGCTCGGCCGCGTGGTTGAAGCGCCTGGCCAGGAAGGCCACCTCGTCCTTGCCGTCTGCGTTAACGCGGGCCGACAAATCACCGGCGCCCCAGCGCTCTACGCCGCGCTGCAGGGCTTCCAGCCGCAGCGTCAGCCTTCGCATCACGGGGTAGGCGCCCAGCGCCACGGCCAGGCCGACCACGACCAGCATCCAGCCAAAACCAAACGGAGGGCGGTTCCACGGGTTGTTGCCGGGTGGGCGTTTGGGCCGCGGCAACACCAGGTTCAGGGTCTGGCCGTCTTTGGTCAGCACGTCAAATTCCAGGCCGTCACCGGGTTTGCGGTCGGGCTTGGTTTGCGCTGTGCCGATGACTTCGCCCTTGTCGTTGTGCACCAGCACTTCGCGTATCGGCAGCTGCGGCGGGTCGGCGCTCAGGCGCCACGCCGCGCCCACCAGAAAAGTGAGGACCAGCACTGTAGCGACAACAGCCAGCCAGATTCGCACATACAGGTGCGAGGTAAAACGTCCCCACATATGGAGCTCCTATAAGTCCAATTTTCGGGCGGATGGCATCGTTGCGCGGTGCTCGGAATCCTCATGTACCCAAGTGCATTCCGGTGTCCTGCGCTCCGGGCGCCTCGCCCTGCATCCCGACAATTGCATTTCTAGGAGCTCCATAGCCATTTCCCTCCTTAGTCCTGCTGTTTGGCAAAAACGTAGCCGACGCCCCGCACCGTCAGAATGCGTTTCGGGTCTTTTGCGTCGGCCTCGATGGCGCTGCGGATGCGGCCCATGTGCACGTCGATGGAGCGGTCAAAGGCCTCGAGTTCGCGGCCGCGTACGGCTTCCATGATCTGGTCGCGGCTTAGCACGCGGCCGGCACGTTCGGCCAGCGCCACCAGCAGGTCGAACTGGTAAGACGTCAGCTCGCAGGGGTTGCCGGACACCGATACGGTGCGTGCATCGCGGTCGATCTCCAGCGAACCGAAGCGCATGACCTTGTGGCCGCCGCTGGAGGCTGCCGCACCCGTTTCGCCGCCGCGGCGCAGCACGGCCCGGATGCGCGCCAGCAACTCGCGCGGCTCGAAAGGTTTGGGCAGGTAGTCGTCAGCGCCAATTTCCAGGCCGACGATACGGTCCATCGGGTCGCCCTTGGCCGTCAGCATCAGCACGGCGGTATTGGCGTTTTCGCTGCCCTGGCCCTTGATGCGCCGGCACACTTCCAGTCCATCCATGTCGGGCAGCATCAGGTCCAGGATGACCAGGTCGGGCGTTGCGGCTTCCAGTGCTGCCAGACCTGCCGCGCCGTCGGCTGCGTGGGTAAAACCGTAGCCCGACTGGCGCAGGTATTCGCCCACCATATTGGCCAGGCGGGTATCGTCTTCAATCATCAAAAGCTGTTGGGTCATGGCTGGTCCTCGTGTGCAGGTGTTCCCCTTGGGGTGGGATCACAATGAAATTCATGGTGCGCCGGGCGCAACAATCCCGCTTGAAGCCACCGTAAAGTTACGGTAAACCGGGGCAGCGAGCCTCCAGCATACTCCGTGCACGGCACGTCCGCCACGGTGCGGAATTGCTATTGAATTAATAGCTGCTTGCGCTTATTCCTTCTGGGTTTGCGGCGTTTTAAGTCTTGAGGCAAAACCCACCAGAAGTAGCACCGGCAGGCCCAGCAGGGCCGTTGCGGTGAAGAAGTTGCTGTACCCGAAAGAGTCCACATACTTGCCCGAATAGCCGGCCAGAAACTTCGGCAGCAACAGCATCATGGAGCTGAAAAGCGCGTATTGGGTGGCCGAATAATTGATGTTGGTGAGGCTCGACAGGTAGGCGATGAAAGCGGCTGAAGCAATGCCGCTGGAGAGGTTGTCGGCCGAGATCACGAAGATCAGCGCGTTGACGTCGTGGCCCCGCGTGCCCAGCCAGGCAAACAGCAGGTTGCTGGCGGCACTCAGCACGGCGCCCAGCATCAGCACGCGCATGACGCCGAAGCGCATGGCCAGCGCGCCGCCCACGAAGGCACCGACCAGTGTCATCACCACGCCGTAAATTTTGGTCACTGCAGCTACTTCGTCTTTGGTGTAGCCCATGTCGACATAGAACGGGTTGGCCATGATGCCCATGACAACGTCGCTGATGCGGTAGACCGCGATCAGGGCCAGGATCAGCAGCGCCTGCTTGCCGTAGCGGCGCAGGAAATCGGCGAACGGGTCGACCAGCGCGGTTTTAAGCCACTCTGCAGCGTTGCGCGACGGCGCCAGCGGGCGCGGCGCTGGTTCAGGCGACAGCAGCACCGTCGCCATGCCCAGAAGCATGGACGCCGCCATGACCAGGTAGGCCACTTGCCATGCGCCGTGCTGGTAAGTGACGGCGTCGCCTGCGACTTCGGCACGCGCTGCAATCCACAACGCCCCGGCGCCGGCCCAGATCATCGCGATGCGGTAACCCGTTTGGTAGGCGGCAGCCAGTGCGGCCTGGCGCTGGATGTCGGCCGACTCGATGCGGTAGGCGTCCAGCGCGATGTCTTGTGTAGCCGACCCGAATGCCACGGCCAGTGCACACCACACGACGGGTTGCAGTGCCAGCTTGGGGTCCGTCAGTGCCATGCCGACAAGCGCCGCCACGATGACCAGCTGCGACAGCAGCAGCCAGCTGCGCCGGCGCCCAAGCAGACGCGTGAGCAGCGGAATGGGCATGCGGTCCACCAGCGGCGCCCACACCCACTTGAAGCCGTAAGCCAGCCCGACCCAGCTCAGGTAGCCGATGGTGGTGCGGTCTATGCCGGCTTCGCGCAGCCAGAAGCTCAGCGTGCCAAACACCAGCAGCAGGGGCAGGCCGGCGGAAAACCCCAAAAACAGCATGCGCAGCGTGGCGGCTTCGGCATACACGCGCCAGACATCGCGCCAGGCGGGTTTGGGTGCGGCTTTAACAGTGGGGGCTGTAGATGCCGCGCTGTGCGCAGCGACAGGGGCGGATGATGGCAGTTCGGAGGAGGGGGTTTTGTCTGACATGGGCATTTTGATTTGTGACTATTATTCACCCATGTGCTTTTTATGCGAGGCCAAACACTCTGCCTGGGCTGGCCGCCGGGCGTTCCTGCTGGCTGCCGGCGGCGCCGCAGCGACGGCCGTCACCACCCCGCTGCTTGCGCAGGTTGATGTCGGGCCGTCATCGGGGCTGCGCAAGCTGATCCCTGCCGAGGAACTG
Source organism: Polaromonas sp. P1_E12 (assembly GCF_056405975.1). Lineage (NCBI taxonomy): Bacteria > Pseudomonadati > Pseudomonadota > Betaproteobacteria > Burkholderiales > Comamonadaceae > Polaromonas > Polaromonas sp. P1_E12. The sequence continues at coordinate 57,522 of NZ_JBFUBB010000004.1, read as the reverse complement.
GAAAACGCCGCCACGCAGGAATATGCCAAGCTGCTGGCGGAGGCAAAGTCCAAAGGGGCGCTGGCGTCGCCGGGCAATCCCCAGCTGCAGCGCATACGCGGCATCGCTACCCGGCTGGTGCCGCAGGCCGCACAGTGGAACGACCGTGCCAACCAGTGGCGCTGGGAGGTCAACCTGCTCGGCAGCAAGCAGATCAACGCCTTCTGCATGCCCGGAGGCAAGATTGCGTTCTACACGGGCATCATCGATCAGCTCAAGCTCACCGACGATGAAATTGGAATGATCATGGGCCACGAAATGGCCCATGCGCTGCGCGAGCATGCACGTTCCCGCATCGCCAAGAGCGCGGGAACCGGGCAGCTGCTCTCGCTGGGTGCGCAATTGCTCGGCCTGGGCCAGCTCGGCGACGTGGCTGCCAACATCGGCACCCAGCTGCTGACGCTGCGCTTCAGCCGCGAAGACGAGACGGACGCCGACCTCGTGGGTCTGGAGCTGGCCGCGCGCGGCGGCTATAACCCGCAGGCATCCGTCAGCCTCTGGGAAAAAATGGCGCAGGCTGGTGGCGGTGCCGGCGGTCCGAGCTTTCTTTCTACCCATCCCTCCGGTCCTGAGCGCATCCAGCAACTGCAGGCCAATGTGCCCAAGGTGCAGGGTCTTTATCAACGCGCGCGCGGCTGATCTGGCCCCTGGTGACCGGTTTGACGCAGCGCGCCGCATTCTTCACGCGCGCCTGGTGGCGGGGCTTCCGGCCGGGACGCACCCGCATCAACTCTCGCGAGCGACTGCGCATTGTCGTTGGGTCGCTGCTGGGTATTTTCGTGACGGGGCTGCTGTGCCACCTGGCTGACCGGATGATGCCGGGCCTGCCCTGGCTGGTGGCGCCGCTGGGCGCCAGCGCCGTGCTGGTGTATGCCGTGCCGGCCAGTCCTATGGCGCAGCCCTGGAATGTGGTGGGCGGTAATACCCTGTCGGCGCTTGCCGGCATTGCGGGCGTGCATGGCATGCATCTGCTGGGCTCGCCGGCGCTTGCGGCCGCAGTGGGCGTGGCCACGGCCATCGCGCTCATGCTGGCGTTGCGCTGCCTGCACCCGCCGGGCGGCGCCACTGCCTTGATGGTGGTGCTGGGCGGAGTTTCCGACCCGCTGTTTGCCTTCTATCCCGTGATGCTCAACTCCGTGCTGCTGGTGGCGGTCGGCGTCGCCTACAACAACGCCACGCGCAGGGCCTATCCCCACACCCAATTGGCCCCGCCGGGCCCCGCGCCGTCCGTAGAAGACCAGTTGCTTGATGCGGATCTGGACGCCGTACTGGCGCGCTACAACCAGGTGCTGGACGTCAGCCGCGACGACCTCAAGACCTTGCTGGCCGAAACCCGGCTGCGCGCGTACGACCGCAAACTGGCGGAAGTCCGCTGCGCCGACGTCATGTCGCGCGATCTCGTCACGGTGGAATTCGGCACTCCGCTGGAAGAGGCCTGGGCCCTGCTGAGGGAGCGCCGCATCAAGGCCTTGCCGGTGGTGGACCGCAGCTTCCGCATCGCGGGCATCATCACGCAGGCCGACTTCATGCGGGCGGCTGAACTCGATTTGTACGAAGGCTTTGACGCCAAGTTGAGGCAGCTGGTGCGCACCACGCGCAGCGTTTACTCCGACAAACCCGAAGTCGTGGGCCAGATCATGACCCGCAACGTGCGCGTAGCGGGCATGCACCGGCGGCTGGTGGAGCTGGTGCCGCTGTTCGGCAGCACCGGTCACCACCACATTCCCATCATCGGGGAGGGAGAGCGGCTGGTGGGAATTATTACCCAGTCTGATGTGATCGCTGCGCTGGGGCGGGCTGCCGATCCATCGGCTTGATGCGCGCGGCGGCCCCAATGATTGAATGCTAATGTATTTAGTTTCCGCGTAGATTCAGGGGTTTTTGCGATAAAGCAGGCTATAAGAATTAATTATTCATCGGTACAGATGATTCGCTTCTGACATCCCGCCGCAAGCGGTGCACCCCAAGGCGAAACCTCGTACTTGTCCTACGCTGCGTTTTGGCACCTGCGCCGTAAGATAAGCCGCATGTGCTTTCTTCTTCATCAAGTGCAACATGCGTGCCCGCGCGGCTTGCATGCCAAGGCGACTTCGGGGCTGGTCACCAGCTTCTCCCGCGGCACCGCATCAAATAGCGCATGGCTGGCGCCAGCTTTCCGGATGCCATGACGCAACCCAACCCGGCCCTGCTCGCATTTCTGGAGGAGCAGCGCGCCGATTACACCCGCTCGTTGCCGCGTCGTCTTGAGCAGGTGGAGGCCTTATGGCAACAAATTCTCAACGGCGACGATCTGGCGCAGGCTCTGCCAACCCTGGAACGCCATGCGCACAGCCTGGCCGGATCTGCGGCAACCTTCGGATGGGCCGACCTCGGTCTTGCGGCCCAGGCGCTGGAACTGGCCATAGAACCTCATGTCGGTGCCGGCCGGCCGCTTTCGCCGCAGGTGCAGGCCGAAGTCGGACGGGCAGTTAAGGCACTGCAGCAGCGCTTTCCCGGTACTGCGTGAACGCCTACGATCAGATCGCACAAAATGTCCATGTTTTCCTCCAACGCTTTTCTGGTCAAGATCAAAATCGCATTGGCTGCAGGCCTTGTGCTGATGATGGTTGTGGGTGCGGCCTCGTACATCGGCATCGACCGCCTGATTGAAACGGCGCAATCCCGGGTGCGCACGGAAGACACGCTGGTGATGCTCGAGCGTGCGGACTCCGGCCTCCGCACGGCCGAGTCCACATTGCGACAGTATCTTCTGAGCGGCAGCCCCCAGGAGCTGGAGGAGTTCCAGCGGGCTCGGGTCGAGTTGCGCGCGATCAGGGCACGCATGCGCAGCGCCAACGTGCTGCAGGAGGCCGTAGAGTTTGACGAACTGATCAACCAGCGCGCCCAGATCGCGAACCAGTCCATCGCGGCGCGCAAGGCGTCCGGCCCCGAAGCCGCTGCGACCGTTCTCGGCAGTGATGCCAGCCGGCAATTGAGGCTGCGCACCGACGGGTTGCTGGAAAACGCGCGTAATCGCGAGGTCCATAAGTGGCGTGACGCGCAGGCCGCGGCGGAGCATAGCGCCCAGTGGGCTCAGGGCTTCATCATCGCGGGAAACCTGCTGTTTGCCTGCATGCTGGCCTGGATGGTCTATGTGGTCAAGCACTATGAGCACGTGCGAAAACGCGGCGAGGAGCAATTGCGAGACACAGAAGTGATGAGCCGCAGCATTACCGAGGGTATGGTCGAAACGGTGATCACCACCACGTCCGACGATATCGTTCTGGAGGCCAACGCGGCGGCTTTGCAACTCTTTGGGTACGAGAAAAGCGATCTGATCGGCCGTGACGTGTCGGAATTGGTGCCGCCGCGGTTTCGCCAGCAATACAAGGATTTCACTTCCATGATGCGGGAGCAGCCGGAAACGTTCCGGATATCCGGGCAGGAAGTGCGCGCCATGCGCAAAGATGGCAGCGAGTTCATGGTCAGTGTGTCTTTTAGTGATGTGCAGGTCGGCGGCCGCCGCCTTTTCACCGCGTTGATGCATGACATTACCGAGAGCAAGCGCATCAGCAAGGCCTTGCGGGCGAGCGAGTCCCAGCTGCGCCAGGTCACCGATACGGTGCCGGCCCTGATTGCTTACCTCGATACGGAGCAGCGCTTTCGCTTTCACAACCGCGCTTACGAAGCTGCTTTCGGCCTGAGCTTCGAGCAGATCGACGGGCACCCCCTGGCTGAAGTGCTGGGTCCGCAGATTTACGAAACCGTCCGGGAGAAAGTGGAAGAAGTGCTGAGCGGCAAGCCGGTCCGCTACGAACGCACCCAGGTGACGCCGCAAGGCGAGCGCAGGCACTTCGCGATGCAGTATTTCCCCCGCTACGGCGAAGGCGCCGCCAAAGACAAGGTCATCGGGTTCTTCTCAATGGGCACGGACATCACCGAGCTCAGGCGTATCGACCGCATGAAGACCGAATTCGTATCCACCGTCAGCCACGAGCTGCGCACGCCGCTGACGTCCATACGCGGCTCTCTGGGGCTGATTTCCGGCGGCGTGGCCGGTGAGCTGCCTGCGGCGGTGAAGAACCTGGTGGGCATTGCCCAAAGCAACTGCGAGCGCCTGATCCGGCTGATCAACGACATCCTGGACAGTGAAAAAATCGAGTCCGGCAAATTGCGCCTGGACCTGCAGGTGGTGGACCTTCGGCAACTGGTGCAGCAGGCGCTGGTCGCCAACGAGGGCTTTGCCGGCCAGCACCGGGTGGACCTCGTGTTGCGGGCGCCTGACGTCGCCCTGCAGGTGCGGATCGACGCCGATCGCATGACCCAGGTTTTGACCAATCTTCTGTCCAACGCGGTCAAGTTTTCGCCGCCGGGCAGCCCGGTGGAGGTCAGGCTGTCAAGGTCGGCGCAGCGCGTTCGCGTCGAGGTGGTTGATGTCGGCCCCGGCATTCCCGAGGAGTTCCACGGTCGCATTTTCCAGAAATTCTCGCAGGCAGATTCTTCCGACACCCGGCAAAAAGGCGGAACCGGCCTCGGCCTGAATATTTCTCGCGCGCTGGTGGAAAAGATGGACGGCACGATCGGCTTCAGCAGCGCGGAAGGCGTGGGAACCACCTTCTTTTTTGAGGTGCCGGAATGGACCAACCCGGTGCCACTGCTGCAACCCGTGCGGATACAGCCGGCTGTTTCAACCCGGCCTCGCATCCTGATCTGCGAAGGCGATCCCGACGTGGCCAGGCTGATCAGCATGATGCTAAGCAAGGCCGGGTTCGACTCCGATATGACACACAGCGCGGAGCAGGCGCTGGCTTGCCTGGCAGCCAACAGCTACGACGCGGTGACGGTAGACCTGAAACTGCCGGGGCAGAACGGCGTGGCCTTTATCGGCCAGCTGCGGGAGGATGAAAGAACCCGCCACCTGCCTGTTGTGGTGATCTCGGCCATGGCCGAGCAGGGGCAGTTGCAGTTCAACCGCAAGCCGCACACGGTGTCGGACTGGCTCAAGAAACCCATTGACGAGCGGTTGCTTATTCACAGCTTGCGACGGGCCGTTGTCAGCGTGGATGAAGGCAAACCGCGCGTTCTGCATGTCGAAGACGACCAGGATATCCAGCAAATCACGGCCGCCATTGCACAGGATTTTGCGACCTTCGAATTTGCCACAACGCTGGACGAGGCTCGCGCCCTACTGCGCCAGCATTCATTCGACCTGATCCTGCTGGACCTGTCGCTCGGCAGCCATTCGGGCTGGGACCTGTTCGAGGATATCGACGCCCTGGATCCGCGTCCGCCGGTGATCGTGTTCTCGGCCGGCGACGTAAACCCGGCAGATGGCAAGCAGGCCGATGCGGTGCTGGTCAAGGCCCATACTTCCAATACCGAACTGCTCAATACAATCCAGCGTGTGCTCCAGATTCCCGCCGACTACCGCCCCACCCAATCCCAACCCCTGATCTGATCATGACCAAACCACTGACCCGTATCCTGTATGTCGAAGACGAACCCGACATTCGTATGGTTGCGCAGATGGCGCTGGAAGCCGTAGGCGGCTTCACCGTTATCGCCTGCGCTTCGGGCCAGGAGGCGCTGGATGCCGCACCGGGCGCCGGCGCCGACCTGCTGCTGCTGGACGTGATGATGCCCGGCATGGACGGGCCCAGCACGCTCAAAGGTCTTCGGGCATTGCCGGCCACGGCCGACACGCCGGTGATTTTCATGACCGCGAAGGTGCAGGCTGCAGAGGTCGCGGTGTACAAGGGCCTGGGCGCCATGGAGGTGATCCCCAAGCCGTTTGACCCGATGGAGCTGTCTAGCCAGATCCAGCGCATCTGGGCAGCACAGTAGAGCCCCCACGGTGGAGTAGAGCCCCCACAGTCGTTCACTGCGTGTAACTCCTTGCCCCCCGAGGGGGCCGCCCGCCTGCGGTCTGGCAAAGCCGAGAAATTGGCACACCCCTATCGGGCTCACTGCGTGTAGCCCTTTTCCCCTTGCAGGGGACTGCGCCTGCGGCCCGGCAAAGCCGGATCCGCGGCCCCGGCTGGGTTGAAAATTCAGGGACTAACCAGCGGGGTATTCACCAGCAGGGGCCGCGGGACTGGCTTTGCCAGACCGCAGGCGCCGCCCCCTGGAAGGGGGGGACAGGCTACACGCAGTGAGCCTGGGCGGGGGTCAAAGTCCAAACTCATAGTCCACGCTCATGGGCGCGTGGTCGGAAAACCGCTGTTCCTTGTAGATATGTTCGCTGCGGGCCAGCGCGGCAAATGACGGCGTGGCCAGGTGGTAGTCCAGCCGCCATCCCACATTCTTGGCATAGGCCTGGCCGCGGTTGCTCCACCAGGTGTAGGCCGCGTCCGTGGCTGTGGGTTGCAGCTTTCGGTAGACATCGACCATACCGCCGCCCTTGACCGAGGGGCCTGTGCGCTCTGTCAGCTCCTGTGCGGCTTCGTTGGCCAGCTCGGCATCGCGCAGCAGCTCGGTCATCCAGGCGCGCTCTTCGGGCAGGAAGCCGCTGTTCTTTTTGTTGCCCTTGAAGTTTTTCAGGTCGATTTCCTGGTGCGCGATATTGATGTCGCCGCACAGCACGAAGTCGCGCGTTTCCTTCAGGGCCAGCAGGCGCGGATAAAACTCGGCCAGGAAGCGGAACTTGGCGGCCTGGCGTTCCTCGCCCGAAGAGCCGCTCGGGAAATAGCAGCTGATGATGGACAGCTTGGGGCTTTGTTTGCGCCCGGGTCTGTCAAAGCGCAGTTCCACATAACGCCCTTCGGCGTCGAATTCGGTGGAGCCGTAGCCCACGATGACATCGCTGGGTTCGTGCCGCGTGTACACGCCGACGCCGGAGTAGCCCTTTTTCTCGGCGAAGTGAAAATGGCCTTTCATGCCGGCGATTTCCTCGAACCGGCCGCTCATGTCGGCGGCTTGGGCCTTGAGCTCCTGCACACAAATACAATCCGGCATGGATTGTGCAACCCAGTCCAGCAACCCCTTGCTGGCTGCGGAGCGGATACCGTTGAGGTTGAGGCTGGTTAATTTAAACATGGGACTTTCAAATGAGCACGGCAGGGAAACGGGACAACAAGGGCAAAGCGCATTCTGCGGACGATGCGCTGGCACTGGAATTCGTGCAGTTTGCCGTCGAATCAGGCGTACTGCGCTTCGGGCAATTCAAGACCAAGGCCGGGCGCATGAGCCCCTATTTTTTCAATGCCGGCCTGTTTGACGACGGAGCCAAGCTGGGCCGGCTGGCGCAATTCTATGCGCGCCACCTGCTGGCCGAAGAAGAGCGCAGCGGTCTTGAATTCGACATGATTTTCGGGCCCGCCTACAAGGGCATTCCGCTGGCTGCCGCGGTGGCCATCGAGCTGGCGCGGCTGGGGCGCAATTTTCCGTTTGCCTACAACCGCAAGGAGGCCAAGGATCACGGCGAAGGCGGCACGCTGGTCGGCGCCCCGGTCAAGGGCCGCGTACTGATCATTGACGACGTCATGTCCGCCGGCACCGCTGCCCGCGAATCCATTGCCATCATCCGGGCAGCCGGGGCCATTCCCCACGCCGTGGCGCTGGCGCTGGACCGGCAGGAGAAGGCCACCGAAAACGGTGTGGATGTGAACCACAGTGCTGTGCAATATGTTACGAATCAGTTGGGGTTGCAGGTTTGTGCGATTGCGCGCCTGACCGACTTGCTGCAGTATCTCTCCAGGCAGGGCGGCACGTCGGCTACAAGCGCTCCTGAAACGTTATCTTTGCAAGCGCACTACCAGTCGGTGCTGGCCTATCGCGAACGATACGGCGTCAATTAAGGATTCGAATTGCTCCTGCGAACCCCGCTCACGGTCACCTGTATTTCACTCATGTGCCTGGCCGGCCCTGTTGCAGCGCAGAACATCTACACCTGTGTAGACGGCAAAGGCCGCAAGATCACGGCAGACCGCCCGATCATTGAATGCATAGACCGCACACAGCAGGAGCTGAGCCCGTCCGGCGCGGTCAAGCGCCAGGTGGGCCCGTCGCTGACCGTGCAGGAGCGCGCCGCCCTTGAGGAAAAAGAGAAGGTCGCCGCCGAAGTGCGCGCACGCGAAGCCGAGGAAAAACGGCGTGACCGCGCCCTGTTGCTGCGCTATCCGCGCCGGGAAGTGCACGACCAGGAACGCGTCACCGCGCTAGCCCAGATCGACGAGGTCATCAAGGCTGCGAGCAAAAGAACGGTGGAACTGGCCGCGCAGCGCAAGAGCATCAACAGCGAGCTCGAGTTCTACGCGAAAGACCCCGCCAAGGCGCCCCTCGCGCTGAAACGCAAGATCGAGGAAAACGACAGCAGCGCCCTGGTACAGAAGAAGTTCATCCAGGACCAGGAGCAGGAAAAAAAACGCGTCAACCAGCGGTTTGACGAAGAGCTGGCCAAGCTCAAGCAGCTGTGGACCATTGCCGGCGTGCCTGCCATTGCGGCCAGTGGTGTTGCTGGCGCCGCAAAAAATTAGCGGCTCGCCCCTGGGCCGCTGCTAACGCCGTCAGAACGGTCAGCCCAGTTTCTTTTTGAGCAACTCGTTCACCTGGGCCGGATTGGCCTTGCCTTTGGTGGCTTTCATGGCCTGGCCGACCAGTGCGTTGAAGGCTTTGGTATTGCCGGATCGAACTTCCTCGACGTTTTTGGCGTTGGCGGCAAGAACATCGTCGATGATTTTCTCGAGCTCGCCGGTGTCGCTCATCTGTTTGAGGCCCTTGGCCTCAATGATGACATCTACGTCCTGACCCTCGCCGGTCCACAACGCATCAAACACCTGCCTGGCGGCATTGTTGGAAATCGTGCCATCCGCAATCCGGCCAATCAGGGCGGCAAGTTGCGCTGCGCTGACGGTGGAAGTTTCAATCGATTTCTCTTCACTGTTCAGCCGCCGCGACAACTCGCCCATGACCCAGTTGCTGGCCAGCTTGGGCTGTTTGCTGAGTGTCGCCACCGCTTCGAAATAAGCTGCTGTTGCCTTGCTTTGCGTGAGCTGGCCGGCGTCGTATTCGGGCAGGGCGTAATCAGCCACAAAACGCGCGGCCATCACACGCGGCAGCTCTGACATGTCGGCGCGGGTCTTTTCCACCCAGTCTCGGCCGATCACCAGCGGCGGCAAATCCGGGTCGGGAAAGTAGCGGTAGTCCGCGGCATCTTCCTTGGTCCGCATCGAACGCGTCTCGCCCGTGTCCGGATCAAACAGCACCGTGGCCTGCTGGATCGCATGGCCGTCTTCGATCTGCTCGATTTGCCATCGCACTTCGAAGTCGATGGCTTGCTGCATGAACTTGAAGCTGTTCAGGTTCTTGATCTCACGGCGGGTGCCCAACTCGGTACCGGGCTTGCGCACCGACACGTTGGCATCGCAGCGGAAGCTGCCTTCCTGCATGTTGCCGTCACAAATGCCGATCCAGGTGACGATCTTGTGCAGCTCTTTGGCGTACGCCACCGCTTCGGCGGACGAACGCATGTCGGGCTCGGTCACGATTTCGAGAAGCGGCGTGCCAGCGCGGTTCAAATCGATGCCGCTCATGCCAATGAAATCTTCGTGCAGCGACTTGCCGGCGTCTTCTTCGAGGTGGGCGCGCACCAGGCGCACCGAGCGTTTCTCGCCGTCCAGGAAAAACTCGACGCTGCCGCCTTGCACCACCGGAATCTCGAACTGGCTGATCTGGTAGCCCTTGGGCAGGTCGGGGTAGAAGTAATTCTTGCGCGCGAACACGCTCTGCTCGGCGATATGCGCGTTCACGGCCAGGCCGAACTCGATGGCGCGTTGCACGGCGCCCTTGTTCATCACCGGCAACGCGCCGGGCAGCGCGAAGTCCACGGCGGAGGCCTGCGTGTTCGGCTCTGCGCCGAACGCGGTGGAAGCGCGGCTGAAGATTTTCGATTGCGTCGTGAGCTGCGTGTGGGTTTCAAAGCCGATGATGACTTCGTAGCCTTGCACCAGCGGCCCGGTGGGGCGACCGGCCTGCATTTCGGCGAAGGGGTTGACGGTGGGTTGGGTCTGGCTCATGTCAAATCACTTGGAGGCTTGGGGGCTGGCGCAGGTGCCAGTCGGTGGCCAGCTGGAACTGGTGCGCGGCGCCCAGCAGCTGCGCTTCCTTGAAATAGTTGCCGATCAGCTGCAGGCCGACGGGCATGCCGCCCGCGCCAAAGCCCGCCGGCACACTCATGCCGGGCAGGCCGGCGAGGCTCGATGAGAGCGTGTAGATATCGGCCAGGTAGCTGGCCACCGGGTCGTCCGACTTTTCACCGATCTTCCAGGCCACGGTGGGTGAAACGGGGCCCGCAATGATGTCGCACTGCGTGAAGGCGGTCTGGAAATCCTGCGCGATCAGGCGGCGGATTTTCTGCGCCTTGAGGTAGTAGGCGTCGTAGTAGCCGTGCGACAGCACGTAGGTGCCGATCATGATGCGGCGCGTGGCCTCGTCGCCAAAACCTTCCGAACGCGACTTCTTGTACATGTCGTTGAGGTCGGTGTAGTTGGCGGCGCGATGGCCGTAGCGCACGCCGTCAAAGCGGCTCAGGTTGCTGCTGGCTTCGGCCGGCGCGATCACGTAGTACACGGGGATGGAGAGCTCGGTCAGCGGCAGGCTCACGTCCACCAATGTGGCGCCCAGCTTTTCGTATTCGGCCAGCGCGGCGCGCACGGCGGCCAGCACGTCAGGTGCGCAACCCGCACCGAAGAATTGCGTGGGCAGCCCGATTCTCAAGCCATTTAACGGCTTTGCACCCGCAGATTGTGCGCCGGCAGCTATCAAATCAGTAGCATAGTCAGTGACAGGCAAGTCCAGCGACGTGGAGTCGCGGTCGGGGTCGGGCCCGGCCATGGCTGACAGCAGCAGGGCGCAGTCGAGCGCACTGCGCGCCATCGGGCCGGCCTGATCCAGGCTGGAGGCAAAGGCCACCATGCCGTAGCGTGAGCAGCGGCCGTAGGTGGGCTTGATGCCGGTGATGCCGGTGAGCGACGCAGGCTGGCGGATCGAGCCGCCGGTGTCGGTGCCTGTCGCGGCGGGCACCAGACGGGCCGCCACGGCGGCCGCCGAGCCGCCCGAGGAGCCGCCCGGAATGCGTTGCAGGTCCCAGGGGTTCTTCACCGGCTTGTAGGCGCTGTTGTCGTTGCCCGAGCCCATGGCGAACTCGTCGCAGTTGAGCTTGCCCAGTGTGACCATGCCGGCTGCGCCGAGCTTGCCCACCACGGTCGCATCAAAGGGGCTGCGGTAGTTTTCCAGGATTTTTGAGCCGGCTGTCGTGGGGAAGTCGCGCGTGACGAAAACGTCCTTGTGCGCCAGCGGTACGCCCAGCAGGGGTGTGCGTTCACCGGCGGCCCGTCGCGCGTCGGCGGCTTTGGCTTGCGCCAGCGACACGTCGGCATTGGTGGACAGGAAGGCGCCCAGCTTTTCCTGCTGGATCCGGGCCAGGAAATGTTGCGTGACCTCAACACTGGAGACTTCGCGGGCGGCCAATCTGGCGGCCAGCTGGGCAACACCCAGGTCGTGGAGGTCAGAAGAAGCGGATGAAGATTTCATGGCGCCGCTCATTCGATCACCTTGGGCACGAGGAACAGGCCGCGTTCTACGGCGGGCGCACTCACCTGGCTGGCCTCGCGCTGGTTGGGCTCGCTGGCGACGTCTTCGCGCAGGCGCAGGGCCACTTCACCGATCACCGCGGCCGGATGGGCCAAAGGTTCCACCCCGTCGGTATTGACGGCTTCCATCTGCTCGACCAGGGCAAAAAAGCCGTTGAGCTGGGCCAGGGTGTGCTCGGTTTCGTCGGGGCGCAATTCCAGCCGCGCCAGATTGGCGACGCGGGCGATGTCTTGGGGTGTCAATGCCATGGGGTAGGGATGAAGGAAATACGGGAAAAATAAACCAGAAAACAGGGGCTGAAACGAGGTGTAAAGCTGAAAAAACAGGCAGGCTAAAGCTATTGATCTATAGGGGATGCGTTATTATCCCGCCTTTGGTGTGAAATCAGGGTTGGATGCGGGCTTTAGGCGTTTTTTAGGTGCCAGAAGCAGATTTCAGAGCGCCTCTGGCTCAACTTCCCCATAATTGCTTGATCAATAAAAAGGCGATGGAGCAACGAAGTTTGCTCATGCTCAACCGGACTCCTGCATATGTTTGAATCATTCCGTCGGTACTTCTCCACCGACCTGGCCATTGACCTTGGCACCGCCAACACCCTGATTTTTGTACGCGACCGCGGTATTGTGCTGGATGAGCCCTCTGTGGTTGCCATCCGCCACGAAGGCGGCCCCCAGGGCAAAAAAACCATCCAGGCCGTCGGCCACGAAGCCAAGGCCATGCTGGGCAAGGTCCCCGGCAACATTGAGGCCATCCGCCCGATGAAAGACGGCGTGATCGCCGACTTCACCGTGACCGAGCAGATGCTCAAGCAGTTCATCAAGATGGTGCACCCGCGCAGCCTGTTCAAGCCCAGCCCGCGCATCATCATCTGTGTGCCTTGCGGCTCCACCCAGGTTGAGCGCCGCGCCATCCGCGAAAGCGCGCTCGGCGCCGGTGCCAGCGATGTGTACCTGATTGAAGAACCGATGGCTGCCGCGATTGGCGCGGGCCTGCCCGTGTCGGAAGCCAGCGGCTCCATGGTGGTCGACATCGGCGGCGGCACGACCGAAGTCGGCGTGATTTCGCTGGGCGGCATGGTCTACAAGGGCAGCGTGCGTGTCGGCGGCGACCGCTTCGACGAAGCCATCATCAATTACATCCGCCGCAACTACGGCATGCTGATCGGCGAGCCCACCGCCGAGGCCATCAAGAAGAGCATCGGCTCGGCCTTCCCGGGCTCCGAAGTCAAGGAAATGGAAGTCAAGGGCCGCAACCTGTCCGAAGGCGTGCCGCGCAGCTTTACGATCTCCAGCAACGAAATCCTCGAAGCCCTGACCGACCCGCTCAACAACATCGTCAGCGCCGTGAAGAACGCGCTGGAGCAAACGCCGCCCGAGCTGGGCGCCGACATCGCCGAGCGCGGCATGATGCTGACCGGCGGTGGCGCCCTGCTGCGCGACCTGGACCGCCTGCTGGCCGAAGAAACCGGCCTGCCGGTGCTGGTGGCCGAAGACCCGCTGACCTGCGTGGTGCGCGGCTGTGGCATTGCGCTGGAGCGCATGGACCGCCTGGGTTCCATCTTCACCTCGGAATAAGCGTCTTCACTTCATGCTGCACGCCGGGCATGAAGCGGGGCCAGCCTGACAGCGAACCATGCCTTTAGGAACCCTCGACAGATCCCCGCCGCCCTTTTTCAAACAGGGGCCTTCGGCGCTGTCCAAGCTGGTGTTTTTCAGCGCGCTGTCGCTGTTCCTGATGGTGGCCGACACGCGTTTTCGCATTACCCAACCGGTGCGCGCCGCGCTGGCTACGGCCTTGTATCCGGTGCAATGGCTGGCGCTGCAACCGGTGCGCGCTGTCAAAAGCAGCGGTGAATATTTCACCACCCTCAATCAGGCCAAAACCAGCAGCGAAGAAGCCGGCCGCAAGCTCGCGCTCCAGTCGCTGCGCGCCGGCCAGGTCGAGCAGCTCACGCAGGAGAACAACCGCCTGCGCAAGCTCATGGGCCTGCGTGAACAGCTCGGCACGCCGGTGATGGCTGCCGAGGTGCTGTATGACGCAGCGGACCCTTACACCCGCAAGGTGATCATCGACAAAGGCATGGCGCAGGGCGTTGACCTGGGCTCGCCGGTGCTGGACGAGTCTGGCGTGCTGGGTCAAGTCACCCGCGTGCATCCGCTGGTCAGCGAAGTGACCTTGCTGGTCGACCGCGACCTGGCGATTCCGGTGCTCAATGTGCGCACCGGCGCGCGCAGCGTGGCCTATGGCGACCCGACCGTTTCGGGCAGCGGCCTGGAGCTGCGCTTCATGGGCAGCAACTCCGATGTGCAGCAAGGCGACCTGCTGACCACCAGCGGCGTCGACGGCGTCTACCCGGCCGGCCTGCCGGTGGCCAAAATCAGCCGCATCGAGCGGCGCGCGGAATCGGCGTTCGCAAAAATTTTCTGCACACCGCAGGCGCTCGTGACGGGTGCGCGGCACGTTATCGTGGTCAAGCCCGGCACCGGCCAGATCCCGCCACGGCCCGACGACACGCCCGAACCTGCACCCAAAAAGAAGGGGGCTTCGAAATGATCATGCGATCGGGCCAGCAGCTGCTGCTGCCGGCCAATCCCGTCTTCATCTGGTGCAGCCTGATCGCGGCGCTGCTGCTGGACATGCTGCCCCTGGGCCGCGTGCCGTGGATGCCCGATTTCCTGGCCCTGGTGCTGGTGTTCTGGAACGTGCACCAGCCGCTGCGTGTCGGCATCGGCGTGGCTTTCATGTTCGGTCTGGGCATGGACGTGCACCAGTCCTCACTGCTGGGCCAGCATGCGCTGTCCTATACGGCGCTGAGCTTTTTTGCCACGATGATCCATCGCCGCCTGCTCTGGTTCACGGTACCGTCGCAGGCCTTGCAGGTACTGCCGCTGTTTGCGGTGGCGCATGGTGTGGAGCTGGTGATCCGCATGATCGGCGGCGGCATTTTCCCGGGCTGGATCATGCTGCTGGCGCCGCTGATTGAGGCCGTTTTGTGGCCGGTGGTAAGCGTGCTGCTGCTGGTGCCGCAGCGCCGTGCACCCGATCCCGACCAGAACCGGCCACTCTAGATATGGCCCCCACGCTAGATATGGCCCCCACGGTCGCTCACTTCGTGTGTTCCCTGCCCCCCGAGGGGGCCGCCCGCCAGCGGCCTGGCAAAGCCAGTTCCGCGGCTCATGCTGGCCTTTTTCGGCTCGCTTCGCATCGCCTTTGCAGCAACAGGTGTTGCGGGCACTTTTTGGCGGTTTTAGAGTCGCATCATCATGACTGAGCTGCGCAACGTTGAAGCGGATTTGTCGCGCTTTCGTGCGCGGGTGCTGGTGGCCAGCTTTGCGGTGCTGTGTGCTTTTTCTCTGCTGGCGGCGCGGCTGGTGTATTTGCAGGTGTACCGCCATGCCGACCTGAACGAGCAGGCCGAAAGCAACCGGACGGCCATCGTGCCCATCGTGCCCAACCGGGGGTTGATCCTGGACCGCAATGGCGTTGTGCTGGCCACCAACTATTCGGCCTACACGCTGGAGATCACGCCTTCCAAGGTCGACAACCTGGAAGAAACCATTGCCGCGCTGGAAAAGGTGGTCGACATCCAGGTGCGCGACAAGCGGCGTTTCAAGCGGTTGCGCGAAGAATCCAAAAGTTTTGAATCGCTGCCCATACGCACGCGCCTGACCGACGAGGAAGTCGCCCGGTTTGCGGCGCAGCGTTTCCGTTTTCCGGGTGTTGACATCAAGGCCAGGCTGTTTCGCAGCTACCCCTATGGCGAGCTGGGCAGCCACGTGGTGGGCTACATCGGCCGCATCAACCAGGCGGAAAAAGAAATCATTGAAGGCAGCGAAGACGAAGGCAACTACCGCGGCACCGACTACATCGGCAAGCTCGGCGTCGAGCAGAGTTTTGAGCAGCAGCTGCACGGCACCACCGGCGTCGAGCAGGTCGAGACCTCGGCGGGCGGCCGCGCCATGCGCAAACTCGCCAGCAACCCGGCCACGCCCGGCAACACCGTCATGCTGTCGCTGGACATCCGCCTGCAGAAGCTGGTGGAAGACATGTTCGGCGACCGGCGCGGCGCGCTGGTGGCCATGGACCCGAAGACCGGCGACGTGCTGGCGTTTGTCAGCAAGCCGACTTTCGATCCCAACCTGTTCGTGGACGGCATCGACACGGAGAGCTGGCAATACCTGCGGGATTCGCTGGACAAGCCCCTGCTCAACCGCGCGCTGCGCGGCACCTACCCGCCGGGCTCCACCTACAAGCCCTTCATGGCCATGGCGGCGCTGGAAACCGGAAAGCGCTCCGCCAGCTTCATCGTCAACGACAACGCCTCCTGGAGTTTCGGCGGCCACGTCTTCCGCAGCCACGGCGACATTGCGCTGGGGGCGGTGGACATGTACCGCGCCATCGTGAAGTCGAGCAACGTGTACTTCTATTCGCTGGCCAACGAACTCGGCGTGGACGCCATGCACGACTTCATGCAGCCGCTGGGCTTTGGGCAGATCACCGGCATCGATATCAGCGGTGAAGTCACGGGCGTGCTGCCCAGCCAGGCCTGGAAACGCAAAGCCTATAAAAGGCCGGAGCACCAGAAGTGGTACCCCGGCGAAACCATCTCACTGGGTATCGGGCAGGGCTACAACACCTTCACCATGCTGCAGCTGGCGCAGGCCACGGCCGTGCTGGCCAACAACGGCGTCAAGCACCGGCCGCGGCTGGTGATCGGCACGCAGGACCCGGTGACGCGCGTGATGCACCCGCTGCCGGCCGATGCGCCGGAAAACCTGGGCTACAAGGCTGAAAACATCGCGATCGTGCGCAAGGCCCTGGTTGGCGTCACCCAGGAAGGCACCTCGGCACGCGTGTTTGCCGGCGCGGGTTATCTGAGCGGCGGCAAAACCGGCACGGCGCAGGCGGTCACCATCGGCCAGAAAGACAAGTACAACAGCAGCAAGATGGAAGAGTACCAGCGCGACCACGCTGTTTACATGGCGTTTGCGCCGGCGGAAGACCCCAAGATCGCGCTGGCAGTGATCGTGGAAAACGCCGGCTGGGGCGCCGGGGTGGCGGCGCCGATTGCACGGCGTGTTTTTGACTATGTGCTGCTGGGCCAGTACCCGAGCGAGGAAGACATGGTGGCGGTGCAGAAGGGGCTGGCGGCAGCGCCCATCGGCAAGCCGCGCCAGGCCGCCGACGTGGCCGGCCAGCTGTCGGCCGGCGCAGCAGGCGCTTCCCCCGGCCCCACGAACGCCGCGGCTGCCGCTGCCGCCAAAGCCAGGACGGCGGCGATTGCGGAGGCGCTCAGCAAGCTGCCGCCGCCCATGGCGGCAGCGGGCATCAACCCCGATTAAGCCGGCCGTCGCTATCGATTTGATAGCTGCTTGCGCATGCCCCTATTGGGCCGGGCGCCAATTTGGTCATTAAACGGTGATGGCCGGATTTCAAGCCAAATTTGCCGGAAACCCATACAGCACATGCGCAAGCAGCTATTAAATCAATAGCAAACGGCCTGCGCACAGTCAGCGCGCAAATGCGTCAAAACCGGTTTTCAGGATCAGCGAGCTGACCACGGCGATAAACACCCCGCGCACAAACCCGGCCCCATGTTTGAGGGCCAGGCGGGTGCCCAGCAGGCTGCCCGCCACGTTGGCCACGGCCATCGTGAGGGCGAAATGCCACCAGACATGGCCCTTCCAGGCAAAGAGCGCCAGCGCTGCGAGGTTGGTGGCGGTGTTGAGCAGCTTGGCCGAAGCCGACGCGTTCAAAAAGTCATAACCCAGCCAGCGCACAAATAAAAATACAAAAAAGCTGCCGGTGCCCGGACCGAAGAAGCCGTCGTAAAACCCCAGCACCAGCCCGATGCAGCAGGCCGCCGCGGTTTCGGCATGCCCGGTAAAGCGGGGCGTATGGTGGCGGCCCAGCTCCTTCCTGGCCAGCGTATAGAGCAACACCGCCAGCAGCACAAAGGGCAGGGTCTTGCGCAAAAAGCCCGGCGAGATGACGGTGACCAGCCAGGCGCCCGCCAGCGAGCCGGTGAACCCGGCGGCCGCCGCCGGCAACAGTGCCGCCCAGCGAAGCTCCACCCGACGGGCATATTGGGCCGTGGCAACCGCGGTGCCCCAGACCGAGGCCCCCTTGTTCACCCCAAACAGGGTGGCAGGATGGGTGGTGGGGAAAACCGCAAACAGGGCCGGCACCAGGATCAGCCCGCCGCCCCCGACGATAGAGTCCACAAAACCGGCGAGCAGGGAGGCCAACGAGACGATGAATAATTCCATGGCCCGGATTGTCCCATCGCATTGAACAGACTCATTGCTATCAAATAGATAGCTGCTTGCGCCCGACAGTCAATGGCTGCGAGGGTTTTTGAGGGTTGGGCCCCGTCAGGGCGGAGGCATAAAAAAAGCGCTGGGGTTGCCAGCGCTTTTTGCAAATCTGCATCTCTTGTGGAATGCCGCTTTGCTTGTGTACTTCTTAATGACTCTCTCGTGTCTCCTCGGCTCCTCGCGTTGCGAGCAGCAAGGCTCGTCAGCAAGTCATCCAATATAGCGGGCGCACTGTCCCAGTGCATTGGGGGTTTCCCGGCCCCGGGCTTTGGGCGGCCGCTGGTTCTGTGGATGTTTTTGGGGCACCACGCCAATCGTTTGCGCACTTTTGCAGTACATATTTTCCGTTGCAGTCCCATCACACGAGCTACTGCGGTATTGGCACGACTTATGCCTGTTGTTACCAATTGTTGGTTGATTGAACAGGCGGGCACCGTATGCATATGAACAGATTTCTGGCCTTGGGTATGTCTTTATGCTTGGGCCTGGCATGCCAGCAAGCCCTGGCACAGACCACGGCTCCCCCGGCGGTGGCGCCGCCAGCAGTCACTGCCAGCGCTCCGGAAGTCGCACCGTCCCCCGCACCGGCCGCTGTTCCTGCTCCTCCCGCCGCACCGGTGGCTGCGGCCTCTGCGCCGCCTGCAGCGGCCGCCCCGGCGCCGCTGACCCAACCGGGACTGGTCGGCGTGGAGACCCTCAATGGTGCCGACACCGCCTGGATGATGACCTCCACCGCACTGGTATTGCTCATGACCCTGCCCGGCATCGCCCTTTTCTACGGCGGCATGGTGCGCAGGAAAAGCGTGCTCAATGTCATGGCCTGCGTTGTCGCCATCTGTGCCGTTGTCAGCCTGCTCTGGTTTGCGGTGGGCTACTCCATCGCCTTCACGCCCGGCAAAGGTGCGCTTGGGCACTATCTGGGTGGTCCCGAGCGGCTCTGGTTCACCGGGCTGGACTACGTGAAGGACGCGCAGAAGGTGGCCGTGAGCCATATTGCGCCCAACATTCCCGAGTCGGTCTACGCCATGTTCCAGCTGACCTTCGCCATCATCACGGCCGCGCTGGTGGTCGGCTCGTTTGTGGAACGCATGCGGTTCTCCGCGATGCTGGTGTTCATGTCGCTGTGGACCGTCGTCGTCTACGCACCCATTGCCCACTGGGTCTGGGAGCCCAATGGCTGGCTGGCGCGCATGGGCGCGCTGGACTTTGCCGGCGGCTCGGTCGTGCACATCAATGCCGGCATTGCCGGGCTGGTCTGTGCCTACGCGCTCGGGCCGCGCCACGGCTATGGCCGTGAACCGTTTACGCCTTTCAACCTGGGTCTGACCATGGCCGGTGCCGGCATGCTGTGGGTCGGCTGGTTTGGCTTTAACGCCGGCTCCGCCGTGGCCTCCGACGGCCGGGCCGGCCTCGCGATGGCCGTCACGCACATCGCGGCGGCCGCGGGCGCTCTCTCGTGGATGGCGGCCGAATGGATTGTTCGCGGGCGTCCTTCCCTGCTGGGACTGTGCTCGGGCCTGGTCGCCGGGCTGGTCGCCATCACGCCGGCGGCGGGCTTTGTCTCGCCGCGCGCGGCCCTGGTGTTTGGCCTGGTGGCCGGCGTGGCCTGCTACTGGGGCGCCACGGGCCTCAAGCGCCTGCTCAACGCCGACGATTCGCTGGACGTGTTCGGCGTGCACGGCGTGGGCGGCATTGTGGGTTCGCTGCTGACCGGCATTTTTGCCAGCAAGGCCATCTCCGGTGTCGAGGGCAGCCTGATGACCCAGGCGATAGGCGCAGGCGCCGTCATGCTCTACAGCCTGTTCATGACGGCGCTGGCCTTGTGGGTCACCTCGCTGATCGTCAGCCTGCGCGTCAGCGAAGCCGCCGAGAGCGACGGCCTGGACATCACCCAGCACGCCGAGCGGTTGGGCACGTAACTGACAAACAACGGACTCCACTTTCAAGGATTGCGCACCATGCCCTCCAGTGAAAAAATTGCCGTTGCGGCCCACCTGCATGTGCTGTTGCGCCGCAAAACCGGCCGCGTGACCGACACCGAGTGGATGGCCGGTAACCAGGAATACGCCGCCGAAATAGCGCGTTTTGCGCGGGAAAAAGCCGCCGAGGATGGCCACGTGGACCTGGCGGTGTGGGCCGACCGGCTGGAAGAAATCATGGCCACCCCCGAGCCCAAGGCACGCGTGCCGCTGGTGCAGTTGGTGTCCGAGGTGGTGAAGGAGCGCAGCCAGCCGGTGCTTGCCCCGGCGCCAGTGCCCGACCGCCAGAGCGCCCGGTCCATCGATACCGAGGAAGAGGTCTATCCTGAATCAGGTTTTATCGAGTCGACATTCGGTGCCATCTTCGGCGAGGGCGAGTCGCCGCGGGAGCGCCGCCAGCGCGACCCGAACGCGCCGCGCTATGTGAAGGGCCTGCGATAACTTGTAGACCCCTGTCTCGGCTCACTGCGTGTAGCCGGAACCCCCCTCAGGGTGGCAACACCTGCAGCCCGGCAAAGCCGGTTCTGCGGTGTTCTTGCCCCGAACACGCCGCGCTTCGTGAAGAGCTTGCGATAGGCCGGCGCAGGGCCGGCGGCCGGTTTATTTCGCCGGTTGTGGTTGCGCTTCCCGCGCACGGTTCAGGCTGTGCGCCAGTATGTTGCGGGTGCGAATGCGGATGTTGGCGCTGGCCTCTTCAGCAAACGCAGCCACATACGGGTGGCCTGCGTTGTCCGCCAGGATGCTGCGTCGCACCTGCTCCAGGCCGGCATCGCAGGCCGCCAGTGCGGCATCGGCGAGCACAAACACGGACTGCTCCGGGTTGTCTTTCAGCGGCTGCAAGGCGCTTTGGGCGCAACGCTGGTAGTCGTTGATGGCCGCGGCCACCGGAGCGCGGGCAATCGACAGCGGGTCCTGGCTGGCGCGCGGCGCAGGGCTACAGGCAGACAGCACGCCCAGCAGGAGGGCGATCGAAAGGGTGGTCAGGTGTTTCATGATGTCAATGCGACACCGGCTGTTTCCGGCGTGGTCCGCATTGTGTCATCGGTGTGCGAACGCAGGATGCTCCCCCGGGGCATAAAGACTGCCGGAAAACGGACCGGGGGTAAATTGCGCTAGCCAGCGCAGGACGCACGCAGTAGCATGCGTGAGCTTTATATATAAGGAGGGACTTATGCGGTGGAATTGCATGTCAGGGGCCTTGGTGTTGGGGTTCGGCGCGTTTTGTATGGGCACTGCCAATGCCCAGGCGCAGGCGCAGGCCCAGCAACTAATACTGGGCATCAGCGAAGGAAGCTCGGGCGGGTTGGACCACGCCCAGGTGATTGCCAAATACCAGGGGCTGGCCGAGGTGATCGGCAAGGCCATGAAGGCCAAGGTCAGCGTGGTGTTTGCGCGCGAGTTCAAGCAGCTGGAAGAAGGCATGCAGACCGGCCGCTTCGACCTGGTGATGGCGCGCCCGAGCGACTACCCGGCGCGCGGCATGCGCGACTACGGCTACAGCTATATCGCCAGCACCAAGCCCGACGGGCAGTGCTTCATCATTGCGCCCAAGGGCTCGGCCCTCAAGACCATCGACGACGTCAAGGGCAAGCGGATTGCCTTGCCCGAGCAGATTGCCTATATGTCCCGCTTCTGTGCCGCAGAGCTCAGGGACAAAGGCATTCTGGTGGACAAGGAAAACGTGCAGTTCGTGCGCGAACAGGCGGCTGTCGGCTTTTACCTCGACAACAAATTCGCCGATGTGGGTGGTGTCGCCTCTTACTCAGGCATTGCCAAGAAATGGGAAAAAGAGGGCGGCCGTATTTTGCACAAGAGCGTGGCGCAGCCCTACTTCCCGCTGGTAGCCCATAAACGCGTCAAGCCCGAACAGCTCAAGGCGATCCAGGAGGAATTGCTGGCGCTGCCCGCCAGCGATGCCGGCAAGGACGTGCTCAAGCGTATCGGCATCGAGCAGTTCGACATCACGTCGGAAGCCCGCATGCGCGAGCTGCTGAAGTGGCTCAATATTTGAACCAGGCCTTTGCCGGCTGTTGCCGGCCCCAGGCTGTGCCGCAGCGTAACTGACTGACCACAAGCGCACCAGCGTCAGCAGTGGCACACCCCCGGTGTGCCGAATCGCCGTCTGCCGGGCGACCCATTTTTCTCCAGCCCCTGCGGGGAAGGTCATCCTTCACCCAGGGTTTCCTCCTGCGGATTGCCTTGCGGGGCCGGTGGGTCCGCCGCGCAAACATGCCTTGGCACGCCCTAGGGTTTTCACTAGAAAAAAAAGGCTTAATCACGTTGTAATAGTTATTATTCATAACCATAATTGGCTTCCGGAAACACACTTCACATGACCCCAAAATACCTTCATCTCGAAATGCACGGCAATGTCGCCGTGGTCCGCCTGGCGCGTCCTGCCAAACGCAACGCCCTGGGTGATGCCCTGATCCTGGCACTGCGGAACCTGTTCGAAAGCCTTCCTCCCGAAGCAAAAGCCGCCGTGCTTTGCGGCGAGGGTGACCACTTCTGCGCGGGCCTTGACCTGAGCGAACTCAAGGAGCGTGACGCCAGCCAGGGCCTGCACCATTCGCGCATGTGGCACGCAGCGCTGGAGCGGGTGCAGTACGGCCCGGTGCCCGTGATCGCGGCCCTGCACGGTGCCGTGGTCGGTGGTGGCCTGGAGCTGGCAAGTGCCTGCCATATCCGGGTTGCCGACGAAAGCGCCTTCTACGCGCTGCCCGAAGGCTCGCGCGGCATCTTTGTCGGTGGTGGCGGTGCGGTGCGCATCCCGCGGCTGATCGGCGCCGCACGGATGACCGACATGATGCTGACCGGCCGTGTCTACAACGCGGTGGACGGTGAGCGCATAGGCATCGCGCAATACCTGGTTCCCGAGGGCCAGGCTTTCACCAAAGCCCTTGAACTGGCCACTCGCGTGGCAGAAAACGCACCGCTGACCAACTACGCCCTCATGCATGCGTTGCCGCGCATTGCCGAGCAACCGGCAGACCAGGGGTTCTTCACCGAGGCCCTGATGGCCGCAGTGGCGCAAAGCGCACCCGAAGCCAAGAGCCGCGTGAAAGACTTCCTGGACGGCAAGGCCCGCAAGGTCCAGAAGGGCTGACCAGGCCGGGCGGGCAGGCAAGAGAGACATCCAGAAAAGAGACAGCAGACAGCAGACAGCAGACAGAAGACAGAAGACAGAACAGAAGAGACAACCATGAGCGCCCCGAAATTTCGTCCCATGGCCTTTGGCGTGACCCGTGTGGTCCTGCGCGACGGCGTACCCGGCGTGCGCTATCTGCGCGCAGACCAGGACCTGCAAGCCTTCCCGACCCGTATCACCGACCGCCTGCAGCATTGGGCGCTGACGGTCCCAGGCCGCAGCTTCATGGCGCGGCGCGAAAAACTGGAAGGCGGTAAAACCGGCGACTGGCGGCACATAACTTATGCCGAAGCTTGGGTCTCGGCCCGCAACATCGCGCAGGGGCTGATTGACCGGGGCCTGAGTGCCGAACGCCCGGTGGTCATCCTGTCGGAAAACGATCTGGAGCATGCGCTGCTGGCGCTGGGTTGCATGCTGTCCGGCGTGCCTTTTGTGCCGACGTCTCCGCCCTACAGTCTGGTCAGCCAGGACTACGACAAGCTGCGCCACGTGCTCAAGACCGTGACGCCGGGCCTGGTGTTTGCCGCCGACGGCGCGCGCTACGCCAGGGCCATCAACGCAGCCATCGGCGACGACGTCGAGGTGGTGTTGGCCACCGGGCAGGTCGAAGGGCGCGCCACCACGGCGTTTGCCGAACTGGCTGCAACGCCGGCCACGGATGCCGTAGACCGCGCCATGCAGGCCACGGGGCCGGACACGATCGTGAAATTCCTGTTCACCAGCGGCTCCACCAAGATGCCCAAGGCGGTGATCAATACCCAGCGCATGTGGTGTGCCAACCAGCAGCAAATGGCGCAATCCATGCCGGTGCTGCAGGACGAGCCACCGGTGCTGGTCGACTGGCTCCCCTGGAACCACACCTTCGGCGGCAACCATAACTTCGGCATGGTGGTGTTCCATGGCGGAACGCTCTACATCGACGACGGCAAGCCGACCCCGGCGCTGATGCACGAAACCCTGCGCAACCTGCGCGAGATTGCCCCCACGGTGTACTTCAACGTGCCCACCGGCTTCGAGGCCATCGCCAGCGCCATGAAGGTGGACGCGGAGCTGCGGCGCAACCTGCTGTCGCGCGTGAAGATGTTTTTCTATGCCGGCGCCGCACTGGCCCAGCCCGTGTGGGACAGCCTGTACGAGTCCGAGGAAAAGGAAGTGGGCGAGCGCATTGTCATGGCGACCGGCCTGGGCATGACCGAGTCCGCGCCGTTTGCCATCTTCGTGACCAACCCCAACGTGAAAGCCGGCGACCTCGGCGTACCCGCGCCCGGCATCGAGCTCAAGCTGGTGGACACCGACGGCAAAACCGAGGTGCGCTACAAGGGCCCCAACATCACGCCCGGCTACTGGCGCGCACCGCAGGAGACGGCAGCAGCCTTTGACGAAGAAGGCTTCTTTTGTACCGGCGACGCCGTCAAATGGATTGATGAGGGCAACATTCACCTCGGGCTCAAGTTCGACGGGCGCATCGCCGAGGACTTCAAGCTGGCCACGGGCACCTTTGTCAGCGTGGGCCCGCTGCGTGCAAAGATCGTCGCTGCGGGAGCGCCTTACGTGCAGGACGTGGTACTCACGGGCATCAACCTCAAGGAAGTGGGCGCGCTGGTGTTTCCGACACCCGCCGTGCGCGCACTGGCCGGACTGCCGCCCGATGCGCCGCTGCGCCAGGCCGTTGAAAGCCCGCAGGTAGTGGCGCACTTTCAGGAGATGATGAACAAGCTCGCAGAGGGCGCGACCGGCAGCGCCAGCTGCATCCGGCGCCTGCACCTGATGCATGAGCCGCCCTCATTCGACAAGGGTGAAGTCACCGACAAAGGCTCCATCAACCAGCGCGCCGTGCTGACGCACCGTGAAGCTTTGGTGGTGGCCCTGCACGATGACACGGCGCACCCCATTGTCAAACCCGCACCATAAAACCCGACGCACAAACACCATGCAACCCAAAGGATTTTTCTCCGCTTTCCAAGACGTCTGGATGCTCGACGGCATCCGCACGCCCATGGTCGACTACTGCGGCGCCATTGGCCATATATCGCCCACCGACCTCGGCATCAAGGCGGCACGCGCCGTGCTCCAGCGCTCGGGTGTCAGTGGCGGCGATGTCGATTCGGTGCTTGCCGGCAACATGGCTCCCGGTGATTTTGAGCAGTTCATGCTGCCACGTCATATCGGCCTTTACGCCGGCGTTCCCGTGGAGGTGCCGGCCATCATGGTGCAGCGCATCTGCGGTACCGGCTTTGAATTGTTCCGCCAGGCCGGCGAGCAGATCCAGAGCGGTGCCGCCAGCGTGGCGCTGGTCGTCGGCGCCGAGAGCATGACGCGCAACCCGATCGCCGCCTTCGAACACCGCACCGGTTTCAAGCTGGGCGCGCCCGTCGGCTTCAAGGACTTCATGTGGGAGGCCCTGAAGGACTCCGCCGCCGGCATCGACATGATCCAGACCGCGGAAAACCTCGCGAAGAAATACGGCATCACGCGGGAAGCCGTCGATGAATTTGCCTCCAGCTCGTTTGCCAAAGCCGTGGCGGCCCGCGAGGCAGGTTTTCACGCCGGTGAAATTGTGCCGGTGGTCACGGAAGAATTTGAACTCGCCGGCTACGCCAAGCGCGGCATACGCCTGCAGGGCAAAGTCACGGAAGTCGCACAGGACACCCACGCACGCTTGTCTCCTGTCGAGGTGCTGGCCAAACTCCGGGTGGTTCACGCCGGCGG
Organism: Polaromonas sp. P1_E12; assembly: GCF_056405975.1. Lineage (NCBI taxonomy): Bacteria > Pseudomonadati > Pseudomonadota > Betaproteobacteria > Burkholderiales > Comamonadaceae > Polaromonas > Polaromonas sp. P1_E12. The sequence goes on along the minus strand of NZ_JBFUBB010000004.1, from coordinate 31,762 downwards.
GGTGCAGACCGGCGGCAACAGTGCAGCGCTGGTGGATGCGGCAGCTGCTGCCGTGGTGGCTTCGGGCGAGTACGTGAAGGCGCATGGAAAAAAACCGCTGGCACGTGTCGTGGCTGCCGCGGTGGTGGGGGTGCCACCCGAAATCATGGGCATAGGCCCCGCGCCGGCGATTCGCCTGCTGCTGGAGCGCTGCGGCCTGAAGCTGGACCAGATCGGCCGCTTCGAGATCAACGAAGCCCAGGGCGCGCAAACGCTGGCAGTGGCGCGTGAACTGAACCTCGATCTGCGCAAGCTCAATGTCAATGGCGGCGCCATCGCGATGGGTCACCCGCTGGCGGTCACCGGTGTCCGCCTGACGGTCACCGTCGCGCGTGAAATGCAGCGCGCGGGCCTGCGTTACGGCATTGCATCCGCATGCGTGGGCGGCGGGCAGGGCATTGCCCTGTTGCTTGAAAACCCCGAAGGGGCCGAAATTTCTTGAACAAATAGTGGCTGTAGCGCACAACGGACGAGCGCAAGCAGCTATAAAAACAATAGCAATCGATCTGGAGAGAAGGCATGAAGATTGAAGGACTTGCGGCACTGGTGACGGGAGGCGGCTCCGGGCTGGGCGAAGCCACTGCCCGTGAGCTGGCACGCCTGGGCGCCAAGGTTGCCGTGCTGGACGTGAATCTCGCCGGTGCGGAAAAAGTCGCGGCCGACATTTGCGCCACGCACGGAAGCGGTGCCGCAGTGGCGTGCCAGTGCGACATCACCGACAGCGCCAGCCTGGCGGCCGCGCTGGAAAAAGCCGCAGCTGCGCATGGCCCGGCCCGCATCCTGATGAACGTTGCCGGCATCGGCTCGGCCAAGCGCGTGGTGGCCAAAGACGGCAGCCCTGCGCCGCTCGAAGACTTTGCCAAAGTCGTCACCATCAACCTGGTGGGCACCTACAACGCCAGCCGCCTGTTTGCGGCCGCCTGTGCCAAACTGCCCGCGCTGGAAGACGGCCAGCGCGGCGTCATGATGTTCACGGCCTCGGTGGCAGCCTTTGACGGCCAGGTGGGCCAGCAGGCTTACAGCGCCTCCAAGGGCGGCCTGGTCGGCATGACACTGCCGATGGCGCGCGACCTGGCGCAGCACGGTATCCGCGTCTGCACAGTGGCGCCGGGCCTGTTCGCGACGCCGCTGATGCAGCAATTGCCCGAAGCGGTGCAGGCTTCGCTGGCCGCCAGTATTCCTTTTCCGCAGCGCCTGGGCAAGCCCGAGGAGTTTGCCCAGCTGGCCGCGCACATCGTGGCCAACGACCATCTCAACGGCGAAGTCATCCGGCTGGATGGCGCATTGCGCATGGCGCCAAGGTGAGCCGCATGAGCAAGACCGTTGTTTACGAAGTTTCCGTTGCGTTTGGCGACTGCGATCCAGCGGGGATCGTGTTTTTCCCCAATTTCTCGCGGTGGATGGACGCCTCGTCGCTGAACTTTTTTGTCAAGTGCGGCGTGCCAACATGGCGTGAGCTTGTGAAGACCACCGGCATCATCGGCACGCCGCTGCTCGAGATCAATACCCGGTTCAGCCAGCCTGCCGTCTATGGTGAGACGCTGCAGATTCACACCAGCATTGAGGAATGGCGCGACAAGGTCTTCATCCAGAAGCATGTGATCAAACGCGGTGACGACCTGATCTGCGAAGGCCGTGAAACCCGGGCCTTCTGCATCCGCCGTCCGGAGAATCCTGAGCGCATCAAGGCCATTGCCGTGCCGCAAGACATTCGGGCCCTGTGCAGCTGACGCTTCGCGTTCCGCTTTTGTTTCCGTCTTTCAGTTTTTGATTTCGGTTTTGTTTTTCGACCCGTTGGACATCATTAAAAAAGGAGACATTTCATGCAAACACGCCGTCATTTTGTGCAGGCCGCCGCAACGCTCACCGCAGCCGCCGGCTTCGCCCCGTTCTCTGCCCATGCGAGTCCGCTGGAGCAGGTCAAGATCATTTACGGATTCCCCGCCGGCAGTGCGGGCGACATCTGCGCGCGCCGCGTCGGCGACAAGATGGGCGGCACCGCCTATTCCAAAAACAACGCCATCGTGGACACCAAGGCCGGCGCCGGTGGCCGCATCGCGCTGGAGACGCTGAAGATGGCACCCACGGACGGCTCCGTCATTGCCATGACGCCGTTTTCCTGCATGTCGCTGTATCCGCACATCTACAAAAAACTGGCCTATGACCCGTTCGCCGATTTTGTATCCGTGGGCACCGCGTCCATGATTCACCATGGGCTGGCTGTGGGGCCGCTGGTGCCCGCTTCCGTGAAGACCGTTCAGGACTTCCTGCTATGGGCCAGGGCCAATCCGAAGGATGCGAGTTATGGCTCGCCCGCTGCGGGATCAACACCCCACTTTCTGGGCGCCTTGCTGGGCCTGAACAACCAGGTGGAACTCAAACATGTGCCTTACCGCGGTTCCGTGCCCGGCGTGACCGATGTGGTGGGCGGCCAGCTGGCCGCCATGTTCACGCCGCACGGCGACTTCATCCCCAATCACAAGGCCGGCAAGCTGCGCATCCTGGCAACGTCCGGAAAGCAGCGCTCGCCCTTTGTGCCGGAAGTACCGACCTTCGCCGAGCAGGGCTTTGCCGACCTGACCGTGGAGGAGTGGTTCGGCTTTTGTGCCCCCGCCAAAACGCCGGCCAGTGTGGTCGCCGCCGCCAACGCCGCCATCAACGCCGCCATCAAGGACAAATCCGTCATCGACTCGCTGACGGTGGTGGGCCTGATTCCCTACGGCGGCACGGCAGAGGACATGGCGACCAGCCAGAAGCGCGAACTCGACCGCTGGGGGCCGCTGATCAAGAAAATCGGCTTTACCGCCGAGTCCTGATCAGAACGCGGTGCCGACGACTGATGCCGGGCGCCCTGAGGCACCGATCATGGATCGGCACCGCTTGGCATAATCGGGGCTGGACTGGCCGCATGCCGTGCGGCGGTCCGTATTGCCCGATGACGAAAGCTTCCTGACCACCTATGCCAGCGTCCCTCAAACCAGCGCCCGCTGTCGAAGAAGTCGATACCTCCTACCTTGAAACCCTGATTGGCTACAACGCCACGCGTGCGTCGCTCAAGGTCATTGAACTGTTCATGAAACGCATGGCGGTGTATGACCTGCGTCACGTGGACTTTTCCATCCTGTCGCTGATCACGCACAACCCGGGCATCACCTCGCGCCAGCTGTGCAGTGCGCTGAGCATCTTGCCGCCCAACCTGGTCGGGAAAATCGGCACGCTGGAAAAGCGAGAGCTCGTTCACCGCAAGCCGCACCCGCAGGACGGCCGCGCTGTGGGCCTGTACCTCACCGAGGCAGGCGAGGCGCTGATGCGGGAGGCCGAGCGCACCGCCACCAGCCTCGAATCAGATGCCACCGAACGGCTGAGCGCGGCGGAAAAAAAGACGCTGGTGCGTCTTCTGCAAAAAATCTATCTTTGATCTGTTTCGAAGGGGCGGTGCTGCCTGAGGCTTGCGGGCAGCTTCGACACGGCGCTGCCTTCAAATGCCGGCCTGAATCCACCCGGCGGCCTTTTCCGCAATCATGAGCGTGGGCGAATTGGTGTTGCCGCTGGTGATCAGTGGCATCACGCCGGCGTCCACCACGCGCAGGCCGCGAATGCCGCGGACCCGAAGGTGCGAATCCACCACCGCCATGGGGTCGTCTTCCTTGCCCATTTTGGTCGTGCCCACCGGGTGGAAGATGGTGGTGGCAATGTCGCCCGCCAGCCGTGTGAGTTCTTCGTCCGTCTGGAACTGCACGCCGGGCTTGAATTCCTCGGGCTTGTATTTGGCCAGCGCGCCCTGGCTGACGATCTTTCGGGTCACGCGCAGGGAGTCGGCTGCCACCTGCCGGTCTTCGGCCGTGCTCAGATAGTTGGGCGAAATCGCCGGTGCATCCTCAAAGCGGTTGCTCTTGATGTGCACGGTGCCGCGGCTGGTCGGGTTGAGGTTGCATACGCTGGCGGTGAAAGCGTTGAAGCTGTGCAGCGGCTCGCCGAAAGCGTCCAGCGACAGCGGCTGCACGTGGTATTCGATGTTGGGGTAGGGCTGGTCGGGTGATGAGCGCGTGAAGGCGCCCAGCTGCGACGGTGCCATGCTCATCGGGCCGGTCTGCCGCAATGCGTACTCCAGGCCGATGCGGGCCTTGCCCCACAGCGTGTTGGCCATGGTGTTGAGCGACAGCCCCCAGCGCTGGTCACCGTGCACCTTGTAGACCGAACGGATCTGCAAATGGTCCTGCAGGTTGGCGCCCACGCCGGGCAGGTCTTGCAGCACAGGGATGCCGTGCTGTTGCAGCAGGGTGGCCGGGCCAATGCCTGAAAGCTGCAGGATTTGCGGCGAGCCGATGCTGCCTGCACACAGAATGACTTCGCCCATGTGCCCCGAGTCGCGTGTCGAGTGCGCCGTCACCCGCTCGTCGCCGGCCCACACTTCCACGCCGGTGCAGCGCTGGCTGCCGTCGGCCTGCGGCTCAATCACCAGCTTGCACACCTGGGCGTTGTTCCACAATTCGAAATTGGGCCGGGCATAGCAGGCCGGCCGCAAAAAGGCCTTGGCGGTATTCCAGCGCCAGCCTTTTTTCTGGTTGACCTCGAAGTAACCCACGCCTTCGTTGTCGCCGCGGTTGAAGTCGGAAGTTGCCGGGATGCCGGCTTGCTGCGCAGCTTCGGCGAACGCATCGAGGATGTCCCAGCGCAGGCGCTGTTTCTCGACACGCCATTCGCCGCCTGAATTGTGGTGGCGCAGCAGCTTCTGGTAGGGCTGGCTCTTGTCCTGCATCAGCTCGGGTGCCACGCCGCGCGCGCCGTGCATCGCGTCAGCGCCCTTGTGGTGGTCTTCGTGCAGTTTGAAATGCGGCAGCGCGTTGTCCCATCGCCAGGCCATGTCGCCCGTCAGCTGGGCCCACTGGTCGTAGTCGCGTGCCTGGCCGCGCATGTAGATCATGCCGTTGATGCTGGAGCAGCCGCCCAGCGTCTTGCCGCGTGGATAGCGCAGCGCCCGTCCGTTGAGGCCGGCGTCCGGCTCGGTGTTGTAGAGCCAGTCGGTGCGCGGGTTGCCGATGCAGTGCAGGTAGCCTACCGGGATGTGGATCCAGTGGTAGTCGTCCTTGCGGCCGGCCTCAATGAGTAGCACGCGTTTGGATGCGTCGGCGCTCAGGCGGTTGGCCATCAGGCAACCTGCCGTGCCTGCGCCGACGATGATGTAGTCAAAAACCTGGCTGTCGTCTTGCATGGATGTTTTGTCTCTTGGCTTTCAGCCGTGTGTTTTGATGGGACGGGTGGCCGTGTTGTTTTGGCCGTGCTCCTGCGCCGCAGGTTCACATCCTGCCATTCCAGCCTAACGCGAGGCTGACCGCGCGGCAGTGGCTCGATTGTGGCAAAAATGGCGCTATCCCTGCGGCGGGGATTACCCGCTGGCCTTTCCTTCCGGCACGGGGTCCCGGCGGGTTGTAGGACCAAGGCGATAGCGCGTTTTTTGGCTGTGTATTTGTGTTTCCTGCAGTTACCATGACTGTTTTGCAAATCGGGCGCCGCCCGTCATTGCAGACTGCCGGCAAGCGCCGGGCACCACCGGACGCCTTTACCGAATGCACATGGAAGAATCCACGCCCCGCATCGAACAGCAGGACACGCCGCAAGGCCGGCTGTTTGTCGTTCGCGGTGCCTGGACGGCAGCCGACCTTACCGCACAGGAAGTCTGGCAAGGGTTGACGGCGCAACTGCAAGCCTTGCAGGGCGGCGCAGCCCAATCCGCCGGCTGGAACCTCGAGCCGCTCGAAAAGCTTGACCACCTGGGTGCGCAGGTGCTGTGGAACCATTGGGGGCGCGACTGGCCTGCGCAACTGCAAGTGCATGCGAGCCAGCGCGCGGTGCTGGAAACCGTCGCCAAGTTCAGTGCGGATCCGCCCAAACCCCGCAAGTCTGACTGGACCGGGCCCTTCATCCTGCTCGGCACAAGGGTGCTGCGCCTGGTCGACCACCTCAAAGGCCTGGTGCGCCTGATCGGCCAGCTGCTGCTCGACATCATCCGGCTTTTCAGGCACCCGCAGGAAGGCCCGTGGCGCGACCTGTCGGGCCACCTGTTTCATATCGGCGCCACCGCCTTGCCCATCACGGCGCTGGTGGGATTTTTGATTGGGGTGGTGCTGGCCTACCTGATTTCGCAGCAGCTGCGCCAGTTCGGCGCCGACGCCTTCATCGTGAACATCCTGGGCATCTCGCTGATCCGCGAACTCGGGCCGGTGCTGGCCGCCATCCTGATCGCCGGGCGCAGCGGTTCGGCCATCACTGCGCAGATCGGTGTCATGCGGGTCACCGAAGAGCTCGACGCCATGCGCGTCATGGGCATCGCGCGGGGCTTTCGCCTGGTCATGCCGCGCGCGCTGGCGCTCGCCGTGGTGATGCCGCTCATCAGCGTCTGGACCACCATCGCGGCGTTACTGGGTGGCATGCTGGCCGCCGACATTTCCATGGACGTCACGCCGTCCTATTTCATCAACTCGCTGCCGGCCGCGGTCGACGTGGCCAACCTCACGCTGGCCACGGCCAAATCCGTCGTGTTCGGGGTATTGATCGCGCTGGTCGGCTGTCACTACGGCCTGCGTGTCAAACCCAACACCGAAAGCCTGGGGCAGGGCACGACCGCTTCAGTGGTCACGTCCATCACGGTAGTTATTCTGGTGGATGCATTGTTTGCCGTTCTGTTTAAAAGCGTTGGAATATGACCCCCACGCTTGTCACTTCGTGTACTGCGCTGCCCCCCGAGGGGGCCGCTGCTCCTGCGGCCCGGCAAAGCCGGTTCCGCGGCCCCTGCTGGAAAGAGAGTGTGCCTGCGCGGTCGCTTGTTGCGTCGTTCTTCCGGAAGAGGAAAGAAGCGGGAAATCAGCCATGACCGAAGCCATCGTCGACATCAAAAAACTCTGGACCGTGTTCCAGAACGGCGACAAGAAGGCCGTGGTGCACAAGGACCTGGACCTGACGGTGGAGCGGGGCGAGGTGTTGTCGCTGGTGGGCGGCTCGGGCACCGGCAAAACGGTGTTGCTGCGCCAGATCCTGGGGCTGGAAAAACCCACCCAGGGCGAGATCACTGTGCTGGGCCGGCCGGCCGCCGAACTTGGCAAGCGGGGCGCGGCCAGCCGCGTCGGCATGCTGTTCCAGCAGGGTGCGCTGTTTTCGGCCTTCACCGTGCTCGAGAACATCGCCTTCCCGTTGCGTGAGCTCAAGACCTTGCCGCGCGCACTGGTCTATGAGGCGGCCATGGTCAAGCTGCAAATGGTGGGCCTGAGTCCCGACGCAGCCGACAAGATGCCGAGCGACCTCTCGGGCGGCATGGTCAAGCGTGTGGCATTGGCGCGCGCCCTCATCATGGACCCGCCGCTGCTGCTGCTTGACGAGCCCACGGCGGGCCTGGACCCGGAAAGCTCCGACAGTTTCGTCTCGCTGCTGCGCTCGCTGCACCGCGACATGGAGCTCACGGTGGTGATGGTGACGCACGACCTGGACACGCTCTTTGAGCTCAGCACGCGCATCGCCGTGCTGGCCGAACAAAAAGTCATCGTTAACGATGTGCCCAAGGAAGTGGTGGCGTTTCCGCACCCCTTCATTCACGAATTTTTCCTTGGCGAAAGGGGTCAGCGCGCGATGGAATTGCTGCGCGAATACCCCTTTACTGTTTAGAAAGGCTTCGATATGGAAAACAAAGCCCATGCCATGGCCGCCGGCGCATTTGTACTGGTGGTGACCGCCCTGCTGGCCCTGCTGGCGATCTGGCTGACGCGCGACAACACCCAGCGCGACCTTTACGACATGAGCACCAGCGAAACTGTTTCGGGCCTGCAGCCGCAGGCCACGGTGCGGTTTCGCGGCGTGCCGGTCGGCAAGGTCGAGGTGATCGGGTTTGACACCAAGGTCAAGGGCAATGTGCTGATCCGTGTCTCGATCGACCGCACCGCGCCGGTCACCAAATCCACTTTTGCCACAGTGGCATCGCAAGGTGTCACGGGGCTGGGTTTCATCCAGCTCGACGATGACGGAAAGTCCGCCGAGCGGCTGGTGGTGAACGACGACGACCCGCCGCGCATTCCGCTCAAACCAGGTGGGCTGGACAAGCTGCTCAAGCAAAGCGAGGTGATCTTCAACCAGGTCGAAGAAGCCAGCACGCGTTTGAACAAACTGCTGTCCGACGAGAACCAGGCGGCAGTGACTTCCGCCATCACGCAACTCGGCGAAGCGGCCAGCGGCATCAACCGTGTGGCCAAAGGCCTTGAGCCTACGGTGGCGAGCCTGCCGGGCCTGTCGCGCGATGCCACGGCTACGCTGAAATCCGTCAGGACGGCTGCCGACGACGTCAGCGCTACCGCCACGCGCCTGAGTGAAAAGGGCGGGCCGCTCGACAAACTGTCCGAGGGCGGCGCCGCGCTGGCCTCGGGAGTGGAGACCTTCAGCGCCGGCACCTTGCCCAAGCTGGGCGAAGTGGCTGACGAAACCGCCCGCGCGATGCGCCAGTTGCGCCGCACCGTCAGCGCGGTGGATGACAACCCGCAGTCACTGATTTTCGGCAACGGTCCACCGGTGCCCGGTCCGGGCGAGCCCGGTTTTTCTGCCAACGGAGAGAAAAAATGACATTCGATTTTCTCGCAATCTGCCCATCCGCTATGAATTTAATAGCTGCTCGCGCTTATCTGGAAAGGGCTGCCGGCATTTTTTCATTGATATTCATGGCGCTGGCGGTCGGCGGCTGCTCGGGCCTGCCCGACAAGCCCACGCGCGCCACCATGTATGACTTCGGCCCCGGCCTCCTGGCTGTTCAGCCCAGCACGCGGCAGGCGCCGTTGCCGCCGCTGGCGCTTGACGACATCTCCACCTCTGGCGGCGCGCTCGACAATATGGCGGTGCTGTACCGCCTGGCGTATACCGACGCGCAGCAGCTGCGGCCGTACTCGCAGGCGCGCTGGAGCATGCCGCCTGCGCAGCTGGTGCGCCAGCGCCTGCGCGAACAGCTTGGCCAGCGCCGCGCCGTGTTCAGCGCCGGTTCCAGTGTGGCCCTCAACCGCAGCCAGAACGCGGTATTGCCGCTGCTGCTGCGCCTGGACCTGGAAGAATTCAGCCACTTCTTCAGCGCGCCCAACACGAGCGTCGGCCTGATCCGCCTGCGCGCCACGCTGGTCGAGGTGACGCCCGCGGGCGAAAAGCTGGTCGGCCAGCGCAATGTCATCGTGCAGCGTCCTGCGCCCAGCAACGACGCTCCCGGCGGCGTCCGTGCCCTCACGGCAGCCACCGACGCCGCCATCGAGGAACTGGACCAATGGCTGCAGCAAACCCCCGCGCGCTGAAACGCCTTGTGCCATGAAAACGCTGGAAGAACAACTGGATGCCGCCGGGCTGCATGTGTTCGGCTGCTGCGAGCAGCTGAGCGCTTACGGCCCCGACCTGCTGCAGAATTCGCAACTGCTACAGGACTTCACGCCTGCTGAAGCCGACATCCTGGGAGCGTCCATGTTGCTGGTTCGCGCCGACCCGGGGCAGGTGATGATCCGCGAAGGCGAAGCCGGCGACTGGATGATGCTGATCCTCAAGGGTACGGTCGATGTCACCAAACGACTGGAATCAGCCGCCGAAGCGGCGCAGGCCGAAGCCGGCGCGGAACCGATCGTCTCGCGCGTGGCCGTGGTGCGCAGCGGCGCGGCAATAGGCGACATGTCCATGCTCGACAGCGAGCCGCGCTATGCCACCTGCACTGCCATCGAACCCGTCGAGGCCGGCGTCTGGGGGCGCCATGAAATTGCCTTGCTGATTCGCGACCACCCCGGCGTAGGCGCCAAGCTGCTGGTCAAGATCACGCAGATGATGGCGCAGCGCCTGCGCAACACCAGCAACCAGCTAGTAAAGTTGCTTCGCAAGAAGTAGACCCCCCGTCCAGGCTCACTGCGTGTAGCCTGTTCCCCCCCGAGGGGCGACGCCTGGGGCCGGCGAAGCCGGAAAATCGGTACACCCCTATCGAGCTCACTCCGTGTAACCCTTTTCCCCTTGCAGGGGACGGCGCCTGCGGCCCGGCAAAGCCGGTTCCGCGGCTGCCCGCTGGTAAATACCCCGTTGGTTACGCCACTGAATTCTTCGAGCCAGCATGAGCCCCGGAACCGGCTTTGCCGGGCCGTAGGGCGGGCGGCCCCCTCGGGGGGCAGCGCATTACACGAAGTGAAAAGCGTGGGGGCTTCACATTGACTTCACACACGCGGCCCGCAGCTCATCCTGCCCTCACACAGGATTTGCACACTTCCCTTCGTTGTTCAAACGAAAGGAAGTCATGAAACAAAAATTCTTCGCGCTGGCCCTGGTGGTGGTTTTGCTGGTCCTCGCGCTGTTCCAGATCAGCGGCGTGGTGCACGACCGCCAGACCTACCGGCAGATTGCCATCCAGAGCGTGGCGCAGAGCCTGGCCGGCCCGCAGACGCTGACCGGCCCGCTGATCCACCGGGCCTGCACCGAGGAGTGGGACGTCAAGTATGAGGACAAGAAAGTGCAAACCGAGCGGCGCGAGTTCACCCTGGTGGCCGCGCCGGCTTCGTTGATCGTCAAGGGCGGCAGCAAACTCGAGGCGCGCGCCCGCGGCCTGCATGCGACGCAGGCCTTTAATCTCAAGGCCGACATCGTGGCCGAATGGACCGACACCGCAGCGCTGAAGCCCTTGGCCGAACATGCCGGCTCACGCATGAACTGCGGCCAGCCGCTCTTGATGATGGCGGTGTCCGATTCGCGCGGCATACGCCATGCCAGCGTCAAGATCGGCGAGCAGGTGCTGGCGCTCAAGCCCGGCACCTTCTACGGCAGCTACCCGCGCGGCGTGCATGCGCCGCTGTCCATGGCCATGATGGGCATGGCGCCGCTGCAGGCGCAGCTGGCACTGGAACTGGTCGGCACCGAAAGCATTTCAGTCGTGCCGCTGGGCGGCGACACCCGGGTGCAGCTCACGTCCAACTGGCCGCACCCGAGTTTTGGCGGGCAGTTTCTCCCGGTGGACCGCAAAGTGACGGACCAGGGTTTTGAAGCCAGCTGGCGTGTCAGCTCGCTGGCCAGCACGGCGCAGCAGGAGGTGACGCAACAGGACCCCGGCAAGCGCAGGGGCGTTTGCCCGAACTATGCCGATGGGTCGGCCAACGCCTCTTGCGTCGAAGCCTTCAGCGTGACCTTTGTCGACCCTTCCAATACCTACGCGCTCAGCGACCGGGCTACCAAGTACGGTCTGCTGTTCATCGGCCTGACTTTTTTGGCCGTGGGGCTGTTCGAGTTCATGAAGTCACTGCGCGTGCACCCGATCCAGTACCTGCTGGTGGGTGCGGCCATGAGCATGTTTTTCCTGTTGCTTGTGAGCCTTTCGGAGCACATGCCCTTTGAAACTGCTTATGCGATTGCCGCCGCCGCCTGTGTGCTGCTGCTGACCTATTACGCCAGCCACATGCTGGGCCGCTGGTCGCGCGGCCTGCCGTTTGGCCTGGGCATCGCCACGCTGTACGGCATGCTGTTTGTGCTGCTGCGGATGGAGCAAACAGCCTTGCTGCTGGGTGCAGTGGCCTTGTTCGCCGTGCTCGCGGCCATCATGATGCTGACGCGGCAGGTGGATTGGTACGCACGGTTCAAACAGGCTGAACCGGTCAAACCTGAACCGGCAAAGGTGGCCGCGTGATGAGCGCGCCGCGGTTAGAAATGCAGCTCGACCCGCAGCCCGGGCTGCGTGTTGCGCACCACCATGCGCCCGCCGTGCAGCAGCATGATCTGCCGCACGATGGCCAGCCCCAGGCCCGAGCCTTTGGTGTGTCCGTCGGGCCGCACGGTCGAGAAAAAGCGCTCGCCCAGGCGGGGCAGGGCGTAGTCCGCCACGCCGGGTCCGGTGTCTTGCACGGCGATGAAGTCTGGCCCCGCTTCCAGGGTGATCGCAGAGCCCTCGGGTGCGAACGAGCGCGCGTTTTCCAGCAGGTTGCTCAGCGCCAGGCCCAGGAGGCCGGGCTCCGCATGCACGCCGGCATGTTCCGGACGGATTACGACTTTGATCGCATGCTGGGTCCGGCCGGCGCCGGTCTCCAGCTCAAAAGACTGGAGGAAGCCGGCCCACGCAAGGCGCTCGCGCTCTACCTGTGCATGACGCTGCTCCAGCTTCGTCAGCTCGAGCATGCGGTCCACCAGCGCCTGCATGCGGCCGGACTGGGCCAGTACCTGCCCGGAAAACTCGCGGCGCGCGTGTTCGGGAAGCTCGTCCTGCAAGAGCTCGCCTGCGCTGCGGATCGCGGCGAGCGGGCTCTTGAGCTCATGGGTCAGGGCGCGCACGTAATCTTCTATGTACTCGTGGCCCTCCAGCTTCAGGCGCATGGCATCGACTGCCATGGCCAGATCGCCAAGCTCGCCCGGTATCTGCGGAACCGCGGGTTTCTCGCCCTGGCCGACGGCGTTGGCATAGCGGCGCAGCTTGCGAATGCTCCACACTACCCACAGCGTCACGGCCACACCGATGGCCAGCGACAACACCAGCAACAGCAGGCCGCTTAGGAAAATCTTCCGTTCGGCCCGGTCGATGAAGGCCTGGATGGTGGACATCGGTTTGGCGACGGTCAGTACGCCGATGATTTTGCCGTCCTGCTGCACCGGCGCGGCAACGTACATCACGGAGCTTCGATCGTCCTGCTGCACTTCACGGGTGGCGCGCGCACCGTACTCGCCGCGCAGCGTGCGGGCCACATCGCGCCAGCGCGAATAGTCCTGGCCGGTCGCCACGTTCTCCGAGTCAAACACCACCTTGCCGGCGGCGTCGGTCACGTACACCCGGAAGTCCAGCGACTGCTTGGACAGGCCCCAGATCTGCGCGTCAATCGGCCGCTGCGCATAGTTGCGCACGTGGCTTGCAAAGCGCCCGTTGGCGATGGCGCCGGCCGACAGATCGTCGCTGGCCAGTTCGGCCAGGATGTTGGCGGTGTCCACCATCATGTCTTCCATAACCTCGCGCACGCTGGGCTTGACTTCGGCCATGAAGACGCGCAGCACAAAAAAAGCCGCAAGGCCCGTGACCAGAAAAAAACCGAACAGCAGCCGTATGCCCAGGCGCATGTCAGCTGCCTTTGGTGCGGTTGATATCCAGGGAGTAACCCATGCCGCGGTGTGTGACGATGTAGTCATGCTCCGGCGCTGCTTCCTGCAGCTTGGCGCGCAGGGTTTTGATGTGAGTGTCTACGGTGCGGTCTGTGCTGTCCGAATCCGTGCCCCAAACCGCAGTGAGCAACTCATCACGCGAACGGATGCGTTCGCGATGACGCAGCAGCTCGGCCAACAGGCCGAATTCGCGGCGCGTCAGGTTGAGTGGGAGGCCGTGCAGGTTTGCGCGTTGGCCCGCGGTGTCAATCACGAAAGGACTGGCGCCAGCCGGCGCCGCTGCGGGGGCAGGCATGCGCGCGCGCCTGAGCAGGCTGCGCACGCGCGCCAGCAACTCGCGCGGACTGAAGGGTTTGCTCACATAGTCGTCGGCGCCCAGTTCCAACCCGAGCACACGGTCGATCTCCTCGCCCTGCGCGCTCAGCATCAGCACCGGCAGGCTGCCAGCAGCGCGCAGTTCGCGGCACAGATCGAAACCGCTGCCGTCGGGCAAGCCGACATCCAGGATCACGGCGTCGGGCAGCTGGAGCGCAAGCTGGCGGCGCGCATCGCCCAGCAGCAGGCTGTGTGTCACGCTGAGGCCGTCGCGCTCCAGCGTGTAGATGATGGACCGGGCAATCGCCGGGTCGTCTTCCACCAGCAGGATGCGCGCACTGGTCATTGGCCCCACCGGGCTTTGCTGTACGTTTCAGCAGGGGCCGCGGAACCGGCTTTGCCGGGCCGCAGGCGCAGCGCCCCCTCGGGGGGCAGAGAGCTACACGCAGTGAGCGAACGTGGGGGCTCCATTAGCTTCGCAGAATGGGGAACAACTTGCCGAGGCCGCCGGCCATCACCTCAACGGCCAATGCAGCGAGGATCAGACCCATCAGCCGCGTCATCACGTTGATACCGGTCTTGCCCAGCACGCGGGCAATCGGCTCGGCCAGCGAAAAGCTGATGGCAGTCACCAGCGCAATCACCACACCGTAGCCGACCAGCGCGGCAACCTGCAGGGCCGTCTGTGCCTTTTCGGCGTAAATCACTACCGTCGACATGGTGGCCGGGCCGGTCAACAGCGGAATGGTGAGCGGCACCACCGCGATGCTGGCGCCGCGCGCGGCCTTCTCTGCACCGTCTTCCATTTCATTGGTCAGGGGTTTGGCTTCGGCCGGTTGCGCATTCAGCATGTTCATCGAGCTGATCAGCAGCAGCATGCCGCCGCCGACCTGGAAGCTCGCCAGCGAGATACTGAAGAAGTCGAGGATCTGCAGGCCCAACAGCGCGCTGATGGCGATAACGACAAAAGCCGAAAAGGCTGCCACCAGGATGGTGCGGCGGCGCTGCTCGTCGGAGAAGCCCTGCGTGTAGTGGATAAAAAACGGCACGATGGCCAGCGGGTTGACGATGGCCAGCAGCGTGACAAGCGGTTTGAAATCCATCGTTTTTCCTTAGAGGCAATTCAAGTGGCAAGCCCAAAAGCGGGCTAGCCAGCACATTCCAGCCGGGGCCGCGGAACCGGCTTCGCCGGGCCGCAGGCGCAGCGCCCCCTCGGGGGGGCAGCGCATTACGCGAAGCGAAAAGCGTGGGGGCACTACCTCCCTCCGGCGACATCAAGCAGTGCACCTGTTGTATAGCTCGCATTGTCGCCGAGCAGCCAGACGATCGACTCCGCCACTTCGCCGGCGGTACCCGGCCGCTGCATCGGCACCAGCGGCGCCAGTTCACGGGCCCGGTCGGGCAAGCCGCCCGAAGCGTGAATGTCGGTGTCGATGATGCCCGGGCGCACGCCGTTCACACGAATGCCTTCGGTGGCCACTTCCTTGGCCAGCCCGACCGTGAAGGTGTCGATGGCGCCCTTGGCGGCTGCGTAGTCCACGTACTGGCCAGGCCCGCCCAGCCGCGCTGCGGCGCTCGAGACGTTGACGATGGCGCCGCCCGTACCGCCGTAGCGCGTGCTCATGCGTTTGACGGCTTCGCGTGCGCAGAGGAACGAGCCGAACACATTGATCTCGAACATGCGCCGCACCCTGTCCAGCGTCATGGCGTCAACGCGGCTGGTGCGGTCGACCACGCCGGCATTGTTGACGAGGCCGTCCAGCCGGCCGAGCTTGGCATCCACTTTTTCAAACATGGCAAGCACCTGCGCCTCGTCGGCCACGTCGGCCTGAACCGTGATGGCCTGGCCGCCGCCCTGGCGGATTTGCCGCACCACTTCGTCGGCTGCCAGCGAGTTGCTGGTGTAGTTGACGGCCACCACCCAACCCTGGCGCGCCGCGAGCAGGGCGCTTGCGGCGCCTATGCCGCGCGAGCCGCCTGTGATCAAAACAACTTTTGACAAACCGGACCTCCTGCAGAAAATGGCAATCCCGGGTAAAAACGGGGATTGCATCGGGTCAATGTACTTGAACAGGCCCCAAAAACCGGAGACGATCATGAGCACCGTTGTGGATTATTACTTTACGCCGCAAAGCCCATGGACTTATCTGGGCCACGAACGCTTTGCGCAGATCGCCCGTGCGGCGGGCGCTACCGTGAATGTGTTGCCTATCGATCTGGGCGGCAAGGTGTTTCCCATCTCGGGCGGGCTGCCGCTGGCCCAGCGCGCGCCACAGCGCCAGGCTTACCGCCTGCTGGAATTGCAGCGCTATTCAGACTACCTGCATGCGCCGCTGAACCTCAAGCCCAAGTATTTCCCGGTGTCCGGCGATGAGGCCTCGCGCCTCATCATCGCGGTGAACCTGCACGACGGCACCGAAGCCGCGATGAAAATCGGCGGCGCCATCTTCAGCGCCGTGTGGGTGCGCGAGCGCCATATTGCCGACGAAAAAGTGTTGGCCGAGCTGCTGGCCGAATGTGGGCTGGACGCGGCGCGGCTGGAACAATCCTTCAGCCAGGCCGTGCAGGAGCGCTATGAAGCCAATACCCAGCAGGCGATCGACGCCGGCGTGTTCGGCGCGCCCAGTTATGTCATCGACGGCGAACTGTTCTGGGGCCAGGACCGGCTCGATTTCGTGGAGCGCAAGCTTAAGGCCGGGGCATAAACCGCTGGCCGTTTCCCCTCCAGTTCGCCCTTCATTCATACCGATCAACCAATTCAAAGGAGCATCCATCTCATGGGCCAATTCACCAATCTCACCGCCGCCGACGGCTTCGTCGTGCCGGCTTATGTGGCGCAACCGGAAGGCAAGCCGCGCGGCGGCATCGTCGTCGTCCAGGAAATTTTCGGCGTCAACTCGCACATCCGCGGTGTGGCGGACCGCTTTGCGGCGGAAGGCTACCTGGCAGTGGCACCCGCCACGTTCGAGCGCGTCAAGCCCGGCGTCGACATGGGTTACAGCGAGGCGGACATGAAGATCGGCTTCGAGCTGAAAACCGCTGTCAGCGCGCTGCCGGGCGCCGGTGTGCTGCAAGACATCCAGGCGGCGATTGACCACGCGGCCAAGGCCGGTGGCGGCAAGGTCGGCATCATCGGGTTTTGCTGGGGCGGCCTCTTGACCTGGCGTGCGGCCAGCCTGCTCAAGGGCTTATCGGCGGCCGTTCCCTACTACGGCGGCGGCATCACGGCCGAGGAAGAAATCGAGCGCCAGCCCCAGTGCCCGGTCATGGCCCATTTCGGCGACCAGGACCACTGGATTCCGATGGAAGGCGTTGAAGCCTTCCGCAAGGCGCACCCGGAAGTCGAGGTGCATGTGTACCAGGCCAACCACGGTTTCAACTGCGACCAGCGCGGCTCCTACAACGAAGCGGCGGCGAAGCTGGCACGCGAACGTTCGCTGGCGTTCCTTGCCGCCAAACTGGCCTGACCGTGCGCCCTGCCCCCGGATTCAAGCCTTTTTGGGTTGTAGCCCTTTGCGGATGTGCGCAAGCAGCTATCGTTTTGATAGCGTTTTCGACGGTTGCCCGAGCGGCCGACTACGCCGGCCCGTTGTTTGACACGCACCTGCATTACAACGAAGAGGCTTGGAACGGAAACAGCGGTCCACACGCGCCAGCTGATGTTCTTGCGCGCATGAAGCGCAATGGCGTCA
Organism: Polaromonas sp. P1_E12; assembly: GCF_056405975.1. Classification (NCBI taxonomy): domain Bacteria; kingdom Pseudomonadati; phylum Pseudomonadota; class Betaproteobacteria; order Burkholderiales; family Comamonadaceae; genus Polaromonas; species Polaromonas sp. P1_E12. The sequence continues at coordinate 14,603 of NZ_JBFUBB010000004.1, read as the reverse complement.
AAGCCATCGTCGCCAACTCCCGGCCCAACGACGGCACGAAGTCGCTGGCTGCCATGCCGGAAACGCGCAAGGCCGGCGTTACCGTGGTCCCGTTTATCCGCCTGTACCGTAACCGCGCCGACTATGACAACTGGTTTCGCGACGAGTCCATTTACGAAATGGTGCAGGCCGAGTTTGCCCGCGGCGTCACGGGTGACCAGGCCGGCCCGTACAAGGGCATCGGCGAATTTCATTTGTACGACAGCGCCAATGCCAACGGCCCGGTGGCCAAAAAGCTCATGCAGTTCGCTGCGAAGAACAAGCTGGCAGTGCTCTCACACGTAGACGACACGGCGATCGACTTGTTGATGGCCCACGCACCAGATGCGCGGCTCATCTGGGCGCACACCGGCATAGGCGGCGCACCTGTGGCACGCGTTGATGCGCTGCTGGGCAAATACCCGCAGTTGATGGGTGAGCTGTCCTATCGCCCCGGCCTGACCTGCGAAGGCGGAAAGCTGTGTGCGGAGTGGCGCAAGCTGCTGCTCAAGTACCCAGGCCGCTTCATGATCGGTTCCGACACCTGGGTCAACCAGCGCTGGCTGTATTACGACGAGCTCATGAAGGGTTACCGCAGCTGGTTGGGTGATTTGCCAGCCGACGTGGCCCGCAAGATCGCTTGGGGCAATGCGGCCGGTATCTACGGTCTGTAGAAAAACCACCCCCGTCCAGGCTCACTGCGTGTAGCCTGTTCCCCCCTCGAGGGGGCGGCGCCTGCGGTCTGGCAAAGCCAGTCCCGCGGCACCTCGCTTGCAGATCGGGGAGGAGCGTGCGGCAAAATACGCCAGATGTACCAGCTTCATTTCTCTCCCAGCTCTGCCGCCATGGCGCCTCACATCCTGCTCCAGGAACTGGGCGTGCCGTTTGAAAAAGTCCTCGTCGACACCAGCACCGGCGCGCACCGGTCGGAGGCTTACCGCAAGCTCAACCCCAACGGCCTGATCCCGACGCTGGTCGACGGTGACCTGGTGTTGTATGAAACCGCCGCGATCTGCCTGCACCTGTGCGATGCGCATCCCGAGGCCGGTCTGGCCCCATCCGTCGGCACCACCGAACGCGCGCATTTCTACAAATGGTTGATCTGGCTGACCAACACCATGCAGTCGGCGCTGATCATTTATTTCTACACCGACCGCTGGATGAACCCCGGCAACGACGCCGGCGTAGCCGAGTTGAAGTCGCATGCCGAAGCCAAAGTCGGCCTGATGCTGGACCAGCTGGACGCGGAGCTGGCAAGGCTGGAGAAAATCCATGACCAACCCTGGCTGTTGGGTGCGACGTATTCGGCGGTAGATATTTATGCGCTGACGCTGTGCCGCTGGACTCGCAACTTTGCGTCGTCGCCGGCACGCAACCGGCCCCACCTCGGCCCTTACCTGCAGCGTGCGCTGGCGCGGCCTGCCGTGATCAAGGCCTTCCACGCCGAAGGGCTGGCCCAGCCTTGGGTCTGAGTCTCTAACCTTTCGCCGCAGGCGGGTTGTCGCGCTGCGCCTGCTCGATCTGGGCGACCAGCTTTTCGGGGTCGGTGTTTTCCTTGAGGATGGGAATGTCCGGGTCGCCCTCGATGTTGGCGCCTACCTTTTTGGCGATGCGCTCCAGGATCTGGATCATCTTGGTGTTTTCCTGCTCGGTCAGCAGGTTGATCTGAAGGTCCAGCTGGTTGCGCCTGTCGCTGATGCGCAATTCATAGTTCTGGCTGATCAGGATGAAGGAGGACAGGAAGATGGCTTCCAGTGACACCATCAAGGTCAGGAAGGTAAAGGGGTAGGGGTCGAAATGCGCCAGCCCCGGCCATGAATTGAAGCTGATCCATAACGCAAACGCAGCCACGTGCATCCAGACAAAAGGCATGGAGCCGCAAAAACCGGCGACAAAGGCGGCGATGCGGTCGGCCCGGCTCCGGTTGGCCAGTGCCGTTTCTTCCACGCGCCGCATGGCTTCGACATTTTCGCGCGTCAGGTCATCGGCGCAGGTTGTATTGCCGTTCAGCGCCTTCTTGCCTGCTTGATTGCTCATGGGACATCCTTTTCGGGGGTGCCGGATCAGCGCCGTGCCAACTCCCGGCTGAGACGCAGCGCATCAGGCACTGCGGCGCCATTGGCCGTATTGTCAAAGATGCACCAGACAGAAGCGTCAGACGCCGCCGCAAGCTTGAGCCGGACGGCAAGCGCACCCGGGCGCCGTGTCAGCGGCGCGTCCTGGCCAGGTACTGCTTGCGCCAGAACACCGTGGCGACCACCACGACGATCAGGACCATGAACCCGAAGGTCCACCAGAAACCGGTGGACGCGTGAAGAAAGGGCATGAACTCGAAGTTCATGCCGAAGAACCCGGTGATCAGGTTCAGCGGCAGGAAGATGGCGGTGAGCGCCGTCAGCGTGCGCATGATGTCGTTGGTGCGGTTGCTTTGCGCCGAGAAATGCATCTGTACCGCGGTTTCGGCGCTTTGCTCCATGCGGCGCACATGGTGCACCACACGCTCGATGTGCTCGAGCACGTCGCGTGAGCGGATCTTGAGCAGCTCGCGCTCGCGCACTGCGGCGGGTGTGCCGCCTTCGGGCCAGGTTTCAATCGAATCAATCCAGTCCTGCAGCGCAGCCCGCTGGTCTTCGCAAATCTCATCGAGGTGGTGCATGGCCAGCCGCGCATCGAGCACCGAGCTCCAGTTGGTAAAGCGCGTGCCGGGCCGCAGCAGTTCGGACTGCCAGTGGTCGAGCTGGCGCGTGAGCTCGCGCCGCAGCTCGAGGTAGCCGTCCACCATCTGGTTGACGATGCGCAGCATCAGGTCGGCGGGGCTGGCCGGCAGCTTGACGCCGCTGGAGCGCGACTCGGCCGTGGTCGCATTGAGCAGGCGGGTCGCATAGGCATCGCGCACCGCGCAGTCGGCGGGGTGCACCGTCAGCACCACCTTGTCAAACACGGCAAAGCCGACCGGGCTGGTATCGATGCGCTTGAGGACCGGCGGGCCGCTGCGTTTCATGCGCTCATGCAGCGGTTCGCCGGGCTGGCTGAGGTCGGTTTCGCTTTGCCCGGCCGCCAGGCGGCGGAACACCAGGATGTCGTACTGCGAGGTGTAGTCGTAGTGCGAGGGGAGCTGGTTGTTCAGCAGGTCGGCCACATGCAGGTCGACCAGCTGGGTGCCGCACAGCGTTTGCAGCGCAGCCTGGATCTGCGCCTGCATCACCTCGAACTCGCGGCGGGCACAGGCAATCCAGACAAATCCCTGCGCCGGCAACTGGGCCGGCAGGGTGTCTGTCTCGATGATGCCCTGGGTGCCGGAAGCGATGGTGAAAACGCGCATGAAAGCCCTGTTTAGCCTTGTTTTGAGGTGTTAAATCGGCATTTCGAGCAAGCAGGACGGGCGCAAGCAGCTATGATTTTGATAGCAGTTAGTGCGCAACACCTGCCGCCCGGTTCAGCCTTGCCGCAGCTTGCGGGCAGCGTCGATGGCGAAATACGTCAGCACGCCATCTGCGCCCGCACGCTTGAAGGCCAGCAGGCTTTCCATCATCACGGCGTCGTGGTCCAGCCAGCCGTTTTGCGCGGCTGCTTTGATCATCGCGTATTCGCCGCTGACCTGGTAGGCGAAGGTGGGCACGCCGAATTCGTCTTTCACGCGGCGCACCACGTCCAGGTAGGGCATGCCGGGTTTGACCATCACCATGTCGGCGCCTTCGGCGATGTCCATGGCCACTTCGCGCAGCGCTTCGTCGCTGTTGCCCGGGTCCATCTGGTAGGCCTTTTTGTCGGCCTTGCCCAGGTTGTTGGCCGAACCGACCGCATCGCGGAACGGGCCGTAAAACGCGCTCGCGTATTTGGCGCTGTAGGCCATGATGCGGGTGTGGATCAGCTTTTTGGCCTCCAGTGCCTGGCGGATGGCGCCAATGCGGCCATCCATCATGTCGCTGGGCGCGACCATGTCCACGCCGGCTTCGGCCTGGCAAAGCGCCTGCCGCACCAGCATGGCCACCGTCTCTTCGTTGAGGATGTAACCGTTTTCATCCGGCAGCCCGTCCTGCCCATGCGTGGTGAAGGGGTCCAGCGCCACGTCGGTCATTACGCCCAGGTCGGGAAAGTGCTTTTTCAGTGCCCGCACCACCCGCGGGATCAGGCCATCGGGATTGGTGGCCTCGACGCCGTCGTAGGTTTTGAGCGAGGCGTCCACCACGGGGAACAAGGCCATCACCGGGATGCCCAGCTTCACGCACTCTTCCGCCACCGGCAGCAGCAGGTCAAGGCTCAGCCTTTCGACGCCGGGCATGGAGGCCACCGCCTGGCGCTGCTGCTGGCCGTCCACCACAAAGACGGGATAAATGAGGTCGTGCGGGGTAAGTGCGTGTTCACGTACCAGGTTGCGGGTGAAGGCATCACGGCGCAGGCGCCGTGGGCGCCCGGCGGGGAAGGGCGCGAAGTTGGAGGCGTGCTGTGTCATGCGCAAATTGTGCCAAAGGTTGATCAAGGCCTGAAAGTATTTGGCCGGGCGTCATCTGCTATCTATATATATATGGAGACATGCTTGGTGCCGCGCCATTTCGGAGGTGGCAGGCTTTACATGGAATTACTTAGTTAACTTATGAAATCATTGCCAATGCGCAGCCAGCGTGGTTAGAATTGCTACGTGTGGTTACCAATTTGGCAACTGCATCCCGCTTTTCCTCCCTGAGCGGGGCCTTTGCGTGTGACAGCAAAAAGGCTTACCAGCCCGGTGGCTTATGCCCCGGGCATTTTTTTGCCCGCTAAAGGTGACGCTTGGGGCATTAGCGGATGGATAGGTCTTAGACCAGCCGGGGCCGCGGAACCGGCTTTGCCGGGCCGCAGGCGCAGCGCCCCCTCGGGGGGGCAGCGACCCACACGAAGTGGGGGAGCGTGGGGGCTACACTTCCTTGATGCTCTGGGTCAAATCACTCCACATCGTTTTCATCGCCAGCTGGTTTGCCGGGCTGTTTTACCTGCCGCGCATTTTTGTGAACCTGGCCATGGTGCCGCCGGAAAGCGTGGCTGAGCGCGAGCGGCTCATATTGATGGCACGCAAACTCATGCGTTTCACCACCATCCTGGCCGTGCCTGCGTTGGGCTTTGGCCTGTGGCTGTACCTGGGTTACGGCATAGGCCGCGGGCCCGGCAACGGCTGGATGCACGCCAAGCTTGCCGTTGTGGTGCTGGTGATCGGCTACCACCACGCCTGCGGCCGCCTGCTGGCCAGGTTCGTCGCCAACCGCAACGCCCGCAGCCACAAATGGTTTCGCTGGTTCAATGAAGTGCCGGTGCTGTTGTTGTTAGCGGCCGTCATCCTGGTCGTGGTCAAGCCCTTCTAACAATCAAAGGGAACGCAGTGCCTTCCCCGAATTCACCAGCAGACGCGGGCGAACCGGCTTCGCCGGGCGCCTCGCGTCGCCCCCTGCAAGGGGGGGAGGAACTACACGAAGCGAAGCGTAGTGAGAACGGCGGGGGTGTGCAACATTCCAATAGGGGTGTTCACAAGACAACCGCGTGGCCGCTGGCGGTGGCCACCATCTGCCTGATTGTTTACGCCAGCCTCTATCCCTTTGCCGACTGGCGCGACCAGGGCATTTCGCCCTTCAGATTTCTGGCGGCGCCTCTGCCGCAGTACTGGACCGGTTTTGACGTGGGCGCCAACCTGTTGGGCTACGCGCCGCTGGGTTTCCTGCTGGCGCTGTCGGCACTGCGCAGCCGGCGCGTTTCCTGGGCTGTGACGGTGGCGGTGCTGGTCAGCGCGCTGCTGTCGCTGGCAATGGAAACGCTGCAAAGTTACCTGCCTTCGCGCATTCCCTCCAATGTCGATCTGGCGCTCAACACCACCGGCGCATGGCTGGGCGCGTGCTGTGCGTGGGCGCTGGAAAAAACCGGCATCGTCGATCGCTGGAGCCGCTTTCGGGCGCGCTGGTTCGCGCAGGATGCGCGGGGTGCGTTGGTGTTGCTGATGCTCTGGCCGCCCGCGTTGCTGTTTCCTGCCTCCGTGCCCCTGGGGCTGGGGCAGGTGTTCGAGCGTCTGGAGTCGGCGCTTGCCGAGGTGCTGACCGACACGCCTTTCCTCGAATGGATGCCGGTGCGCGACATGGAGCTGCAGCCACTGGTGCCGATTGCCGAATTGCTATGCGTGGCGCTGGGTGCGCTGATTCCCTGCCTGCTCGGCTATTGCGTGATCCGCACACTCTGGCAGCGTGCGGCGTTTTCGGCGGCCATCATCGCGGTCGGCATTGCCGCATCGGCGCTGTCGGCCGCGCTGAGCTACGGCCCGGACCACGCCTGGGCCTGGCTGGACCTGCCGGTGCAAGTGGGTGTCGGGTTTGCCGTTGTGGTGGCGGCGCTCTTGCTGCCTGTGCCGCGCCGGGGCGCAGCGGCGCTGGCACTGTTGGCGCTCACGGTTCACCTGGGGCTGCTCAACCAGGCGCCCGCCGACCCGTATTTCGCACAGACCCTGCAAACCTGGGAGCAGGGCCGCTTTATCCGCTTTCACGGCCTGGTGCAGTGGCTGGGCTGGCTGTGGCCGTACGCAGCCCTGCTGTATGTGCTGGTGCGGCTTTCAGGCCGCGAGCCGCGCGTTGATGCGCGCCAGTGATTCGCGTCTGCTAATATTCGCCTGCGATCTCCCTCAAGAGTTGCCGTAAGCGTTTACGTCAATCAACGCGCCTACTACCGCCGGCCATGCCGGGGTTGTGTTTCCGGCATGCCATTGGCTGCCGGAAAGGCGCCTTGACTGGACGGCTTATGGAACCCTGTATGAACTCTTCGAAATCTTCATCGCGCACCCTTTTCAGTTTCACAAAACTCCCCGCCCGCAGCGCGCGCTGGGTCACACCCTTGCTGCTTTCCGTGTTGATGACCTGCATCGTGTCGATCATCAGCACGCTCAAGGGCGTCGGTATCGCGCCCGGGGTGCTGCGCATCTGGCTGGGCGCATGGGCGCTTTCCTGGGTCGTTGCATTCCCGGTGCTGCTGCTGGTGCTTCCACTGGTGAAAAAAACCACGGCGCTGGTCGTTGAGGCACCTTGATCCCCGGGGCAATGCGGGAACCTTCTCCGGTACACATCCACTAAAGTCACACCATGCCTGAACAAAATTCCTATTACGAACGCCATGTCTTCTTTTGCCTGAACCAGCGCGCCAATGGCGAAGACTGCTGCGCTGATCACCGGGCGCAGGAGGGCTTTGACCGCTGCAAATCGCAGGTGAAAGCCGCGGGGCTGGCCGGGCCGGGCAAGGTCAGGGTCAACAAGGCCGGCTGCCTGGACCGCTGCGCAGCCGGCCCTGTGGCCGTGGTCTACCCCGAAGCGGTCTGGTACACCTATGTCGACGCCAGCGACATTGATGAAATTGTCGAGTCGCACCTGAAAAACGGCAAAGTCGTCGAGCGCCTGCTGGTGCCCGCGCACGTCGGGCGCTAGGCCGGGGGGCGGTCGCAGCATCCGGAATTTGCATATTTTTGCCTTCCAACCCAATAGGGACGTGCGCGAGTAGCTCCTTATTTGATAGCAACCTGTTTGAATGGATCCGTCACCGTGAATTCGCAGACCCGCAAATCGATCATCCAGGGCCCAGCCGGCGCGCTTGAAATTGCCGTAGACCTTCCCGCTGGCGACCCGCGCGGCGTGGCGGTCATTGCGCACCCGCACCCGCTGTTTGCGGGCACCATGGACAACAAGGTGGTGCAGACGCTGGCCCGGGCCTTTGTGCAATGCGGATGGACGGCCGTCCGGTTCAACTTCCGTGGTGTGGGTGGCAGCGCCGGCAGCCATGACGAAGGCCGGGGCGAGCTCGAAGACCTGCTGGCCGTGGTGGAACATTCGGCGCCGGCCAGCAGCGGCCAGGTGCTGGCATTAGCCGGGTTTTCGTTCGGCGCCTGTGTCACCACCCACGCCTTTGAGCGCCTCAGCGCCGCCCGCACCATTGAAAAGCTGGTGCTGGTCGGCACCAGCGTGAGCCGCGCGCCTGCTGCGCCGATTGACGAAGCCGCCCACCTGAAAACCCTGGTCGTGCATGGTGAGCAGGACGATACGGTGCTGTTGTCTGCCGTGCTGGACTGGGCCCGGCCGCAGGCACTGCCTGTTACCGTTGTGCCGGGGGGAAGCCATTTCTTTCATGGACAATTGCCCCTGCTGAAAAACCTCGTGGTTCGCCACCTGTCTTCGCCCTCCGCCTGATGCTGTTTGCCAGGCGCTCCCTGACCCTTACTCCTTCACCGAATTTCACTGAACCCCTACTGATGCAAGCTTCACTCAAGGCCCTCCGCGCCGCCCCCAGCCTGCGCGCTTTTGCCGCCACCGTGTTCCTGGCTTTCTCCGCGGCGTTGCCCGTGGCGCATGCCCAGGTCCCGCAAGCGCCCGAAATCGCCGCACGCTCCTATTTGCTGCTGGATATCACCGCCAACCAGATCCTGGCCGCCAAGGACATCGATTCCCCGGTGGAGCCGGCATCCCTGACCAAGCTGATGACCGAATACCTGGTGTTCGATGCACTCAAATCCAAAAAAATCGACCTGAAGCAGACCTTCCCCGTCAGCCAGCGGGCCTGGAAGATGCCGGGTTCGCGCATGTTCATCGACCCGAAGATGCAGGTGCCCGTGGAAGACCTGATCAAGGGCATGGTAGTGCAGTCCGGCAATGACGCCACCATGGCGCTAGCCGAAGGCGTGGGCGGCTCGGCCGAAAACTTTGTCCGCCTCATGAACGAGCAGGCCAAGGCGCTGGGCATGAAGTCCACGTCCTATAAAAACCCGGAAGGCCTGACCGAGCCCGGCCACACGACCACCGCCCGTGACCTGAGCATCCTGTCCACCCGGTTGATGCAGGACTTCCCTGATTACATCGGCTATTCGGCGATCAAGAAATACCGCTATCCCGGCACACCGGCGGCCAACGACACCAACCGCAATACCCTGCTGTTCCGCGACCCGACGGTGGACGGCCTGAAAACCGGCCATACCGACGCCGCCGGCTATTGCATGATCGCCACGGCAAAGCGCGACTTTCCCAATTTGGGTGCTGCCGGTGCGCCGGGCGGGCGCCGGTTGCTGGCCATCGTGCTGGGCACCGTCAGCGACAGCGCACGCGCCAATGAATCACAAAAACTGCTGAACTGGGGCTACACGGCCTATGAAGCCGTGAAGCTGTTCGACGCTGGCCAGGCCGTGGTCACTCCGTCGGTCTGGAAAGGGACCTCCTCGACCGTGAAGCTGGGCCGTCCGCAGGCCATCGTGGTGGCCATCGCTGCCGGTAGTGCTGCCAAAGTCAAAACCCAGGTGGCGCGGCCCGACCCGTTGGTGGCGCCGTTTGCCAAGGGCCAGGCTGTTGGCACGCTGAAGGTCACCTTGGGCGACAACCCCGCCCCGGTGGCCGAAGTGCCGCTCGTGGCGCTGGAAGCGGTGGGCGAGGCCGGCATCCTGGGCCGTGCTTGGGACGCCATCCGGCTGTGGATTAAATAAGACGAACACGCGGTGGGTGGCGTGGCTAAGGCCGCGCTCCCCGCCGCTACGGCCGGCCGTCGCTTGCACAGCCCTTGCCGTGACCTTTTTTCTCCCCGCGCTTTGGCCGGGAATGCAGAAGCCTGCCCCCCAAAGCGGCTCTTCGCGAATCAAACGCCTCCTGGGTGCCATCAAATTCGGTGGGAGTGGGTACTAACATCCCCACTTTGGGCGCCGGATTACCTGTTGTCAGCTCCTTCATGCGTCCTGGCCGCGCGTTCTGCTTGAGGGATTCCCCTATCCGGTTTATACTAGAAGGCTTTTCCGCTTTCGTGGCGGGAAATATTTGTGGCCGTATCAACACGGTAAATTAGTTTTCAGACGTTTAGGGACGTTTTCAATGCCAACCATCAATCAGTTAGTCCGTCAGGGGCGCGAGGTCGAAAAGATCAAGTCCAAGAGCCCTGCGATGGAGAATTCTCCGCAGCGCCGCGGTGTGTGCACCCGTGTGTACACCACGACGCCTAAAAAGCCCAATTCCGCTCTGCGTAAGGTTGCCAAAGTGCGCCTGACCAACGGTTTTGAAATCATTTCCTACATCGGCGGCGAAGGCCACAACCTGCAGGAACACAGCGTGGTGCTGGTTCGCGGCGGTCGTGTCAAGGACTTGCCCGGTGTGCGTTACCACATCGTCCGTGGTTCGCTCGACTTGCAGGGCGTGAAAGACCGCAAGCAGTCGCGCTCCAAGTACGGTGCGAAGAAGCCAAAGGCCAAATAAGCCGAACCGGCTCGGGTGTTTCTCTTCACTGAGAGCTCGCGCCAGAAGAAGTTGTCACACAAGCCTGTGATAGTTCCTTCAAAACAAGGTGTTTCATTCGCCCTGGCAGGTGTCTGAAACGAAGTGACCCAAGTGCAAATAGTTGCACCGGTCGAGTAAGTGAGGGTTTTGATAACTCTCGCGGTGTTGCCAAAAGCAATGCCAACTGAAGCAAAGAGGTGAAAAAATGCCACGTCGTCGCGAAGTCCCTAAACGTGAAATTCTTCCTGATCCAAAATTTGGCGATGTTGATCTCGCCAAGTTCATGAACGTGATCATGCAAGGCGGCAAGAAGGCCGTCGCAGAGCGCATCATTTATGGCGCGCTCGACTTTATCGAGAAAAAGAACCCCGGCAAAGATCCGCTTGAGGCTTTCCACATGGCCATCGGCAACATCAAGCCCATGGTTGAAGTGAAATCGCGCCGCGTCGGCGGCGCCAACTACCAGGTGCCGGTTGAAGTGCGTCCTGTCCGCCGTATGGCTCTGGCCATGCGCTGGCTCAAAGAGGCCGCCAAGAAGCGTGGCGAGAAGTCCATGTCTTTGCGTCTGGCCAATGAGCTGATGGAAGCGACCGAAGGCCGCGGCGGCGCCATGAAAAAGCGTGACGAAGTTCACCGCATGGCAGAAGCCAACAAGGCGTTCAGCCACTTCCGCTTCTAATTTTCGATTGCAGTAATTGCTGCGCTGAATTGACGGGTTGCTGGTTGGTTTCAAGGTGCTGGGTGCCTTGATTGCCGGCCGTTCAACCCCAATTTCTGCCAGCCGGGTGTGGTGCACAACACCCTTCCCGGCCAGCAGACGCGTAGAAGAAATGAAGGATGCCCGGACTGCGGGCAGTCCTTCAACGAGTCTTTGTTCGTAACCCCGAACTGAAAGTAATTTATGTCCCGCGCTACCCCCATTTCACAATACCGCAACATCGGCATTTCCGCGCACATTGATGCCGGCAAGACCACCACCACCGAGCGGATCCTTTTTTACACCGGCGTGAACCACAAGATTGGTGAAGTTCACGACGGCGCTGCCACCATGGACTGGATGGAGCAAGAGCAGGAGCGCGGCATCACGATTACTTCGGCTGCCACCACCTGCTTCTGGAAGGGCATGGACACGTCCCTGCCTGAGCACCGCATCAACATCATCGACACCCCGGGCCACGTGGACTTCACGATTGAAGTCGAGCGCTCCATGCGCGTGCTTGACGGCGCCTGCATGGTGTACTGCGCCGTGGGTGGCGTTCAGCCCCAGTCTGAAACCGTCTGGCGCCAGGCCAACAAGTACAAAGTTCCCCGCCTTGCGTTCGTCAACAAGATGGACCGCACCGGCGCGAACTTCTTCAAGGTCGTCGAGCAGATGAAGCTGCGCCTGAAGGCCAGTCCTGTGCCCATGGTGATCCCCATCGGCGCTGAAGAAAGCTTCACCGGCGTGGTCGACCTGCTGAAAATGAAGGCCATCATCTGGGATGAGGCCTCGCAAGGCATGAAGTTCACCTACAGCGATATCCCCGCCGAGCTCGTCGAGCTGGCCAAGGAATGGCGCGAGAAGATGGTCGAAGCTGCCGCCGAGTCGTCTGAAGAGCTGATGAACAAATACCTTGAAGAAGGTGACTTGACCGAAGCTGAAATCAAGCTGGGCATCCGCACGCGTACCATCGCCAGCGAAATCCAGCCGATGTACTGCGGCTCTGCCTTCAAGAACAAGGGCGTGCAGCGCATGCTGGACGCCGTGATTGAATTCATGCCGTCGCCGATCGACATTCCGCCCGTCAAGGGCATGGACGAAGATGAAGCGCCTGTCACCCGCAAGGCTGACGACGAAGAGAAATTCTCTGCGCTGGCATTCAAGCTGATGACTGACCCGTTTGTGGGCCAGCTCACCTTCGTGCGCGTTTACTCTGGCGTCCTGAAAAAGGGCGACAGCGTTTACAACCCGATCAAGGGCAAGAAAGAGCGTATCGGCCGTATCGTGCAGATGCACGCGAACAACCGCGAAGAAGTCAGCGAAATCCGCGCCGGCGACATCGCCGCCTGCGTGGGCCTCAAAGACGTGACCACGGGCGAAACCCTGTGCGATCCCGATGCCATCGTCATGCTCGAGCGCATGGTGTTCCCTGAGCCTGTGATTACGCAGGCTGTGGAACCCAAGACCAAGGCCGACCAGGAAAAAATGGGTATCGCGTTGCAACGTCTGGCTCAGGAAGATCCTTCTTTCCGCGTCAAGACCGACGAAGAGTCCGGCCAGACCCTGATCGCCGGTATGGGCGAGCTGCATCTGGAAATTATTGTTGACCGCATGAAGCGCGAATTCGGCGTGGAAGCCAACGTCGGCAAGCCGCAGGTGGCTTACCGCGAAACCATCCGTAAAACGGTGGAAGACGCTGAAGGCAAGTTCGTGCGCCAGTCCGGCGGTAAAGGCCAATACGGTCACGTTGTGCTCAAGATTGAGCCGAACGAAGCCGGCAAGGGCATCGAATTCGTTGACGCCATCAAGGGCGGTGTGGTTCCTCGCGAATACATCCCCGCAGTGGAAAAGGGCATCAACGAAGCCGTCACGTCCGGCGTGCTGGCAGGTTATCCGGTGGTTGACGTCAAAGTCACGCTGCACTTCGGTTCGTACCACGATGTGGACTCGAACGAACTGGCCTTCAAGATGGCTGCCATCTTCGGTTTCAAGGAAGGCTGCCGCAAGGCCAGCCCCGTGATCCTGGAGCCCATGATGGCCGTGGAAGTGGAAACGCCTGAAGACTACGCCGGCAACGTGATGGGCGATCTGTCCTCACGCCGCGGCATGGTGCAGGGCATGGAAGACATGGTTGGTGGCGGCAAGGCCATCAAGGCAGAAGTGCCGCTGTCTGAAATGTTCGGTTATTCGACCACGCTGCGTTCGATGTCGCAGGGCCGTGCAACGTACTCCATGGAGTTCAAGCACTACTCTGAAGCTCCGCGCAATGTGTCGGAAGCCATCATGGCTTCGCGCGCCAAGTAAGTAACGTTCGCTGCCGGCTCCTGTGGAGCCGGCAGCATTTTTCCTTGTCTGCGATTGTGTGCCACTTCGTGCCCGTGCGAAGTGAATCAGCAATACAGTGCAGACGTTAAACCGTACACGGGCAAGTTCTTTATCTGGAGAGAAAAATGGCAAAAGGTAAATTTGAGCGGACCAAGCCGCACGTCAACGTAGGCACGATTGGCCACGTGGACCATGGCAAGACGACGCTGACGGCGGCGATCACGACCGTTCTGGCATCCAAGTTCGGCGGCGAAGCCAAGGGCTACGACCAAATTGACGCGGCGCCCGAAGAAAAAGCGCGCGGCATCACCATCAACACCGCCCACGTCGAGTACGAAACGGCCAACCGCCACTACGCCCACGTCGACTGCCCAGGCCACGCCGACTATGTGAAGAACATGATCACCGGCGCMGCCCAGATGGACGGCGCTATTYTGGTKTGYTCSGCCGCTGACGGCCCCATGCCCCAGACCCGCGAGCACATCCTGCTGGCCCGCCAGGTGGGCGTGCCYTACATCATCGTGTTCCTGAACAAGTGCGACATGGTTGACGACGCCGAGCTGCTCGAACTCGTCGAAATGGAAGTGCGCGAGTTGCTCGACAAATACGATTTCCCCGGCGACAAGACCCCCATCATCCACGGCAGCGCCAAGCTCGCCATGGAAGGCGACAAGGGCCCCCTGGGCGAAGAAGCCATCATGAAGCTGGCCGAAGCGCTTGACACCTACATTCCCCTGCCAGAGCGCGCTGTTGACGGCGCCTTCCTGATGCCCGTGGAAGACGTGTTCTCCATCTCCGGCCGCGGCACTGTCGTGACCGGCCGTGTCGAGCGCGGTGTGATCAAGGTCGGCGAAGAAATCGAAATTGTCGGTATTGCCGACACGCAAAAGACCACCTGCACCGGCGTGGAAATGTTCCGCAAGCTGCTCGACCAGGGTCAAGCTGGCGACAACGTCGGTATCCTCTTGCGCGGCACCAAGCGCGAAGACGTCCAGCGCGGCCAGGTGCTGTGCAAGCCCGGCTCCATCAAGCCACACACGCACTTCACCGGCGAGATCTACGTTCTGAGCAAGGACGAAGGCGGCCGCCACACGCCATTCTTCAACAACTATCGCCCCCAGTTCTACTTCCGCACGACGGACGTGACCGGTGCGATCGAGTTGCCAGAAGGCAAGGAAATGGTCATGCCAGGCGATAACGTGTCGATCACCGTCAAGCTGATCAACCCGATCGCCATGGAAGAAGGCCTGCGCTTTGCCATCCGCGAAGGCGGCAAGACCGTCGGCGCCGGCGTCGTTGCCAAAATCATTGCGTAATTT